>JBBITE010000049.1:0-21048 GCA_037440905.1 Anaerolineae bacterium | reverse complement strand
GGCGTAAGAGAACGCCGATTGCGCGCGGTTACGGAATTAATTTGTAAACCTTCATAATCTTGTGCTACGGGGTTGTTCGATGAATCCGCAATCTCACCGGGCGTAGATACAGGAGAATTTATTCACGCCCCAGCAGCTTCAGCGCTGCGGCAATGGACGGATCGGTCTCGAAGAGGAACGTATCCCATTCGGCGTATGCCTGAATATCTGGGACGATTCCATCGCGTTCCCAATCATCGTCCGAAAAAGCGGAGTCGAAGGTTTCGGAGGCGATCCACAGCACTGAACCATCATCGAAGTCATAACCGTGCAGCACTTCCACGTTGCCCAGGCTGGTTTCGCCGGCGATTTTTGCCCCGCGCGCATCGCGTAACACGCCGGCGAAGATTTCGCCAAAACTGGCGGTGTCTTTGCTGACCAGTACCACCAGCGGAACGGTCTGCGAGTTGTGAACCGGCGTGGCGCTCAGCACGAGGGGGCGCGAGGTCGTGCGGCTGACAAAATCGCCGAGTTTGCCTTTGGTGAACAAGGATAGGATGGGATAGGCAACCGTGCTGCTGCCGCCGCTGTTCAAGCGCACATCGAGGATGAGCCCATCGAGGGGACCGAAATCCTGCAGGGCTTTTTCGATTTGGGGCGGGAGGGTTTCATCGAAGAAGGATGGGATGAAGATGTAGCCGATTTTCGAGCCGTCTTTGGTGTCAACCAGGCGGGCATCTATGGGGATGTTGCCCTGAATGGCGGCGCGCACCAGCATCACATCGCGCGGGGCTTCGCCCGGCGATTGAACGGTCAGCCTGACGGCGGTGCATTCCGGCCCGAGGGTGCGCACGCCCGTTTCGAAGGTAATCGGTTTTCCATCCACCAGCAGGATGCTGTCGTGCGGTTTCAAGCCGGCGTAGTCGGCTGGCGAACCGGGAAAGGTGGAGATAACCACGATTTTGCCGCGTTCGAAGTCCACATCGCTGTACACTCCCACGCCGACAAACTTCACCCTGCCTTTCAATTCCTCCTCCGAGAGTTTAACCTCCACCGGCGAGATGAAGGCAGAGTGATCATCTCCCAATTCATTGATCATGTTTTGCATTTCGTAGTAGAACGCTTCAGTTTCGATGCCGTTCTCCACCATGCCGCGGTAGTATGCCACAATGCTTTCCCAGTCTTTGCCGTTGTAGTCCGGGTACACATATACTTCTTTTACGATGTGTTCGATCTCATTCACAATCTGCAGCTGCATCTCTTTGGAAATGGGCTCGGTTTCGTATTGCGGAGTGGGGATGATGGCAACATCGGGAGGAATGGTTGCCAGCGGAGCAGAGGCATCGCATTGCGGGGGAATGTACGCCGGCAGCAGCGGCGTGGCGGTGGGCGTGGGTGATGCGGTGGGGGTGGCGGTGAGGGTGGCGGTTGGTGTGGGGGTTGGCGGAAAGACCATCTGCGTGACAAAATTACATGCCAGCAGCGAGAGGGCGATCCCTCCCATAAGAATCCATTTGCTTTTCATTGGCTCCATTCCTTTGTGCGTTTCAATAACTCTGATATTGGCCTGAGGCGGCGGACGGGTACAGCCAGGTTTTTAATGTGGGTTTTATTGTATTGGTAAACCCGTTGTCCTTCGGGCAGCGGCGCTGCCTGTTGATTGAACTCGGCGCGCGTCAGCCAGCCTGCCAGCCAAATCTCCATGCCATAGACCCAGATGTTCCCCCAGGCGGCCGGACTGATCAGGTACGTGTCGCGGCGGGCGCTGTTGTGGATTCCGATGCGGGCATCGGGCAGGGACTTACTTTGGATGAAGATGAGGCTGAAGAACTCTTCGGCAATTTGAACCCGCCGGCGGGGAGTCAACTCCACTGTGACGCTCCGCATCTCGCCTCCCGCTGCCTGCCCGTGGAGTTCCACAATTTGAGTCTGCGCCGATTCGGATTTGAGGCTCAGCCTTGCGGGCAAGGTCCATTCTGCCGGGCGCTGCCAGTGGCGCGGCAGAATATGAATCAGACACAGCGGCAGCCGCTTTGCGACGGCTTTTTGCAGGTCTTCCCGCGAGAGGGTGAGCAGCCCGGTTAGAAATGCGAAGAGGTAAATATCTCTGTCCGAATGTCCTTCTGCGGCATTTTGGTCGGATGGAACCAGCGCCGGCGCATCGAGCAGGACCTGCGGGCTGCGCCGTATTTCAGCGATTTGCCTGCGGGACGAGATGAGAAAGGATTTGATATCGCAGCGCCGCCCGCCCAATGCCACGTCGTAACGGTCGGGGTCTGTGAACGGCGCTGCGCCTTTGACATCGAAGGGAACGTTTTGTTGTGTCAGATAACGCCGAAAAGCCAGTTCCACCGCTATGCCTGCCACCATTCGGCGCAGGCGGTTGTAGGGAGAGCCGCCCATGCGGTTGTAGGTGTAGGGCAGGGAGTGCAGCGCGTAGGCAATTCCGCCTTCGGTCAGGTCGGAGGTGTAGGGAAGACGAACGAAATCAGAAGTGTTGACCACGGAAAGGAGATTATTCGTTTCGAAACTGCAAACAGTAATGATGAAAGGTATTGCTGACCCATGCTGAGCCAAGCCCGAAGGGAGCAAGCGGCTGGTTATCCTGCAGCCAGATTTTCTCGTCCTTGAGGGCGTAGATTTTGCCGAGTTCCCGCCCCAGGTCCCATGCCAGGGGGTACATCTTTCCGCCTTTTTTTACGTTCTTGACGATGATGGTGAGGTAGGCCTTTTCGCGCAGCAGGGGCTTCAGCCCTTTATAAATGTCCACCAGCCTGGCAAGAAATTCTTCGTAATCGGCGATGTTGCCCAGGTCGTTGGGGTCATCCGAATAATGCACATCGAGTCCGTCGGTAGAGCGGCGCTTTTTTTGATTCTGCGCGCCTCTGGCGCGCAGCATATCCCAATAGGGGGGTGAGGTTAATACATAATCAATCACAGGGAATGGATACGCCTCAATATGGGCGGCGTTCCCATGTACGATTTCGGATTTGAGAGTTGCGGCTTTTTCTCCCAGCGCGGCGCGTTCTTCTTCGATGATTTGCTGAGCGATGCGCACGTATTTGGGATTCAATTCCACGCCGTAACTGTGACGTCCCGCCCGCAGCGCGGCAATGAGAGTCGAGCCGGTGCCTGCCATCGGGTCGAGAACGGTTTCGCCCTGCCGCGTGAAAAACTCGATGAACTCCTGCGCCAGCGTTTCGGGAAATTTGGCAGGATGCACCAACACGCCTTTTTTACGCGGAGGCGGGTTGTGGATGAACCAGGATTTCTGGAATTTCAGCCATTCTTTGTTGCTGAGGTTGTTGAGTTTGTTTCTCATGTTGCCTGATTTACTTTCCTGCACGACGCTAGAGAACGCCGCTTACGCAAGGTATATCCTGTGCGCTGTGCCGCTCTTTATGGCTGAGGGGTGCTGGTCGGCGGGGTGTAATTCACATCATACACGCTTAATTCGGAAAACGTAACACTCACGGGCGTATCGCCGGCGCCTTTCACGAACACGCCCAAGGCTCCGCTGGGAGAACTGGGGTCGCTGATGCTGAATTGAAAGCGTCCGTTGAGGAACAGGCGCATTTCATTTCCCGCCGCCCACATTCCAATACGCACTTCCCCCGGCGCGCCGGGCGGCGCATCTCCGCTGGGGATGGGCGGCTGCATCACCAGCCGCACGTTGTTTCGAATGCGCTCGGCAGAGATGAGCGAGTTGCAGGTGAGGGTGAAGCGGTAGAACGAACTGCCGCTGAAACGAACGATGAGACCGTAACTGCTCTCGCCGCGGCACAGGCTGGGGCGGGCGGTAATTTCCGCGTAGAAATCGCCGAAGGTCTCTTTGCGGTTCAAACTGGCGAGATACACTCCCGGCTCGGCGACGAGCGTCAGGCGGTTGCGGCTGACGGCGGCGCTTGCCTGGTCGGAGACGGCGGTATCCCAATCGGCGGCGTTCGAGAAATCATCACTAAAGCGCAATGCCCCTACGCCGGGATTCATCTGCGGGGTGGCGCTGGGGGTGGGCAAAACTTTCAGCGTAGGCGTGGCAGAAGGGGGGAACCAGACGATGGTCGGAGAAGGAAGCGGGGTTTCGGAGGGAGGCGGGGTTGGGGTGGAGGAGTCTGCTGCAGGCGAGAGACAGGCAGCCAGCAACAACCATCCCAATACCGAGATAAGAGAAACCCGCCGCAGTGAATTGTTCATGGTGAAAAGTGGAGGAGGAAAACGTCGCATGGAATGGTGACAATCTTCGTGCTGATTTTGTTTGGGGGTGTTGTACAATACTTGTAAAATTCTACCGCGTAATGCGGAAACTTCACGGCTCACAAGGAGATTCTATGACTGAACGGCTTGTGCTGGTGACCGGCGCCTGCGGCGAGATTGGACAGGCTTTGGTGCAAGGCTTGGCAAAACAGGGCGGTTACAAAATTGTGACGGCGGACCTGGCTCCGCTGCCGGAGAGCCTCAGGGGGTTGGCGGCAGAACACGCGCAGGGGGATTTGGTGTACAAAATCAAGACTTTCTATGATTACGACTTCGATGTGATTTTTCACCTGGCGGCTTCGCTTTCCTCTAAGGCGGAGGTGGCAAGCGAGGAGGCGCACCGTATCAATGTGGAAGGCACCATGCAGCTTCTGATGATGGCGGCGTACCGCTCGGAGAAGTATCGCAAATCGGTCAAGTTTCTTTTCCCAAGTTCCATTGCCGCCTATGGCATGCCCGACCTGGCGACCAAGCGTGCGGCGGGCGCCGTGAAAGAGGACGAATACAACTCGCCTCACACCATGTACGGATGCAATAAACTCTATTGCGAAAAACTGGGAATTTATTACAGCCGCTTCTATGGGCAGAAGCATCTGGATGAAACCCCGCCTCATTTTCTGGACTTTCGGGCGATTCGTTTTCCCGGCTTGATCTCCGCTTTTACCCTGCCCAGCGGCGGGACGAGCGACTACGGTCCCGAAATGCTCCATGCCGCCGCGCAGGGAAAGCCCTATGCCTGTTTTGTGCGCGAAGATACGAAGATTTCGTTCATGGCCATGCCCGATGCCATCAAATCGCTGCTGATGCTGCTGAATGTGCCGCGCGAGCAGTTGAAGCATCAGGTGTTCAATGTTGCCGCGTTTGCTCTTACGGCGGGCGAGTTCCGCGAGCGGGCGTTGAGGGCGTTCGCCGATGCGCAGATTACCTTTGCGCCCAACCCGCGCCGTCAGGGGATTGTGGATTCCTGGCCCGAAGATGTGGACGACACCCTTGCCCGCACCGAGTGGGGCTGGAAGCCCGATTACGATGCCGACCGCTTCTTTGATGAATACTTCCTGCCGCAAATCCGCAGCCGCTACGGCAGGTAAGGCGGTCTCTGCCGTTCTGCATGAGGGAAAATGCGAGTCCCGCACAGGTATTGCTGCGGGACTCGTGTTTTGTATTTAACGTGAGTTCGGGATAGACAAGCATTGCCCGGACGTGTTGCACTTTTCCAATTATTCTGGCAATCCAGGCATTACAACGCAAGGCTGGCTTGGATTGCCAAATCCAAGCCAGCAGGCAGGTGGGGCACAAGATAATGATCTTTAAGAAAATATTTCCGTAATGTTTGCGTAGGGCGCGTTCTCTTACGCGCCCGTCGGCGAACCATTCACTCCCCGCCGAAGGTCTCGTTCAGCCAGTCTAAAAATCCTTTTTCCCGCGGCTTGACGGTGGTTCCCAGCGAGGCTGCCAGTTTCTCGAATAACTCGCGCTGTTCTTTGGTGAGTTTGACAGGCACTTCCACATTGACGATAACCAGTTGATCGCCGCGCTCTTTTCGCCGCAGGTAGGGAACGCCTTTGCCTCTCAGCGTAAAGACCTTGCCCGGTTGTGTGCCGGCGGGAATTTTCAACTTTTCGCTGCCCTCCAGCGTTGGCACTTCGATTTCTGCTCCGAGCGCCGCCTGCGCCACGTTGATGTCAATGTTGAGGATGATGTCGTTCTCCCGCCGTTTGAAGAACTTGTGCGGTTCGACATCCAGGATGAGGAACAAATTCCCGTTCGGTCCGCCATAGACGCCCGGTCCGCCCTCGCCCGCCAAACGAATCTGGGTTCCGTTATCCACACCGGCGGGAATCTGCACTTTTTTGGCGACCGTCTTGCGCTCCAGTCCTCCGCCGCGGCAGGTCTTACAGGGAGTGGAAATGGTTTCGCCGCGTCCATTGCACGAAGGGCAGGTGGAAGTTTGTACCATCTGACCGAGAAAAGTCTGGCGGATTTGACGCACTTCTCCCTGTCCGTTGCACGCGGCGCAGCGCACCGGCGAAGTGCCCGGCTCTGCCCCCGAACCGTTACAGCGCGAACAAACCTCCTCGCGCTGAAATTCGATTTCCTTTTCCACGCCGAAGACCGCTTCTTCAAACGTCAACCGAACCTGCATTTGCAGGTCACGCCCGCGGCGCGGCGAACGGCGCGAACTTCGGCCGGTCGAAAAGCCGAAACTCCCAAACAATTCCTCGAAGAGATCGCCAAAATCCACGGTGTAATCGTGGAAGCCGCCCATGTTGCCCAGCCCTTCCCGCCCAAAGCGGTCATAGCGGGCGCGCTTTTCGCGGTCCGACAATACACCGTACGCTTCGTTGATTTCCTTAAACTTTTCCTCGGCGCCCGGCTCTTTATTCACGTCGGGATGGTACTGGCGCGCAAGTTTACGAAACGCGGCTTTGATTTCATCATCACTTGCGTTCCGTCCTACGCCCAGGATGTCGTAATAATCTCGGTTGCTCATAACAAGCTAAGCCTCGAAGGTCGAACATCCATGGGGAGGGTTCGACCTTCGAGAATCTTATTCCTTAACTTCTCCATCCACTACTTCGGGCCCGTCTTCTGCGGAGGAAGATTTCGCTTCGCCCGCCCCCGCAGCGGGATTCTGCTCATAGACGCTGGCGCCAATCTTCTGCACTGCCAGCCCCAGCGCTTCAGTGGCGGCTTTGATAGCGGCGGTATCTTCTCCTTCCGCTGCCCGTTTCACTTCGCTTACTTTCGACTCCACTTCGTTCCGCACTTCCGCCGGCACCTTCTCGCCAAACTCGCGCAGGGCTTTTTCTGCGGCATAGACGGTATTATCGGCGTGGTTGCGGGCTTCGATCAGTTCCCGTCGCCGCCGGTCTTCTTCGGCGTGGGCTTCGGCGTCCTTGCGCATTTTTTCGATCTCCGCTTCGCTCAGCCCCGAAGAGGCGGTGATGGTAATGTGCTGTGAGCGTCCCGTCGCCTTGTCTTGCGCGGTGACTTTCAGGATACCGTTTGCGTCAATATCGAACGTCACCTCGATTTGCGGCACGCCGCGCGGCGCGGGGGGGATGCCATCCAGGATGAACTTGCCCAGCGACTTGTTATCTGCCGCCATGGGGCGTTCGCCCTGAAGCACATGGATTTCCACCTGGGTCTGGTTATCGGTGGCGGTGGAAAAGATTTGGCTCTTGCGCGTGGGGATGGTGGTGTTGCGCTCGATTTGCGGGGTGGCAACCCCGCCCAGCGTTTCAATGGAAAGTGTCAGCGGCGTGACATCGAGCAGGAGGATATCCTTTACCTCTCCGCCCAGCACGCCCGCCTGAATCGCCGCGCCAATGGCAACGACTTCATCCGGGTTCACGCCTTTGTGCGGCTCTTTCCCAAAGAAGGCGCGAACGCGGTCCTGGATGGCAGGCATGCGCGTCATACCGCCTACCAGCACCACTTCGTTGATATCGCCTGCCTTCAAGCCGGCATCTGCCAGGGCTTGTTTGACCGGCGCAATCGTGCGGTCCACCAGATCCGCCGTGAGTTGTTCCAGTTTGGCGCGCGTCAGGGTTGTCACCAGGTGCTTGGGACCGCTGGCATCTGCTGTGAGATACGGCAGATTGATTTCGGTCTGCATCGTCGTCGAAAGCTCGATCTTTGCCTTTTCGGCGGCTTCCTTCAAGCGCTGCAATGCCTGGCGGTCATTGTGCAGGTCAATGCCGTTATCCTTCTTGAACTGTTCGATCAGATAATCCATGATGCGCAGGTCGAAATCATCGCCGCCGAGGAACGTATCGCCGCTGGTGGAGCGCACCTGGAACACGCCGTCGCCCACCTCCAAAATCGAAACATCGAACGTCCCGCCGCCCAAATCATAGACTGCGATAATTTCGTTCTTCTTTTTGTCGAGCCCATACGCCAGAGATGAGGCAGTCGGCTCATTGATGATGCGCAGCACCTCCAGCCCGGCAATCTTGCCGGCGTCCTTGGTGGCGTTGCGCTGGGCATCGTTGAAATACGCCGGCACGGTGATCACGGCCTGCGTTACCGGTTCGCCCAGGTAGGCTTCGGCATCACGTTTGATTTTGGCAAGGATCATCGCTGAAACCTCCGGCGGCGAGTATTCCTTGCCTCCCAGTTCGACGCGCACGTCGCCGTTGGGCGCTTCATGCACAGCGTACGGCACACGCTTTTTGGTGCGTTCCACTTCGGGGTCATCTGCCTTGCGACCCATAAAGCGCTTCACCGAAAAAATCGTGTTGTGCGGGTTGGTGATCGCCTGATTGCGCGCTACACGTCCCACCAGGCGTTCGCCGTTTTTATTCACCGCCACCACCGAGGGGACCAGCCGTTCTCCCTCCGCCGAGGGAATCACCACCGGCTCGCCGCCTTGCATCACAGCCGCCACAGAGTTGGTCGTGCCTAAATCAATTCCTATAATTTTGCCCATGATTACTCCTTGATGTTTGTCAAAGGTCAACATTCGAACATCGCAAGCCGATTGACCTTTGATGTTTGACCTTCGACCAGATTTACTGCGCCACCCTCACAAGGGCTGGACGAATGACATGGTCGCCAATCATATAACCGTTGCGCACGACCTCAATCACCTGTCCGCTTTCGAAATCCTCGTGATGTTCGCTTGAAATTGCCTCATGGAAATTTGGATCGAATGCCGCACCGACCGCCTCGATCTTCTTCACTCCCTCGCTTTCCAGCGTAGATTGGAATTTGCGCACAATCAGCGCGATACCATCCGCCCAGGGGTCCTCTGCCGGGCGGTTTTGCAAAGCGCGTTCCAGGTCATCGAGCACGGGCAAAATGCGTTTGACCAGATCGCCCTTCATGTGAAGGCGCATGGTTTCATGCTCGCGCTCGAGGCGCTTTTTATAATTCTGGAAATCTGCCTGAGCGCGCATCCACGAATCTTTGAATTCGGATGCTTTCGCCTCTGCTTCTCCCAGCTGCTTCTTCAGCGCTTCGATCTCCGCCTCAGCCTGGGCGGCGGTTTCAGCCTCCGCCACCGCCTCAGCCTGAGATTCGGCAGCAGGAGTTTCCTGCGGTTGGGGTTCGTGTTCGTTTTTGTGCTTTTTCTCGGCCATATCTTTTCTCATTACTGTTGTTGAGGGTTAGATGTTGAAGTAACTATAGTTACAGCACAAAGTTGGATGCAGTGACTGTCATCTTTCTTCGCTTTGATGTGCAGATTTGGCAATCCGCACGAGCCAATTATGGATTTGGTAATCTCCATGAGCCAATTTTGAATGCGGCGATCTGCACGAGCAAACAGGTTATCAAGCCGCAAAAACAGCCATCACGCTGACCTGGATTGCCACATCCAGGTCCCTTATTCGCCGGAAATCGTATCGTTCACCAGATCGCTTAGCAAACCTGCCATAAACCGCACGGTGGGAATCGTCCGTGCATACGACATGCGCATCGGACCCAGCACCCCCAGCGTGCCTGTGGCTAAACCGGGGACGCCATAGCGCGCAATCACCATCGAACATTGGCGCAGTTCTTCCCACATACCCTCACCGCCTATCAACACTTGCAGCCCGCCCACATTGCCGCTTGCGGCTGTGCGGTCGAGCAGTTCTTTCAGGGTGGCAGGCTCGCCAAAGAGTTTCAAAGTACGGCGGGCTTCCTCCGTCTCGGTGAATTCGGGTTCGGCAAGAACGTTGCTCAAACCGTCGGTGTAAATTTCGCCGGAGACACGTTCCGCGCTGCGCCGTATGTCCTGAAGGATGAGAGTCAAAATGTCCTGATCGAGAGCGTCGGAACGGGCAGGGAGGGCGGTCATGGCGTCCAGGGTGAGCCCCGCTAACAGGGCGTTCAGACGCGCGGCGGTCTGGCTGAGGCGCTCCTGAGAAACCGGTTCCGCCAGGGTCAAAATTTGCTGGTTGACCTCGCCTCCCACCAGCACCAGCACCATCAGCACCTGCCGTCCCTGCGTGGAGATAAGTTCCACATGCTTGAACTTGACCTGTTCGATGTGCGGCGCAGTGACCACCGAAACGCCCTGCGATTGATGCGCCAGGATGGAAGCCGCCAGCGTCATCCATTGGTTGATGTCGGCGCCGGATTGATGAAACTGATGCGAAATGGTTCGTTGCACCGTTTCCGGTAACACCGCCTGCTCCATCATTTGGCTGACGAAATAGCGGTAGCCCGCCTCGGTGGGAACGCGCCCTGCCGAGACGTGCGGCTGGCGCAGGTATCCCATCTCGGTCAGCGCCGCCATTTCATTGCGGATGGTGGCAGGGGAGAGGTTGAGGCGGTAATGTTCCACCAGCCGCTTCGAGCCAACCGGCTGAGCGGATTCAATATGATCGCGGACGATCAGCAGCAGAAGAGTTTTTTGGCGTTCGGTTAGTTCGGTCATGGCTGCACAAAGTTAGCACTCTCAACGCGAGAGTGCTAACGGCTCGCAAATAATAATAACATGTACGAAAGTTTACAGTCAATAAGAGAAGTATAAGAAAAAGCCCATCGCTTGCAAAAGCGACAGGCTTGAAGCGGCAGAGGGGAAGGTTATGGGCTGGGGCGCCAGGCGGGGTCGAAGTCTATGGCTGATGCGGTGGTGAGGCGCGTGCGGTTCCCTCCGCTGAGGGTCATCAGGTAAATATCGCGGTTGCCGTTGCTATCCACCGACTCGAACACTATCCATATCCCATCCGGCGAAATGTCCACATCTTCGATGGGGCGCGGCAGATTCAGGCGGGTGGGGTCTTTGGCGGCGATGTCTGCATAGCGGATGCTCATCAGCCAGGGCCGCGAAGTAACGCCGGCGGCTCTTTGACTGAAGAGGATGGTTTCGTTATCGGGCGCCCAGAGGGGCAGGAAATCGGAATAACTTTGTCCGCTGCGGGCAACCTGCACTTTGCCTTCTCCCGCATCGTTCATGACCCACACCTGGTAGGCGTTGAAACGCTTGACCATAAACGCGATCCGCTCTCCCGAAGGCGACCAGGCAGGCTGACTGTTTTCCTGCACGTCTCCCTGGGCGGTGGTGAGACGGATGGTAGTCCCACTATCCAGCGCGAAAACATAAATGTCTTTTTTGCCATCGCGCAGCGAAGTGAAGGCAATGCGGCTGCCATCCGGTGACCAGGCTGGCTCGAAGCCGGCGCCGGCGGCGGCAAGCGGCTGGAGGTCGGAGCCGTCGGCGTTCATCACGTAGAGGCTGGACTCTTTATAGAGGGTTTCGTTGAATTCGGCGCGCGCCGGGCAGGGCGAGATGAACACAATCTTTGCACCATCCGGCGACCAATCCGGCTGGCAGGCGCCTCCTTCCATATTGGTGAGTTGGGTGAGGTTGGTACCATCGAGGTTGACGAGGTAAATTTGCGGGATGCCCGAACTGGAGGAGGCAAACGCAATTTCACCGCCTCCGCCGCCCATGAGGGTTGCGACGGGAACAGGAGTATTGGTGGGGGTGGCGGTCATTTCCACCACGGGCGGCAGGGTGGGGGTGGGCGTAAGGGTTGGCGTGGAGGTGACTGTTGGCGTAAAGGTGACAGTGGGACTGGGATCGGTTGGCGCTACCACCAGCGGGGCTGCGGTGGAGGTGGGCGGCACAGCCGTTTGGGTGGTGGTGGCCGGCGCGAAGGGAAGCGGTCCGTTCAGAAAAGAGACGACCGGCGAAGGGATGAGGTTTTGAATGAAGAGCGGAACGAGATGCGGCGCGAAGCGCACAATGCCCGTCAACCCTGCGGCAAGAATGAAGAGAAGCAGCAGGAAGGCAGGCAGGAGACGTTTCTTTTTGCGCTTCTTTTTGGGTGGCTTGAAAACCGGCAGTTCTTCGCTGGCTGCTTCCTCACGCAGGGCAGCAAGCGGCTTGATGTCGCCGTTGGAAGAAGATAGTTTTTCGTTTTCCTGGTTTTCCGCCGGCGCCGGTTGGATCACGTATTCCCCCGGCAAACGCTGGGTTTTCGATTTCGCGCCGAGCAGCGCGCGTTTGAATTCTTCCGCCGTCTGGAAACGATCCGCCGGGTCAATGCCCATGGCTTTTTCGATGGCGGCGGCAAGGCGGCGCGAAACCTTACTGTTGCGTTTACGCAGCGGTGTGAGTTGCGTGTTGTCCATCGCGCGCGCCAAACCGTCTTCCGGGATGATGCCGGTCAGCGCGGCGTAGAGCGTAGCGCCCAGCGAATAAATATCGGTGCGAGGGTCGGTGCGGGCGGTGCCGTATTGTTCAGGCGGAGAGTAGCCCGGCGTCATGGCGCGCGCGCCGGTGGTGGTTGCCTGATTGCCGTGCAGCACTTTGGCAAGACCAAAGTCCACCAAAAAGATGTGACCATCGGGCGTGATTTTGACGTTGCCGGGTTTGATGTCGCGGTGCAGGATGGGCGGCTTGCGGGTGTGCAGGTAGGTCAGCGCGTCGCAAATGGAGGCGCCGAGCAGAATGGCTTCATCTTCCTGAATATTGCCCAACCGTTCCATGCGCTGGCGCAGGTCTTCACCTTCGATGTAGTCCATGACCAGATATTGACCCTGATCGCCAATCACGAAATGGTCGGTGACGCGCGGCAGATTGGGATGCCGCAGGTTCGCCAGAATGACCGCCTCCAGGCGGAACTGGCGTGCGTACTCATCGGTGGTGAACAGGTTTTCTTTGACGGCTACGTCCACCCCGAGGTTTTCATCCACGGCGCGGTAAACCGACCCCATGCCCCCCTGCCCGAGGATTTCAACGATGCGATAGCGTTTGTGTAATAATGTGCCGCGTTCGAGTGTCATGGATTATAGAAGATGCTCCAAAAAAGTAGCGCTAGATTTGGCATTATATCAGAGCAGACGCCCACCTGTAGGATTTGCCCTCCGATTTGAAACGGAATGACAACTGCTTTGGCTGCGCTTCTTGCTGGACCTTTAGCCCGGACCCGCTTCGAGGGGAGGAGTGGCATCTCGGGCAGAGTCAGGCTCAGGTCCAGTTCGAAGCGGCTGTTCTGAACCCCTCCACAGAGGCTGATTGCGAGAACTCAATCTGATGTACACTTCCAGCATGCAAAAGTCACACCCCCGTTGGTGGGATTGGCCCTCGATAGGGCTGTTGTTTTTCCTTGTCGAAACTGCTGCTTCACGTCTCGTCACCACCGACTGGACGCAGTTTCTCTTCCTCGGGCAGACGGCGGCTTACATCGGTTTCACCCTCGGCGCGGCGCTGGGATATTCGCGGTTTTCGAAACGCGCCGCCCGCTGGATTTCGTTTCTCTACATGCTCCTCTTCCTGCCGCTCTTGTGGACGCTGCTGGTTGACCAGCAGGCTTCGCTCGAGGAACAATTTTTGAGCATGGGCGGACGGATGTATTTTTCGTTTGCCGATTTCTTCGCCGGGCGACCCGTAGATGACCCCATTTTCTTTATCTCGCTCATCACGCTGGGGTTTTGGGGTATTGGCGCTTCGGCGGCGTTTCAACTGGTGCGGCGGCAGCATTACCTTGCGGCGGTGCTGCCCTCGGCGCTGGTGTTGCTGGTGATTCAAAGTTACGATAACTTCATTGAAGGGCGGGTGTGGTTTATCGCCTTCTTTCTTCTGTTGGCGTTGCTGCTGCTTGGGCGGCTTACCTATCTGGCAAACCGGCAGGCATGGCGCGAGCGGCGCATCTTCCTCTCGCCCGACGCTCATGTGGACTTGACCGGCATCCTGACCGCTGCCGCCGCGCTCCTCATCTTCATTGCCTGGACGCCTCCTGCCTCGCTTGCCGGCTTGCAATCTGCCGTCCGCGTCTGGAACCGCATTACCGAACCCTGGCGCAGCCTGACCGAACGACTCGAGAACGCTGTCTCGGCGTTGGAATCGCCCGGTGGTGTGAGCGGTGAATTTTACGGAACAGAAATCGCGCTGGGACGCGGTTTCCCCCTTTCCGATGCTATTATGTTTCGGGTGCAAGCGCCGGACCTGCCGGAAGGACAAAAGCCTCCACGTTACTATTGGCGCGGGTATTCCTACGATTACTTCGCCCGCAATCAGTGGTACACCACCGGCTCTTCGGTGGCAGAGTATTCGCCCGCCGATTCCCTGCCCATTGCATTGCCGCCGGCTGCTTCTGCGCCGGCGCAATTCATCTTCCAAACCGGCGATCAGACCTTTTCGCTGCTCTATGCGCCTTCTCAGCCGCTGCGGTTGAGTCGTCAGGGCTATACACGGGTGCTGCCAGCCGGCGGCAGGGAAGAAGTCATCTCCTGGTACGCCGCCCCTGCCTTGCGCGGCGGCGAAGTGTACCGCGTGGATTCCGTGCTTCTCAACCCCAATGCTCAGCAACTGCGGGAGGCTGGTGAATATTATCCCGCCTGGGTGACCGAAAAATACCTGCAACTTCCCTCCAACTTCTCGCCGCGCATCGCTGCGCTGGCAGCCGAAATCACTGCCCGCGCCGAAACCCCCTACGATAAAGCCCTCGCCATCACCCGCTACCTGCGCGACAACATCGAATACGTAGATTCTCTGCCGGCGCCTCCAGGCGGACGCGATCCCCTCGAATGGATGCTTTTCGAAAATCGTCAGGCATACTGCGTGTACTATGCCTCGGCTGAAGTGCTCATGCTCCGCTCGCTGGGCATTCCGGCGCGGCTGGCGGTGGGGTTTGCCCAGGGCGAAGCCAGAATCAGCGAAGAGACAGGCGCCGAATACATCGTCCGAAAAAAGGACGCGCACGCCTGGCCCGAGGTGTACTTCCCCGGCATTGGCTGGGTGGAATTCGAACCGACCGCCTCTCAACCGCCGCTTTCCCGTCCCCTGCCGCCGCGCCAGCCGAACGAACTTGGCGCGCCCATCCGCACCCTGCCCGAACTGGACGACGCCCTCAACCCTCGTGAAAACTTCCGCGGCTTGCAAGAAGAGACGGATGTGGCTGTACCGGACTCCGCAGCCGAGGGGACGCGCTTCACTCCCCGCTCGTACCTGTTTCTGTTTCTGCTGGCTCTTTCCACGCTGACGCTGTACCTTGGTCACCGCTACAACGTGACAGAACGTGCGCCGGTGCTGCTGCGCGCCGCCTGGGAACGCAATGGCGCGCCGGCGCCCGCCTGGGTGGTTAACTGGGAACGCTGGACCATCGCCTCTCCTACCGCGCGCGCATTCGAAAGCGTCAACTTCAGCCTGCGCCTGCTGGGAGCCCCGGCGCCGCTGGAAGCAACGCCTATCGAACGCGCCGCCCGTCTGACCGCCCTGCTCCCTGCCGCACAAAACGACATCCAAGCCCTTCTGGACGAACATCAAACATCCCTTTATACTTCCCGCACAGCGAACCTCCTGCGCGCCCGGCGTGCTGCCTGGCGCATACGCTGGCAAGCGCTGCAAGCGCGAATACGTTATCTGTTTGAAGGCGCACCCATCGAAACCTGAAAGTCCTTTCCGGGCTCAGCCATGAAAGGGCGAAGGATGCACAATGGCTACGGCAAAGCACAAATCCATCACCATTAATGACCAACTGGTTGCGGTTACTCAACGTGCCGCAAAACTGCGCGCTTCGCTGGATGCCAGCCGCTGCCCGGAAGCCGTTGAAAGAATCAAAGAACTCGAAAATTCCCTCTCCCTCATCAGCGAATCGCTCGTTCCCTTCGAACTGCGCTTCAGTCACCTGCAGGCGCTGGCAGGCATTGGTCAAATCGTCAACTCCACCCTCGAAATTGACGAAGTGCTTCAAATCGTGATGGATACCATCGTCCGTCTGACGGGCGCCGAGCGCGGTTTCCTCATGCTGCGCGACAAAGACGGCGAAATGCAAACCCGCATCGCCCGCAACTGGGAACAGGAATCCATCAACAAAAACGAATTTGCCATCAGCCGCACCATCGTCCAGCGCGTCATAGACAGCGGCGAAGCCGTACTCACCACCAACGCCCGCGAAGACCCGCGCTTTGGGGGGCAGGAATCCATCATTGCCTTCAACCTGCGCTCCATCCTGTGCGTGCCGCTCATGGTCAAAACCGACCTCATCGGCGTCATCTACACCGACAACCGCATCCGCACCGGCATCTTCTCCGAAGCCGACCGCGACTTGATGACCGCCTTTGCCAACCAGGCGGCAGTCGCCATCGAAAACGCGCGCCTGTACTCCTCCCTCAAACAAACCCTCGCCGAAGTGACCGAACTCAAAAACCTGATGGACGACGTGTTTGCCTCCATCGCCTCGGGCGTGATTACCGCCGATGTGCAGGATCAGATTACCCTGTGCAATCGAGCCGCAGCGTCCATTCTGGGGCGCGCCTCGGCAGAGATCGTCGGCAGAAAATTCGAAGAAGTCATCCCTGCCTTTGCCGGTGACATCCAGCCGCACCTCCAGGCAGTGCGCGAGAAAGAACAACCGATCGTGGGGTTGGAACTCAGCCGCAAACTCCCCGAGCGCGGCAGCGTAGACTGGCGACTCAACCTCTCGCCGCTCAAAGATGCCGGGCAAAAAACACAGGGCGTGGCAATTGTGCTGGACGACCTGACCGAGCAAAAACGCCTCGAAGCCCAGCGCAAGTTATTCGAGCGCATGGTCTCGCCGGCTGTCATCCAACAACTCGACCCCGACAGCCTGCAACTCGGCGGCAAACGCACCGACATTACCGTGCTGTTTGCCGATGTGCGCGGCTTCACCTCCTTCAGCGAAACGCAGGAACCGGAAAAACTCGTTTCCATCCTCAACCGTTACCTGGCCGCCATGGCGGAGGCAGTCCTCTCTCAGGAAGGCACCATTGATAAATTCATGGGCGATGCCATCATGGCATGGTTCAACGCTCCCATTCCTCAGCCCGACCACACCCTGCGGGCAGTCAAAGCCGCACTTGCCATCCGCGACTCATTCGAAAGGCTCTATCAGCAACTTTCCCCGCAGGAACACCTTGCTTTTGGGGCGGGCATCCATTATGGCGATGCCGTGCTGGGGTTGATTGGCACCGAAAAGCGCCTCGAATACACCGCCATCAGCGACAGTGTAAACACCGCCAAGCGCCTGCAGGAAAACTCCGCCAGGAATCAAATCATCCTCAGCCAGGCAGCCTATGAGCGCGTCAAAGATTATGTGGAAGCCCAGCCCATTGCACCCATCGCCGCCAAAGGCAAAACCCAGCCGCTGGCTGTCTTTGAAGTGCTGTGCCTGAAATAACGGGATAACGTCAACTACAACTGGCTGCAGGCAGCGCTCACGAACCTTGCCAGCTGCTCCATCCCCCGCTTCACAGGTTCCGTTTCGATAAACTCATTTTTCGTATGCGCTCCGCCGCCCTGCGTGACCCCCAGCACCAGCGATGGTATCCCGCGGCTCAAAGGTATATTCGCATCCGTTGAGCCGCCTGTAAGAACCGCCTCCAAGCCCTGCTCTGCAAGACATTGCTGAGCCAGTTTCACCAGCGGATGCTCCGCCGGCAGGCTTCCCGCCGGGCGTGAACCGATAACCTCCGCTTCAATCTGGACCCCGGGCCTGTTTGCCGCTTCGATCAACCGTTCCACCCCCTCCACCAATTCCGATAACTCCGTCTGCCCTTCCGAGCGCAGGTCCAACTCCAGCCATGCCTCGGCCGGGATGGTGTTGATGGACGTCCCGCCCTGAATTTTGCCCACGTTGATGGTTGTGCGCGGCTTGGCAGGCAGTTTCAATGCCGATAACTGCACCACCAGTTTCGCCAGTTCCACCACTGCCGAGGGTTGACCAAAGTCCGACCAGGCATGTCCGCCCTGTGTCTGTGCGCTGATGCGGTAACGCCTGACCCCCACCGCCCGGTGATACACGTGTCCCAGCGCCAGCCCTTCGAGTACAAGATACGCCAGCACCTCGGCGCCGAAGCGCTCCACCACCGCTTTCATCCCGCGCAGATCGCCCAAGCCTTCCTCGCCCGTATTTGCCACCAACCAGATGTCCCTGTCGGGAGTGAAATGGCGTTCCCTCAATATCCATAGCAAACCGAATAGCGCCGCCACCCCAATCGAGTTATCGCCGATGCCTATCCCAAAGACCTTTCCCTCTTCCCGCCGGATGCTCAAATCCATCTCGAACGGAAACACCGTATCAAGGTGTGCTGAAAGGATCAGGGGCTTGCTTTCTGTTGTTTTCTGCCTGTTCTGTGATGCCCAGCGTCCATACACATTCCCCATCTCGTCCATCGTCACATCGCTCAACCCCTCCTGCAGAAATAACCCGCGTACAAACTCTGCCCGTTTCTGTTCGTGAAACGTTGGCGCAGCGATTTGTTGAATCTGAATGGCAAGTTCAATGATGCGTTGAGTAATTTCAGTCATAGTCACATTTTACCAACCTACCGTCTCCACTTTCCACTTTCTACCCTCCCTCACACCCTCCTCACCAACTCCCTCAACGCTTCCAGCCTTGCCTGAGCCAGGCCGGGTAAAACCTCCAACGGATGGAACGCCCCGGCCCCCTCCAGCTTCAAGGAGGCGGAAACATTGCCGTACAACACCCCCTCCAGCGGATCATAGTCCTTGCAAAAGCCGGCGGTAAACCCTCCGCCGAAGGCGTCGCCCGCGCCGGTGACATCTTGCAGGCGGGCAGGGTAAGCGGGAATCTCCCAGCGGCGTTTGGCTTCGGCGTCGAAAAGGAATTGCCCGTTTACCCCGCGCTTGATGACGACAACTTCACAGCCATACATGGAAACCGCTTCTGCCATTTCCCACAGGTCATGTGTCTCTCCCTGGAAAAGATTGCGTATCTCTTCCTCGGAGGGCAGAAAAGCCGTCACCCCGTTGAGAAGGGCGGGAAGGTCACGGCGCGAAGCGGGGGACATGGACTCAGGTGTGGCGTCCAGGATGAACGAATGCACGGTTCCACGTTTGAGGGCGGCGATAAGCTGCATCTGGGTGGTCAGGTCCATGGGGCAGAAATAGGCGGCGCGGGCGGTGAGATATTCTTCGGGGATGTCGCGCACGGTGAGGTGCAGCGCCTGCGGCTGAGGCCGTTCTGCCTGGTACCCCAAAAGCGCTTTGGGAATGGTCATCTGCCGCCGCGCAAAATGAGCGACGGGGTTGATGCGGTTGGCTTCGAAAGCCTCGTTATAGGCGATGAACTCGCGCACGTCCAACGGCTGCGGCTGGATGTGAATGCCGCTGGTATCGAAGCCGCGGCGTTTGACTTCGTTCAGCCAGGCGCGCGGATAATCATCGCCCACGCGTCCTACCAAACCGATGCCTGTTTCCCACACCCCCAGCCCTCCCGCCGCATACAGCAGACTGCCGCCCGCCACATCAAGGCGAGGCTGCCCGCTGGCTGGCAGGAGAAATTCGCGCGTGAGTTTTCCGATGACGATGAAGTGAATATCCATTAGGGTCCCCAGCGCGGCTGGTAGTCGCAGTAGTCGTTGTTCGTCAGCCGGCGCAGGTCGGTGCCGTCGGTGCGGATGACGTAGATTTCGCAGCCGTGATCGTCGCCGTAGTGGTCGAAGTAGGCGGTGAAGACCACCCATTTGCCATCCGGCGAGAACGAGGGTCCCTGGCTGTTTCCGCCGCTGGGTGTGAGTTGACGGACGTTCGTGCCGTCAGCGTTCATGATGTACAGTTCGCGGTTCCAGGCGGGACCGGAATAGGTGACGATGAAGTTGCCGTCAGGCGACCAGTCGCTTCGCCCGCGAATGGCGGGCAGGCTGGTAACGGCTTGCAGTTCGCTGCCATCGAGACGCACAGTGTAAAGTTGGACGGCTCCGCGGCGGTCGGAGGCGAAGAGGATGCGTTTGCCATCGGGCGACCAGGTAGGGTCCCAGCCGGAAACGTGAGGGATGTTGCCCGGCTCTTTACCATCGCGGCGGGCGATGATGATTTGGTAGTTGCCGGTGGCGACGTTGAATTTGGTGTAGGTGATGAATTGTCCGTCGGGGGAGATTTCGGGGGCGGTTTCTGTGCCGTAGCCGTTTGTCAGGCGTTTGACTGTGCCGTCGGCAAGAGAGAGTTCGAAGATTTCGTAGTTGTCGGTTTCAAAAAAGGCGGAATAGATAACGCTTTTCCCATCGGGCGAGAGGGAAGGGTAGAAGTGCTGGCGGCTGTCGTCGGTAGTCAGGCGGCGGTAGCCGCTGCCATCGGCGTTCATGATGCAGATCTGGTTGCGCGCCTGGACTTTGAAGATTTGGCAGGTGAAGACGATGTGTCCGCTCAAGCCGTCGGCGGGGGAGGGGAAGGGGATGCCGTCTGTAGTGGGGACGGCGGTGAGGATGGGGGGTGTAGGCGAGGCGGTGGGCGTCTCGAGGAGGGGGACGGTGGGAGCCGTCAGCGGGGTGGATGCCTGAAGGGTGGCGAGCAGGTCGGGGGTCGGGGCTGAAGCGGAAGGTAGGTTGCATCCCGCAGCCGCAAGGAGCAGGAGCAGGGCTGTCAGGCGGCGGTAGTTATTCGTCTGTTTCGATCTGTTCCACATACATTTCCTCACCACTCAGGATTTTGGCGCCGAAACTTCCGCAGTTGGGACAATGGATTTCGCCGTGTAGCGGATGGTATTTTTTGAAGCAAGCCATGCACTGCACTTCGGCAGGGATAAGACGCAGTTGGAGTTGCGCTCGTTCCAGCGGTGTGCCTTTAGCCAGTTCGTGCCAGAGGCGCTGAAAGTCGGCTGGGGAGATTTCGGCGATTTCTCCCAGTGCGAGGCGGATGCGTTGGATATTTGCCGCGCCTGCCTGGCGGAGGGCTTTTTCGATGAGTGCCTGAATGTGTTGCTGGTGGCGCATGGGTGGAGGTGGTTTTCTGCGAAGGGGTATGGCTGGTTGATTTTTTGCTTGTGTTGGGCAGGGGTATTATACGATATGCGCTGTGTCTGCTGCAGAAGGTGAGGGATTTGGAGTCAGGGGGCTTGCTCCCGACATACGCCAGTAAACTGGCTGATTCCATACTTTGGAGTCAGGGAGCTTGCT
>JBBITE010000048.1:0-22747 GCA_037440905.1 Anaerolineae bacterium | reverse complement strand
GTTAGAGAACGTCGCTTACGCGCAGTAGAGGTAGTTTTAAAACGCTCTCTTAGGGCAATTCAGGGGCAGTGCGCCGCCCGGAAAAAAAAGATCGAGCCGGGGCATTGCCCGGCCCGATGAAGGCTTTCCAGTTTCCCTATCCGGGAACGATGATGTGTTTCTTTTCGCCCTGCTGCTCCTTTTCGTGCTTCAGTTTCCTCTTTTCCTTGAGGGTATGTTTGGGCTTCTTGCGCTTTTCCTTTTGCTCTTTGTCTCTTTTGCCGGAGTGACCCATACGATGCTCCTTTCGGTGATTCTCTCTAGCCTGGTTGAGACGCCTGCTCATAGGATACTGCCAAATTTGCCGCCCGGCAAGTGACGGAAGTTTAAATTCATTACGCGCCGGTGTATTCCCGCAGAAACGTCTCTTTGAACAGCCGCGCGGCAAGGCGGTTTGGTTGGGGTTTTCGGGTTCGGTCAGAATAACCGTTCCCGAATCTCCCGCCTCGAGAGAATCGCCTCCAGTACCCCGCCGCCGATTGCCAGCGCCTTATCCGAAACCAGCCGGCAGTAAGACGGGTCATCGCGCGGGTCCACATCGCCGATCTTCATCCCCTGCGGCACGCGCAGCCCATCATGGATCAACCCGCGCAGCACCCCGCGGAAGGGACTGGTCACTGCATGTTGCCCACCGATTACTGCAACGATTTCCCCTTCCTCCACATGCTCGCCAATGTGTTTCACCCCAACAATCGTCCCCTCCAGCGGCGCGCGTAACACACGGCGCGGGTCGCCTTCGGGTTCGCGGCTGTCGGGTTGACTCGTCCCTTCCCAATACACCCGCCCCAGCGTGTGGCTGCGGCGGGTTTCGATGACAGCGTGGCAGTCGCGTCCGGCGGAGAAGCCGGGTCCAAGTCCGATATGAAGCGGGACGGGAACGGGCAGCGGGGCGGGCGGCTGCTTTGTCAGACGGGCATCCACCACCACCAGGAAAGGCAGTGTCTTCAGAATATCCCCATGCGGATCCACCACCACAGGGACTTCATCCGCTTCCAACGCCGCCGCAACCTGATCTGCCTCCACCCGCCTTGCCCTCACCCCTTCCACTTCCCACACCCCTTCGTACACCGCCTCTGCAAACGAGACCGTGCGCCGCACTGCCAGGGGCTGGGCGAGTTCGGTGACAACCACCCGCGTGCCTGCCCGATGCAAACGCAGTACAACGCCCGAGGCAAGATCGCCGCCGCCGCGGACCAATACAAAGTTATCGCTGGACATTGACTTTTTGGGTAGGTTCGAACTGTTCGGGGGAGGCATTTGTCCGCGCCATCTGCTCCTGCAGCAAGTGACCGAACGAATACAGCAGCAGATAGACAAACAAAAAGAAGAACGTGTACAGGAACGTAAACGCCGCCAGCCGCCGGCTGGGGTCAATCACCAGCCCCAGGATGTTCATGGCGGTCTCCGCCGGGTTTTGCAGAATATCCCACGAGTTGAGGCGCACAAACCGACCGATGTACATGCCGAAACTGCTCAACCCCGAAATGACAAAAACGAACGTCCAGCCGAGAAAGCGCCCAAACATCCGCAAGACGATATCCTGCATGAGATACAGCGAGACCACGCCGAGCATCATCGCCGTCCACGAACACCAGACGACGATGATGACATCGTACCAGAGCGGCGCATCGGTCGTGGTGCGGGCAAGGTCCTGCAGGTCGGTGAGCATGTAGGGCGCATTGGGGAAGAAGATCAGCCACAAAAACGCCACAAACGGAATGACGAGATACAGCCAGATGCGCCGCCACGAAACGGCATGGGCAACATACGCCAGGATGAAGGGAATCCACGCCAGGAAGAGATTCCAAATCAAACCGAGGTGTCTGCCCGATTCACTATAGACCACGCGCGCCGCTACCAGCCCAATGCACACGGCGCAGGCAAGGTTGAGCAGGGAAAAAACCGCTATGGGATAACGGTTGCGCAGGAGGAAGTTGCGTACTCTGCCAAACATGAGGGTACTTTCCCTTATGCCCCGCGCAGGAAGACGATCAGGTCCAAATCGCCGGGGGAATATCCCATGGCGGTCAGCATGGCGGCGGCTTCGCTGCGGTGCTGTGTGCCGTGATTGACCACATGCGCCAGCACCTGCCACACCACATCCTCGTGCGCCGCGCCGCTGGTGGTCTTGTATTGAAATTTCCCAGCCAACGCCTCATCGCTCAGGGAATAGATAAAACGCATCAGTTCGGCGCTTTCTGCCAGCCAGCGCGAGCGCAGTGAATCGAAAGTGGGGAATTCGTCGGCTGAGATGCGGCGGGTGGGGGAATCGCCCTCCAGCCTTTTGCGCCAGATCCATTCGGCAAAGAGGACATGAGTCAACGTGCCGCGCAAACCGCCGTGCGGAAAAGAAGCCGGCGCCAGGAACTGTTCATCTGTAATGTTGGCGGCAGCATCCAGAATGCGGGCGTTTGCCCAACGGTTGTATTCATACAGCAGCCGTATCGCCTCTTTGTTCATTGTGTACCTTTCGAAAGGAATCTCAACAGAATGGGGTTGAACGCGCCGGGCTTTTCGTAGTGCGGAATGTGACCGCACTCTTCGATGACGTGAAATTCCGCCTGCGGCATTGCCTGGCGCAGAAGGTCGCTGTGCGCCAGCGGCACCGTTGTGTCGTTGCGCCCCCACACCAGCAGCACGGGCTTGTCCGTGTTGCCCACCGCCCGATACACCTCCAGAAACGACCCCAGCATGTGATTGCGGATGGTGGAAAGGATGGCGCGCTTGAAGCCCTTGTATTGCATTTGGACTTTGTATTTTTCGAGGAACATCCCAACCAGTTCGGGATCGAAGAAATCCTTTGCGGCGCTTTTGAGTAAACTTTCGCTTCCCGCCAGACCGAACACCGCCTCTGCCAGCCCGGGCAGTTTCATCATCCGAAGCAGCGGCGAAAGGGTGATGGCTTGAGCGCCGGCCGGGTCTATCAACGTCAGGGATTTGACTCGTTCGGGGTGGCGGGCGGTAAAGGCTGCAGCGATGGGTCCGCCCATCGAAAGGCCGATCAGGTTGACGGGGAGGGTGAAGCGCAGCGCACCCAGCAGATCGAGCAGTTGGCGTACGAAGAGGTCCAGGTTGTAGCGCACGCGCGGGCGGTCTGAAAATCCGCGCCCGAAGAGGTCATAGCGTAGGGTGCGGAATCCGTTTTGGGTGAGGAACTCGAAGGTGGGGTCGAAGATGAAATAGGGGACGGAAAAGCCGTGAATGAGGACGACCGTCTCTCTTGTCCCTGCTTCAGCGTTTGACAATTCGTAATGTGTGAGGCCGTCTCTCAGCGCGGCGAACGAACCGCCCGCAGCGCGGCGGGCGTCTTCGTTCAAGGTTTTGGTTTCAAAGAGAGGAAAGCGCATGGGGGAAGGTCAGAGTTTGCCCAGCGCGCGCAGGACGCGCTCTGGTGTGAAGGGAAATTCGTCAATCCACACGCCGGTGGCATCGTGGATGGCGGCGGCAATGGCGGGCGCCACCGGCAGATAGGGCAGTTCGCCCACTCCGCGCGCGCCCCAGGGTCCGTTGGGGTCTGGCACTTCGACCAGGACGGTTTCGACGCTTTCGGGAATATCCAGCACGGTGGGGATGAGGTAGGTGCTGAGTTGATCGGTGAGGACGTACCCATCCTTTGTTTTGTATTCTTCCTGGATGGCGTATCCCTGCGCCTGGACCACTGCGCCTTCCACCTGTCCCTGCACCAGGGCAGGGTTGACTGCCTGCCCCACGTCATCGGCAGAGACGAAGCGCACGACGCGCACGTGACCGGTTTCGGTGTCCACTTCCACTTCGGCGGCTTGGGCAACCCAGGCATAGGCGAAGTTGGGCGTGGAGTAGCCTGTTTCTGGCTCAAAGTTGGTCGTGCGCGGGGCGAGGTACTTGTATTCGCCAATCGCGGGGCGTTCCTCCGCCTTCCATTTCTTGAGGGCAATTTCTGTTGCGCCGCGAATGGCATTGCCAGACATGAACGTCATGCGCGAGGCTGAAACCGAGCCGGAGGAACCGGTGGATGCCGTATCCGAGACGACCAGCCGCACCTTTTCGAGCGGCACGCCGGCTGCCTCGGCCGCCATTTGGGTCATCACGGTGTGCGTGCCCTGCCCGACCTCGGCGCTGGCGTGATACACCACCACCTCTTCGATCTCTGCCTTGCCGCGCAATTCGACCTTTGCCCAGCAGTTTTCCTGATAGCCGAACGAAAAGCCGATATTCTTGAAGCCCGCCGCAAAGCCTTTGCCGCGCTTCACATGCGGCGCGCTGCTCTTCCCGTTCTCCTTTTTGTCTTTCCACCCGAATGTATCTCTCGCCGCCTCGATACACGGGATGATGCTGACCGGACTAGGGGAGGGCGTTCCCACGCCCATCGTATCGCCGTCTTTGAGCGCGTTCTTCAGGCGGAATTCCACCGGGTCCATGCCGAGTTTTTCCGCCAGTTTGTTCATTTGCATTTCAGCCATGAACAACGCCTGCGGCGCGCCGAAGCCGCGGAAGGCGGCGCTGGGCACATTGTTGGTATAGACGCCGTACACATCGGTCTTGACGTTGGGGATGAAGTACGGTCCTGTGGAAGTGATGGTGGAGTTTCCCAGCACCTTGTTGGTAGTGTACATGTAGGCGCCGCCATCGCCGATGATTTCGTTTTCGATGGCAATCACCTTGCCTTCTTGGGTGGCGCCCCATTTGGCGCGCACGAGCACCGGATGCCGCTTGCCATGCCCGATGATGGACTCCTGCCGCGACCAGATGATGCGCACCGGCTTTCTCAATTTCCAGGCTGCCAGCGCCAGGATAATCTGCACCGACATATCCTCACGCCCGCCAAACGCTCCGCCAATGGCAGGGTAAATCACGCGCACCTGTTCCATCGGCAGGCGCAGCGCGTGGGCAATCTGCTCCTGGTCTTCATGAGTCCATTGCCCGCCGCACACGACCGTCACGCGGTTTGCCTCGTCAATGTATGCCAGCCCGGCTTCGGGCTGCAGGTAGGCGTGTTCCTGCACGGGCGTGCGGTATTCGCTTTCGACGATGACATCCGCTTTGGCAAACGCTTCGTCCACATTGCCTTTGCGGATTTTGTAATGGACGCAGATGTTCGAATCGCCAATCTCTTCGTGGACGCGCGGCGCGCCGGGCTTCATCGCTTCCAGCGGGTCGGTGACGACCGGCAGATCCTCGTATTCGACCTCAATCAACTTCAGCGCCGCCGCTGCCTGCGCTTCGCTTTCTGCCACGACGACCGCCACCTGATCCCCCACAAAGCGGACCACATCTGCCCCGGGCTTCGACGACCCCGGTCCGCACAGCACGGGCTGATCCTGCCACTGCAAGCCATACTCGTTGAGCGGCACGTCTTTTGCCGTAAACACCGCGGCCACGCCGGAGGCGGCTTCTGCTTTGCGGGTGTCAATGGACTTGATGCGCGCGTGCGGGCGGCCCGCAAACAGCACCTTCATGTGCAGCATGCCCGGCATCGAAAGGTCGCCCGCATAGGGCGTTTCGCCGGTCACTTTGCCGCGCGCATCCACGCGCGCAAGAGGTTTACCGATGTAATTGAAAGTAGCCATAGGAATGTTAGCGTTTGTACTTTTTGGTTTTGACGCGCGGCGGCGGCACATCCATCGGTCCATACTGCGAGGGGGCCAGCAGCGAATACAACCACCCGAAGATGACCGACAAGATGCCGCCGACGATGATCATCACCACAACGGCAATTGCCAGCGTGGCGGGCAAGTGCGGGATGCGCGCCAGATATTGCAGCACAACATTCAAACCCGCCAGTTTCGAAACCCAGGCAGGGAAGGTGAGATAGCCATACCATTCACGCGGAAGCAATTGATAGCCAAAGCCCTGCCCGGCAAGCAAATCGCCCACGCCATACGAAAACGCCGGCACAATCAACATCAACAAACAGCCAATGCCCCGCATATAGGGGTTGACCGTTTTGCGTTTGGGCATGGCAGGTTTGACGACCCGCGAACTATATTTTCCCATCTCTTACTCCTTCAGTTGCGCCGCATGTTCGATTGCCTGCACAATCTTGTAATAGCCGGTGCAGCGGCACAGGTTGCCGGTAATTGCCTGCTCGATTTCGCGCCGCGTGGGGTGAGGCTTTTCTTCCAATAGTTTGGCGGCAGACATAATAAAGCCCGGCGTGCAGTATCCGCATTGCACGGCGCCATCCTGAATGAACGCCTCCTGCACGGGGTGCAGTCTTTGGGATTGCTCCTGCGCTTCCGCCAGCAAGCCGCTCGAATCCAAATGAGTCAGCCCCTCAATGGTGACAATTTCCGCGCCGTGCGCGCGCGGCGCCGGCACCAGGCACGCCATCACTGCCTTGCCGTCCAGGAAGATCGTACAAGCGCCGCATTCGCCTTCGGCGCAGCCTTCCTTCGTTCCGGTCAGACCGAGGTCTTCACGCAGGAATCTCAGAAGCGTTTTTTCATATCCGCTGTTGACTGAATATTTCTTTCCGTTGACGATGGTTTCGATTGGACTCGCGGGAAACTCTGATTTCTGACTCCTGACCTCGGACTTTTTTCCCCATAACAACACCGCGTCTTCCAACGCCTGAGCCTGATTCTTCTCCTCGCGCAGTGACCTCAGCCCGCGCCTCGTGCAGACGCGCACCATCTCGCGGCGATATGCCGCGCTGCCACGTATGTCGTCAATCGGCTTGGCGGCGTTCATCGTCAGCCGCGCGGCTTCTTCGATGACCTCGTCGCTGAGGGATTTGCCGATGAGCCAGGCTTCGGCTTCGGGGGCGTGGATGATGGTGGGGGCAACCGCTCCCAGCGTGATGGAGGCGTTTCGGACGGTATCCGCCTCGAGGTCCAGCACGACCGCAACATTGACCACCGAGATCGCCTGGGCGCGGCGTAATGCCAGTTTGATGAACGTCCCGCGCTGCGTGGGTTTCATGGCGGGGAAGGAAATCTCCACCAGCATTTCGTCGGGCTGCATCACGGTTTTCCGCACGCCGAGGTAGAAATCCTGCAGGGGGATGGTGCGCGTGCCGCGGAGGGAGGCAAGGGTGACGGATGCGCCCAGCGCCATGAGCGGCGTGATGGTGTCGTTGGCGGGCGAGGCGGTGATGAGGTTGCCTGCCACCGTGCCGCGGTTGCGGATTTGCGGCGCGCCCACTTCCCAGGCTGCAAGCGCCAGCGGCGCCGCTTTTTCACGGATGAGCGTGGAGGCGGCGCAGTGATTGTGGGTAACGAGCGCGCCGAGGTGGATGATGCCGTCTTCGTCGAGGGTGATTTGGTCGAGGCGGGGGATGCGGGTGATGTCTATTACGGTTTCGATGCCGCGGCGGAGGCCGCGTTCGAGTTCGAGGATGAGGTCGGTGCCGCCGGCGACGATGCGCGCGCGTTCCCCCTGTTCGGCCAGCGTTTTCAGTACGTCGTCAAGCGAGGTTGCGTTGATATAGTGGTGCCACATAATCTCATAGGGTGATTGAGTGCGCCGCGGCGCTGAGGCAAACCATGTGAGCAGTCTGTTGTGCCGCTGCGCTTTGCAAGGAGCGGTGAAAATTAATTCGATCCTGCTATTGCTTCGGTGCGTTTATCGTAGGTTTCGTTGGCAAGGCGCGCCAGGGTGACCAGGTTGCGTATGGCGGCAGGGAGTGCGGCTTCATCGCCCAGGCTGGCTTCCACATTGTCGTTGGCGCGCGCTACTTGTTCGGCGAGGTCGAAGAAGGCGGCGTCGAAGCGGTAGATGGCTTCGAGTTCTTTTTCGTTGATTTTGACGGCGTCGAACAACCCGGAATAGCCGCGCGGCGCATGGCTGATGCGGTCAATGAAGGTGCGCAGTTGAATGGCGGCTTTTTCCATGTCATCTACATAGGCGATCATGCCGCTGCCAACCATCTCTTCCTGCAATTGCGAGGCGCGTTTCCATTGCTCCTCGAAGCGGCGTGCGACCGTTTCCCGCAGCAATTGGTCGGCATCGCGCCGGTTTTGTCGTTCCACATACCCGCCAAAGCCGGGGATGTAGGACGCCAGTTTTTTGAACGGGTCTTGCATGCTGGCGACTTTTTCAAAAAAATCGTTCATGGCTGTCTCCTTTTGAAGGGTAACAAAGATGGCGCTATGGCGCTATGATGATATACGCGGGCTGTTTGCTTTTGTCGCACGAACCCATTATAGCCGTACTTTCTGGTTATAATCAAGAAACAGACTTTCAAATCGGAACGGCTCATGAAGTTTTGGACACACAGCCCTCCGTTGAAGTTATTGACTCTTCCGTTTCTAGCGGGATGTACCCCAGATACACACGGGTAAACGCTTGACAAAAAAATCATCCAACATCCATTTCATCTGCGTTCATCTGGGGTGTCGTTAAGTACGGTAGAGCCAAATTATTTTGAACATCGGCGTAGCGGAAGTGCGCCGGTCAAGGAGCCTGACCATGACTACAGATATTCAATCTCTTTTGGGCGACAAGGCGGAATACCTGCTCGGATTCAACGCGCCCAAGATCCCCAGGGAACGCCTGCATTTGCCCGGTCCCGATTTTGTGGATCGCATTTTTGCGCAGTCCGACCGCAATAACCGCGTGCTGGGCAATTTACAGCGCATGTACAACCATGGGCGCCTCGGCGGAACGGGGTATCTCTCCATCCTGCCGGTGGATCAGGGCATCGAGCATTCGGGCGGCGCAAGTTTTGCTAAAAACCCCGATTACTTCGACCCGGAAAAAATCATCCAGCTTGCCATCGAAGGCGGCTGCAACGCAGTCGCTTCCACCTTTGGTGTGCTGGGGGTTATGTCGCGCAAGTACGCGCACAAGATTCCCTTCATCGTCAAAATTAACCACAACGAACTGCTCACTTATCCCAACAACTTCGAGCAGATTTTGTTTGGGACGGTGGAGCAGGCGTATGACATGGGCGCTGCAGCCATCGGAGCGACCATCTACTTCGGTTCGGATGATTCCCACCGCGAACTGATCGAAATTGCCGAAGCCTTTGCCCTTGCTCATCAACTGGGCATGGCTACCATCCTGTGGTGCTATTTGCGCAACTCCGCCTTCAAAAAGGACAAGGATTACCATGTCTCGGCGGATTTGACCGGGCAGGCGAATCACCTCGGCGTTACGCTCGAAGCCGATATCATCAAGCAGAAACTGCCCGAAAACAACGGCGGGTATCTCGCTTTGAACACCGGCGAGAGTTCCTACGGCAAACTCGACAAGCGCATCTACAGCGACCTGACCAGCGACCATCCTATTGACCTGTGCCGCTACCAGGTGGCGAACAATTACATGGGGCGCATCGGTCTCATCAACAGCGGCGGCGCTTCCGGCGCCAATGACTTTGGCGATGCAGCGGCGACGGCGGTCATCAACAAGCGCGCAGGCGGCATGGGGCTGATCTCCGGGCGCAAAGCCTTCCAGCGCCCCATGGCTGAAGGCGTGAAACTGCTCAATGTGATTCAGGATGTGTATCTGGATCAGAGCATTACGGTGGCGTAGAAGAAGGGATAGCGGTTGGGCAGGCGAAGTTCATCTCTCGCCTGCCGCCGTCAAATTGAGACCATGCCACTTTCCGACCAGGGCGTAAGCAAAGAGCGTTACACCCTCATTCCCCGCACTGCAATTTTCCTGCGGCGCGGGGATTCGTATTTGCTGCTCAAAGGCGCTCCAACGAAGAGATTGTGGGCAAACAAATACAACGGTCTCGGCGGGCATGTGGAACGGGGGGAAGATATCCTCTCGGCGGCAAAGCGCGAACTGCTCGAAGAGACCGGCCTCACGGCAGATCTGTGGCTGTGCGGCACGTTGATCGTGGATGCGGGTGAAACCGGAATTGCCTTGTATCTCTTCAGCGGGGAGGCGCAAGGCGAGCCGCAGCCCTCAAACGAGGGGCTGGCAGAGTGGATTCCCTATGCGCGCATCGGCGAACTGCCCGCTGTGGAAGACCTGCCCCTATTGCTGGGCAAAATCCATTCGATGAAACGCGGTGATGCGCCGTTCAGCGCACGGTCGTTTTACGATGAGGCAGGGAAGTTGAGAGTCGTATTTGGGGAATAAAAGCATCGCCCGGACATGAACGTCCGGGCTAACCAAGCAAAGCCGCCTGGTGATTTTGCGAATTAACAACGGATGTTACGCGGTTCTTGATTGCTGGCGGTTCAAACCGCATCTATCAATCACGAAGTCAGCCTTCGCTGACTTGAAAGCCTGCCCGCGCAGGCTTTGCGAGGTTGAGGCGCGACAATATTTCCGTAATGCTCGCGTAGGGCGCGTTCTCCCTTCGGCAGGCTCAGGGCAGGCTTACGCGCCCGTCGGCGTAACACTTGCCCCCACTCCGCTTCGCTGCGGGGACGATGGGGCGGGCAAGCGCCAGGGGAGAACGCCGACTGCGCGCGGTTACAGAATTAATTGTAAAACTTCATTATCTTGTGCCCTACCTATAACCAGCAACTTCATGCTGTGCCGCAAAACGCCAGATTTGGATTGCTAGAATAATTTGGAAAAGTGCAATATCACCGGCGCAGTACCCAAACTCACATTCTGCAAAGCCTTCGGGACGGCTTCAACACCCTATCCCGAACTCAGGTTGTTTTATTTTGCACGCTGCAAGATGATGGTGAAGGTGGTGCCGTGTCCCGGCTCGCTGACCACTTCCAGTTTGCCATGATGCTGCTCGATGACCTGGCGCGTAATGGCAAGCCCCAGCCCGATGCCGCTGAAGAGATTTTCCTCGTGTTTATCGAGATGATAAAAGCGGTCGAAAATTTTGCGCAGGTTTTCGCGCGGGATGCCGATGCCGTTGTCATGCACATCCACCAGCACACTTTCCAGCTCGACGATGATGTGAATGTTCACATCGCCGCCCTTTGGACTGAATTTGATGGCGTTATCCACCAGCGCCATCAGCGCCCGTTCGAGCGATTTGAAATCTCCTGAAACGAGAGGCGGGCTGGATGCGGGAATGAAGCGCAAAATCACGCCGCGTTCGCGGGCTTTGCTTTCATAGCGTTCGACCACCGCCCGCGCGACGAGATTCATATCCACTTCCTGAAAATCGGGGAGGACAAGGTCGAGTTCCTGCAGGAACAGGATGTCATTGACCAGGGTGGCAATCTGCTGGACGTTGCGGGAAATCGTTTCAATCCCCGCCGGTAACTGGTCGCCGCTCAAGACGCCGTTCTGAATCATCTGCAAATAGCCAAGCGCCACCATCAGCGGCGTGCGCAGCTCGTGGGCGATGTTGGTCAGAAATTCACGGCGTGCCAGTTCCTGCTCGGCAAGTTGTTGATAGGCATGGGCAAGTTCGCCCGCCCGCATGCGCAAATCATCCACCGCCATTTGGTCGTTTGAACGCAGGCGGTCACTGATTTCGCTGACCATGGCGATGGCAATACTGCTGGTGTTTTTGAGCACGCGCTCGAAGGAGTCTTTGTCCAGTTCGAGGGTGGTGAGGGCGGTTTTTGCGGTGACGGTGGCAGCCCGCGGCGCGTTGTGAATAAGCGCCATTTCGCCGAAGAAATCCCCCGCTCCCAGCGTTTTGAGCAAACGCACCTCGCTGTTGTTGATCACTTTGGTGACCTCCACCTCGCCCTCGAGAATCATGTAGAAAGTTTCCTCGATGGCGTTTTCGTGGCACAGAACCGTGCCGGGCACATACGAACGCACTTTGCTGTGGGCAATCAACTCTTCGATTTCATCTGGCTTGATGCCCGGAAATGCGCGTGGAATGATGCGGGACGGGGCGCGGTGGGTGGTCATAGCACTCTCCAAAAAGAGTATCTTTTTGATTGTAGCACGCTGACCCGAAGAATCTGACTATGGTCAGAATTACATTTATATTGCAGGGCAGCCATTCAATTCATAACTGATGTTACGCACCGTCCCGAAGGGCTGGAGCGAAAGTACACCTGATTCACGAGAACCTTCGGGACGTTCCACGCAAGGTGAGTTCATAACTGTTGAACACCCCTAACAGCCCCTTTTATGGCGGGCGCTGTTATTTGATTTTGTACCCAATCATGCGCAGGAAATCCTTGCGCCAGGCGATGCCTTTTTCGTCTTCCACACCTTTAGGGGAAAAACCATCCACCACGCCCAGGATGCCGCGTCCCTGTTCGGTTTGGGCAACCAGCACCTCCACCGGGTTGGCGGTGGCGCAAAAAATGCGTGCCACCTCCGGCACGTTCTTGATGGCGTTCAAGACATTGATGGGGTAAAAGCCCTCGCCCAGAAACACAATGAACGAATGCCCGGCGCCGATTGCCAGCGCGTTCTTCTTTGCCAGTTCGATCATCGCCTCGTCGGTTCCCGTCCAGCGCACCAGGCACTCGCCCGAAGCCTCGCAGAACGCCAGCCCAAACTTGATGCCCGGCACACTGCCTGCCAGCGCCTCATGCAGGTCTTCCACCGTTTTGATGAAGTGCGACTGACCGAGAATGAAATTGATGTTTTGCGGCTTTTCGATTTTCACGCTCTGAATTTCCATGCTTCCTCCTTTTCGTGCCATGCAAAGGACGGCCGCGCCCTACGCTGGCGACGTCTCTTTTCGCTGATAAAAGACCAGCAGCGTGTTCCCATATTTGCGCTGCTCAAACTCCTCCAGGTTCTCGATGGCGGGCGTGGAAGTTCTGTATTCCCTCGGCGCAATCTGCACAATCACCCAGCCATCCTCTGCCAGCCAGCCGGGGTTTTCATCGAGCAGTTCGAGCGCTTTTACCCACATCTCTTTGTATTGCGGCGGCGCAATATAAATATACTCGAAGGTTCGGTCCGGGCGGGCTGCAAGGAAGGCAAACGCATCGGCGCGGCGCACCTCCGCCTGCGGCTCGAACCCGCAGTGTTTCAAATTCTCTTTGATGGTTTCCACCGGCTCGCGGTTCGAATCGGTAAAGCGCACAAACGACGCGCCGCGGCTCAGCGCTTCGATGCCCACCGCTCCCGTCCCGCCAAACACATCCCACCAGTTCGAATCCACCACATCCGCCCCGAGGATATTGAACAACGCCTCTTTCACACGGTCCGTGATGGGACGGGTGATGTCGCCTGCCACCGATTTCAATTTACGTCCCTTGGCTTTGCCGGCAATCACACGCAGACTCATAGCGCCTCGTTTCCGTCCCCTCTCCCAAACGAGGAGACAACTTCACGCGCCGCCAGAAGATTCCCATGCGGAGCAATGACCGGCACCACGCAGCCCGTGCCGAGAAGGAAACGTTTGCCCTGCGTCTGCCGCAGCGCATCCAGCGCTTCTTTTCGGACCTCGGACGGAGTCTCGTACACGAGCGTATCCTGCCTCATGCCTCCGCACACCACGCCGCCAAACTGCTCCTGCGCCGCGGCAAGCGAAGGCGGCGTTTCGCGGTCGTGCCAGTTGACGATGGGAAAGCGCAGAGAAGCCAGCAGCGAAAAATATACGTCACTCCCGTGCAGGTGCAGCAGATTGCACCACAGCCCCTGCGCCGCTTCGAGCACATGCTCATCATTGGGCAGCCCAAAGGTGCGGTACTCTTCGAGCGAGAGCAGGTTGGCTTGCGCGTGTTGAACGGCGTAGAAAATGCCGTCAATGCCGGCGGCGAGACAGGCTTCCACAAAGCGGCGGGTCGTCTCGGCGATGGCAGCGAGACCTTTCATCACGGCTTCGGGGTATAGGCGCAGATGCGCCAGCAGGGTTTCATTGCCGGCCAGGTTCTTTGCTTGCGCCAGCGGGCTGAAAACTGTTTGGAGCAGGGGAGTGTGCGGCGGAAGTTCGGAGCGAATCAGCCGTAGGCATTCCAGTTGGGCGGCAAGATGCCGGGCGGTGGGGTCAAGGATGGGGAGGCGCTCCCAGTCCTGAGGCCGGTGGATGACGCGTTTGGTGTATTGGCGCGTCCCTTCTGTGTGTCCCCGCCACTCGTCCTCCGCGCCCCAATCCTTGAGGCAAAACGAAGAGGCCGGCGTCACTTTGACCAGGTCGAAGTCGTAGGTGTACTGAAAATGAAGCGTGGCGCGGGCAAGCGCCCCCGGCGATTGATCGTCCACCGGGAAGTGCCGCCACAGCGCCAGCGGCGGGCGGTCGAGCCGCTCGCCGTTCATGCTGGCTTGAATGCGTTCTCTGTGTGTGGTCATGGTATTTGCCTGATGGTGCAAAACTTTGCGCCGACGCGCGAGATTTCGAGGACGATGGGTTCTTTGGCGTAGGTGGTCAGGTTGTCGTTGGTGCGGGAGTTGGCGAGAATGTAATCGCCGGAGCGGGGTTCTTCCGCTGTGCGGTTCAGTTGCAGCACTTGAATGTTGGCGCTTGCAAACGGTTCTGCCAGGTATGCCTCGCGCTTGACGAACAACCGCACAGGCGAAGTGACGATTTCATCGAGCGCGTGCAGGGCGTCTTTGTAGCAGGTGAGCCAGTAATCGGTTTCGTACGTGCGAAACGCCCGGCTGGTGCCGCCGATGTAGAAATTGTAATACGTATATTCGTAGGGATGCAATTTGAGAATGCCATGGATGCCCGGCACAAGCAGGATGATTCCCGCCGCTGCGCCCAGCCAAAAGCGCGGAACCCGCCAGCGCTGTAACATGGCTGCCGCTGTGTCCACCAGCCTTTCATACGCCAGCCCGATGAAGACAAACAGCGGCGGCAGGATAAAGAGAAAGTGACGGATGCCATCGTACATGGAAGGGCGGCGGAGCAGGATATAGGCTGCCAGGGTGAGGAACCACAACAGCGTCAGCGACAGCGAAACCAGCCGCTCCTTTTTCGAGACCTGCGAGTCGGGTTTCTCCTCTCGGAAGATTTTCCAAAACCCAAGCACAATTCCCAAACCTGCCAGCGGAATCGTGGGTTCAGTCAATGTGAAGGTGAGCATGAAGGGGAAATAGTGCAGCGGCAGGTTATAGGCGCGGTAAATTTCGCCCTCGAACAGCACTCGCAATTCGGTGGGATTGTTGGACATGAAGCGAAAAACTTCGAAAAAATTGCGGAGCGGGTTTTCCCACAGGTAGGGCCAGGTGGCGAGCATGACCATGACAGACACGATCCCATACAGAAGGAAGACGCGCCACGCGGCGAGGTCTTTGCGCAGGTTGGGCTTTGAGAGGAAGTAGAGGAACACCAGCAGGCCGGCGAACGGTCCCAGCACACGGATGGAGGTGGTAATTCCCAAAAAGAACGCCGCCAGCAGGCTTTTTGTGGTCTTGTTTCTGGCGTTTTCGGAGAGGGCATCCACCATCTCGAATCCGAAGCAAACGGAGCCGAGAAAGAACGTCAGGAAGGGAGGGTCTTTGGGGTTGATGAAGGCATGTCCCCACAGCAGAGGCTGGAAGGAGAAGAAGACGGCGGTGAAGAACGCCGAGGACGGCTTCATCCAGCGCCGGGCGAAGCGGTAGAGCAGGTAAATGCCGAGTTGAAAGAAGAGGAAGTTAACGAGGTGCCAGGCTTCGGCGGAGGACGAACCGAGGGCGGTCAGTCCATAGACGAAGTTGCGGGCGAGCAGCAGGTAGGCAGGTCCGCGGTTTTTGTGGTCATCGCCGCTGGCGCCATAGGAGTTGTTGAGGTCGAAGTGACCGCTGAACCATTCTTTGGGCGAGTAGGCATAACCGAGGGCGTCGGCATAACTGTAGAAGAGCGGCTCGTCCCAGGCGGTGCCGTAGTGACGAAAGGTGAACAGCCCGGCAAGCAGGTTGACGGCGATGAGCAGGAGGATAGGTTTTTGGGCAAAGCGTTTGAGGCGGGAGGTCATAACAAGGGGTTGCCCAGGGCGTCGAAGACGCGGATGTTTGCCCTGACGGAGGGGGTGGAAGGATATTCGGTTTCGAGCAAGCCCCAAATCATGGTGTCATTCCAGCCATCGAGGAAGGGAGTCTTTTGGCGCAGGGTGCCTTCGTAGGTGAAGCCGAGTTTGCGCGGGATGGCGGCGGAGGCGTAGTTAGCGGGGGCGCAGTGGATTTCGATGCGGTGGACGTGAAGGATTTCAAAGGCAACCTTGACCAGCGCGGCAGTGGATTCGGTGATGAAGCCGCGGTTGATGTAGTCTTTATGAAGCCAGTAGCCGATTTCCAGTTGGCGCTCTCCGATGCGGGGGTGCAAGCCCGTGCCTCCGAGCAGTTTGGTTTCCTGCGGGTCGAAGATGCCGTAGATGTACTCTTCCTGCATGTCGAACCTGCCGCGAAAGCGTTGAATGCTTTGCAGCCGCGCCGCCAGCGGACGCGGTTCGTTGTGCGCCCAGGGCATCCACGGTTTGAGGTGTTCGACGCTTTCGCGGATCGAGGCATCCAGCAGGGGGGCATCCGAAGGCTGGTAGCAGCGCACGACCAAACGTTCGGTTTCGATGCGGTAGGCGGGATTCAAGATTTGAGGTTCGCTCATTTGCGTTTGGTTTTCCTGGCGGCAGGTTTCTTTTTGCCGAAGGCTTCGAGCAGGGCTTGCATCTCGCGTTCTTCGCTTTGCTGCCCCTTGAAGTATTCGTTCATGTAGGAGGAGCGGCGCAGGCGGAGCGCCATGGGAGCAACGGCTTTGAGGTCGGCCAGGGTAACTTCGTCGCGGTTGTCGGCGGCGGTGTAGGCGCGGGCGGCTTCGAACCAGGTGATTTCGGCGCGCAGGGAATCCACACCCAGTTTTTGAACCAGGCGGATGGCGGAATGGGCGACTTCATCCGGCAGGCGCACGGATTTGACCCGCTCGCGGGCGGTTCGGATTTCGGCCGCCGCCGCTTCCATCTCCGCCGCAAACTGAGCAATCATCTGACGCGGATTCGCCAGATAGGCATTGACGCGGCGGTACGCTTCCAGCCGCTGGTTCGCATCTTCCAGCCCGCGCACGATGACGCGCAGACCGAAACGGTCCAGGATTTGGGGGCGCAGGCGTCCCTCTTCGGGGTTCATGGAGCCGATGAGGACGAAGCGCGAGCGGTAGGTAGCAGCGAGCGGTCCGCGGCGCACGGTGTAGGAGCCTTGTGCGGCGGCGTCGAGGATGGAGTCGATGATTTCGTCGCTGAGCAGGTTGATTTCGTCAATGTAGAGGATGTTGCGGTCTGCCTGGGCGAGGATTCCGCGGCGGATGCGCATGCGGTCATGCGCGGCGGCGCGTTCGTCTATGCCGCCGACGACATCTTCGAGGCGGGCGTTGAGCGGCAGTTCCACCAGGCGCACGGGGTCTGGCGCGGTGAGGGGCTTCCCTTCGCCGTATTTTTTGGCGCAGTCCGGGCAAACAGCGTCTATGCCGCCGAGTTCGATATCTTCGGGGAGGCAGCCATAGAAGCAGGTGCTGCGTTCCACATAGGGCAGCAGTTTGAGCAGGCTGCGGACGGCGGTGGTCTTGGCGGTGCCGCGCGGCCCAATGAGCAGGATGCCGCCGACGTTGGGGTTAATCAGCCCCAGCAGCAGCGCGAGTTTCATTTCCGTTTGCCCAACGATGGCGAGGAAGGGAAAGGGCAGCGGTTCGGTGATGCGCCCGTCGTCGGGCGGGAGGGGTGGAAGCGATTTGCCGGCGACGTAGTCAATCAGTTCGCGCAGGCTGCGGATGGGGTGCGCCACGCGCTCTTTTGGCTCTGGCGGAAGTTCGGGCGGGGGGAGAGGTTCGGGAGAGGTCATTTTTTCTTCAACCTGCGTTCCTGCCGTTCGAGGGCTTCGGTCATTTTACGCTTTTCGTCGTCGGTTTCGGCTTTGAGCGGGGGGACACGGGTGGGCTTGCCTTCGTCATCGAGGGCGACATATACCAGCCAGGCGGTGTTGGTGTGGGTGCGCTCGCCGGTGACGGGGTTTTCTGCCAGCACTTGCACTTCGGCTTCCATGGAGGTGCGCCCGGCGTAGGTGACTTCTGCGTTGAGGATGATGAGGTCGCCGATGCGGATGGGCTCGCGGAAGGTCATCGAGTCGATGGCGACGGTGACGACTTTTTTCTGGGCATGGCGCATGCAGGCAAGCGCGCCAGCCTCGTCCACGAGTTTCATAATCCAGCCGCCGTGAACGTTGCCGAGTAGGTTGGCGTGCTCTGGGTGCATGAGTTGGGAGATGGTCACGCGCGAGGCGCGCATGGTTTTGGGGTGAAGGGTGTCGGTCATGAGGTATCCGCCATGAGTTTACCATACCGTTTCGGGTGGTGGTTTGTGCCTGTGCGGGGAACGAAAACAGGCAAACCGTTGCCGGCTTGCCTGTTTGTGAGCGGGAGGGGAAGATTAGAGCCCGGCAGCGCTGCGGAGGGCATCCGCTTTGTCGGTGCGTTCCCAGGGGAATTCGATGTCGTCGCGCCCAAAGTGACCGTAGGCGGCGGTTTTGCGGTAGATGGGTTGGCGCAGACCGAGGTCACGGATGATGGCGCCGGGGCGCAGGTCGAAATGGTCGTGGATCAAGCCGATGATGCGGTCATCGGAAATTTTGGCGGTGCCGAAGGTTTCCACGTTGATGGAGAGCGGATGCGCTACCCCGATGGCGTAGGCGACCTGCACTTCCACGCGGTCGGCGATGCCTGCGGCAACGATGTTCTTGGCAACGTAGCGTGCGGCGTAGGCGGCGGAACGGTCCACTTTGGTGGGGTCTTTACCGCTGAAGGCGCCGCCGCCATGACGACCCATGCCGCCGTAGGTATCTACGATGATTTTGCGGCCGGTGACGCCGGCGTCGCCCATCGGTCCGCCGACGACGAAGCGCCCGGTAGGGTTGACATAGACCTTGAGGTTTTTATCCACCATGCTTTCGGGGAGGGTGGGTATGATGATTTGTTCGGTGACGGTTTCGGTAATTTCAGCCTGTGAAATCTCCGGAGCGTGCTGGGTGGAGATGAGGACGGTATCCACGCGGACGGGTTTGCCGTGAGAGTATTCGATGGTCACCTGGCTTTTTGCATCGGGGCGCAGCCAGGGGATGGCTCCACTTTTGCGTAGTTCGCTTTGGCGGCGGGTGAGTTTGTGGGCGAGGTAAATGGGCAGGGGCATGAGGGTGGGAGTCTCGTTGCAGGCAAAACCGAACATCATGCCCTGATCGCCCGCGCCGATGGATTCGACTTCTTCGTCGGTCATTTCGCCAGCTTTGGCTTCGAGCGCTTTGTCCACGCCCATGGCGATGTCGCCGGACTGTTTGGCAATGGCGACCAGGACGCCGCAGGAGTTGCCATCGAAGCCTTTTTCGCTCGAGTCGTAACCGATTTCGGTGATGACCTTGCGGGCGAGTTCATCGTAGTTGATGACGGCTTTGGTGGTGATTTCTCCCAGCAGCGCGACGAAACCGGTCTTCGTGGCGGTTTCGCAGGCGACGCGGGAGCGCGGGTCTTGTTCGAGACAAGCATCCAACACTGCGTCGGAGATTTGATCGCAGAGTTTATCGGGGTGCCCTTCGGAAACTGATTCGGACGTGAACATCAGTTTTGGGGCGGTCATGAAAGTGTTGCTCATTGTGTGTGTTTCTCCTTAGAAAATAAAATTGCCCCTTCAGACGTGCGGAAAGGGCAATGTGCAGTATGCAGTCAGCCCTCTCATCTTCCAGAACATCCGTCTGTCGGAATTGGCACCGTGTGTTTGGTCTGATCGTTTGATGGTCGCTTGGTCTTGTAGTTTTATCGGCCTATCAGACTATGCGACTACTTGACCATCTGACTCAACACCGGTTGTCGAGGCATCACAGGGCCGTTCCCTCCGCCTCTCTGGATAAGAGCGCCTTTTGGGGCTATTCAATTGTGTCGGATATTACCACAACGAAATTATTGAGTCAATTAAATATTGACCTTTTATCGCCTCGCATTACAGGGCAAAGCGCGACGCGGCGATTGTCTTTCTTTTTCGCTTTGATATACGGATTGGGCAACTCGCACGAGCAAATTGAAGGTTGGGCAATCCGCTACAGCCTATGGTTCATCCTGCGCGCAGCGGAATCCGATTCGCGGCGAAAAAGTTCCCAGGGCTTCGGGCGTGCCGGGCAGCGCGTTAGGAAGAGGTCCCTGCACGGCGGAACGTTTGGAGACGCGAATGTTAACTTCGGCGTCGCCCAGGCTGCCTCCGCGAACCACGCGCAGGAAATTGGTGCTTGTAGAGGGACCCGCCGGGTTGAGGTTGACCTGCAATGAATAGTACAGCGGGCTGTAAAAATCCTGCGTCCATTCGGCAACATTCCCCGCCATATCCAGAATGCCGAAGGGGCTGGCGCCCAAAGGATAGGTGCCGACGCGCGAGGTGTCTTTGACGATGAAGTTGAAGTTGGCAAAACGATAGTCGGGTTTATCCTCGCCCCAGGGAAAGGTGCGCATGTCGTCGCCGCGCGCGGCGCGTTCCCATTCTGCTTCGGTGGGCAGGCGCCGTTCTGCCCATTGACAGTAGGCTTGCGCCTGATCCCAGGTGACATACACGACGGGGTAATCTTTGAATTCGGGGTTGTTGTAATACTCTGCCCGCCGCTGTGATTCGAAGCGCTGCGGAGGTGTGCAGCCGCCGGCAGAGACGCACAACTGATACATGGCATTGGTCACTTCGAGTTGATCCATCCAATACGCATCGAGCGTGACCTGACGATTGGGGAATTCATCCGCTGCGGCGCGCACGTCGAAGCCGCCCATGTGGAATGTTCCAGCAGGGATATAGACCTGAGGCATGCCGTCCACGGGGGAGATGCGCAGGTGTGTAACTTCCTCGGTTGGAGCAGCAGTGGGGAGGCTGGCGGGCTCTGTTGCGGCTGCCGGAGCGGTGGGAGAGGGCGCAGGCAGCAGCGCGGCGGCGGTCACAGTGGGCGCGGCTGGAGCAGGGGCAGGGCTTTGTGTCTGCCCGCTGCATGCAGAGAGCAGGAGAAGAACCAGGAGGAGGGAAGGGATTTTTTTCACGAAGCTTTCCTGGAGAATAGAGTGTAAAGGCTGTGTGGCAAACCTGCAAACGCGTTTTGTGTAATTTGCGTTCTCTAACCAAAATGAGCGCGTTGGAGAATGCTCACTGCGCCGCGAGCGCAAGGTTGAGCAAACCGCCGGCAAGGGGCTTGGATTTGGCAATCCACGCCAGCACTTTTTGCTTGTGCGGATTGTCAAATCCGCACCTCATCCGATAAGCAAAGGGAAAGGGCAGGCTCAATGCCAGACTTTGTGCTGTAATACGAGCCGATTAAAGGGCACAAGATAAATCTTGCGCTACGAGGTGGTTCGATTGTTTTGTTAATCTGCAATAACCACACGAACACCTCATAACAAATCTTTGAGAACCCTGCGCTCTCCCTAGTACATGCTCTTGAATTTACGGCGCTGCGCCGACGAAATCGAGCGCATATAACGCATCCTCATACCCCGGGCGGACAGAGAGCGCCTTGCGCCAATCGTTGATGGCGCTGTTGAGATCGCCTTTGCGGTAGAGCGCCCAGCCATGCCACAACCATGCCTCCTCCGACATTTGAGTCCGCTGCAGGGCGTATTCGGTCAGCGCCAGCAAGTCGTCAATGCGGTTGGCGTGGAAGTTGGCAAGGAACGGCCCAAACTGATAGCGGAACATGCGCTGCGGCAAGCCAATCTCACGCGCTTTGTCGTAGGCGGCGTTGGCTTCCTCGTAGCGCCCAAAGTACACCAGGTTGCTGCCCACGTTGAACCAGGCAAAGGCATCGGAGGGGTCGGTGACGACGGCGGCTTCGGCAAGGGAAAGGGCGTTTTGGCGGTTACGGTCGGGGTCCCAGTTTGAAGCGAGCAGTTGTTGAATCTCCTGTTCTTGAGCGGGGAGAAAGACAATCAGGTACAGGTAGTTGAACGGTTTCCATTCTGCTTCCAGTTGGGTGTAGGGAACTTGTTTGTCGGCGCCGCGGTAGGTATCCTGGGCGAGGAAGGTTTGGGTCGAGTCATCGTAGCCGTTGAGCAGCAGAAAATGCGCCGCCCACAAGTCGTCGTCGGGCCAGCCGGTGTCGTCGGGGTTGAGCGCGGTGGTGCCTTCGATGATGACCGGATAGCCGGCGGCGATGAGGCGTTTGAGCGTTTCGAGGTCGCCGCCCACACGGTATTCCGCGCGCAGCCAGCCGGCGTAGTTGCGCACCCAATAGACAAGTTCTTCGGGGTTGACGTTGCGGTCGCCGTTGACCGGCTTGATGACATCGGAGATGTCTTTTTGCGAACCGTTCCAGCCGAACATGTGCAGCATCATCGAAAGCGCGGCAGGACCGCAGTTGTTCGGCGTTTGTTTTTCATAAGGCGGCGAGGGGAGCATTGCCTGTGCGGGCAGCGGTTCAAGCGTGGACGTGGGGACTGGTTCTGTTTCAACAGCCTGCGCCGTCGGGACGGCGGTTGCCGGCAGCGGCAAAGGGGTGAAGGGGACAGCCGCCGCAGGCTGAGGGATGGCGGTTGGCACGGCGCCGACCGGATGGAACACATTCCGCACGTAGGTTTTTGCAACTTCATAGCGCCATGCAAGGCGCTGATTGACAGCGGGGATTTGCAAGAGCAGGAAGCCAAGCGCGAGGAGGCCTGCGCTGCTCAGCAGGAGGTTTCTTTTGGTCATGCGGAAGAGTGTACCAGAGGCGGATAAAAGGATATTAATCTCTGCTGTAAGGCAACACAAGCATCGCGCGGATGTGATGGACTTTTCCAAATTATTCTGGCAATCCAATCATTACAGCGCTAGGTGGAGCAAACCGCCGCCAAGGGCTTGGATTTGGCAATCCAAGCCAGCGCTTTTTGCTTGTGCGGATTGTCAAATCCGCACCTCATCCGATAAGCAAAGAGGAAAGCAGGCTCACTGTCGGATTTTGTGCTGTAATACCAGCCGGATAAAGGGCACAAGATTCCGTAATGCTTGCGTAGGGCGCGTTCTCCCTTCGGCAGGCTCAGGGCAGGCTT
>JBBITE010000047.1:16187-22820 GCA_037440905.1 Anaerolineae bacterium | reverse complement strand
GACCCGCAGCGCGTCCACATCGGCGGCATCCCTTCGTATGACGGGTACTTCCGCAGGCAGTGGCTCATGCCGCGCGAGGAATACTTCAAACTGCATAACCTCGACCCCAACCGCAAGTTAATTTCGTATGCCAGCAGTTTCGTCCACTTTGCGCCGAACTATCCCAACATCGAAGCGCTGGCAAAACTGGTCTCTTCCGATGAATTGGCAGAGCCTTCGCAATTGTTGATTCGCCTGCATCCGAGTCACTTTCAGGATAAGCCGAAAATCTTTGCCGAAGAACGCCGCCGCGTGTTCGAACTGGAGAAGCAATACCCCCATGTCCACGTCGTTCAGCCCAAACCGCTGGGCGGCTCGCTCGGCTACTACGGCGGCGAAGACATGGACGAGAAATCCTCCATGCTGGCGTATTCGGACGTGTTTGTCACCGTCTATTCAACGATGGTGGTCGAAGCCGCCGTGCATGATACCCCCATCGTTGCGGCGGTGATCGATTCGCCCAATGGCTGGAATCACCCCGGCAAATTCTCCCTCTCGCTCAAAGAGATCGGCGACTGGCCCACGCATAAACGCTTCCGCGAGGCAAAGGCGGGGCGTGTGGCTGGCAGCGAAACCGAACTGCGCGAGGCGCTGAATGCCTATCTCAAGGACCGCACGCTCGATTCCGTCCAACGCCGCAAGTTTGTGGAAGATGAGATTACGTTTACAGACGCCAGTTCGGGCAAACGCACGGCGGAGTTTATTTTGAAGGTTCTCAATTCACGATAACGCTGTTTGCTATCAGTCTATGCGTCTGAACAACATGTTTCTCTTCTACTTCTCCATTTCCCTTGCAATTGCCTCCAGCGCGCTCTATCACTTTGTCGCCAAAAGTACGCCATCGAATGTCAACTTTACCGTTTCGTTACTGGTAACCTATGCCTTTGCCTTTTTGGTTACCCTCACGGGCTTCTTTTTCTTTCCCCTTGAGAATGGTCTCAAAGCTGAACTGACCAAACTCAACTGGGCGAGCATCGGGCTGGCGGTTGCCATTGTCGGCATCGAATATGGCTTTCTGCTCACCTACCGCGCCGGCTGGAATTTGGGCATTGCCGCGGTGCTGGTCAACGTCATCGCTTCGCTCATCCTTGTACCTGTGGCGGTTTTCTTTTTCAAAGACAAACTTACCTGGGTCAACATTGCGGGGATTTTCGTCTGCCTGGCGGGGCTGGTGATGCTCAACTGGAAGCGGTGAACACCTCAACAGCGGTATAATCCCCTCGCTATGCCGAGAAGAAAAGCCCCTGAAGAACTTTCCGTGGAGGAATTGCGCCGTCTGCTAATCGAAAAGCGGCGCGGCGCGCGGCGCGAACGGCTGGAACACTTCAAGCGCACGGGACGGGTGGCGGCGGTGGAACCCGATTCCCTTGCCCCAGTGGTGGAAACGCTCGAAGAAAACGGCGCCCAGCCTCAAGTCCAGGTTTCGATGCGGCGGCGGGTGCTCGATCGGATCCTGCTGGCGGTGGAAGTCCTGGCGGTGATTGGGCTGGTGGGTGTCCTGGTCAGCGGATTTGGCGTCTTGCGTGAGTTGAACGAAGAGGTGGCTTCGGCGCTCATTCAGGAAACGTTTACGCCCACGCCGCTGGTGATGGCGGTGGTGCTGCCTTCCGGCCATACCCCGCCCGATGCATTCGGCAACACTCGCCCCAACGATGCCGAAATCCCGGAGCATTTGCGCCCAATGGTGCAGTCGCTGGCGAACCTTCCCATTCCCACCCCCGCGCCAGACCAGGCAATCCGCATCCAGATTCCCGCCATCAACGTGGATGCGCCGATTGTGCAGGGCGATGGCTGGGAGCAGTTGAAGAAGGGCGTGGGGCAGAACATTGGCTCGGCAAACCCGGGGCAGAACGGGAACCTGGTTCTCTCGGCGCATAACGACGTGTATGGCGAGATTTTCCGTCATCTCGATCGTCTTGTGCCGGGCGATCAGATTATCATCTACACCCAGCAGCGGCAGTATGTGTATGTGGTGGATCGTACCGCCATCGTTGAGCCGACCGCTGTGGAGGTGATGGCGCCCACCGGCAGCCCAACGGCGACGCTGATTTCGTGTTATCCCTATCTGGTTAACAAGCAGCGGATTGTGGTCTTTGCGCGCTTGCAGCAATAAGGCGGCGCTTTGAAAATCGTCTTGGCGCGCAGCAGGCGTTCTCGATGCAGCCGCCGTCATTGGCATACATGGAATTGCAAAATTGCTCTGTTGCAATCTTCCGTTTCCACTGTCATTGCGAGACGCTGAAAGCGTCGAAGCAATCCCCCGCCTTGCAAGAGACTGCTTCGTGGCGCATTGCGCCACTCGCAGTGACAAATGATGATGATGTTTGCAGCACAGAATTTCAAAACAAGTTTTCAAGGAGTAAAAATGGCAAAAAGCACCAAACGAACAGCAGCGGTCAGCACCTCTTTCACGCCGAGCCGCAGCGAATTTAACCCCGATTACTCGGACGTGAAAAAAGACCTGAAGCGCATCGGCTCTCTGGCTGGTTTCTTCGTCCTCGTGTTGATCGTCCTTTCGTTCTTTTTGAAATAACAACGGACGCGGCTTCTCCGCCGCGTTACGCGGAGGCTTTATGTCACGCATGTTCGTCCCCGGCCCTGTGGATGTAGCCGATGAGGTGTTGCAGGCGCAAACCGCGCCCATGCTCCCGCACCGCAGCAAGGAATTCGAAGCCATCTACCGCCGCGCCGCCGAAAAAGCGCAGCAAATTTTCTACACCCAATACCGCGTCTTTCTCACCGCTTCTTCCGGCACCGGCTTGCAGGAAGCCGCCATCCGCAACTTTGTGCAGCGGCGCGTGCTTTCGGTGGTCAACGGCGCTTTTGCCGACCGCTGGTACGAGGTGGCGGTTTCGAACGGCAAAGAAGCCGAGAAACTCGCCTTTGAGTGGGATACCCCCGCTTCTCCCGAACGGATAGCGGATACCGTCCGAAAGGGCGGGTTCGAAGCCCTGACCGTTGTCCACAACGAGACTTCCACGGGGATGCAAAATCCCGTGAAGGAAATTGCCGAGGCAGTGCGGGCGGTTTCTCCCGATACCTTGATTCTGGTGGATGCGGTTTCTTCGCTGGGCGGCGCGAAAATCGAAATGGATGCCTGGGGGCTGGATATGGTCCTCACCTCCTCGCAGAAATGCCTGGCGCTGCCGCCGGGGCTGGGCTTGGGCGCCGTCTCAGACCGCGCGCTGGAAAAAGCCAAAACCGTGGAAAACCGCGGCTGGTACTTCGACCTGGTGCGCATGGAAAAGCACCGCCTCAAGGATTCTTCTCCGGCTACGCCCGCCATGTCGCTCATCTATGCCCTCGATTTCCAACTCGACCGCATCCTTGCCGAAGGGCTGGAGAACCGTTTTGCGCGTCACTCTGCCATGGCAAACCGTGTGCAGCAGTGGGCGGAAGCGCACGACCTCTCGATGTATGCGCCGGCGGGATACCGCTCGCAAACCGTCACCACAATCAAAAACGAGCGCGGCATCAACGTCTCGGATTTGAATGCCTTCCTCAAGCAGCGCGAAATGCGCATCGCCGGCGGGTATGGTCCCATCAAAGAGACCACCTTCCGCATTGCGCACATGGGCGAGACCCAAATGGAAGACATCGAAAAACTGCTTGCAGCGATGGAAGAATATCTCAAGCGTTGAAAGCGGCAAGGTCGAAGGTTGAGAGGTACGAGCCTGACAACCCGTTCAGGCTCTTTCTATTTATAATGAGTTCGCATGAACCATACCCCTGAAACCTTCGATCTTGTTCTTGAAAAACTCACCTACGGCGGCGACGCGATGGGACGCCTGCCCGCCTCCCGTGCGGTCTTTGTTCCGTTTGGGCTGCCGGGCGAGCGGGTGCGCGTGAGGCTGACGGAGGAGAAGAAGCATTTCGCGCGCGGGGAAATCGTTGAGATCATCGAATCTGCCAACGACAGAATTCAGCCGCGCTGCAAGCACTTTGGCGAATGCGGCGGATGTCATTATCAACACCTTTCCTACGAGAAACAGTTGCGGGCGAAGACGGACATCCTGATTGACCAACTCCAGCGCATCGGCAGGATTGAGAACCCGCCGGTCGAGCCGATGGTCCCCTGTCCCTCTCCGTGGAACTACCGCAATCATGTGCAATTCTCTCTAAACCAGGATGGCAGGCTGGGATTTCAAGCGCCCAACTCAAACCAAGTGATTCCCATTGATGAGTGCCATCTGCCCGAAGAATCCATCAACCGCCTCTGGCCCCGCCTGGAATTCGAACCTGAAACGGATGTCGAACGCGTCTCTTTGCGCTTCGGCGGCGAGGATGACCTGATGCTCATCCTTGAATCAAACTCTTCTCAGCCGCCCGAGGTGGAGATCGAAGCGGAGGTTTCCATCGCGCATGTCTACGAGGGGAACACGGTTGTCCTCGCGGGCAGCGACCACCTCCTTATGCGCGTGCTGGGACGCGAGTTCAGGGTCTCTGCCGCGTCGTTCTTTCAGGTGAACACCGTCATGGCAGAGAAGATGGTGCAGCATCTTCTTGCCAGTCTGCCAGTTTCACCAACCAGCACACTGCTGGATGTTTATTGCGGAGTCGGTCTCTTCAGCGCCTTCCTTGCTCCCAAGTGCGGACGGGTGATTGGCATCGAGTCGTCCGAATCGGCGTGCGAGGATTTTACCGTCAACCTGGATGAGTTCGATAACGTGGAACTGTACGAGGCGGAGGCTGAGGCGGTGATTCCGCACCTCGAAGTGAAGCCGGAGTTCGTCGTGGTGGACCCGCCGCGCGCGGGGCTGGACAAGGTTGTTGTGGATGGAATCCTGAAGTTGAATCCGAGGCTGATTGCCTATGTCTCCTGCGACCCGTCCACGCTGGCGCGGGATGCGGCGCGGCTCGTCCACGGCGGCTACCGTTTGAGGCAGGTCACGCCGTTCGATTTGTTCCCGCAAACGTATCATATCGAGAGCATCAGCATTTTCGAGCGATGAAACCGCGCCTGGCGCCGCTTGGCGATTCTGCCGTCTTGATTCGGCTGGGAGAGGAAATAGAGGAGGGGGTCAACCGCCGGGTTCATGCGCTGGCGGCGCTCATCGAGGCGGCCGCGCTGAAGGGAGTGGTGGAGACCGTCCCCGCGTATGCCTCGCTGCTCGTTCACTACGACCCGCTCGCGCTTTCGTATTCGCAACTCGCCGCGCTGCTGCGCGAGAAAATGGCTCAGGCGGAGGAAACTGCTTTTCGTAAGCCGCGGCGGATCGAGGTCCCGGTGCGATACGGAGGGGAGGCGGGGGTTGATCTGGAGGAGGCTGCTCGTCTTCTGCATTTGCAAGTCGAAGAGGTCATCCGCCTGCACAGCGAAAAACCCTACATGGTTTATATGATGGGCTTTACACCGGGCTTTCCCTACATGGGCAAACTCAATGAGGCGCTCGTCCTGCCGCGCTTGGCCACGCCGCGCACGCGCGTCCCGGCGGGAACGGTTGCGATTGCCGGCTGGCAGACCGGCATCTACCCCCTCGCTTCGCCCGGCGGCTGGCGACTGATTGGCTGGACGCCGTTGACGCTCTTCGATCCGCGCGCCGCGGACCCGTTCCTCTTTGCGCCGGGCGATGAGGTGCAGTTTGTAGTGGAGTCCTATGCCGCTGGAAGTCATTGAAGTGAACGGCATTGCCACGGTGCAGGATTTGGGGCGCAGCGGCTGGCGGAAGTTTGGCGTGCCAGCCTCGGGCGCGATGGATGCGTTTGCTTTGCGCGCCGCGAACCTGCTGGCAGGCAACGCTCCTAATACCCCCGCCATCGAGGTCGGCATGGGATGCATCGCTTTCCGCGCTTTGCGCGATTGTGTGATTGCCGCCGCCGGCGCTGGGTTTGGTTTGTCGGTCTATATTTGGGATTTCCCGCTTTGGAGTTCCTGCTATGTCCGCGCGGGGTGGACGATCCGCCTCGAGAAACTGGATTCTGGGATGTGGGCCTACCTCGCCGTCAGCGGCGGCGTTCAGACTCCGCCAGTGCTTGGTTCTGCCTCAACCTATCTGCGTGGTCCCTTTGGCGGATTCAACGGCCGGCGGCTGGAAGCGGGCGATGTGCTGCGGTTTGGAACTTCATCCCGTCCGTTCGAAGCCCTCGCCGCGCGGACGCTGCCCGAATCGGCGCGGCCCGCTTACTCTGATCATCCGACCCTGGAGGTCATCCTCGGTCCGCAGGAAACACATTTCACCGACGAAAGTATCGAGTCGTTCTTGTCAAGCGAATATACCGTCAGCAGCGCCTCCGACCGCATGGGCTACCGCCTCGAAGGTGCGGCGTTGACGTGTTGCGGCAAGCCGGAACTCCTCTCCGAAGGAATGACGATGGGCGCGGTTCAGGTCCCTGCCGATGGACAGCCGATTGTGATGATGGCCGATTCTCCGACGACGGGCGGTTACCCTAAAATTGCAACGGTTATCAGCGCCGACCTGCCTTTGCTGGCGCAGTGTGTGCCGGGGAGGAGCAAACTCAGGTTTCAGAAGACGACAATGGCAAAAGCGCAGAAGAAATATCGGGAGAAGATGAGCGGGTTGGAGATGGTTGTGGAAGAGTAAGCATGGAGTTTGCCAGTTTGCTGGCGGAGTACGGGAGCAAGCTCCCTGATTC
>JBBITE010000047.1:0-16087 GCA_037440905.1 Anaerolineae bacterium | reverse complement strand
ATAGCATGGAGTTTGCCAGTTTGCTGGCGGAGTACGGGAGCAAGCTCCCTGATTCGAAAAGGAGTGACGTGAAAATAGACCTGAACTGTGACATGGGCGAAAACATCGGCAGCGATGCCGCTATCATGCCATACATTACCTCCGCGAACATTGCCTGCGGCTTCCATGCCGGGGATGAAGAGACCATGCGCGAGACTGTTCGCCTGGCGAAGCGCTATGAAGTGGCGGTGGGGGCGCATCCCGGCTGGAAGGACAGGGCAGGCTTTGGCCGCAACGAAATGACCCTGCCGCTGGAAGAAGTGGAAGCGCTGGTTTGGGAACAGGTCAATGCGCTGGTGAAGATTGCAAAGGCTGAAGGCGTAGAGGTGCGCCATGTCAAACCGCATGGGGCGCTCTATAACCAGGCGGCGCGCGACCGCAGCCTAGCAAATGCCATCGCGCGGGCGGTGAAAGCGGTCAGTGTGGAGTTGGTGCTGGTGGGGCTGGCAGGTTCGGCGTTGGTCGAAGCGGGGATCGAAGCCGGGCTGAAGGCTGCGAATGAGGGATTCCCCGACCGCAACTACAATCCCGATGGGACGCTGGTCTCGCGCAAACTACCTCATGCCATCATCGAATCGCCGCGTGAGGTCGCCGCTCACGCTGTGGAACTGGCGCGGGCGGGCGTGAATGTTGGCGGCAGGCGCGTGGCAGTAGAGACGTTGTGCCTGCATGGCGACCATCCGCGCGCGGCGGAGAACGCCATCAGCGTGCGCGAGGGGTTGGAGAAGGCTGGATTTGTGGTGAAGCCGCTTTGATTGGACTTTGTCGGAAATAAGGAGATTTCCACGAAGAACACGAATTTTCACGAAGACGAAAAAGAAATTCGTGTTTCTGCGTGAACTTTGTGGATAGGAATACGGATAAAGTCTATTATTCTTCCGCGAGGACGATGACCTTGTCGGCGGGGGAGAAGGTAATTGGGTGCGATTTTTGAGGATTGGTGTAAATGCCATAGGTTTTGGCTGCGTCTTTGGCTTCAGAGACGATGCGGTAACCAATGGCAGTTTCGCTGCGCCGGCGCGCCGCTTCGACGACGGTATAGAAGTTGACGGGTATGCCCGTCGCCACATAATCGCCAATGGGCTTGAGGTAGAGTTCTGCTCCTTCGGGGGCAAAAAGTTCCTGAAAGACATCGTAGAGATAGGGGTTTTCGGAGAGTTGCGCCAGCATCAGGCTGATGAGATGATCGCTGACGATGAAATCATCCACCTGGGCGACTTCGGCAAGTTCGCGGTTACGCAGGTCGAGCATTTCGCTGACGATGGAGAAGGGTGTGGAGTCGCGCCCGACAATATCGCGCAGGTGCAGCAGCGTGATGAGGGTTTTGGCGTCGGCTTGTTGCGGGGGGAGGGAATCCTCTGCCAGCACGATGACGTGGTTGTACTCGTGGATGTGCAGGCTGTCGAGCAGGGCGCGGTCGGCTGTGTTGCCCTGGCGCACGTGCAGGGTTTGGCGGCGCAGTTGAACGCCTTGCGCCGCAAGTTGGTCTTCGATGCCGCGGGTGTTGGCGACGATGGCGAGCGTCGAACCCGCCGACACGTAACGGTCCAATTCGCGGGCGATAATCGCGCCGGAGCGATTCCAGCCGAGGATGAGGCATTTTTCGGGCGGCGGGTTTTGATGAGGCTGGCTGGAACGAATGGCTTGTTCGTGGATGGGGATGGGGCGCGCGCCGGCGCGCAGAGAAGCGGCATACGCCGAAAGCAGGATGGTATCGTCGTCTTCCGAGAGGGCGATGATCTGGTCGCCGCGTTCGATTTTGGTATCCATCGGCGGGTTGAGGCGGATCTTCCCATCTGCCTGGCGGATGCCAAGCACGCAGGACTCTTCGTACATCAACAACGCTTCGCCAAAGGTCATCCCCACCAGTTCCGTCTCCTCCTTGAAGTAGATTTCGTCGCCGCTGAAGTTCAATAGTTCGGTGTACACCACCGAAAGCCCCGACTGGCGCGAGGTCTGCGCCATGACGCGGGCGATGATCTCCTCGCAGAAGATGGTTTGCACATGATCCCTCCTGCCGATGATGTTCAGAATGCCCAGGTTTTCGGCTTTGCGAATCTGAGTGACGATGTTGTAAGGTTGAGCGCGGCGTTGGGAGTTATTGGTGATGGCGGTTACCGTCTTGATGACATCGGTATCGGGGTCGCTGGTTTCGGGCGGCAGGACGATGATGGATTTGGCGGTATGCGGGCTGACAATCTCGAGGTCGTTTGGGTCGAGCGGATTCCCGCTGCGGCAGATCGTCCGCGTCTTTCCTCGGACCTGAACCCTCTCGCGGATCGAGTCCTCCATTTGCACCTTATCCTCTTCTGCCAAAATGACCAGGCGGGCGTGCGGCTGGTTTTCGTTGGCAATCATCAACTCATTGAGGATGTTGAAAATCTGCGCCGACCAGCCCAATATCACGGTGTGGCCGTTTTCCAGCACGCGCGAGCGTCCTTTGCGCAAACGTTCGATTTGTCCCTGAATGGCGTTGTTCAGCACGCCAATCAGCGCGCTGACGATGAAAATGCCCCCCAGCGTTACGAACAGCATCACCGCGCGGAAGCCGGGACCCACATCCTGCCCCATGGTACCAGGGTCGAGGGTGCGCATCAGGCTTTCCCAGGCGGCTTCGCCAAAAGTCAGGCGGGTGCCGTCTTGTGAAACGCCCGTCAGCGAGATGACCGCTCCCGCCAGGACGACAATCATCAGCGACAGCCCAAACAACATGAGAATCATGGCGGGCGTTCCGCGCGACATCCAGGTATCGAAGATGTAGCGAAGGCGCTGGCGCAGGGTGGGGTTGGGGTTCATGGCATCTCTCCCGAAGCGTATTTCATTCATTATAGGTTTTTTCCTCCGCCCTGCCAATTGTGGTTGACTTGCAGGAGGTTTTGTCTATACTTGATTGAAAAGGAGGCTGATATGAACAAACTCACCTGGTACGGACATGCCACCCTGGGACTTGAGACCGGCGGCTACAAACTCCTCATAGACCCCTTCTTCAGCGGCAACCCTGCCGCTCCCATCGCCCCCGAGGCTGTGCAGGCAGACTTCATCCTCGTCAGCCACGGGCACGGCGACCACGTGGGCGATACGGTTGCCATCGCCCAGCGCAGCGGCGCAACCGTCATCAGCAACTTCGAAATCGCCACCTGGTTCGAGGGCAAAGGCGTACAAAAGACGCACGCTCAACACATTGGCGGCGGATTCAAGCATCCTTTTGGGTACCTCAAACTGACGCTTGCCCTGCATGGTTCCGCGCTGCCCGATGGCTCGAACGGCGGCAACCCGACCGGCTTCCTGCTCACCACCAACGACGGCAAGAAGATTTACATGGCGCAGGATACCGGTTTGTTCGGAGATATGAAACTCATCGGTGAAGAAGGGCTGGACCTGGCGGTCATCCCCATCGGCGACAACTACACCATGGGTCCCGCTGACGCCCTGCGCGCCGTCAAACTGCTCCAGCCGAAAACGGTCATCCCCATCCACTACAACACCTGGGACCTGCTCGCGCAGGACGCGAACGCCTGGGCAGAACGCGTCCACAAGGAGACACAGACGAAGGCGGTCATTTTGAAGCCGGGCGAAAGTGTTTCGTTTTAGCAGGATGAAAGACCGGAGATGATGATCCCCGGTCTTTTTTTTATCGTTTATCCATACACCTGCGGATTGACACAGTTCGGCAGGCGCTCGCCTTTCAGCCCGGCGAGCAGGTTGTTCGCCGCCATCCATGCCATCTTCCCGCGCGCGGTGTGGCTGGCGCTGGCAATATGCGGCGCAATGACCAGGTTGTCCAGCGTCAGCAGGGGATGACCGGGGGGCAGAGGTTCGGGGTCGGTTACATCCAGCGCTGCGGCAAAAATCTTCCGCTCGCGCAGGGCTTCGTACAGGGCGTCCATATCCACCACAGGACCGCGCGAGGTATTTACCAGCACCGCCGTCCGTTTCATGCGGCTCAGGGCTTTGGCGTCAATCAAATGGCGTGTATCAGGCGTCAGCGGGGTATGAAGCGAGATGAAGTCCGATTCTGCAAGCAGAGTTTCGAAATCCACCGGCGAGGCTTTGAGGGAAGGCTCGGGCTGCGCATGAGGGTCATAGTAAATCACGCGCATGTCGAAACCTGCCGCGCGGCGAGCCATTGCGCGGCCAATACGCCCAAAACCGACCAGCCCGAGCGTCGCGCCGTGGATGTCATTGCCCAGCAACAGCATGGGTCCCCAGGTCTTCCACCTGCCTTCGCGCACAAAGCGCTCGCCTTCGGGAATGCGGCGTGCGGCGCTCATGAGCAGGGCAAAGGCAAAGTCGGCGGTGGCATCGGTCAGCGCGCCGGGCGTGTTGCCCACCGGAATACCGCGCGCAGTGGCGGCATCCACGTCAATATTGTCGAACCCGACCGCATAATTGCTGATGACCTTCAAGCCCGCGCCTGCCGCATCCATCACCTCGCTGTCAATCCTGTCTGTCAGCAGAGAAAGCAAACCATCTACCCCCCGCACGCGCCGCAAAATTTCCTCGCGCGGCGGCGGCAGTTCGCCTTCCCACACATCGGCGTCGCAAAATTCCCGCACCAAATCGAGCCCCTGGGCGGGGATGATCCTCGTGACGAAAACTTTTGGCTTTGTCATAGTCGCTCCATCGTTTCTGTTATGATAACAGCCGTGGACGCGGAACGCTTCTCGACTCACAGCCTGACCGACCCGCGCCTCCAACGCATCCTGGCGGCGGCGCTGCGGGCGGTGGACCCGGCGGAAGCGGTGCGGCGCAACCTGCCGCAAGTGAGTGGTAAGGTTTACGGTTTGGGGATTGGGAAAGCCTCCATCCCGATGCTGACAGCCCTTGCGGAGGCGATTCCCCTCTCCGGCGCGCTCGCCATCAGCAAACACGCATCGAGCCTCGACCGCAGCCTGTTCCCGGTTCTCCTGGGCGGGCACCCGATCCCGAATGTTGAGTCGCTCCGCGCGGGCGAGGCGGCGCTGGAATTTGTTTCTGCATTGGGGGAGGAAGATACGCTGGTGTGCCTGATCTCCGGCGGCGGCTCAGCGCTGATGACCGCGCCATACGTCCCCCTGGAAGATTTGCAAACGCTGACCTCGCTGCTGTTGGCGTGCGGCGCCCGCATTGACGAAATCAACATCCTGCGCCGTCAGTTGGACCGCGTCAAAGGTGGTGGGCTGGCGCGCGCGACGAAGGCAAAGGTGGTCAGCCTGATTCTTTCGGATGTGATTGGAAGTCCGCTCGAAGCGATTGCTTCCGGTCCCACCTTCCCGAACCCGACCACACACGAAGATGCAATTTCGATTTTGAGAAAATACGATGTCGAGAAACGGGTTCCACATTTGATCGTTCAATTTTTGGAATCAGGGAGATTGCTCCTGCCAGCCCAGAAGCAAGATTCTGGAGTCCATATCATCATCGGCGATAACCGCATGGCGGCGCAAGCCGCGGTGGAGCAGGCGCGGCGCGAAGGAGTCGATGCCGAAATTTTGACCAACGAGTTACAGGGAGAGGCGCGCGAAGCAGGGAAAATGCTTGCCAAACGGCTGAAAGAGGAACTTGCGAGGCGAAACCGTCCGTTTTGCCTGATTGCAGGCGGGGAAACGACTGTCACGCTGCGAGGGAACGGCAAAGGCGGAAGGAATCAGGAACTGGCGCTGGCGGCTGTGGAAGAACTGCGCGGTTTGGAAAATGTGCTGCTCATCTCTCTGGCGACGGATGGGGAGGACGGTCCCACCGAGGCGGCCGGGGCGGTGGTGACGGGGGAAACCTATCGGCGGGGGGAAAGGCTGGGGTTGGACGCCGCAGGCTATTTGTCCAGAAACGATGCGTATCATTACTTCGAGGCGCTGGGCGATTTGATTCGCTGCGGTCCCAGCGGCACGAACGTCAACGATTTGGTCTTCCTTTGCGGCGGGGTGGAATAGCGGCGCAGAAATCAGCACTTGTCAAATCTCATCCAGATGGGTATACTGCCGCCTACCATGAACTACGCGCTCAAGCACCACCATCATCACATTCAACCCCCGCATGGTCGGGAGGTTTATGTGCGCGTACCTGTCATTCAGTAACAAGTACCGTATTTCACCTCATCAAGCCCCGACCGTGCGTCGGGGCTTTTTGTTACCCCCTCCGCCGCTAAAGCGGCACTTCCCCAAATACGACGGTACTTCTGTCGTATTTGGGGGAGGCAGGGTGGGGGCAACTACCAGACACAATAAAGGAAAACTTTTATGACTCAACCCACCCTCCGCCTCTCCCTCCCCTCCAAAGGACGCCTCATGGACGACTCGCTCGACTTCCTCGCCGAGTGTGGACTCTCCGTGCAGAAACTCAACCCGCGCCAGTATCAGGCGAAGATGCCCGCCCTGCCTGAGTTGACCGTCCTCTTTCAACGCCCCAGCGACATTGTGGTCAGCGTGCGCCAGGGCAGCGTGGACTTTGGCATTACGGGCATTGACGTGCTGGAAGAAAAGCGCGGCGATAACGGCGAGATTATCGTCCTGCATGACGAACTTGGCTATGGCGGCTGTGCGCTTATGCTCGCCGTCCCCGAAGCATGGACAGATGTCATCGACATCCCTGCGTTGAAAAAATACGCGGCGAGTCTCAACCGTCCGCTGAGAGTGGCGACAAAATTCCCCGTCCTCACCGAGCGCTTTCTCAACGCGCAGAACATTCCGCACACGCTCATCGCCGCCGAGGGGACTCTCGAAACCGCGCCCACCATCGGCTATGCCGACATCATCTCTGACCTTGTTTCATCGGGTCAAACCCTGCAAGACAATCGTCTGCGTGCGCTGCCTGATGGACTCATCCAACCTTCGCAAGCCGCGCTCATCGCAAACCGCAAAGCCTTGCAAACCAATCCGCAGGCATTGGAGATGGCGCGCCGCTTGCTCGAATACATCGAAGCGCATCTGCGGGCGAAGGAAAATTTCCTCGTTATTGCAAACATGCGCGGGCGGAGTCCCGAAGCGATTGCGTCCAATCTCTTCATGAAAACATCCGTCGGCGGTCTGCAAGGTCCCACCATTAGCCCCGTCATCACCCGCGAATCGAATCAAGACTGGCACTCGGTCACCATCGTTGTGCCGCGCAGCCGTCTTCCGCAAGCCATCAGTGAATTGCGAAGTGTCGGCGGCAGCGGCATCATCGTCTCGCCTGTCACTTATATTTTTGAAGAAGAACCGCCGCGCTATACAGCGATGCTGGCGGAGTTGAAACAGGACGATAGACCACAGACCATCAACCATTGACGATCAATGATTGTCTATCGTCCGCCGTCAATACTGGTCAATCGTCAAAGGAAAAAACATGCAAATCCGAACCCACCTCGAATCTCTCCCGCCCTACACCCCCATCGAGCCGTTTGAAGTTTTGTCGGCAAGGATCGGGCGCGAACCTTCGCAGATTGTCAAACTCGACGCGAACGAAAATCCGTATGGCATTCTGCCTGCCGTCCGCAAGGCGCTGGCAGAGATGGACTTTCCGCACATCTACCCCGACCCTGAGTCGCGCGCTTTGCGCAAATCGCTTGCCGCGTTCACAGGTGTAGATGAAGAATATCTGCTCGCAGGCTCTGGCGCGGATGAACTGCTCGACCTGCTCATGCGCGTCTTCCTTGAACCGAACGAGTGCATCCTCTCCTGCCCGCCCACCTTCGGCATGTATCCCTTCGACGCGGAGTTGAACGCTGCACGCTGCATCGAAGTTCCACGCAATGCGGATTTCTCTTTGGATATGGATGGCATAAAAAAAGCCATTGAGGAGCACAAGCCGAAACTGCTTTTCATCGCCTCACCCAACAACCCCGACGGCTCTTTGATCCCCGCTGATGTGAAGGATGAATTGCTCTCGCTTCCGCTGTTGGTGGTGCTCGACGAAGCCTACATTGAATTCGCGGGCGAGAATCTCGGGGCGAGTCTCAGCCGAATCTGCGAAGTGCCGCAGCGTGAGAATCTGGTCGTGTTGCGCACGTTCAGCAAATGGGCGGGCTTGGCGGGTTTGCGCATTGGCTATGGCGCGTTCCCCAAGTGGCTCATGCCCACCTTGTGGAAGTCCAAGCAGCCGTACAATGTCAACGTTGCCGCGAGTGTTGCCGCGCAAGCGTCCCTTGCTCATGTGGATGAATTGAAAGTCTTAGTCGAAAAACTCAAGGATGAAAGAACCCGCCTCTTTTCCGCGCTGGAAGCGGTTCCATATCTCAAGCCGTATCCTACGCAATCGAACTTTATCCTCTGCCAGGTGAACGGACGCGACGCCGCCGAGTTGAAAGCGAAATTGGCGCAAGAGTTCGGAGTCTTCATTCGCTATTTCAACAAGCCTGGGCTGAGAGATCATATCCGCATTAGCGTGGGGCGTCCGAGTGATACGGATGTGTTGATTGAGGCATTGAGGAAAATATAGTTGAAAGTCAAAAGTCGAAGGTCGAAAGTTGAAAGTCGAAAGTCGGTTGACCTTTGACGTTTGACCTTCGACGAAAAGGAGAAATTATGCGACTAAGCGAAGTTTCAAGAAAAACAAACGAGACAGAAATTGAGATTAAGTTGAACCTCGATGGCACTGGCAAGCACGAGATTTCCACAGGTGTGGGGTTTCTTGACCACATGCTGACCCATCTCGCCGTACATGGTCTCTTTGACCTGACCGTCAAAGCCCAAGGCGACTTGCACATTGACGTCCATCATACGGTGGAGGATGTGGCGCTGGCGTTGGGTCAAGCCTTCGATAAGGCGTTGGGTGACCGCAAGGGGATTGTCCGCATGGGAGATTGTTTCGCGCCGATGGATGAGACGCTCGCGCATGTGGCAATGGATTTGTCAGGGCGTCCGTATGCGGTGGTGCAGGTCGAATGGCATACGCCGTATGTGGGCAATATCCCTGTGACGTTGTTCCCGCATTTCTTCGAGTCATTTGCGGTGCAGGCGCGCTGCAACCTCCATGCGCGAGTCTTGTACGGGCGCGATGACCATCATCAAGCCGAAGCCTTGTTCAAAGCCTGGGCGCGCGCGTTGGATGCGGCGAGTCAGTTTGATCCGCGACGGGGCGGGATGATACCGTCGACGAAGGGAAGTCTGTAGTTACGAATTACGCAATACGTATTACGTAATTCGTGATGCGTAATTCGTAAAGACAAGGAAGTAATTATGAATGAAATTATTTTGATAGACGCAGGCACAGGGAATTTGCGCTCGGTGCAGAAAGCGTTGGAGAAGGTGGGCGCGAGCGTGGTACGAACGGACGACCCGCAAAAGGTTTTGAATGCCAAAAAAATTGTGCTGCCTGGCGTGGGCGCATTCGGTGATTTTATGAAGGGCATGAAAGACAAGAGACTCGATGATGCCGTGAAGCAGGTCGTTTCGAGCGGAGTGCCGATGCTAGGAATCTGTGTCGGGATGCAAGCCTTGTTCGAAATCGGGGAAGAGATGGGCGAGCACGAAGGCTTGGGTCTGCTGTGCGGCACGGTGGTGAAGTTTGCAGATACGCTTTCGGTGAAGATTCCGCACACGGGGTGGAATCAGATTCAGGTCAAGAAAGAAGCGGCGCTCTTCAATCAAATCCAAGACGGGGCGTATGTCTATTTTAATCACTCGTATTATTGTCAGGCGGGTGATCCATCCGATGTGATCGCGGAAGTGGATTATGGCATTCGCTATGCGTGCGCGGTGCGGCGCGGGAATGTGTTTGGCGTGCAGTTTCATCCTGAGAAAAGTCAGGCGGTGGGGCTGCGCATTTTGAAAAATTTTGTGGAGGTGTGATGTTTACGATCTATCCCGCGATTGATTTGCGCGACGGCAAAGTGGTGCGTTTGAAAGAGGGCGACCCCGCACGGATGACTTCTTATAGCGACGACCCCGCCGAGATAGCGAAGCGTTGGATGGATGCTGGCGCGGCGTGGCTGCATGTTGTCAATCTCGATGGCGCGTTCGGTGAAAGCGATAATGCGAATCGTGCGGCGCTTGAAGCGATTTTAAAACTCGGCGCGCGCGTGCAATTCGGCGGCGGGATGCGTTCGCTTGAGTCAATTGAGGCGGCGTTGTCGTTGGGCGTGAGCCGCGTGATTCTTGGAACAATTGCTGTTGAACAACCTGAGATTGTGCGCGATGCGTTGAACCGTTTTGGCGCGGAACGAATTGCTGTTGGGATTGACGCGCGTGATGGACTCGTGCGGACGCGCGGTTGGAAGGATAACAGCGGCGTGCCTGCGCTTGACCTTGCGCTTCAAATGCGGACCTTTGGGCTTGCTACCGTTATCTTTACCGATGTCAGCCGCGACGGTTTGGGCAGCGGGTTGAACATCGCTGCGACGCGGGAGTTATCTGAGAAAAGCGGACTCGACGTTATCGCTTCGGGCGGCGTGCATACGATTGATGATGTGAAGGCAGCGAAGGATGCGGGATTATCTGGCGTAATCATTGGTCGTGCTTTATACGATGGCACGGTTGACTTGGAAGAGGCGTTACGAGTCTAAGGTCAAAAGTCGAAGGTCGGATGTTTGTGACCTTTGACCTTCGACTTTCGACTCTACCGATTGGAGTTTTTATGCTGGCAAAACGAATCATCCCTTGTTTGGATATCAAAGATGGGCGCGTGGTGAAGGGCGTGAACTTTGTAAACCTGCGCGATGCGGGCGACCCTGTGGAGCAGGCGCGTCTGTACGATGAGCAGGGCGCGGACGAGTTGGTCTTTCTCGATATTTCCGCCACGCACGAAGGACGCAAGACCACGTTGGAATTGGTCAGTCGAGTTGCTGAGACGGTCTTCATGCCGTTGACGGTCGGCGGCGGAATCCGCGAAGTGGACGATATGCGCAATTTATTGCTGGCTGGCGCGGATAAGGTCAGTGTCAATTCGGCGGCGGTGAAGCGACCTGAGTTGCTTTCCGAAGGGGCGAGTCGCTTCGGGGCGCAGTGTATTGTGCTGGCAATCGATGCGCGTCGCAACGGCTCAAGTTGGGAAGTGTACGTGGCAGGCGGGCGCACACCCGCAGGAATTGATGCGGTCGAGTGGGCGGTGCGCGGCGTGGAGTTGGGCGCAGGTGAAATTCTGCTCACCAGCATGGATGCGGATGGCACGCTGGCAGGTTATGACCTTGAATTGACGAGTATCATCTCGAATATGGTATCTGTGCCTGTCATCGCTTCAGGCGGGGCAGGGACTCCCAGTCACTTTGCGGATGTGCTCACCAAAGGTCACGCTGATGCGGCGTTGGCGGCATCGCTGTTTCATGATGGGAAGTTGAGGATTCCTGAGTTGAAGCGGGAGTTGGCAGCGCAAGGTGTGGCGGTGAGGTTGTGAAGTGACAAGTGGCCAGTGACCAGTGATCAGTAAAAAAAGAGGAGAGATGAAAGAGAAGTTATTGAGTGAGATTAAGTATGATACGAATGGACTTGTCCCTGCTATTGTGCAGGATGCGGCGACGAAGGATGTGTTGATGATGGCGTGGATGAACGCTGAATCTCTGCGGTTGACTTTTGAAACAGGCGAAACTGTGTTCTGGTCACGCAGCCGCCAGGAGATTTGGCACAAAGGTGCGACATCGGGCAATGTGCAGAAGGTGGTCGAAATCCGCGTGGATTGTGATGCGGATACGCTGCTGTTACTGGTCGAGCCTGCGGGTCCCGCGTGCCATATGGGTGAGCGGACGTGTTTTTATAGAAACATTTAATTCGTCATTGCAAGGGCGGTGCTCTTCTGCCCGAAGCAATCTTGTGGCATAGTCATAAGATTGCTTTGTCGGGCTGTCGCCCTGCTCGCAATGACGAAACGAGGAAAAGAATATGAGCATTCAATGGTTGTTTGATGTGATTCAAGATCGGAAGAATAACCCCAGCGAGAAGTCGTACACGACGAGTCTTTTCAATGCAGGCTTGCCGAAGATTGCGCAGAAGGTGGGCGAGGAAGGGACGGAAGTGGTTGTGGCGGCGTTGGCGCAGGAAGACCAGCGATTGATTGAAGAGGTGGCGGATTTGACCTATCACATACTGGTGCTGCTCGCGGCGCGCGGGTTGACTCCTGCACACATCCTTGCCGAGTTGGAGAAGCGGCATCAATGAAGCGCATTCTCTTGCTGGATATTGACGGTGTACTCGTCCAACCGGGCGGGTATCGGGCGGCGCTGCGGGCAACGGTAAAACGCTTTATTGGGGATTATCTCATCGAAGAGGACGTGATCACTGGCATGGAAAAGCGCGGCATTTCGAGCGAGTGGGATATGTCGCCGCTGATCATTGCCGCATATTGGGACGATATACTCTCGCGTCAGCCAATAAGCGGATTATCGGATGATGTGGCGGTTGCGGCGAAACAGATTCAAAGCCAGCGAGCAGATAGACCCAAGCAGTTGCACATCCCTGAATTTGAATTGGTGACAGGGCAATATCCCGCAGAGACGGCATTTCAGGCGGGATGTTTTGCGTCTATTCCAGAAGGCTTGCGTAGAAATCTGCTGACGGAATCGCGGAATGTCAACAAGTCGGAGACGTTTCGCACGTTTCAGCACTTCACTTTGGGGAGTGAAATGTTTGGGTCCACATATCAGTTACCGGCGGAGTTTGAAGCGCGCTCCCTTTTGCGGACGGAGGATAAAGCCAACATCAGTGAAGAAATCCGCGAGAGGTTAAGGCGTCCGATGAATTCTCTCGTTGCGTTTACCGCCCGCCCTTCGCATCCGCCGCGCGGAGTGGAAGCCAGCCTTGGGTATGCGCCTGAGGCGGAGTTGGCGTTGGAGTTGGTCGGGATGGCGGACATCCCGTTGATGGCGTTTGGGAAGTTGGAATATCTTGCGGCGCAGCAGGGTTTGAACCCGGCGACTTTGATGAAGCCTTCGCCGTTTCATGCGCTGGCAGGCATTCTCGCGGCGTGGACAGATGATGAACTGTCGGCGTTGCATGCGGCGTATGACTGGCATGTATCGGGAAAGTTGAACAGCCGTTTTGTTGAGTTGCCGAAGTCGTTCGAGTTGGTCGTGGTGGAAGATACACTGGGGGGCATCCGTTCGACGCTGGCAGCAGGAAAGGCATTGCGGGAAGCCGGGTATGATGTGACGCTACGGACATTGGGGCTGACCAGCGGCAGCGCGGCGAAGAAGTCTGCTTTTGAGAGGGCGGCAATTCCCTGTTATGAAAATTGGGAAACGCTGATGGATGGGGTTGGTTTATAAAATCCACATCATGTAAAATATCCCCATGCTTGCCAGGATTTTTTCATGCGCGGTTGTGGGACTCGACGGCGTGATTGTCGAGGTCGAAGTGGATTACACCAGCGGCATGTCGGGGATGACCATCGTCGGCTTGCCGGATGCGGCGGTGCAGGAAAGCCGCGAGCGAGTCCAGACGGCCATTCGCAATGCAGGTCTGCAATTCCCGCGCAAGCGGGTGGTGGTCAATCTTGCGCCGGCTTCGGTCCGCAAGGAAGGTCCCGCGTATGATTTGCCCATCGCGCTGGGGGTGATTGTTCTTTCCGGTTATCTTCCCCATGAGGCAGTGGAAGGGACGTTGGTGGTTGGCGAACTCTCGCTCGACGGGCTGGTGCGTCACACGCGGGGTGTTCTGCCGATGGCTGCCACGGCGCGGGCGCAGGGATACAAAAGGATCATCGTCCCGCAAGCGGACGCGGCGGAAGCGGCTTTGATTCCCGATTTGGAAGTTATTCCGGTAAAAACGCTCGCTTCGCTCTTCGACCATTTATCGGGCCGCCAGCCCATTCCGCCTTTTGTGCCTTCCGGTGAGGATGCGCCGCCGGCGTTTGTTCCGACAGACTTTGCGGAAATCAAAGGACAGGAACATGTCAAGCGTGCTCTGGAAGTCGCCGCGGCGGGCGGGCATAACGTGCTGATGATCGGCTCGCCCGGAGCCGGAAAAACTTTGCTGGCGCGCGCATTTCCCGGCATCCTGCCGGAGATGACGCTGGAAGAATCGCTGGAGGTCACGAGGATTTACTCGATTGCAGATCAACTTCCGCCCGGCACGCCGCTGATTCGTCACCGTCCGTTTCGGGCGCCGCACCATACCATCAGTCATGCGGGGCTGGTGGGAGGCGGGAATATTCCCCAGCCCGGTGAGATTTCTCTGGCGCACCGCGGGGTTTTGTTTCTGGATGAGTTTCTCGAATTCGGCACCCGTGTGTTGGAAGTCATGCGCCAGCCGATGGAAGATAAGGTGGTCACCATCAGCCGCGCGCAGGGTTCGCTCACCTTCAACGCCAATTTCCAACTCATCAGCGCGACCAACCCCTGTCCCTGTGGCTGGTATGGCGACCCTGTGAAGCCCTGTACCTGCGCGCCTTCCGCCGTGACGAAGTACCAGAAGCGGCTTTCGGGTCCGCTGCTGGATCGCATTGATATTCACATCGAAGTGCCGCGCGTGGATTACGAAAAATTATCCAGTGACCGGCTGGGCGAGCCTTCGGCGGTCATTCGGCAACGGGTGGAGGCTGCGCGCCGGCGGCAGCGGGAACGTTTTGCCGCGCTCGACCAGGCGGATGGCTCAAAGCCTTATACCATCACCTGCAATGCCGATATGCGCATTGCAGAGATTCGAAAATTCTGCAAATTGGATGAAACGGGCGAAAGGCTGATGCGTTCAGCCATGGCGCAGATGAATCTCTCGGCGCGCGCCTATCACCGCATCTTGAAACTGGCGCGCACGATTGCGGACCTGGCGGGGAGTGAAAACATCCAACCGCCGCACCTGGCGGAGGCGCTGCAATATCGCCCCCGGATTTTGATGGCGGGGTAAAGGAGAAAGGAATCTCCAGGTTTATGGTAAACTGTGCGGCGCTTTTCCTGAGAAAGCGGCGATTCGAATGTGGATAATCTCACACTAAGTTTTTCGATAAAAGGCAGCTGAAACATGACTTCGTTTATAAAAACATCCATCCCTGATGTGATCTTAATTGAGCCAAAAGTGTTCGAAGATGCCAGGGGATATTTCTTTGAAAGTTACCAGAAGAAGCGGTTTGCAGAGGCTGGTATTGCTTGGGAGTTCGTACAGGACAATCAATCACGTTCCCGCCAGGGGACGCTGCGCGGTTTACATTATCAGATTCGACAGCCTCAGGGGAAACTGGTGCGTGTGATTTCAGGCGAGATCTTCGATGTCGCTGTGGATATCCGACGAGGCTCTCCTACTTTTGGCAAATGGGTGGGGGATTATCTTTCGGCTGAAAATAAGCGGATGATCTGGGTGCCGCCGGGTTTTGCCCACGGTTTTTACGTCACATCCCCTGAAGCGGAAGTGATTTATAAAACCACCGATTATTATGCACCCGAATGGGAGCGCACGATTGCCTGGAATGATCCAACTATCAATATTGAGTGGCCGATTGGCAGCGAGTCCCCTATTATTTCAACCAAGGATGCGGCCGGAATCTTGTTTCTGGAAGCAGAAACCTACGATCTTTCTTTTCTCATCAACGACAATTACCGAAAATGATAGTCTGCTTAGCGTAGTTTGTTCATGGTGTAGGATCGTAAAGGTTTATAAATTCAGTAAATCACGGCTTTGTGTGAACTCTACTTTGTGTCCGTCGTTACAAACTCTCTTGATTAGACTTATTGGGAAGAGGTCTCCTTGCAGTGATAGGGTGAATCTGTAATTTGTTGACCGATGTTAGAGAGTGTTTTAAAAGTCCTTGTTTGTTCTCCCAAAATGCGTAGGATGCGCTCTCTAGCGCATCCAGTGACGTTAGAGAACGTCGCTTACGCGCAATAGAGGTAGTTTTAAAACGCTCTCTTAGGACACCAGCTTCCATTTGGGGGATCTCAATAACCACGAAAAATCTGCTGTCGTGTAATTAACCAGCCTGTAAACTAATGTCCTCTTCTCTAAATCAGGACATCAGTATAATATTTAAGTAAACCGCTGAAAATAATTAAACGCGCAGATGACGTTCTCTAACGTCCCCGTCGGCATACGAGAACGCCGACTGCGCCTATGGATTTCTGAAAACTTACGACCGATCACTTAGGACTTACGCAAAAGACATTTGAATAGTGACCTGCCGCGAAAAATGTGACCAAGTAAAATGAGAGTCGAGCGCCTGAAAAAGGAGCGAAACTCGA
>JBBITE010000046.1:0-22844 GCA_037440905.1 Anaerolineae bacterium | reverse complement strand
GCGCCTCGCGCACCGCCATCGGCGCGGTGGATTCGCTGGGGATGAGGATCAACTTCCTCGCCTGCCGCTCCGCTTCGAGTTGAGTCAGATCGAACACGTCGGGGTCGAGTTCGGCAAGTTTGCCGCGGAAAAGAAAATCAGACATATTTAGTCTCCTGGTTGGTTAGTCGAATGGTCTGATAGCCGGATAGTCAGATAGTCGAATGGCCGCCTTCTTTGAAATGACCGCCAGACCCGGCGACTACAAGACTATGAGACTATGGGACTACGAGACTGAAGTAAATTGTAGGACGGGAAGGGGGAAGGGTCAAGTGAGAAATGACACAACCGTCCCCATAATTTACACAAACTTGCATCACAACTTTATAACAGCCTTTGGTTACGATATGTTCAGGTTGAACGCGGTTCAATCAATTTATGAGACAAGGAGATAAAACGATGAAAAACAAAATGCTAATCGTACTCGGCGGTTTGCTTGCCGCTTTGCTGGTGGTTGGCGTTATCGGCGCCACTTCTGCGTATGCGCTGGAGCCTTCGAACATGCTTCAGCAGGGGCGCGGACCGGGCTGGCACGGCTTCCGTTTCAGCGATGCGGAATTGGAAGCGGTTGCCAAAGTGCTGGGGATGACGCCGGATGAGGTTTCTTCCGCGTTGCAGGCTGGCAAGACGCTGCAAGACCTCGCCACTGAAAAGGGCGTGGCCATCGAGGACGTTCAAGCCGCCCTGCAGGCTGTGCGCGTTGCCGAAATGCGGGATGCCATCGCTCAGGCAGTGGCAAACGGCACGATGACCCAGGAAAAAGCCAACTGGCTGCTCGAAGGGCTGGATAAAGGCTTTATCGGCGGCGGGGACGGGTTTGGATTTGGCCGTGGTTTTGGAATGTACGGACGGGGCTTCGGCAATGGGTTTGGCGATTGCCCTCTCGCGCCAACGCCCGCGGCAGGCGGTTAATGTAGAACCGTTTGGTTAAATCAAAACAGGCAGGGCGACTCCTCCGCCCTGCCTGTTTTGTTTTTAGGGCAGGATTTCGAAGGCGTCAATTTCCGCCTGTCCGTCTGTATCGCCCGTCGGAGCGTAGAAGCGGATGAAGGTGTAAGTGCCCGGCGGGACAAGGCTGTCAATGTCAATGGTCACGCCGGTGCCGTTGTAGAGGTCGGCGCTGGTGATTTGGCGTTGGTCCTCCTCCGGGTCGGGCGAGGCGGGCGGGATGGTCAGGAGCGTATAGTCCACGTTGGTGTTGGTGTCTCTGAGGTTATCTCCCCAGTAGAACACGCGATACCAGTTGTTCCCGTCGCTGATTTCGATGACGATCCAATCAAGCAGGATGCCGTCGAAGAAATCGGGCGGGATGGTGGCGACGGAGTATTCGTAGAAGACCAGGTCGGGACCAGGGTCGCCATCGGCAATGAGATTGGTGTTCAGGGTAAGGCTATTGCCGGCCGTGAGGGTGTAGAAAACATTATCGAGCGTTCCCATGTTTGGGGGAAGCGGGTCGGTGGTGATGAGGGTGTCGCTGTCGGTGGCGGAGTTGTTGGCGGGCACAGGGTCGGTAACGCTCATGGGCGGCGCGACACTAGCAGTGTTGATGAGGGGCCCGGCGGGGCTGGAGGAGATTGCAGCGGTGACGACGTAGGTCACAGAGGCGCCGGCGGGCAGATTGATTGTGTCGTTGATGTCGCCGCTTCCGCTGAGGGTGCATGTGCCGCCGTTTGTGCCGGAGCAGGTCCAATTCGCGCCGACAATGTTGGAGTTGGTGGAGAAGATATCTGTGACGGACGCGCCGCTGACGCTGGATGGACCGGCGTTGCTAACGACGACATAATAGGTTTTTGTGCCGCCGCCGGCATAATCGGTGGAGTTGTCGGTTTTGGTGATTTGCAGGTCGGCGGTGAAGAGAGGGGTGTCGGTGTCGGTGGCGGAGTTGTCGGCAGGGTTGGTTTCGGTGTAGCCGGCCGGGGCGGAGATGGATGCGGTGTTAATCAGGTCTGTCAGAGCAGCGGGGTTTGTGCCGGCGGTGACGGTGTAGGTCAGTGTTCCGCCGGCGGGAATGTTCACGGTGTGGTTGATGTTGCCGCTGCCGCTGGCAGGGCAGGATGCGCCGGCGCTGGGGAGGCAGGTCCACGAAGCGCTGGTGATGATGGCGGGGAAGATGTCGGTGAGGGTGGCGCCGTTGACGTTGTTGAGCCCGTTGTTGGAGACGATGATGGTGTAGGTGACGGCTGCGCCGGGGGTGTAGGTGGTCGAGCCGTCGGTTTTGGTGACGCTCAGGTCAACTGCGATAGGGGTGGGAGGCAGGGTGGGTGTTGGGGTGTGGGTGGGAGGCAGAGGGGTGGACGGTACACTGGTGAAGGTGCGCGTTGGGAAGACGACGATCGCCGTGTTGGTGGAGGTCGGGAAAGGCGCAGATGAAGTGTTTGTAGGAATGGGAGAGGGACTGAGAATAGGGAACGGGGTGGATGTGGGGAACGGCGTATCGGAAGGGCGGGCGGCAGGACGTGTGGGAGGCTGCGCGCCGGGCGTCAGATAGGTGTTGAGCCAGGCGGGCGGGGTGAGGATGGCGGAGTCGAGAGGTGGATAATAGCCCACCGGGCGGCTGGTGAGAAATTCGCTGTCGGGGTCGAGGTTCGACAGCATGTTGGTCTGCAACTTCCAGAAAGGTGCGAGGCGGATGGCGCGTTCACCGGCGAGTCCCATGCACAAAAATCCAATCAGAAGGATGACGAGGACGATGACCCAGTCCCGTCGTTCGCGTTCGGAGTGGATGTGGTTTGCGTTCATTCTTGCGTCCTATCCAGGGGGATGCGGATAAAGACGGTGGTACCGGGGAGTTTGGTCTCATCGTGGCCGGGGCTGGTGAGCCAGATGCGCCCGTGATGTGCATCCAGGATGCCGCGGGCAATGGCTAACCCCAAGCCGGGACCGCCGCCTTTGAATTTGGTCTTGCCGGAAGAGTGCAGGAGAACGTCGCCGGTCTGGTAGAACTTTTCGAAGACGAGTTCATGATATTGCGGGTCTATGCCGATGCCGGTATCTTGAATTTTGATTTCGATTCCGGAGGGGTGACCGTTCTCTTGAACGAGAGAGCCGCTGACGGTGATGGAACCTCCATCGGGGGTGTATTTGATGGCGTTACCAATCACGTGATAGAAGACCTTGTAGAGCAGGTCTTTATCGGCTTTGATGACAGGCAGGTCATCCAAGCCGCTGGCGGTAAAGGTCAGGCGCCGTTCGGTGAGCGCCGAGCGAAACGTTTTTTCGGCTTGCTGAATGAGGGCTTTTATTTCCACGTCGGCGGGGCGGAGTTGGAGCAGGTTGCTGTTGATGCGGGAAACGTCGAGCAGGTTATCCACGATGTCCGTCATGCGCGCTGCGCCGCCCATGATGCCTTGGGCGTATTTTTCCAGGTCTTTGTTGTCTTTGGCTTTCATTTGAATGATCTGCGCGTATCCCTGCACGAGGGTAAGCGGCGTGCGCAGTTCATGGGCGGAAACCTGGATGAAGCGGATTTTGGCGCGGTCCATCTGTTCGAGGATGTGGTTGGTCTTTTCGAGTTCGATGGTGCGCTGCTGGAGGTTTTCGGTCATCACGTCGAAGGTGCTGGCGAGGACGCCGATTTCGTCGTTGGTTCTCACGCCGGTGCGGCGGGTGAGGTCGCCTTCGGCAATGGCGCGGGAGGTGCGTACCAGCGAGGAGAGCGGTACGATGATCATACGCGCAATCAGATAACCGATGAGAATGACCGCCACCATGGCGGTGGAGTAGAGCAAGATATATTGATTACGGCTGGTGGAACTGGATTCCACCACAAACTGCATGGGCAGAACCACGGCAAATACCGCTAGGCGGTCGCTGCCGATTTGCAGAGGACTGAAGCCGCTGCGATAAAACCGCCCATCCACCTCGAAGTTTTCGCCTTCCACGAAGTCGCTCTGCCCGATAATCCTGTTGTAAAAATCGGTTGGAATAGCGATGGTGCGCAGGAAGAGCGGGTCGGTTGTGCCTTTTCCCAGCGTGGAGGCGAGCGCCTGCCCGCTGCTATCGTAAAAGATGACATCGGCAGAGGCGGTGGCTTTCAGCAGGGGAAGCAGCGTATTCAACGAGGTGCCTGTCACTATCACCCCCCTCACCTCGTTTTCGAACGGCACGACAATCGCAGAGAAATAATAATACCGCCCGTCCAGCGGGTCTTGGGTCAACATGCGGCGGGGCAGGCTATCGGGGTTGTTTTCGCTGAGTAATTCGTTTACGATGGGAAGAAACGCGGCGCGTCCTCTTTGGGTCACGTCCGGGAGGCTGCTATCGGGTTGTTTGATGGTGTGGAGGATTTCGCGTCCGCGGCTGTCGAACACGATGACATTTTCGACGTTCACCCCTCCCGCAGCCGGTTTTGCCAGCTCCGCCACCTTTTCTTCATCCCCCGCTTTGAGCGCTTCGCCGATGCCGCTGGTAAATGCCAGCAGGCGGGCATCGTTCGTCTGGCTGATTTCCTGGCGGATCATCTCGTCGGAAACGACGCGCCCCGCCTCCAAAAGTTGATTGGACAGGCGCTCCTCCAAAGAGTTCGCTACCAGGCGCGTCACCACGAACGCGCCAGTCACTGCAATCAGGAGCGTTAGCAGCAGGTAAGGTAGAATGACCTTGAAACGAATGCTCACACGAAGCCTAATTTCCTGACGGGGGAGGGATGGTATTGTTACATTATACAAGCAGTGCTGCGAAACATATCACAAACGGCCCGGGAATGAGAGAAAATTACAACGAAACTGACCATTTTGCAAGGATTTGCCGATTAAACAAAAGCCCCGCAAGCGGGACTTTTGTGGGCGCTAAGGGACTCGAACCCCTGACCTTCTCTGTGTAAGAGAGACGCTCTAACCAACTGAGCTAAGCGCCCAACCAGGCAAAGACGGCTGTTGCTGCCACCCTGCGCCCGCTATTATACATCATGTTACACTTAGGATACCGGAGGAAACCATGCGTATTGTTCGATATGAATTGAAAGAAGGAAAAGCAAAGCCGAAGTATGGATGGCTGTTGGGCGATAAAGTGGGGGAGGTGGGAGGCAATATTTTCGGGCGCTACCGCCGCAAGGAAGCCGAGACGCCTCTCGCCGAGGTCAACCTGCTGGCTCCCTGTGAACCGACCAAAATCGTCTGTGTGGGGCGCAACTACGTGGAACACGCGAAAGAACTCGGCAATGAAGTGCCGAAGGTGCCACTGATTTTTCTCAAGCCGCCCTCCTCGATTATCAACCCCAACGAGACGATTATCCTTCCGCCCCAATCTGCTCAGGTGGAACATGAGGGCGAATTGGTGGTGGTGATTGGCAAACGTGGACGTTACATTACCGCCGAGAATGCCAGAAAGTATATTTTCGGCTACACCATTGGCAACGACGTCACCGCCCGCGACCTGCAAAAAATTGACGAGCAGTGGACGCGCGCCAAGGGCTTCGATACGTTTTGTCCCTTTGGCCCATGGATTGATACCGATTTTGACCCCGCCGATGCCGTTCTCACCGTGCGCGTCAATGGGCAAATGCGTCAGATGGCGTCCACGCGCGACATGGTCTTCAACGTGGGTGTGCTGATTGCCTACATTTCCTCGGTCATGACTCTCGAACCGGGCGATTTGATTTTTACCGGCACGCCCTCCGGTGTGGGGCTCTTGAAAGACGGGGATGAGGTTTCAGTGGAGATCGAGGGATTGGGCGAACTCAGGAACAAGGTCCGCGCAGAGAACCGTTAGATAGAGGAGATTGCTTCGCCGCCTTTGGCGTCTCGCAATGACATCATTGCAACAGAGCAAAAGGAGAATCGTATGCGCTTCGAGAAATCCTTCCGCGCCGATCAGGAGGTCATTTCCCGTTTTTTAGACGTGCTGGGCGGCGGGGCGGCGATCCTTTCGGGCAGCAAAAAGGCGCGCCCGGGCTTTTTTATCATTGCTCATACCTTCATACAGGGTTTTGTAGAAGAGTATTTCTTCAAAAAGGAAGCGCTGCTAAGCCAGGCGCTGGTGGATAACGGCTTTCCTCCCGATGATGGAGCGGTGGGCGCCATGCTGGCGGCGCAGCAGAAAAGCCGTGAGGCTGGTGAGTACATGTTGAATGCCGCAAAGGGCTGGCAGGCGGGCGATGAACAGGCGCGCGTAGAGGTAGGCTGGGCGGCGAGCGAGTACACCTCCACCATGCGCCAGCATCTCGAACGCCTGCGGAACTTAATCTTTCCCCTGCTCGAACAAAACATCTCGCCCGAAGACGAATACCGCATTTCGGAAGGACTGAACGCCATTGCCTTTGAAGCCAGCCTGAAAGGTGAAGCAGATCAATATCTCAGAGTGATTGAATCGCTGGAAGAAGAATTGAGCGACTGGCGCTGATGCCTTTTGTCTTCTCGCAGCCCTGTAAGAGGAGAAAAACTTCGTGTTTCTTCGTGCGCTTTGTGGATGAACACCACACTGCGGCTCATTCCAGCAATTACTTTCCAATGCGCAGCGTGACCGTTTCTCGTATAATAAACGTGGAAGCGGCGCCTGCCGCCCGCTACCAAAGCGCGTACCCTCGATACCTGACATTTAAAAAATGACCCAACAACTCAAAATTACCGACGACCTCGACGCTCTCCTCGATGTTCTGCCTCTCGATATCCGCCGCGCGGTGGAAAAGGCAAACAACAGCGAGAACCTGCTCGAGATCATTTTAGACCTGGGGCGCATCCCCACCGTCCGCTTTGTGGACGGAGAAGTGAACCTGCGCGACACCGAAATCACCCGCGAAGAAATAGATTATGTGGACGAACGCACGGGCGAATTCGACGCCGATAATCGCGCCGGCATCGAACGCACCCTGCACCGCATCTCCGCCATACGCAACCGCCGCGGGCATATTGTCGGCTTGACTTTGCGCGTCGGGCGCGCCGTGTATGGCACCGTGGACATCATTCAGGACATCATCGAATCGGGCAAGTCTGTCCTCATCCTTGGGCGCCCGGGCGTGGGTAAAACCACCCTCCTGCGTGAAGCCGCGCGTATCCTCGCCGAAAAGAAGCGCGTCGTCATCGTGGATACCTCCAACGAAATCGGCGGCGACGGCGACGTGCCGCACCCGGCCGTGGGCAAAGCGCGCCGTATGCAAGTGCGCGAGCCGATGCTTCAGCACGAGGTGATGATCGAAGCCGTCGAAAACCACAACCCCGAGGTCATCGTCATTGACGAAATCGGACGCGAACTCGAAGCCCTTGCCGCCCGCACCATCGCCGAGCGCGGCGTGCAGCTCATCGGCACGGCGCATGGTCAAACCCTCGACAACCTGCTCCTCAACCCCACCCTCAGCGACCTTGTCGGCGGCATCGAAGCGGTCACCCTATCCGATGAAGAAGCGCGCCGGCGCGGCACGCAAAAAACCGTCCTCGAACGACGCGCCCCGCCCACCTTCGATGTCCTCATCGAAATCCAAAACCGCGACCGTTTCGCCGTTCACCTCGACATCATGGCATCGGTGGATGCCCTCCTGCGCGGCTACCCCATCCCGCCGGAGATTCGCACCCGTGATGAAGAGGGGCGGATTCGGATTGAGAAAGCAGAACCAGTTTCCTCGTCTCGGGTGGATGCGAAAGAGACCAAGCCTCGCCGCGGACGCCCGCCCCTCGATCAGACTCCGCTCAAGCCTGCTTCGGCTTCCGATGAGCCTTCTTCCACCTCCCGCGCCCCCTCCGCTCCCGGCGTGGCGCTTCAACCGGTGAAGGTGTATCCCTACGGCGTGGCGCGTAACAGACTGCAGCAAGCCGCCAAACGCCTCGGCGTGCCTGCCATCATCGTGCGCGACGTGGAAGAAGCCGATGCGCTGGTGACCCTGCGCACCTATTACCGCAACCGCCAGCAGACCGTGATCGAAGCCGAACAGCGCGGCATGCCCATTTATGTGCTGCGCGCCAACACCGTGGCGCAGGTGGAACAATTTCTGGGCGATTTGTACAACCTGAACGCCGTCCCCCTGCGCGACAACATGGACGATATCCGCAGCGAAACCCAAAAGGCGATTGCCGCCGTTCTCAATGGCGAGCGCTGGGTAGATTTGCCGCCGGGTCCGTCCATTGTGCGCCGCCTGCAGCACGAAATGGCGCGCCAGGCAGAGTTGGTCTCACACTCGTATGGCAAGGAACCCCGGAGGCATGTGAGGATTTTTAGGGAGTAAAAAGTGGAGAGGAACGATTGGAGCATTGCCAAACCCAAGCCCCTTGAATCAAAAGTGCAGATGCGATAACGGCATCTGCACTTTTTTTATCTCTATACATTACCCATGCTTCGTCTCACCCAGGGTAACCTGCACTTGCATTTCCTTTCCATCGCGCAGGATGGTGAGTGTAATCTGGTCGCCGGGCTGATGGGCGAATAGCGTGTTGACGTAGGAATGTGTTTCGTCGAGCGTCACGTCGCCGATCTGGGTGATGATGTCGCCTTCCTGTAACCCTGCCTTACTCGCAGGGCTGCCATCCACCACCTGCATTACGTACACTCCCCACTTGGCGGGCAGATTGTAGCGCGCTGCGATGGGGGGGGTGATGGGTTGAAAGCGAATCCCCAAATAGGGACGGGCAAAGTAGCCGTTTTGGATGATTTGCTGGGAAATTGCCGCCGCTGTATTAATCGGAATGGCAAACCCCAGCCCCTCCGCCACATCACCGCTTGCCGTGTTGCGGACAACCAGCGTGTTGATGCCGATCACCTCTCCCGCCAGGTTCACAAGCGGACCGCCGGAGTTGCCGTGGTTGATTGCCGCATCGGTTTGAATCAGGTCTTCGATCTGGTAACCGTTGCCGGTGTCTATCGAGCGTCCCGTTGCGCTGACTACACCCACGGTCACGGTGTTTTTGAAGTTCCCCAGCGGCGACCCAATGGCGATGACCGATTCGCCGGGGTCGAGCGCATCGGAGTTGCCCAGCACTGCCACTGCCGGCACTTTGCCTTCCGTCTTCAATACAGCGATGTCGGCGTAAATATCCGTGCCGACGATGGTTGCCGCTTGTTCCGTGCCGTCGGAGAGGATGATTTTGACCTCTGAAACGCCTTCGACCACGTGATTGTTGGTAAGCAGGTAACCCTGCTCGTTGATGAAGAAGCCGCTGCCGCTCACGGTCTGATCGCCGGTGGGACCGAAAAAGGTCATTTGCCCGGGGATGGTGCCCACAACGGTCACCACCGCCGGTCCCACCTTTTGAACAGAGAGGGTGATGGCGGTTTCGATGTCGGTGTTATTGAGCACAAGGGGTTGTGCGGCAGATGGATTTTTCACGGGCAGGGCATTCAGCGCCCAGGCGGGCAGTTTGTTCTGCTGCACTGCGCGGTAAACAGCGAAGCCTCCCGCCGCGGCGCCTGCCAGAGCCGAGGCGCCGGCAATCACGATAACCAGGAACACGTACAGTAGTTTCTTCAATGACATTTCTGCCTCCTGAAGGTTATTTGCAAGTGAAGGTATGTGGTGTGTGGAGTATGTGCGTCCCGATGCTGGAGAGCGTCTCTTCTGCCGGTCTCTCGGTGCATCGGACGTTGACAGCATTTTTCTGGCGTTTTCCGAAAAAAATTCTATGCTCCCATTGTTACAGGCAAGTTAGAAAATTGTGTACAAAGTGTGTGCAGTTGCTGAAACCAACCTTATAATTGGCGCGTCAGGAGAAGCGATAATCCATGTTCATCACTCTCGAAGGTCCCGAAGGTTCCGGTAAGACCTCTCACATTCCCCATCTTGTAGAATACCTGCGCGAAAAAGGATACCGCGTCTTTCCCACGCGCGAACCGGGCGGCACTTCCATCAGCGAACAGATTCGCGGCATTTTGCACGATATGAAGAATGCCGAGATGCACCCCCGCACCGAGACCTTGCTCTACCAGGCGGCGCGCGCCCAAATCGTGGAGCAGGTCATCAAGCCGCGGCTGGCAGACGGCGCGATCGTCATCTCAGACCGCTACTACGACTCGACCATTGCGTATCAGGGTTATGGTCACCGGCAGGATTTGGGCGAAGTTCGCGCGTTGGTCAAATATGCCACCGGCGGTTTGACGCCCGATTTGACCATTCTGCTCGATGTGGATGTGGAAGAAGGATTGAGGAGGAAGAAAAAGGATAATGAGTGGAATCGCCTGGATGCGTACACGGTTGAATTTCATCAGCGCGTGCGGGCGGGGTATTTGGAGATGGTGCGGCAGGAGCCTCAGCGCTGGGCGGTGGTGGATGCGCAGCAACCCTGGCAAGACGTGCAGGAAGCGCTGCGCCGGGTAGTGATGCAAAGGCTGGAGCGGAGTAAAAATTCCTGAAGCCGGAGCAGGCTTCCCGTCGGCGCGAAGCGGGAAAATGATATACTGTTTGCAGGCGTAACTGCTCTTCTTACAAGTCAAATGTCACGGCGAAGCACTTCCCTGTTCGTTCCAAAAAATTCCTTCAGTGAAAAAACCGCTTCGCAATGACATGACCGAGTAGTTACCTCTGCATCCAACCTTTCCAGAGGAGATTCCCATGCAATTCGATATCAATAGTATTTCTGCGGTTCTCGGTGTGCTGGGCGCATATTTTGCGATCCTGCTGGTGCTATCGGTCAGCGTGGAGACCATTCTCGAACCGTTTTCGTTTTTCAAGGGGCTGCAAAAACAAGTCAACCCGGATGATGTGTTGAAATCGGTGCAGGAATGGCTGCCAGAAGGATCGGGCGAGGCGGCGAAAGTGGTTGCCATTCAGACGGTTGCCGAAAAGACCGGCACCAGCCTCGATGAGTTGAACCGTTTGGCGAAGCAGGTGGCGGAGAGCGCCGTTAAAACGCTGGAAGAGTTGGAGTTGGAAGAGCCAATCAACCTCGCCCGCAAGGAGGTTGCCGTCAAACTGACCATTTTACGCGAGCGCTACGCCGCCAGCGTGAAGCAGCGCGTGACGATTTTACGCACGCTTTCGGCGTTGATTGGCATCGTCATTGCGTTTGCCTTGCAAATCAACACCTTCGATATTCTCGGTTCGTTCTTCTCGCAGCAGGTGATGGCGGCGCTCGATACTCCGCTTGGACAGGTGGGGGGAACGGTGATCACCGGTCTGGCGGCCAGCGCCGGCAGTTCCTTTTGGCACGATATGCTGGGGCGGGTTCGCAATCTCAAGGATACCGCTAAACAAGTCGAAAAGGTTATCGCCGGCAAGGACGAGTAAAAATAAAAAGAACCGCGCTTCGATGAAAGGGCGGTTCTTTTTTGGGACCTGATGCCGGCTTTGCTCTACAACGCGCCTGATTCTTCGCTCAGGCCGGGGACTTCTTTTTCGATCTCCTCCGGGCTTTGACCTTTTTCCAGCCTGTCTACCACTTCGTCGAATTCGGGCGGAAGTTCCTCGCCCATTTCTTTGCCGAGTTTGCGCATCATCCTGCCCATGGCGCGGGGGTCATCTTCCAGCCCTTCGAAGCCGCTGAAATCGTCTGCCATGGCTTCCATGCGGCTCTCCTCTGATTTGGCGATGCGCACCTTCGTCATCCGCCGGCGAACGTTTTTGCTTCCGCACAGGGTGCATTTGACGGTCTTTTTGCCGTATTCGGCGAAGGTCAGGAACACGTCGAAGTGCTGGTGACAGTCGTTGCAGATGAAATCGTAGGTTGGCATGCGCCCATTTTAACGGAATCAGGTTCGAGTGGGGAGTGAAGCGGCGTCAGGGCATCGGTTGCCAGGAGAGGGGGAACTTCTCGAACCTCCAACTGCTTGAAGAGAAAGGCTAAATCCTGTACAATGCTCTTAAAACAAGCCCCTTTTTCACTGTTGGGAGGTTCCCATGGAGATGATCAAAGTTTCTGCTAACTCCCGTACCTCTGCTGTTGCCGGGGCAATTGCAGGCGTTGTCCGTGAACACAAACGGGCAGAAGTGCAGGCGATCGGCGCCGGAGCCGTCAATCAGGCAATCAAAGCGCTGGTATTGGCGATTGGTTACCTGAAAAACGACGGGCTTGACGTGGTCTGCATCCCCGAATTTGCGGACGTCACGATTGAAGACAAGGTGCGCACTGCCATCAAAATTGTAGTCGAACCGCGTTAGTCCTTCCGTACTTGGGCAATCTGCTCCACGGGGCGTATAATGGAGCCGTTACCGCCTCTTGCGCAGGAACGCCCGTCCGTTTGCCGGGAGTGCGTTTCCTGCTTTTCTGCCTGTTTATGCACAGACCCGTCCGCACCCTGTTCTTTCCGCTTCTCCTTGTCTGCCTGCTGATGGCGCTGGGGGTGGGCGTGCGCGTCCCGGTAAACGCCGCACCGCAGCAGCAGGCGGTTTTCAGTGTGGTCATCAGCGAATTTCGTTTTCTGGGTCCTGCCGGGGGAAATGATGAGTTCATCGAGTTGTACAACCCCACTGCTTCGACGATTGACATCAGCGGCTGGCTGATTCGAGGGTCCAATAATGCCGGGGCGGTTAGCACCCGCGCCGCCATTCCCGCCTCCACCTCCCTTGCTCCGGGTCAATACTACCTCGTTGCCAACAACGGCAGCGGTGGATATAGCGGCGCTGTTTTGCCCGATTTGACATACACCACCGGCATTACCGATGACGGCGGCGTTGCCCTCACGCTTGCCGATGGAACTACCATCATAGACGCAGTCGGTCTCAGCACGGGGTCCGCTTATAAAGAGGGGACGCCGCTTGCTCTCCTCAGCGGAACAGCAGACCAGAGTTACGAACGCAAGACCGCCGGCGGCGGAGGAAATTGCAACGACACAGATAACAACCAGGCAGACTTTACCTGGAATCAAACCAGCAGCAACCCGCAAAATTCCGCCAGCCAGCCGCTGCCGTGCGTTGCAGTAACCAACGTCACCTCGCCCAATGCAGACGGTACCTACACAGCCGCCAGCACCATAGACATCACTGTTTCGTTCAACGTGCCGGTGGATGTGACCGGAACCCCCACCCTGCTGCTGGAAACCGGCCTGACCGACCGCACCGCCTCCTATCTGAGCGGCAGCGGAACCACCACCCTGACCTTTCGCTACACCGTTGTGGCAGGCGATGCCTCGAGCGATCTCGATTATGTCTCCGCCTCTGCCCTGGCATTAAATGGCGGCTCGATTGTCGGCGCGGCGGGGAACGCCGTCCTCATCCTGCCGGCGCCGGGGACGGCAGGCTCGCTCAGCGCCAATAAAGATATTGTCATTGATAATGGCGCAGCCCCTTCGCTGGATTCCATTCGCCGCCAGACTCCAGCGAGCGCGCTTACCAACGCCGATACTCTGACCTTCCGCCTGACCTTCACCGAACCCGTCACAGGCGTTGACCCTCTTGATTTTGTGCTCACGGGCGCCAGCGGCAGCACGCTCTCTGTGACGGCGGTCAGCGGCAGCGTTTACGATGTCACCGCCTCAGGCGGAACCCTGCCAGCCTATAACGGCGTGGTGGGGTTGGATTTGAGTCCCTCTCAAAACATCGCGGATAGCCTTAGCAACCCGCTGCCTCTCCTGGAGCCTGCTGTTGACGAAACCTATACCCTCGACAACATTGCCCCCTCGGTGATGATTGAACAGGCAGCCGGGCAGCCCGATCCCGCCGGCGCGCCGCCTGTGCAATTCACCGTCACCTTTTCAGAGCCAATCAACGCCTCCAGTTTTACTGTCAGCGATATTCGGCAAAGCGGCACTGCAAACTTTATCACCTGGAGCATTTTCAATTCGGGCGACAGCCAGAATTTTCTCCTTTCGGCAACTTCGGTCGGTCAGAACGGCACATTGATACCGGTGATTGATGCCGCGCAAGTCACTGACGCAGCGGGCAATAACAACCTCGCCAGCGGAGGCGTGGATAACTCCGTCACCTATCAAGACCTGACGCCGCCCTCCGTTACCATCAACCAGGCAAGCGGGCAGGCAGACCCGGCAACCGCTTTGCCCATCAACTTTACCGTTGTCTTTTCCGAGCCGATTGTTGCCAGCTTCTTCACGCCCTCCGATATTACCCAAACCGGCACCGCCTCAGGCATTACCTGGAGCATTACCAATTCCGGCGATAACAAAACTTTCACCGTCTCCGCCAGCGTGGTGACAGTCCCCGGTACGCTTCGCCCGGTCATCTCTGCCAACCGCGTCACAGACCTGGTGGGTAACCCCAACACTGCCAGCACCAGCACCGACAACACCGTCACCTATTCGCCTCCGCCCACTGCCACCCCTTCACCCACCCGCACACCCACACGCACCCGCACGCCGACCCCGGTTCGCACCATCACCCGCACGCCCACCCCGCCGCCTCCTCCCCCGCCGCCTCCGCTCATAGCCATCAACGAATTCGTCCCCCGCCCCGGCAGCGACTGGAACAACGACGGCGTGGTCAATCAGGGCGATGAATACATCGAATTGCTCAATCATGGGGTGGTCAACGTCAACCTCAGCGGCTACCGCCTGGACGACGAAGCCAACATCGGCTCTCTCCCTTACACGCTTCCCGCCGTCACCCTCAAGCCCGGCGAACGCATCGTCTTCTATGGCAGCCAGACGGGACTGCTCCTCAGCGACGGCGGCGACGGCGTTCGGTTGCTCAAACCCAATGGACAACTGGCGGACGCGTACAATTACTCCGTGGTGGATTTCCCCGATCAGGCGTTCTGCCGCCTGCCCGATAACGGCGGTGCCGATTCCTGGAACGAAAACTGCTTCCCGACCCCCGGCCTGCGCAACTCCCTGAGCGGAAGCGCCCTGCGCCCGCCCACCCTCGTGCAAATTGACCAACCTCTCTGCCCCATTGCCGATACACTTCCGCTGGAATTCACTCTTGCGGAGTGCGCTCCCTTCGGCAGCAACATTTGGAATCGCTTTTACTGGGACCGATTCGGTTGGTTCGGCGAAAGAACGCTGCCCTATGGAAACAGCAAATGGGACGTCTTCGCAGACTGAGCCGTTCCTTTTTTCCCCTCGTCAGATTATCAGTACTTCATGGTAACTACCTACCGACAGCCAAAAGGTGGAAGAAACCTGCCGCTGTGTGTTATTGCGAGGGCTGTTGGTCGAGTAGGGCAAAGCCCGTATCGAGACCCAGCCCGAAGGGCCACACCGAGGCTCGCCCGAGGCGCAATCTCCAGCATTTGCGGGGAGACTGCCACGCTCGCTGCGCTCGCTCGCAGTGACAGGTAGGCAGTTACACTTCATGAAAGAGCGTAGGCGGTCTCAACCGCCGTATTTGCGCTGCACTATATCGCCTGCAGCGCCCACACAATCAGCGGCGCCGCCAAAAGCCCCGGCAGCATATTCCCCACGCGAATTTTTTTGATTTCCAACAGGCTGCTGATTGCCAGCCCCAGCAGGATGACGCCGCCCGTTGCGGTCAATTCGTTCATCATCGAAGCGGTGACCAGCGTGTTCAATTGTCCCGCCAGTAAACTGATTCCGCCCTGATACACCAGAATCACAACCGTCGAAAACATCACTCCCGCTCCCAGCGTGGAGGCAAATGCCATCGCCGCAAACCCGTCCAGCACCGATTTCACCGCCAGCAGGTTATAGTCTCCTGTCAACCCGTCCTGAATTGAACCAAGAATCGTCATCGGTCCCACGCAGAACAACAGCGAGGCGGTCAGAAAGCCGCGCACAAACTTATTCGAGCCGTCGTCTTCTGCTCGGGAGAATTTCTGCTCCAAAACCTTTCCCAGCCTTTGCAGCCCATCTTCGATGCGCCACCACTCGCCGAGCAGCGTGCCGATGAGCAGCGCGCCCAGCACAATCAGCGGATTCTCCGTTTTGAGGAACATTTGCATTCCCATGGCGGCAGTAAAGAGACCCATCCCTGAAATCACCGTCGTTTTCAACTTGTCGGGAATGCGCGCGCCAAAAATCAAACCGATAACCCCGCCGATGAGGACGGTGGCGATGTTGAGAAAGGTGCCGGTCATATCTCAGTCCAGAAAGAAGATACTGCAAAGAGCGTCGCCCTTGCAAAAATGCTTTATTCCTTTGCCAGCGTCGTCTTATGCCCGGCTGCCTGATTTTCCAGCAACTCCAGCACAAAGCATAGCGAGGAAAGGCGGTTCAAATATCGCTGCAAATCGGGGTTCGAAAGTTCTTCGGTATCGTACATTTCCACCACACGCCGCTCCGCCCGGCGGATGATCGCCCGCGCCAGCGAAAGCGCCGCCCCCGCCAGCGAATCGCCGGGCAGGATGAACTGCTTCGGCATTTCCACAACTTTGGCTAATTCGTCCGTTTTTTCTTCCAGCCACTTCACGCGCACGTCGTCAATGAAGCGAAACTTCTCCGCATGTTCGGGAGTGGCAGCCACTTCCGCCATTAATTTGTACAAATCTCGCTGGGCTTCGAGCAGGATCGGCCCCGAGCGTGGATCAAGACATTGAGCGCGCGCCAGTCCCAGAGCGGCGGTTGATTCGTCCACCGTCCCAATGGCTTCGATGCGTGCGTCATATTTCATCACCCGCCCCTCGCCCAGCAGTCCTGTCGTCCCGTCATCGCCTTTGGCAGTATAAAAGGTCATGCGCGCATTATAACCTAGTGCATCCCCATGAGATAATGCCTCTCCCCGCCGTTATAATTGGAAAATGCTCACCCAATATCATATCGAAATTATGCTGGCTGCGCTTGGCAGGCGCTTCAGCCCGCGCGCCATGTCGGTCGTCATTCAGGCAAACATCAATCAAGACCGCCTCGCCGGGCAATTCGGTCACGATGAATTCCACTTCGACAACAACGCCTTCGACACATCCTGGGCCTACATCGAAGAACAGCGCGCCTGTGTGATCGCCTCCCTGAAAGCAGGCAATGCCAAGGCTGCCTGGGAAGCATTTGGAAGATTTCTGCACACCGCACAGGATTTCTACGCCCATAGCAACTACATCACCCTCTGGCTCGACCTGTTCAACGGAAAGCCGCTTCCTCCCCCGCCCGAAGTTGACCCTGCCGACCCCAGCCTGCTCAACAGCCCAAACCTGCGTTCCGGCAAGGTGTACTTCCCGCTCGACATGTTGTACTTCATCAAGCGGCTGCGCCCGCTCGTGCTGCGCCTCATCCCCCGCGACTCGCACGCCTGGATGAACCTCGACTCTCCCGCCCAGGGCTTCAAGTTCGACTACGCCATGCACGCCGCCATCAAACGCACAGTCATTGAGTTCGAGAAAACGACAGAGGGCTTTTCAGAGGAAATGTGCCGGCTGTTTTTGGATCAATAAAAACAGGTGAACAAGTCTCTCAACCTGTTCACCTGCAAGATACCAACTTGTAACTCTTACAACTTCTCCAGCTCATCCACCATGCGGCTCAACACATCGAATCCGCCCTGCCAGAACGCTGCGGAGCGGATATCCACGCCCGCCTCGGCAAGGATCTTTGCCGGCGCTTCCGACCCGCCAGCGGACAATATCTTGAGATACTTCGGCTTGAACGAGTCGCCCTCCGCTTTGAACTGCTGATACAGCGAAAAGACCAGCAATTGGCCGAACGCATACGCATACACGTAGAACGGCGTGTGATAAATGTGCGGAATGGACACCCACTCCCAGCGGAACTCATCGCTGACTTCCACCGCATCGCCGAACTGTTCTTTCAAGTTTGCCAGGTATGCCTTGCTCAGGTCATCCACCGAAGCGTTCTTTTGAATCATCTCGTGCGCCTGACGTTCGAACAGCGCAAAATACACCTGGCGGATGATGGTGGCATAGGCGTCGTCCATTTGCTTGAAGAGGATATCGCGCCGCACGGCTTCATCACTCTCTTCGGCGAGCAGCTTATCGGTAAGCATCATCTCCCCAAAGGTGGAGGCGGTTTCGGCTAACGGCAGAGACGAATGGAACGTGAACACGCTGTGGTGCGCCGCCAGCATGGCATGAATGGCGTGACCCAGTTCGTGCGCCATCGTTGCCACATCCCGCGCCCGCCCCTGATAGTTCAACAGCACGTAGGGGGTCATCTCCGGCACGACCGACCAGCAGAACGCTCCATCGCGTTTTCCCTTGCGCACTTCGCTATCCACATGCTGCTGATCGAAGACGCGCTGCGCCATCTCCGCAATCTGCGGGTCGAACGAACGAAACGCATCAAAGACCATCTGCGCCGCATCGTTGTAATCGAACTTCTTGTCCGATTTGGCGACAGGCGCGTAAATATCGTAGCGGCGCAGTTTGTCCATGCCTAGCAAACGGGCTTTGATGTTGAAATAGCGCTGAAAGACCTTCACGTTTCGGCGCGTAACCTCCAACAGCGTGTCCACCGCCTCATCCGGGACATCGTTTGCCAGGTTGCGGGCAGAAATGGCGCTGGCAAATTTGCGCAAGCCGATGTTTTCGTTGTGCCAGTCGCGCGCCCGCGTCTGATACATCTGCCCCAGGATTGGACCGTCGTTCCCATACACGCGGTATAACTCCTGGTAAGCCCTAGCGCGCAAATCGGGGTCGCTTCCCTGCACATACGCCATCAGTTGCCCGCGCGTCAGTTCTTTGGTCTCGCCGCCCACCTCCAGGCGGAACACGTAACGGTTGGTAATCGCATCGTACAACGTCTCCAGCGCCCCCACGCCGGTCACGTCTTTGATGTTGATGATTTTTTCTTCCGCCTCGCTCAGCGTGTGCGGCTTGAAATGCCGCATCGCTTCGAGGTAGTACCGATAATCGCCCGCCGCCGCCATCAGCCGCTCGGCGTTGGCGTCATCGAGCGCCTTCCACCACAGACTGAAGAACAACGTGCGGTTCTGCATCTCCGCCGCAAACTGCTGTACGCGCGCCATGTAGGTTTGGGCGGTTTGATCCTGCGTATTGGACGAAAACGACAACCCCGTAAATGCATAAATCTTGTTCACAATGCGGGCTGTTGCCTCGGAGGCGCGCACCACCTCCAGAAACGTCTCCACATCCATCTCCGGGCTTAATTTGTTTCGCACCCCCTCAAACGATGCCACCTGCTCTTCCACATTGTCGAAAGCGGCTTGCAGCTCGGGGCTCTCGAAGGACGGAAATAGTTCTCCGAGGTTCCATTGGGTCAACGCGTATGCCATAATTTGAGTTCTCCTTGGTTGTTTGGTGATTATGATGAAGCCCGTCACAGCTTTCGTTACAGACTCGAGCGGATGTGGACGATATCTCCATCCTTGACGATATATTCCTTGCCCTCCAGCCGCAGCCTGCCCTTTGCCTTCGCTTCCGCCATGGACCCCAGGCTGATGAGGTCATCGTATGCCACCACCTCCGCCCGAACAAAGCCGCGCATCAGGTCGGTGTGAATTTCGCCCGCCGCTTCCTGCGCTGTTGCGCCGATGCGCGTTTCCCAGGCGCGCACCTCATCCTCTCCCACCGTAAAAAACGACTGCACCTGCAGCAACTCATACGACAGGCGAATCATACGGTTCAGGCTGAGTTCCTTGATGCCGTATTCCTCCATAAACAGTGCGGCATCTTCGGGCGAAAGCTGCGCCATCTCCATTTCCAGTTTGCCCATCAGCGCCACCGAAGGCACGTCCAGTTCGATTTGCGGCGCCGCCTGTCCCTCCCCCAGGTTGAAAACCACCAGCACCGGCTTGCGCGTCAGCAGACCATAAGACGCAAGTTCTTTCTGCTCCTCCGCGCTGTATTCCAGTTTTCGCAGCGGGATGTTATTGTTCAGCGCCTCCTGCAGACGGGTAAACAAAGCTGTCTGCCGTTCGTTCACGGCTTTATCCGTCCCGCCTTTGCGGCGCTCATCGTGCAGGCGTTCGAGTTTGCGTTCCACCGCCACCAGATCGTTGAGCAGCAGTTCCCCCAGCATCGACTCCACATCGCGTTTCGGGTCCACACTTCCGCTTGGGTGCATCACCAGGTCGCTTTCGAAGCAGCGGATGACAAGAATGAACCCGTCCATTTGGGCGAGTTGATTCAACAATTGCCCCGAAATGCCGCTTTTCGCCGCTCCCGCTTCCAGCCCCGCAATATCTGCATAGGTAACCTTGGCATAAATGGTCTTCCGCGGCTTGAACATCTGCGAGAGTCTCGTCACGCGCTCATCCGGCACATCCACCACCGCCGTATGCACCTCGAAGCGTCCCGCCGAAGCGGTGGTCGGCGCATTGCCGCGCGTGAGAGCGTTGAAAATGGTAGTCTTGCCTGATTGGGGTAATCCGATGATTCCAAGTTTCATCTATCTTGACCTTCTTGTTGGGAGTGGTATACTTGCGAGCGCCAACTAAAGAGCCGAAGTGGCGGAATAGGCAGACGCGCACGACTCAAAATCGTGTTCCCTCCGGGAATGAGGGTTCGATTCCCTCCTTCGGCACAGCGCACAAGGTACCCGAACGGGTATTATACCAACGCCCCCCGCTGGGAGGGCGTTTTCCTTTCCACTCCCGCAAGTGTATAATGCAGAAATTTTATTGCAGGAATCGCCATGCACCTCAACCAGCAATTCGACCTTGTCCGTCAATCTGCCACCGTTGCTCTCTCCGACCGCATCAACGCCCTCAAAGCCGCCGGGCGCCCGCTCATCGGCTTGCAGGTCGGCGACCCCGACTTCTCCACCCCTCCCGCCATCATTGAAACCGCCCTGCGCGCCATGCAAAACGGGCAGACCCATTATGCCCCTGCCATCGGCACGCTCGAATTGCGCAGCGCCATTGCCGCCAAACTCCAGCGCGACGAAGGCGTAATCTACCACCCCGCCTCCGAAATCATCGTCACCCACGGCGGCATCCATGCCTACTACCTGGCCATGCAATCCATCCTCAACCCCGGCGATGACGTGTTGATTCCCGATCCCTCCTGGGCGACTCACGCAAACATGGTCACCATGCTGCGCGGGAATGTGATCCGCATCCCTGCCCCGCCCGAGGCTGGATTCATCCCCCCATTCGACTCCTGGCTGAAAGCGTTGACTCCTCGAACGCGCGCCATCGTCCTCAACTACCCCTCCAACCCCACCGGCGCCTTCCCCTCGCGGGAATATTTACAGCGGCTGCAAGCCTTTGCCCAAGAATACAACCTGTGGATCGTCAGCGATGAAGTCTATGGCAGCCTGTATTACCAGGGCAAGCCTGTTTGCGCGGCAGATTTTGAAGGCGCAAAGGAACGCACCCTGCTCGTCAACAGCCTCTCCAAATCCTACGCCATGACCGGCTGGCGGGTGGGATTCCTTGCCGCGCCGGCGCGGGTGATTCAGAACGCCCTCAAAGCCGGGCAAAATTCCATCACCTGCGTGGCGCCCTTCATCCAAAAAGCCGCCGCCTTTACCCTCACCGACCCTGAGATTCAGCAGGTCACAGCAGAAATGCGCGCCGCTTACGCCCGCCGCCGCGACCTGGTTCTGCGCCTTTCCCACGAACTGGAAAGCGACAAGGTGCGGGTCATTCCGCCGCAGGGAGCGTTCTATTTCTTCCTAGATTTGCGCGCCTTGAAAATGCCCTCGGTTGAAATGTGCGAACGGATTTTGGAAGAAGAAGGGGTGGGCCTGGTGCCCGGTTCCGCATTTGGGGAGCAGGGCGAGGGCTTCATCCGCATGACGATTGCCGCCTCGGATGAGGATGTGGAAGCGGGATTCAGGAAGATCATCGAATGGGCGGAGAGGCAGTAGGAAAGGGATCAGTGAACAGTAATCAGTAATCAATGAACAGTGAACAGTGGTGGTTGAGCAGCGAGAACGTAAGGAGTAATCATGAAGGTGGCATTTCAGGGTGAGCCCGGCGCGTACAGCGAACAGGCAGTCTTTGAGTACTTTGGGAAGGTGGAAACGGTTCCGTGTGAGACGTTCGAAGCGATGTTCGATGCGGCGGCGTGCGGCAAAAGCGATGTTGCGCTTGCGCCAATCGAAAATTCACTGGCAGGCAGCATCCATCAGAATTACGATCTGCTTCTGCGGTATAACCTGCATATTGTGGGGGAGTATTTTTTGCGCGTGCGGCATTGTCTGATTGTCAACCCTGGAGTGAAAAAGGAAGAAATCAAAAAAGCCATCAGCCACCCCCAAGCGCTGGGACAGTGCGCCGCCTATTTGCGGAGTCACGGCATCCGCGCCGAGCAGGTTTACGATACGGCGGGAAGCGTGAAGATGCTCAAGGAAAACGGCGCGCGCGATACGGCGGCAATCGCTTCGCGGCGGGCGGCGGAGTTGTATGGCATGCAAATTCTGGAAGAAGGCATCGAAGACAACCCGGAAAACTATACGCGCTTTCTTGCTGTGGCGCGCGAAGCAGTGATGCCCGAGACGGATGCGAAGACTTCCATCGTGTTCACGTTGAAGAATCAGCCGGGGGCGTTGTTCAAGGCATTGAGCGTTTTTGCCCTGCGCGATATTGACCTGACCAAGATCGAATCCCGCCCGCTGCAAGGTAAACCGTGGGAGTATCTTTTCTACATTGATTTTGTCGGTTCAACCGGCGATGAAGTTTCGCGGCGGGCGCTGGAGCATTTGGGGGAATACGCTCTTACGCTGCGGGTGTTGGGTTCGTACCCGCGCTTTCGCATGTAATTCGCCGCCTCCTATGCGTAGGGTGCATCGCAACCCCTGCCATTGAACCGCAAAGCCCGCCAAGAGTGCAAAGAACACCCTTAACTCTTTGTGTCCTCCCTGACGCTGCCCGCTATGATTGCGGATTAACATGCCCTGTTGCAAGGATGTTATTGTAAGATGCTGGTCGAGTAGAGCGAGTGTTCTTCTCGCTCGTATCGAGACCAGCGGCGAAGCGATCTCCTCGCCGTCAGAAGACTGCTTCGCAGCGCTTGATGAGCGAGTAAGCCGCAGGCTATATCGAGACCCAGCGCCGCTCGCAGTGATAAATTTTAATGGTGTTTTGCAACTAGCAGATTGACAAATTAATTAGCAATGCCGTAGCACAAGATTATGAAGTTTTACAAATTAATTCCGTAACCGCGCGCAGTCGGCGTTCTCTTACG
>JBBITE010000045.1:0-23548 GCA_037440905.1 Anaerolineae bacterium | reverse complement strand
GCTTGCTCCCGTCGCCGGCAAGCCGGCTGATTCCAAAAATATTTGGAGTGAGGGAGCTTGCTCCCGTCGCCGGCAAGCCGGCTGATTCCAAAAATATTTGGAGTGAGGGCGCTTGCTCCCGTCGCCGGCAAGCCGGCTGATTCCAAAAGAAGTATACTTAATCGGGATGGAGCACCAGCCCTACCTGCCGGGGACCAAACCCGCCGACCCCGGCCCGCTTTCGCGCTTTACGCCTCCGCTGGAGGAAGGGGTGGTCTCGCGCTGGCTCACGCTTCACACCCGACCCGCTTCCTGGCTGCTCGACCCGTTCGGCTTCTCCCCCCGGCTGACCCTCGAAGCCGCGCGCGCCGGCTATCGCGTCCTCGTAACTGTCAACAACCCCGTCACCCGCTTCCTGCTCGAAACTTTTGCCCGCCCTCCAGCCGAAGGGGATTTCAAAGCCGCCCTCGCCGAATTGGAGACCGCCAAAAAGGGCGAGGAACGCCTCGGCGCCCATCTTCAATCCCTCTACCTGACCCTATGCGAAAAATGTGAACGGGAAATTCAAGCCGAAGCCTTCCTGTGGCGCAAAGGTGAAGATGCCCCCTATGCCCGTATCTACAATTGTCCGCATTGCGGCGACTCCGGCGAAAGAGCTGCCGCCCAACAGGATGTTGACCGCGCCAGGAAAATCGCCGCCACCGACAGCCTGCACCGTTCACGTGCCTTTGAGCGGGTTGCAGCGCTCGATGACGAAGACCGCATTTACGCGGAGGAGGCGGTTGCCCATTATCTGCCGCGTCCTTTGTATTTTCTCACCACCGTCATTAACCGCCTCGATGGTTTGAAATTGACTCCCGAAAGAAAACGCGCCCTCACCGCGCTGATTCTGCTTGCCTGCGATGCCGGCAATACGCTGTGGGGGTATCCCTCCGAACGACCGCGCCCCAAGCAGCTCAATATTCCAAGTCAATTCCGTGAGCATAACCTGTGGATGATGCTCGAGCGTGGATCCGGCTTGTGGGCAGAGACCGGCTCCAGCGTCCCGTTGGAAGCGTGGCCCCGCAAACTGCCGGAAACGGGCGGTATCTGCATCTATGAGGGACGTCTTCGTGATCTGGCGCGCGAGGTCAAAAAAGAGATTCCGATTGCGGCGGTCATTGGCTCGGTGCCGCGTCCGAATCAGGCATTCTGGACGCTTTCTGCGCTATGGGCTGGCTGGCTGTGGGGGCGTGAGGCGGTAGAACCTTTCAAGGTGGCGCTGCGCCGCCGCAGGTACGACTGGGCATGGAATGCCACCGCGCTGCATGCGGCGTTTTCGCATTTGTTCGAATTGCTTCCGCTGGGGACGCCGTTCTTTGGGCTGCTGCCCGAACCTGAACCTTCGTTTTTGACCTCGGCGCTGACTGCCGCCGGCGCCGCCGGCTTCGACCTGACTTCGCTCGCCCTGCGCACGGAACACGATGCGATTCAGTTGATGTGGCGGCGCGGCGAAACGTTGAAGCGCGAAGTCAACGACCCCGACCTTGAAACCGTGCGCGAAGCGATGCTCGCCCACCTGACCGAACGCGGCGAACCCGCTGCGTATTTACACCTGCACGCTGCAGGGTTGATTGCCCTGACCGAAGCGCATGCCTTGAAGAAAAAGGAACACGAGTTCGATGAAGCGCTGCGCCTGACGCACGCGGTGATTCAACAGGCTTTGCTGGAGGATGAGCGCTTTGTGCATTATTCGAGCGGCGAGGGAGTGGAAACGGGGTTATGGGGTGTGCGCGATATTCACGCGGCGCAGCGCGGTGAGGGGAGCATCGCCAGCGGGCAGCAGGAGAGTCCGTCCCTTGCTCAAGAGGAAATGGGCGGCTCGTTGGCAGACTGCGTTGAAGTAGCCATCGTCACCTTTCTGCAAAAGAACCCCAACAGCATCTATCTTGAAATCGAGGATTACCTGTATTCGCAGTTTCGCGGGTTGCTCACGCCTTCGAAAGGAATGATTTACGCTGTGCTGGAGTCGTATGCGCAGCGGGAGGGGGCGATGTGGCGTCTGCGCGCGGAGGATGTGGCGGCGGCGAGGCGCAGGGAATTGACCACCATGACCGCCATGCTGGAAGCGATTGGCAGGCGGTTGAACTACGTCACGCGCAAGGAGGAAAAGAACTATCTGTGGGAGGATGAGTCGCAGCAGGTGGTGCGCGTCTTTTATCTCCTTGCCTCCGCATTGGTTGGGCGGGCAATGCAGGAAACGCCCTATCCGCCGGAGAAGACCATCATCGTCATTCCCGGCGGGCGGGCGGGATTGATTCAATACAAAGCGGCGCGCGACCCGGCGCTGGCGGCGCGCTTGAAGCGCTATCGGCTGGTGAAATATCGTTTGCTGCGCGCCCTGTTCGAGGTCCCGGTGCTGACGCGTGAGACGTTCGAGGAACAGATTGCCAGCGATCCGCTCGAAAAGTGGGGAGCGCAAAGAATGATGTTTTGAGGGCGTTTTTGTAAATCGTGACTTTTGTCCATTCTCAATCGTTCAGGGCGGATGTATTATCTCGATATGCTAAATCTCTTACCTGTTATCCCTCCGTTGCAAGAACGCTCTTCCGTGACAAAGTTTGCCTGGTTGTCCATTGGCGCAGCAGTGACCACTATTGCGCTCAAAGCCGCCGCGTATGTGTTGACCGGTTCGGTAGGCTTGCTCTCCGATGCCATCGAGTCGCTGGTCAACCTGGCTGGAGCGCTGATGGCGTTGACCATGCTGACCATCGCGGTGCGCCCGGCAGACCATGACCATGTGTACGGTCACAGCAAGGCGGAGTATTTTGCGAGTGTGACGGAAGGGGTTCTTATTTTCGGCGCGGCGATTGGGATTCTTGTCACAGCGTTTCAGAGATTGGTAACCCCTCGCCCGCTGGAACAATTGGGAATCGGCTTGGGCGTTTCAATTGCGGCTTCGCTCATCAACTTCATTGTGGCGCGCATTCTGCTGGATGCTGGCAGGAAGCACCGCTCCATCACGCTCGAAGCGGACGCGCATCACCTCCTGACCGATGTGTGGACTTCCGTGGGGGTGATCGGCGGCGTGGCGCTGGCGGGGCTTACCGGCTGGAATCCGCTCGATCCGATGATTGCCATGGCGGTCTCTCTCAATATTTTGTGGACGGGGTTTCAACTGATTCGCCGTTCGGTGATGGGGTTGATGGATGCGGCTTTGCCCGAAAACGAACAGCGGCTGATTCGTGAAGTGATGAATAAATATCAGGAAAAGGGCGTTGGCTTTCATGCGCTGCGCACGCGGCAGGCGGCGGCGCGGCGTTTTATCTCGGTGCATGTGCTGGTGCCCGGCGAGACCACCGTTCACGATGCACATCACATCGTGGAGGATTTCGAGAACGACATTCGCGCGGCGATGGGCGGAGCGGTGACGGTCTTCACTCATCTTGAACCAGCCGAAGATGAACTTTCGATGGCAGATATGCACCTGGATAGATAACAACAAGCGTGAGCGGCGCTCTTTGCCTGCAGCGGAAGGCGAAACCTATGCCGAATATCGAACATCAACACACCAAAATCATCCAACAGGTACGCTGGCACGATCATCACGACCCGCATCACGGTGAGTTCCGTCTGGCGGATGTCATTCTCGGCGGGCAGGATGGGCTGGTCAACGTTCTCGGCGTCATCCTCGGCGTTGCCGCAGCCACGGCGGAGGCGCGCATCGTCATTGCGGCGGGGCTGGCGGCGACCTTTGCCGAATCGATCTCGATGGGCGCCGTTGCCTACACCTCAACGTTGGCGGAAAACGATCTCTACCACAGCGAACGCGAGCGGGAATACCGCCACATTCATCTCGCGCCGGATGTGGAGGTCGAAGAAATCCGCGATATTTACCGCAAAAAAGGTTTCGAAGGCGAAACGCTCGAAAAAATCGTGGAGGTCATCACCTCCAACCCGGATGTGTGGGTGAATGTGATGATGTCGGAGGAGTTTCAGTTGACCCCGCCGGAGAAATCGAAGGCGCTCAATTCCGCCCTGCTGGTGGGATTTTCCGCCCTGGTCGGTTCGTTCATCCCGCTCTTCCCGTTCTTTTTCTGGACCGTGCAACTGAGCATTTGGATCTCGCTGCTCATCGCCGCTTTGACGTTGTTCCTCGTTGGCGTGTACAAGGCGCGGGTGACGGTTGGCAAACCCTTGCGCAGCGGGCTGGAGATGGCAATCATTGGCACGGTCAGCGCGCTGGCTGGGTATGTAGTGGGGTTGATTTTCAAGGCACCGGTGGTGCCGTGAGGGGGGCTTACGAACTGACGTTACGCGGCGCTTGATTGCTGGCGGTTCAAACCGCATCCAGCAATCACAAAGTCAGCCTTCGCTGACTTCGTGAGGTTGAGGCGCAGCTTCAGCCGCCGTGCCTATTCCTTCCACACTGTGAAGTCTTTCAAAATCGAGCCGCCCAAAAACTCCCGCAGGAGCGAATTATCCGGCACGAGGTTCACATCCAGCGGCAGGAACCATTCGAGGAAGGCCAGCAGGCGTTTGGCTTCGATGTATTCCGGCGTGCCGTGCGGAACCTGCCGCAGCAAGGGTTCGGCGAAGGGTTTCAACGCTGCCATTTCATACACCAGCGCCGAGTTGAACATTACGTCGGCATTTTCCTGAAAGGGAAAGATGTGCCGCTTTTCGCCGCGCCGCACGGCTTCCCAGTTGGCGATGGTCTGCGCAGCGTTGTAGCCGCGCTCACGGGCATCGCGCACGATGCGGCGGATGAGGCGGGTGTCGGTGGTGGAGACGCGGTTGTGGCGGTCCAGGTTCAATTGCGTGAGCGCCGAAACGTAAATGCGGAACGCCTCGCCGCGCAGACTGTCGGGGATGAGGCGCGGGTCCATGCCGTGAATGCCCTCCAGGATGATGGGCTGCCCCGGCTTGAGTTGGATGACCTTGCCGGCTTCGCTTCTCCCTTCCTTGAAGTTGTATCGCGGCAATTGAACCTCTTCTCCCCGAATCAGGCGTGGCAGCTGCTCCCAGAGCAGGGGCAGGTTGAGGGCGTCGAGCGATTCGAAATCGGGTTTGCCGTCTGCGCCGAGAGGGGTTTTGTCGCGGTCGAGGAAGTAGTTGTCGAGTTCGAGCGGGAAGGGCGAAATGCCCAGCGCCAGCAGTTGGATGGTAAGCCGCTTGGAGGTGGTGGTCTTGCCGGAGGAGGATGGGCCGGCAATCAGAATCAGGTGGCTGCGGTCGAGGTGGTTTGCCACGGTGCGGGCAATATCGGCTAGGTTTTGTTCGTGAAAGGCTTCGGAGACCAAGACGATTTCATCGGCGCGTCCCTGTTCGATGGCTTCGTTCAGCGAGCCGACGCTTTCGATGCCCAGGCGTGTCAGCCAGCCGCCATATTGACGGAACGCCGCCAGCAGTTTGGGGTATTCCGGCACGGGCTGCACTTCGTTGGGTTTGTGCCGGCGCGGGTAACTCAACGTGAAGCCGCCATCGGTTGACTTGAGGTCGAACACGCGCAAATATCCCGTGGAAGGCACCATGTAACCGTGGTGGTAATCCAGATGGTTTTCCAGGCGGTAGAGGGTGAGGTAGTTCTTTTTGCGGTATTTCAACAGCGAGACTTTGTCTTCGTACCCTTTGGCGCGGAAGTGGGCGATGGCTTCCTGGAGGGGGACTTCGCTGCGCTCGAAAGCCAGATCTGCCTCGACCAGTTTTTGCATGTGCGTTTTGAGCGCTTCGATTTCTTCTTCGGACAATGGATCGCGTCCGCTGACCTGACAGAAATACCCGCCCGAAGCCACGGAGTGATCCACGTAGAGCGTGCCTTCGGGGAATAAATCGGCGAAGGCTTTTTCGAGCAGGAAGGTGAGCGAGCGGCGGTAGATGCGCGCGCCGTCGGCGGATTCCATCAGCACCGGCTCGACCTTTGCCTCGATGCGGATGGGGTAGGTCAACTCGCGCAGTTCGCCGTTGACGATTGCCCCCACCAGCAGCGAAGAATGTTCAATGGTGGAAAGAAACTCTCCCACGGTCGTCCCGCGCGGACCTTCGAGGGTTTGTCCGTTGGGGAGGTGAATTTGCACCGTAGCGCTTGGTTGGGTGATTTGGATGGTGTTCATGGGTATAGGCATAGCAATGGATTTGGGTGGTTGATAGGCAGGAAACGGGGATGAGGCAATAAGCGGCGATGGTTATCCGTCGTCCTTTCGAACATAGACGGGTCCCACTCCCTCCCATTCGGTCAACACGTATTCTGTCTTGAATTGTTCCGAAGCCCAGATTTCGCGGTCGCTGATGAATTCGCCGGGCTGGGCGTTCAGCCCGCGCCCGCCGAAGATGATGATGTCTGGCTGCAAGGAGAGGACATAGTCCCCATCGCCAGCCTGATGCGCGTACCACAGTGTGTAATCCCGTTTGCCGTGATGGGCAATATGGACATCGTTCAACCCTAGCATGTCAATGGTGGGAAGTTGCGAGTAATACGGAATGATGCCCGCCTGATTCAACGCAACCAGCGTGTCGGGCGGATAATGTTCGCGCAGGTACAGCCCAGCCTTCTTTCGAGTTTCGAACACTTCGCGCCACGAATTGGCTTGCGCCTGGATGCCCGGGCTGGCGACATACGCCCATACGAGCAGGGTGCCCAGCAATAGCGATGTGGCGCCCAGCGCCGGTCCTTCCAGGCGGGCTTCCTGGGCGGTCTTGATCAGGATGCAATACACAAAGGGCAAAACAGGCAGGAAGAACCGACCGCCCACCATGTTATCTCCGCCTTGCAGGGTGATGTAGAGCAGCCAGGCGACCACGATCAGCCCGGCGGGCAGAATGTGACGCCAGGGGAACGCTCGTTGGTGGGATTTCATGAAGAGGATTAACGCCGCGAGTACCACCAGGACGCTCACATATCGTCCCGCATTGAACAACACATATACCGCTCCCTGTCCTGCATTTGCCAGCCCGGCGCCTGCTTTGGCATACCAGGTATTTGGAAGCCAGTATCCATAATAGGCTCGTTTGGCAGCCAGCACCGGGAGCAGAAATAACGTGAGTTTAAGCCCGCATTGCAGAATCCAGGGCAGCGTCTCTTTTTTCAAGATGGTCAGGAAAAACAGGAAACAGATCAATGCCCCTTCCGGGCGGGTGAGGATCATCACCGCCAGAAGCGCCGGGTAGTAATTGGACTGAAGCAGGGGCTTGAGCGGCTTGGAAAGCAGCAAAGAGAAGTTGAACGCCGCAAGCGCAGTAAACAGAACCTCCTCCAGCCCGACCACCGAATAGAACGCAAAATCGCCCGTGAGGGCAAGCAGGAAGGGAGGCAGGAGGGCAACCCAGCCGCGGCGAATGTCCATACTCACGGCAAGGCGATAGGTTGCCGCCAGCGCAAGCAGCCCGCTGAGCATGCTCAATGCCGAGGCAAGCGGGGGCAGCGGAATGCCCAACGCGCCAAAGACGGTGAGTAGAAACACCCAAAAGACGCTGGTAAATCCTTCCACGATGACGCCATTGTAGGTCAGCCCGTTGCCTTGCAGAAAATTCCGCACATAGACGAGGAAGATGTACATGTCGTCGGAGGGGGCGTACACGTACCCCCCATAGAGCAAGGTCAGCGGGAAAAAGAGGAAAAGGATGACCAGCAGCGGGGCGTGTTTTTTCATGGCGTGCGCCGCCGTGTTCAGGCGGGAATTTTTTCGAGCAGCCGTTGCGGTTTACGGGCAAAGGCTTCGAGCGGAATTTCCCCCCGCGTGAGCGCCAGCAGCGTTTCGGTCAGCGCTTTGTTGACCGGAGTCGGCACGTGATATTTTTCGCCCGCGCGCACCACCTCGCCGTGCAGGTAGTCCACTTCGCTTTTGCCGCGCCCGGAGTGCAGGTCAATGTGAAAGGAGGGCATCTTGCCTCCGCGCCCGGCGCCGGCGGCTTTGCTGAGGAACGGCTTGGAGAGCCAGAGCGGAAGTTTGGCGGCAAACGCCAGCGCGCGCACCGGCGTGCCGGGCAAATCCACCACTTTTAATCCCTGCGCCTGCATCACCGCCAGGCATTCTTTGAGCATAGCAATCTCGAGGCGGTAGAGGCCTTTGTGGGCGAAGATTTCTGCCGGGGTCATATCCAGAATCGCCGAGGTGGGGTTGGCGAGCAGGTTGGTGAGCATCTTCGACCATTTCATGGAGGCGGCATCGTCGAAGAGGCGGGAGTTGAGGTATGCCTGGTTGAAGGCGGCGTTCAGTTTTTCGGAAAGCGGATGACCTTTGGCAATGCCCACGCCGCGCAGTTTTTCGAGGACGATGTCGCCGACGGCGCGCCGCCCGATGGCAGAAGTCACCGTGCCGTAGATGACCTTGTCCGCGCCGAGAACGGCGGCGATGGCGGGTTCGTTGGCAACGCCGTTCGAAAGGCACAACACGGGCGGCATTTTGGCTGCAAAGGGACGCATGCCTTCCAGAGCGGCCGGGGTGTCGAACGATTTCAGGGCAAACAGAGCCAGGTCAAACGGTCCGTAGCGAAGCGCCTCTTCGAGCGAAGGGACAACAACGAAGGCGGATGAATCCAGAATGTAGGCTTCTTTGGTGCGGCGCCGTTCATCCAGAGTCAGGTCCAGCCGCATACCGCGCCGGCGCAGTTCTTCCACCGCTTTGGGCTGTTCAACAAAGACGACAGTTTGGCCGGCAAGCGCCAGGCTGCCGCCGATGTAAGTGCCGATGGCGCCCGCGCCAAAGGCGAGAACTTTGAGATTTCCGTTGAGGGGAGAGGCGGAGGAAAGCGCCATGATTTACTCGTTGAATTTCCAGTGGGCGTGGTCGTTGACCGCCTCTATCACCCAGCGATGCTGATGCGGGAAGTAGAAGACGCGCGCAAAGGCGGTGTTTTCGAAGCGAAAGCGCACGCCGGAAGGGTCCATGTGCGGGGCGATGCCCGTGACGGCGTGCATGAGTTGGTTGAGCAGCCCGCCGTGTGAAACGACGAGGTAACTGCCGGGCGGTCTTTTCAACAAGCCGTGCAGCGCCTGCCCGGCGCGCAGAAAGAGCGCCCAATCGCCTTCGCCATCGCCGCCGATGGAATCGTAGGGCGTGACGTAGGGCGGGCGGGGTTTTTGGCGCACTTCCTCGGCGGTAAGCCCTTCCATTTCGCCGATGTCGCGTTCCATCCAGATGGGGTCGAGCAATATGTCGGCTTGCAGGGCGTCGGCAATAATTTGCGCGGTTTCTTTGGCGCGCGTGAGCGGGCTGGAGATGATCAGGTCGAAATGCGCGTTTTCGTTCTTCCAGCGTTCTGCCAGCGCGCGCGCCTGGGCGCGTCCCTTATCGGTCAGCGGATATTCCGATTGTCCCTGCCAGCGCGATTGCGCGTTGCCCAGCGATTCGCCGTGACGCAGGAAGACAAGGTGATAGTGCGGGCTTTCGTTCATTTTGTTCTCTTCTTGAGGTGATAGACGGGCCTGCGCTTCACTTCCTGGAAAATGTAACCGACGTACACGCCGATGAAGCCCAGCACAATCAGAATGATGCCGCTGGCAATGAGCAGAATGGCCATCAGCGAACTCCAGCCGGGGACGATGCGGTCGGTTTGCCCGGTTGCCCACAAGGCAAAGACGTAGGTAATCTGCACGGCGGCAAGCACCATGAACAACAGCCCGGCGCTCATGCCGATATACAACGGGACCAGCGAGAACGAAAAGATGGCGTCCATTGCCAGGCGCGCCATTTTGCCCAGCGAATATTTCGACTTGCCGGCGATTCGTTTGGTCTCATGATAGGGCAAGATAACGCTCTTGTACCCCATGGCTGAAACCATGCCGCGCAAAAAGCGGTGATATTCCGGCATGGATTTGAGTGCGTCTACCGCTTGGCGGCTCAAGCCGCGAAAATCTGCCGCGCCCGGCACCATCTGTGTGCCGCTGATGGCGTTGATGAGCCGGTAAAACGCCGCCGAGGTCAGGCGTTTGAAGGAGGTTCCGCCCTCATCCACGCGCTGCGCCTGTACCACATCGTAGCCCTGCTCGAACAACGCAATCATCTGTGGGATCAAGGACGGGGGGTGCTGCCCGTCTGCATCCATCGAGATGACAAAATCGCCCTGCGCCGCATCCAGCCCGGCGGTCAGCGCGGCTTGATGACCGAAATTGCGCGAGAGTTCCAGAACGACCACGCGCTTATCTTTGCGGGCAAGCGCGTTCAACGATTCGACCGTGCCGTCTTCCGAACCGTCGTCCACATAGTAAATGGTGAACTTGTACGGAAGCGCATCAATCACTTTGCAGACTTCTTCGTAGGTCTGTTCGACCACCCCCTGCTCGTTATACACGGGGATGACCAGGTCAATTTTGAATTTGGATTTGCGAGGCGACATTGGGGATGATTTTACCACCCGCTTCACAATCGGACCCCGTGCCGCTCCGCCAGAAGCGACAGTGTGCGCGCCGCCTCAGCCTCTTGCTGCTCCGCCGGCCAGCCCAGGGCGCCGGCAAAGGTCTCTGCCAGTTCTGTCAGCGCCTCGCGGGTGAGATGCCCCAGCATGGCGAGCATGGAGCGCCGCAGGATGAAATCGTCGAGGTGGATGACTTTTTCGTGAGTAGCGATGAAGTGAATCTCGCGCACCGAGTAGTCGGGCAGCGCGGCGAGCGGGCGGTCTGCTCCTTCGGCGATGAAGCCGGCGACGGCTTCGGCGCGCGTGCCGTAACGCTCAAAGAGAGTCTGTACCCGTTCATGGGGCAGGCCGGTCCAGGCAGCCAGGCTCTGCATTTGACGGCGCTTTTCGTCTTCGGCGGCAGGGTAGCCGCGTCCCCCGCCGATGGGCAGCGATTCGGTGCGGCGGGTGCGCTTGAGGTTGAGGTATTCGAAGACTTTATCGGCAGTCTGTTCGGAGAAGGCGCGGAAGGAGGTCCACTTGCCGCCTACCAGTGAATAGACCGGAAAAGCAAGGTGAGTCCATTCGCCGCTCAGCACTTCGATGCTGTGGTCGCGCGAAATCTGCCCGGCGCTTTTTGCGCTGCTGCGGGGGAGCGGGCGGACTCCGGAGAATTGGAAGACGATGTGTTGGCGAGTCAGGGTCAGGTCGGGGAAGACGCGTTTGACCATCTCGAGGAAATAGTCAATTTCTTCGTCGGTGCAGCGCACGTCTTCAGGGTCGTCCACGGGGATGTCCGAGGTGCCAATCAGCACGCGGTCGTAGAGGGGGAAGAGGAGAACGATTCGCCCGTCCTTGTTTTCAAAGAAGAATTCGTATTCGCCGATGGCGCGGCGCAATTCATCGTGCTGGACGACGATGTGCGAACCTTTGGTGCCACCAATGAAGCGCGAGGAAAGCCCCAGTTTGCGGTTGGAGAAGTCAATCCACGCGCCGCTGGCGTTGATGACCAGTTTGGGCTTGACTTCGAAGGTTTCGCCTGTCAGTTCGTCGCGCAGGATGACGGTATCTTCCACCCCGCTGACCATGCTCATGTAGTTGAGGGCGCGCGCGCGGGGGTTTTCCTGTTCGGCGTCGAGCAGCACTTCCACGGCGAGCCGTTCGGGCTGGAGGATGGCGCCGTCGTAGTACAGCGCAGCGTTGACAATGGCCGGGTTCAGCCTTTCCCATTGACGCAGCGCCTCACTTCGTGAAAGAAACGTATGGCGCGGTACGGTGCGCTGCTTGCCGGTGTAGGCATCATAGAGCATCAACCCGATTTTGATGAGCAGCGAACCGCGTTCGGCGGGTTTATCGAGTTTGCCGAGGAATTTGAGCGGCGCGTTGAGCAGCCCCGAAAAACGCTTGAAGATGGGAATGACGGTGGGCAGCGGTTTGACCAGATGCGGCGCGTTTTGAATCAACAGATTGCGTTCGCGCACCGCTTCGCGCACGAGACGAAATTCGCCGTTTTCCAGGTAGCGGATGCCGCCGTGCGCCATGTGCGAGGAGGCTGCCGAACCGCCGGAGCAAAAGTCGCTGCGTTCCACCAGCAGCACATCCACCCCGTTCAATCCCAGTTCGCGGAAGACGCCGATGCCGTTGATGCCCCCGCCGACGATAAGCACGGAGACTTCTTTGTTATCACGCAGGTGAGAGAGAGTATCTTGTCGGTTCATAATCTATTGGGATGCTGCCCGCCGAGGCGTTGTTGAGGAATACGCTGCCCTGTATCACGTGAGGCTGAGACAGGGAACATTTGAGCCGTTTTATTCAACCCAATCGAAAGTGCGGGTGACTGCCTTTTTCCAGCCTGAGTATAACTTCTTTCGGGTTTCTTCTGCCATAGTGGGGCGCCATTCGCGGTCTTTTGCCCAGTTTGCTTTCAGTTCGGCATAATCGTTCCAAAAGCCGGTTGCCAGCCCGGCTGCGTATGCCGCGCCGAGTGCGGTGGTCTCTGCCACGCGCGGGCGGATGACCGGCACATTCAACACATCCGCCTGAAATTGCATCAGCAGTTCGTTGAACACCATGCCGCCGTCCACTTTGAGGGCGGTGAGTTTGACGCCGGAATCGGCTTCCATGGCATCGAGCACTTCGCGCGTCTGGTACGCGGTGGCTTCGAGAGCGGCGCGGGCGATATGCCCCTTGTTGACGTAGCGCGTCATGCCCACAATCGCTCCGCGCGCATCGGCTTTCCAGTAGGGGGCGAACAACCCGCTGAAAGCCGGGACAAAATAGATGCCGCCGTTATCCTCCACGCTGCGCGCCAGCGCCTCCACCTCCGAGGAGGATTGAATCAACCCCAGGTTGTCTCTCAGCCATTGAATCAGCGCGCCGGTGATGGCAATCGAACCTTCGAGCGCATACACCGCCGGCTGTGCGCCGATTTTGTATCCCAGCGTGGTGAGCAGCCCGGCGCTGGAGGGCACCGCCTTTTCACCGGTGTTCAACAACATGAAACAGCCCGTGCCGTAGGTGTTCTTTGCCTCGCCCGCCTCGAAACAGGCTTGCCCAAACAAAGCCGCTTGCTGGTCGCCCAGGTCGCCGGCCACAGGAATGCCCTTCAACCCGCCGTCTCGAATCGTCCCGTATTGTTCGGAGGACGAGCGAATGGCGGGCAGCATGGCGCGCGGAATATCGAGCAGATCCAAAATCTCTTCGTCCCAATCCAGTGTGTGCAGGTTCATCAACAGGGTGCGCGAAGCGTTGGTGACATCGGTGACATGTTCGCCGGTCAGATTCCAAATCAGCCAGGTGTCAATCGTGCCGAACAACAGTTCACCCCGCTCTGCTTTGGCGCGCGCGCCTTCCACGTGATCCAACAACCATTTGATTTTGGGTCCCGAAAAATACGTCGCCAGCGGAAGCCCCGTCTGGGGGCGCAGGCGGTCCTGCCCGCCGTTTTTCGCCAGGTCGCTGCAAATATCGGCGGTACGGGTATCCTGCCAGACGATGGCGTTGTGTAACGGCTTGCCGCTGGATTTTTCCCACACCACGGTCGTCTCGCGCTGGTTGGTGACGCCCACGGCGGCAATCTCGGAGGCGGGGCAGCCGACTTTGGTCAGTGCGCCCTGAATCACCTCCTGCGTGCGCTGCCAGATTTCCAGCGGGTCGTGTTCCACCCAGCCGGGCTGAGGGTAGATTTGGCGGTGCTCCTTTTGCTCGACGGCGATTACATTCCCGCTGCGATCGAAAATCATGCAGCGTGTGCTGGTGGTGCCCTGGTCAATGGCGGCGATGTATTTCGGCATGAAGACCTCCTGTTATGACCAATTTCGCGCGCCCGCCAGGAAGGATTTTCCGCTCATGGGCTTTTTCCCGGCAGGCTGAACTTCATCGAGGACGAGCGCCCCGCTTCGCGCCACGACTGCAGGCTGGTTCTGGATGATCAGCCTTTGCCCCGCTGGAACCTCTCGCTCCCCCTGTACCGGCAGTGGAGCGGTGTGCGCGCGGTGGATTTTGAGCATGACGCCGTCAAAATCCATGAAGGCGCCGGGCCAGGGGTTGAATGCTCTGACTTTGCGTTCCAGGTCGTTGACGTGGGCAGTGAGATCGAGGCGCCCGTCTTCCTTTTTGAGCATGGGGGCATAGGTGGCGCCTTCCGCCGGTTGAGGAGTTGGCTGAAGCGTACCGGCGAGGTAGGCAGGCAGGGTTTCGAGCAGCAGATCGGCTCCCAGCGTGGATAAGGCTTGGGAGACCGAAGCGGCTGTGTCGTCTGGTTTGAGGCGCAGGGCACGTTTTGCCAACATGGGGCCGGTGTCGAGGCCGGCGTCCATCTGCATGATGGTCACGCCGGTTTCTTCGTCTCCGGCAAGCAGGGCGGCTTGAATGGGCGCCGCGCCGCGCCAGCGCGGAAGGAGCGAGGCGTGAACGTTGACGCAGCCAAAGCGGGGCAGTTCGAGGATTTCTTTTTTGAGGATTTGCCCGAATGCCGCCACTACGATGAGGTCTGGCGCCCACTCGCGCAGTTGGGCGATGACTTCGGGCTGGTTGAGTTTGGGAGGCTGAATGACGGGGATGCCGAGTTGTACGGCGAGGCTTTTGACGGGCGGCGGTTTGAGTTCGCGCCCGCGCCCGGAGGCTCTATCGGGCTGGGTGACGACGCCGCTGACGGTGTAGGCTTGCGCGAGAGCGCGCAGGGTGGGGAGGGCGAAGTCGGGCGAGCCCATGAAGACAACGCGGGTCATGGGATGATTTTACCAGCCTGCGCGGGGCGGAAGCAAACAGCCTCCCGCTATGAGGCGGGAGGCTGTTGTGTGTGGTATGAGGAGAAGGGTTACGGCATGGTGCCGCCGCCGAAGTCATCGAAGAAGGCGTTCGCGGCGTTGATGAACCAGAGACCGATGTAGCCGCCTTTGGGGTTGAAGAATGCCTGGTCGGCTGCGTTGAGGGTGAAGTAGCCGGCTTCGACGCCGTTCTTGTAGACGATGACCGTGCCGTTGGAGAGGGCGCGCGCGCCGAATTGATCGCCGTTGGCAAATGTGACGGGGATGCTGCCGTAACTCTGCCATGTCAGCGTGTCGGGGCGGAATGTCCAGAGTTCAACGGTGTTGGAAGCAGCGTAGTATTGAAGTTCGATGACGCCTTCGCCCCAGTTGGGTCCGTATTGTCCCTGGGCTTTGAGGAGCAGGTCTTGTTCAAAGCCAGCGGGGTCTACGTTGGTGAGGATGACGAAGACTTCCTGGTCGCTGCCGAAGGGTGTCTTCCAGTAGATGGCGCCGTCACGCCGCACGTCCACCTGCTGGCCGACGATGCGGTAGGAGGAGGTGGCGCCTCTCCAGTTGGAGCCGAGGTTGCCGTTGGGGCGGTTGAAGGTGTCGAGGATGGCGGTGGCTGGGAAGGGCGCATCCAGGTTGAGGCCGATGAGTACCGGGTCGTGATCCGATGAGCGATAGGCATCCGGCGCGTAGATGGCGTCTTGGGCGGGGAGTTTGAAGGAGGTGTCGTAGTCTATCAGGTCGGGTTCGTCGGCGTTGATGTGCCAGTCGGTCATGCCTGTGACCTGGCGGAAGAGGCTGTGGCTGGCGAGGGCGTAGTCGAGGTAGCCGGTTTGCCCGTTGAAGACGTAGGAGTAGGCATCTTCGCCCTGGAAGTGGAAGGCGAGGTCGGTGTAGTCGTCACCGGTGGCGGGGGTATCGTCGGCGCCGGCTTTGATGGCGTCAATGGGGTCTTCCTTGTCGTAGGAGTTGAGGTCGCCGATGATGAGGAAGTCTGCGTCACCGCTGCCGGTGGGATCGGTGGCAAGCCAGTCCACGAGGGCTTGGGCGGCGGCTGTGCGGGTGAGGTTGCAGTTGCCCTGTCCGTCGCCGGTATCGGGGTCGCCTACATCAGTGCAGGCGGAGCCTTTGGATTTGAGGTGGTTGACCACGACGGTGAAGCGTGCGCCTGTGCCTACTTCTTCGAAGGTTTGTGCCAGGGAGGGGCGGCTTTTGGTATCGAGGAAGCGCGGGTCAACGGAGGAGTCGAGGATTTTGAAGGGACCGACGGGGGTGACTTTGGACGGCTTGTAGATGATGCCGACGCGGATGGCATCGCTGCCGATGACGCCGGTGTCTATGTAGGCGTAGGTGCCGGCGCCGAAGATGTCATTGAGACCTGCGACGATGCCGTTGGTTGGGTCGCCGAGGGGGTCTACGCCGGTGGTGTTCTCCAGTTCGTTCAAGCCTACGATGTCGGCATTGAGACCGGCGAGCGCGGCAAGCAGTTTGGCGCGCTGGCGGGCGAATTCGGCGGGCTGGTCGGCATCGGCGCCGCGGCATTCGACGTTTTGGAGCGGACCGCATTTGTTGTCACGCGGGTCGCCTGAGGGATAGTCGAGGGTAAGGAAGAAGTTGAGGGTGTTCATGGAGGCGACGCGCAGCCGTCCGCCGACTGGTTCGGGGGCTGAGGGGCGCGGGTTGGCGGGGGTGTAGTCGGCGCCCTGGGTGGGTTGGATGCGGTAGAGGTTGAAGGAGTAATCCATCACGCCAGTGACGTTGGCGACTGTATCACCGCCGCGGAAGAGGTTGGTGAGGTCGAAGATGCCGCCGTTGGGGTGAATGGCGGGATCGGGGTTTTGGGTGGTGCGCCCGTCGTCGAGGGTGATGCGGTCGAGCAGGTAGTCCTGTACGGCTTGCGCCTGTTGCGGCGAGCCGGGTTCGAATTCAGCAGTGGGGGTGAGGTGGCGGCGGGAGGTGAGGACGATTTCTCCGAAGCGGTCGAAGTTGAAGTATTCGGAGATGACGAGCGGCTGCGGGAAGGTGACCAGCATGCCTTCGTAGGTTTCGAAGTCGTTGACGTCAGCGACCGGCAGGGAGATGGGCGTGGGGGCAATGGAAGCGCCTGTGCCGCACAGCCAGATTTGGGAGGCGGTGATTTCGGTCATGCCGTTGAATTCGGAGACTGCGCCGCGAACACGGACGGAGTCGCCGGCTGCCACGTCCATGCCGCCGGGGGCGTAGATGAAGATGCCGTCGGAGGTGGCGGGGTTGCCGTCGCCCAGCGGGTCTTGGATGTGGAAGCCGTTCAGGTTGCCGTTATCGGGCGAGGCGTTGTTTTGGAAGTCGCCCACCACGACGCCTTCCACAGCGACTTCAGTCCCCGCCAGAGGGCTGGCAAGGCCGCTGCCCTGCACGCTGTAGATGGGGGTGAAGGGATCGCCGCAGGCCTCGGGCGGCGGGGTGTACGCCTGATTGGGAGCGCCGGGGGTGTTGTAGGCTTCGCCGAGGACCGGCGTGCCGGGGAAGCCGCTGATGCCGGCAAGGTCAAAGTCGTTGCGCACCCAGTCGGTGGCGGCATCGGTATCGAAGCCGTCGGGGATGCGGGAGGCGCCGCCGGGGGCAAAGGGCAGGCCATCGTAAGAGACGCTGAGGGATGGAACGCCGTAGGTCAGGTCGCCGGCGCCGCCGTCATTGACGGCAACCGCATCGGTGATGGCATCCCAGGGGGCGGCGTCGAAAGCGCCATCGTCATTGGTGTCGAGGTCGGTGTTGAGGGCGCCGCTGAAGTTTTTGACAAGCAGGAGGGTGAGGGTGCCGTTTTCGAGGGCGTTGGCGGGCAGGTTGACGAGGTAGAGGCCGTTGGCGCCGGTGGTGCCGAGCGGGATGACCTCGTCCACGGTGCCGGCGGCGGTGCCGCTGTCGCCTTCGATTTCAAGGATGGTGTAGGCGGAGTAGTCGGTGTTGGGGTCGCCGAAGATTTCAACGTATTCCACGTCGGTGCCGGTGGTGCTGGCGGAAAATTCGTTGATTTTCGGTTCGAGGGCAGATGCGCTGCAATTGGCGGTGTGCGTCCCCAGGCCGTCGAAGGTGTCTGTGGCGTAGCCATCCCATTCAAGGGACGGGTCAAAGGCGTTGCTGGAGTCGGTGTCGCCGGCGCAAATATCGGCTTTGCGGCGTAGAGTGTTGTCGGCGGTGCTGGTGAGACCGCTGCCCCATTCGGTGCCAGGATCGAAGCCGACCTGCCCGATGGCGTCAATGACGGTGGTGCCTTTGCGCAGCAGGACGGCATCGTCGCCGTTGAACCAGCCAGCGCTGCTGGTTTGGTCGGCCTGGGCGAGAATGGCGGCGGAGGCAGAGGCGTGGGCAAGAACGAAGACATCGCCGCTGGCAACGGTGCCGGTGAGGTTGATGGTTAGCGTGCTGTTTCCGCCATTGAAGGAGATGAAGACGTTGTAGCCCCCCGCAGCCAGGTCAACGGCGGCGCCGGTGCCGTTGTAGATTTCGAGCGCTTTGTTGTTGCTGGTGCCTTCGATATATTCCGAAAAAAATAGCTCTGAAGGCGCCGCGGCATTTGCCATTTGTGCGGGCATCAGAGCCATCAACAGTGCCAGTATGAGCATGCTGGCGAGAAATGGATGGGTCTTTCCAGTCATCGTGTGCTCTCCTCTTTAGTTGTGGATGAAATGGATTGAGCGGCGGGTGCCAGCCGCGCCGTCTGTTTCATTCTATGGTAGTCGCGGCAAAAAAGCAAGATGAATGTAACCTTTTGATGCATCAAGCCAATAAAAAAACGGATGTAGAGCGTTCCACATCCGTTTGGGTGTTAGAAGTTAATCGAAAAGTTCTCTGGGAATATTGCCGCCATTGGCCGCAATCTGCCGCAGGACTTCCTTGTGCAGCCAGGTATTCATCTTTGAGTAATCGCCGCCGATGTATTCTTCCGGACAGCCAAGTTCTTTGGCGAGTTCGATGCGCGCGGCTTTGCTCGAGTCGAGTTCGAGCAGGGTGAGCAGGTCCACGATGGAGGTTTTCCAATTGAGGTTTTTGCCCTTGCTCATTTCCTCCAGTTTTTTGACCACATCCACTTCGGAAATGGGGGCGGGCTTGCGGGCTGCAGTTTCCCTTTCCTTTAGTTCCTCTTCCATGAGAGGTTTGGGCTGGGCGGCGGCGGGCGGAACGGGCGCGGCTGCCGGCTTGGCTGGCGCCGGTGCTGCTGCCGGTGCTGCTGGTTTGGCTGGCGCCGGCGCGGCAGGCGGTTTGGCGTTCAACCCGGCCGAGGCGGCTTGGGAGGGCGCTTCGTCCTTTTTGCCGAGACCCAACTTGCCGAGAATTTTGCTGAAGATGCTCATTTGTTTTCTCCTTTTTATGTTGCAGATGGCTTTATTATAATACCTTGCAAATTTGTAAGTGTACTTTTGCCAATTTTAGTGAATCACGAAAACCCTGCGTACTTTGCGCTCTCTTGCGCAAATTCGGCGTTAGAGAACTCCAAATACGCTTTCTCATCAGTCGTATAAGCCGTAAAAAGGCGAAACTACCATTTGTAAATTGCATCGCTGTTTCTCCCAATTGTGGGAATGCCTTTTGCGCAGCAGATAAATGGACATAGGGATAATGCAGCAGCCGGCGGTTTTTTGTACGCTCGCTTTGGCTCGATGCGCCCTGCACTATAATCCGCCCCATGAAATCACGGCCTCGCTTTTGGACGCGCGATTCGGGAGTCATTCTGGGCGGGTTCTTCGTCACCATTTTTCTCATCGTTTACATCTGGTGGCCCCTGGCGGAGGAAGCCCTTGCCTATGTGGATTGGCGCGGTCCCTGGTGGCGGTACATGGACTGGCTGCTGCTGGGCATCTTTGGCTTCATGTCGGTTACCATCATTGCGCGGGCAAACCTGAAAACCGATTTGCTCATCGTCTTCGTCGGCGTCTGCGGCGGGCTGGCGATCGAAAGTTGGGGAACACAGACGAACCTGTGGCATTACTACACCGCCGAGCGTCCGCCGCTATGGATCATCCCCGCCTGGCCGATTGCATCCTTATCCATTGACCGAATTACAAGAACCTTTCATTGGATGTTGGGAAAGATCGAGCTGCACGCTGGTAAAGAAATTCATCCTTCATTATTCATCCTTCTGTATTGGGTCACCTTCGCTTCTTTCCTGACCTTGATGCTGGTCTTCGTTTCCCCAACCTTCGACAAGCCTTATACGCTTCTCTCCCTCGCCTTGTGCCTCCTCCTCATCCTCACGCCCACGGATTACCGCCTCGCCTTTCTGACTTTTGCCGCCGGCGCTGGGCTTGGTTACTTTCTTGAACTGTGGGGAACGACGCGCGAATGCTGGACGTATTACACCCTGCAGAAACCGCCGCTCTTTGCAGTGCTGGCGCATGGGATGGCGGCAGTCGCATTTTGGAGGGCGGGGTTGGTGGTGAAGATGGTGGGGGGGGAAAGTGGGAAGTGGAAAGTGGATAGTGAGCAGTGAACGGTGAGCAGTGGACAGTGGGCGGGTAGAGAATGCTGGAGAAAACTGAATCAGGCGCGGGCGGGGAAAGATGCGAACTGCCTTGACAGGGAGGTGTTTTGTCGTAGAATGTGACCTGCTGGTCACATGACTTACAAGTCACATAATCAGCAGGCCATACACCATGCCCAAACAAACCTTTCTCAATCTTCCTGAAGAGAAGCGTAACGTCATCATCAACGCGGCAATTGATGAATTTGCCGAATACGGCTTGGAAAACGCCTCCACCAACCGCATTGTGGCAAACAGCGGCATTGCCAAAGGAAGTTTCTACCAGTATTTTGAGGACAAACAGGATGTTTTCATGTATTTGCTCGCTGTACTGGAAAAAGAGAAGATGGAATACTTCAAAGGCAAACATCCACCGAGTACGAACATGGGTACCTTCGAGTATTTCCGCTGGATCATCAAGACCGGAATGGAGTTCAATACCGCCAACCCGCGCCTAATTCAGGCGGTGAGCCGTGTGCTGCTTCAGGAAGGGATGTATTACGGCAAGACCTTCGAGGAGCAGCGGAAGAAGTCGAACGCGGCGCTGCGCGCGATGATTGAGCAAGCCATTCAGCGCGGCGAAGTGGACCCCAGCGTGGATGTGGACCTGGCGGTGATGATCATGGAAACCTGGAGCAACGCCATCAGCGCCTATATTTTGCAGGAGGGCATGAAGCACAAAGACATTATGAAGTGGGTGCGCTCTGCCAAAGTGCAGGAGCGAATTGACAAGTTGTTGTATGTCATGGAATACGGTTTACGCAAGACTGAATCGGATTTTGAGAAAGCCTTTCAGAAAAGGAAAACAAGATGAGCCTCTATTTACGCCTTGCCTGGCGCAATGTGTGGAGACAGCGCCGCCGAACGTTCTTGATTGCCATTGGCATGGGCGTGACCATGGCGATGCTGGTCTTTTACGATGGCCTCATTGGCGGCTTCGAGCAAGCCATCTATGGCAATGCCATTCAACTGCTAGGCGGTAATATTCAAGTGCATGCGCCCGGTTACAGCGCCAAAGTGGGACGCAAGCCGCTGCTGCCTTTGAACGACCCGGATGCGGTGGTGCGGGCGGCGGAGGCGCAGCCGGAAGTCGTGGCCGCCTCGAAGCGCATTGTCACGGGCGGGCTGGTGACGAACCGCGAAGGCGCGTTTGCTGTTTCCATCATCGGCATCGAGACTGACAAGGAAGCCAATATCACCCCCGTAGCGGCAAACATCACTAAAGGACGGTATCTCAACCCCGACGATGGCGACATGATCGTCATTGGTCAGGGGCTGGCAACTGCCATGAATGTAGATGTGGGCGACCGTATCACGATGGTTGGCAATTCCACCCACGAGCAGACGCGCCAGCGCACGATGACCATCGTTGGCATTTACGATGTTGGCGTGCCTTCCGTCGAAAAAGCGATGATTTACCTGTCCTTGAAAGAAGCGCAGGAACTGTTTGGGCTGGATGGGCAGGTGACGGAAGTCGTCGTGTCTCTCAGGCAGATTGGAGAAGAACCGCAGGTGGTGCGCGCCATCCATGCTGCCGCGCCGGGCTACGAAGTGGACACCTGGGAAAACTCCTTCCCCGATTTGAAGCAGACGATGGAAATGAAGACGGGCGTCATGAGTTATCTTGGCGTGTTTCTGCTGAGCATCGCCGCCATCGGCATTCTCAATCTGCTGATGATGGCGGTCTTCGAGCGCACGCGCGAAATTGGCATCATCGGCGCGCTGGGGTTGAAGCCAGGGCAGATCACGTTTCTGTTCCTGCTGGAGGGGATTCTGATTGGCTTGACGGGCGCAGCCTTCGGCGCGGCGCTTGGTACGCTCATCAATGGAATTTTGAGCGTGGTCGGTCTCGATTACAGTCAGTTCGCCAGCCTGACCGAATACACCGCCCTCATCAGCGGACGGATCTACCCGCACGTTGTGCCGTTGAAAATCCTGCAGCACGCCGTTACGGTGGCGGTCATTGCGGCATTGGCGGCGTTGTATCCCGCTCTGCAAGCCTCGCAGCGTGAGCCGGCGGAGGCGCTGCATTATGTGTAACACGCTTTGCGTAACAGGCGTTCTCTAACGCCTGGTTCATCGCACGTTAGAGAACGTGCTTCTACGCAACTACCTCACGAAAGAAAATCTTATGATCAATTATTTCAAACTGGCATACCGCAATCTGGGCAGGCATCGCCGCCGCTCCTTCCTTTCGGGGCTGGCGCTTGCCCTTGGCACGGCGCTGTTGATGTTCATCGCCGCTTTCTTTCAGGGAGAGATGCGCAGCGCCATGGAATCTACTCTGCGCCTCAATTCGGGTCACATTCAGGTGCGCGGCGCCGATTACGACCCCGATAAACTCAGCGTAGCATGGGACTATCTGATTGAAAATCCGCAGCAGATCGCGGCGCAGATTCAAACGCTCGACGCGGTTCAAACGGCGACGCCGCGCCTGTTTGCCAGCGGCATCGTATCGGTCCGTGATGAAGCGGCGGGAGTCCAGATTATGGGAGTGGACCCCGCTTCCCCGGCGAACGATCCGTACCGCACGTTGACGTCAGGGGAGTTCCTCACCGCCGATGACCGCGACGGAATCCTGATCGGGTATCCGCTGGCGCAAAGCCTTGGGCTTGGGGTAGGAGATAAACTCACTCTGCTGGTCAATACCGCAGATGGCAGCGTGGACGAGCAGCCCTTCACCGTGCGCGGCATCTTTACCACCGGCACCACTGCCTACGATAAATCCATTGTGCTGCTGCCGCTTGCCAAAGCGCAGGCTTTTTCGGGCGCAGGCGACCGCGCCAGCATCATCTTCGTTTTGCTCAAAGACCGCGAACAAGCCGATGCGGTGATTGCTGCCATCTCCAGCCCCAACTATCAGGTCAAGGGCTGGCGCGAATTGAACCAACTGCTGGTGCTGGTCAATGATTTTTCCGATGCGTATCTGGTCGTCATCAACCTGATCATCCTCGGCGTGACGGTGACCGTCATCGTCAACACGCTGTTGATGTCGGTGTTCGAGCGCACGCGCGAGATTGGCATTCTCTCCGCCATTGGCATGAAGGGACGCCAGATTATCACTCTCTTCCTGACGGAGGCGTTCCTGCTTGCGGCAGGCGGCGTGGCTGCCGGCTCGCTGCTGGGCTGGGCGGTCTCTGCCTACTTGGGCAGGGTCGGAATTTATTTTGGTGATCTCGGTCTGAGCGCTGATATGCTCCTCGAAGACCGCATCTACCCCTACCTGACGCTGGATGCTGCCATCAACCTGATTATCACAGCGTTCATTATTACCCTGCTCGCTTCGCTCTACCCGGCGCGCATGGCTTCCCGCATGGAACCGGTCGAAGCGTTGCACAGCGCGCAATAACAGCGCATTAGAGAACGCGCACTACGCGGACACGCGTAGCGGACGTTCTCTAACGTCAACAACATGCGCAGCGGACGCTCTCTAACGTCAACAACATGCGCAGCGGACGCTCTCTAACGTCAACAACATGCGCAGCGGACGTTCTCTAACGTC
>JBBITE010000044.1:0-23788 GCA_037440905.1 Anaerolineae bacterium | reverse complement strand
CTATGAGTATGGCGATTTTCCCACTGAGGTCTTGCTTTACCTGGAGAGCGAGTTTTTGGAAAAACGCCCGTTTATTGCGCTGACCTGGATCACCCCCGATGGACGCGAGATAAAGACGAAATCTGTTTCAGCGGAGCGGTTCGTCAACTACGCCTGGGATAAAAACTTGAATGTCGGCCGGCTGGTTTCTGATAACCCGAATTGGGAGAGATGGTTCAATTTTGGGCAGGTGAATACAACGCCGCCCTTTTATGTCCTGTTTGCCGACCCATTCGCCAGCCAGCCGCAAATCTTGCCGGGCAGTTATCAGTTGAAAGTGCAAGCCCTTCTATTCGAGGCGGATGCAGATGTGAAAGCGGAACTTGTTTTGCTGGGACAGGTATATGGCGCTGCCGGCACCGATTTTCTGCGCCGCGATCTGACCGTGCCTTTGCTGTGGGGCATGCCTTTTGCGCTGGCGGTCGGTTTGGCGGGCGCGCTGCTGACTACTTTGCTGGCAATGCTCCTTGCGGCTGGCGGTGTCTGGTTGGGCGGCTGGGTGGATGGGCTCATTCAGCGGCTGACAGAAGCCAATATGATTCTGCCGGTGCTGGCGGTCAGTGTGCTGGCTTATGCGATGTTTGGAATAGATTTGTGGGTTATTTTGGGGGCAATTGTGCTGCTCAATGTGTTTGGTACGCCGGCGAAGACATTTCGCGCTGCCTTTTTACAGGTCAAAGAAGCGCCTTATATCGAAGCGGCGCGCGCTTATGGCGTCGGTAATACCCGCATGATTCTGACGTATCTCATTCCGCGCATTATGCCGGTGCTTGTGCCGCAATTGGTGGCGCTTATTCCGGGTTTCGTCTTTCTCGAAGCCACGCTGGGACTCTTCAACATCAAGTCCGATTATCCCACCTGGGGGCGGATTATTTATGAGGGGTTGTCGCGCGGCGCTTTATACGGCTCGCGTTTTTGGGTGTTGGAGCCGCTCACGCTTCTTTTACTGACGGCGCTGGCGTTTGCGATGCTGGGAACCGCCCTGGAGCGGATTTTGAATCCGCGCCTGCTGGAGAAGTGACCGGTCTGCTGTACGCGCAGCCTTCACCCTTCGCAAGCGCAGTTCATTCCAGCCGCTTTTTCAAAGGCTTCTTTGCCTTCATGGTACGAAAACCAAATCAGCCCCAGCGCCCCGATCGAATCGACAAACCCAAAGCCCGTGAGTTCATAGATTAGGCTGGAAGCCAGCAAAACGAGGGACATGTAAATGCATACCAGGGTACAGTTGGCATCCGAAAGGATGGGTTCCGAGTTAAGCGCCCGCCCTGCCCGGCGTTTTCCCATCACCAGCGCCCACATGACCGCAATCGAAATGACCGAGATAGCCCCGGCAGTGTCGTCTCTGGCTTGTGACCAGTGACCAGGTTGTAAACCGCCGTGAGCGCCAGCCCGCCTGCCAGCAGATAGAAGGCTGTGCCGGTCACACGCAGCGCCGTCTGCTCGAATTGCGAGCGCGGCGTTTGCGGGTTTTGACGGATGCGGATGATCATGGCAAGAATCCCCACCCCCGACATGACCTCGATGAACGAATCCACCCCAAAGCCAAAGAGCGTCAGCGCTTCATCGGAGATTCCGAAAAAGACCGAGACAAGTCCCTCCAGCAGGTTCTACCCAATCGTAAAAACAGCCAGCCATAGGGCAAATGCCCAGGAACGGGCGGAAGTGTCACTGCTGGTTGTAATCATGGTGTCTCCAAAGTAGGCGAAACCTGTAAAAACGCGCGGCGCCCTGGCGTTCTTTGGGAATATGGACTGGTTATATCACAATGGCAGATTGCTGGGGCGGTCGTTTGGTTTTTTAAGTGATCGGCAAGGGGCTTGGATTGGGCAATCCAAGCCAGCCTCATCTGCACTGATGTTCTTTGCTCTTGCGGATTGTCAAATCCGTCGTCGTCCTGTGAGCGAAAAAAAACGCGTCTGGCAATCACAAAGTCAGCATCCGCTGACTTTTAGAGCCTGCGCAGTTATGATAAACGAGGAAAAAGATGATAATTGTCTATTGAAATCAAAGTTACGAAGAGTATAATGATTTCAAAGCCCAATCAAAAAGGAGAATGACTCATGAAAAAGTACGTTGCCCTTGCCGTCTTGTCTCTTGCAGTATTTGCCCTTGCTGCATGTGCCGCAGGCGGCCCCTCTACCACCATCAATGTCACCATGACCGATTTCAAATTTGAGCCCATGGAATTCACTGTTCCCGCCGGGCAGGAAATTACGGTCAACGCCACGAACAACGGCGCAGTGGAGCATGAATTCGTCATCTTCAAACTCGGCACCGACGCCGGCGAAAAGTTTGACGATGAAGATGAAGAAAACATCTACTGGGAGGTGGAGGTGCAGTCGGGCCAATCGGTGACAGCCACCTTTACCGCCCCTTCCGAGCCGGGGGAGTATTACGTCACCTGCGGCATCGAAGGTCACCTGGAAGCCGGCATGAGCGCCAAACTCATTGTTGTTGCCGGTCAATGATGTTTGCGCCCGCAGGCATAAACCTGCGGGTTTTGTGTAAAATGGGGGCATGAAGAAACCGCTGATTGTCAGTTTGAGCAACCCGCTTGTCAAACAAGTGCGGGCTTTGCGCCAGAAAAAAGCCCGCCGCGAAAGCGGGTTGTTCCTTGTAGAAGGCATCCATCACGTGGGCGAGGCGGTGGAAGCCGGCTGGGAGGTGGAAAACGTTCTATACGCTCCCGACCTGCTGACCAGCAGATTCGCCCACGAATTGATGACCCGCCTCCCTTCGCCGCCTCAGCCGGTTACCCCGCAGGTGATGGAATCCCTCGCCGATAAGGAGAATCCGCAGGGTATTCTCGCGATTGTCCGCCAGCGGCATTTCGGTCTCGAAGATTTGCACGCCGTTCGCCGGGCAGTTGCGCTGGTCTCGCCGCAGGATCCGGGGAATGTTGGCACGATTTTGCGCACGATGGACGGCATCGGGGCGGGTGTTCTCTTTCTGCTTGAAGGCGGGGTGGAACTGTATCATCCATCGGTGGTGCGTTCGAGTATGGGGGCGTTGTTTTGGAAGCCGGTTGTTCAACTTTCTTTCGATGAGTTCGTAACATGGGCGCGCAGCCGGGGGGTCCAACTGATTGGTACCTCGGCGCACGGCGACGTGGACTATTACACGCTCATCCCTCATCTGCCCTGGGCGCTGGTGCTGGGCAATGAGCAGAAGGGTCTTTCACGCGAGCAGATGGACGCGTGCGATGTGACCGTTTCCCTGCCCATGCGGGGCAGGTGCAGTTCGCTCAATCTCTCGGTGGCGGCGGGGATTTTGCTCTATCAGTTTGGGAAATAAAAAGGACACAGCGCGCAGGCTGTGTCCTGAAAACGGCTCAGGGGAGAAGCGGCTTCTCGAAGATGAAGCAGGCTTCGGGGCGGAACGAAGCGTTAGAAGTCGTCTTCGTCCTCATCCCACAGGTCTTCGTCTTCTTCTTCCTCCTCGTCATCCCATTCTAATTCTTCTTCCTCTTCGTCCCATTCCTCTGTGGCTTCATCGGAGGGAGAGTAGGTATTGCAGCCGGCGTCGGGGTCTATTTCCACGGCTGCGGCGCTGCAATAGCCTTCATCTAAAAAGACACAATCGGCGTAATGACACTTGATGCGGGGCATTCATTCCTCCTGGTGGGTTAGGGTTGTTGAACCACTCGAACGACAGAAAGGATAAAAATCAGGGTCATGGTAATTTGGGAGGCGAGGCAAAACGGGCAAAGCGCCTTGATGAGCGCAATTTCCACGTAAATCAGCCAGAGGGTGAAGAGAAAGCCAATCAGCGAGATGCCGAACAGGATCAGGCTGCCGTTCTCTTCGAAGAACTCGTTTCTCCGTTCCAACCAGTGAATGCCAAGGATGGCAGCGTACCCGATGACGCCAATCAGCGCCACAGGGATGCCGTTGATTTCCGAATAGCGGCTGGCGTTCACAGTGCTGCAATCGCCGGAGCCAAGGCACATGCTGTCGTTGGCGGTGATTTTGTAAATGGTCATGTAAACCGAAACGAGCAAGCCGATGACGGCGAGCGCAAGGACGATTTGGGTCAGTCGTTTTTCCATTGATTCCTCAAAGCAGCCAGGCTTCTACTTCCTGCTGGGCAGGCACGCATTTTACCCCAGCGGGAATGATTAGTAAAGCGTTCGCCTGCACCAGCGAGAGCAGATTACCGGAACCCTGATGCCCGGTCAGCCGCGCGGTAAATTGACCGTTTTCTTCGCGGACGATGGCGCGCAGATAACTTTCCCGTCCGTCAGAAATGATTTCTTCCTCGCTTCGCACGCGGACCTTGAGCCGGGTCCCGTCCATTCGGCCTCCCAGCCGCCCGAGGGCGCTGCGCACGAAGACTTCGAAGCCGACGAAGGCGGAAACCGGGTTGCCCGGCAGCCCAATGAAGGGGATGCCTTTGTATTCGCCGAAGGCAAGCGGCTTGCCGGGGCGCATGTTGACGCGCCAGAAGGTGAGGCTGCCGTTCGCTTCCACCACTTCCTTGACATAGTCGAACGCGCCCACGCTGACCCCTGCGGAGGAGAGAATCAGGTCCACGCGGCGGGCGACGGCTTGTTCGAGCAGGGCATAGACCGATTCGCGCGTGTCTTTGGCGATGCCCAGGCGCAGCACTTCGGCGCCGGCGCTTTCGATGAGCGAGGCGAGCATGTAGGAGTTCGAGTCGCGGATTTTGCCCGGCTGGAGGGGGGCGTCTACTTCGAGCAGTTCGTCGCCGCTAGAGAGCAGGGCAGCGAGCGGTTTTTTGTACACCGTCACCTGCGGAAAGCCAAGCATTGCCAGCAGCCCCACATCCTGCGGTTTGAGAACGGTTCCTTTTTGGAGGGCAATCTTTCCACGGCGGATGTCCATGCCGCGCGCACGGACGTTTTCGCCGGGGCGGAGGGATTTTTTGAGGGTGATGGTTTCGGGGATGGCGGAGCCGGGGGAGCGGTCGTGAAAGTCGGTGTCTTCGACGGGGATGACCGCATCGGCGCCGGACGGGAGGGGCGCGCCGGTCATGACGCGGGCGGCTTGACCAGCCGAGAGGGAAACGCTGGGGGTGGAGCCGGCCGGGATGTCGGCGACCACGCGCAGGGTCAGGGGCGAAGCGGAAGCGGCGCGGGTGGTATCGGCGGCGCGCAGGGCAAAGCCGTCCATCGAGGAGTTGTCGAAGGGCGGCAGGTCGTCTGTGGCGGCAATATCGGCAGCCAGGACGCGCTGGATGCAGGCGGTGAGGGGAAGGGGCTCTGTGGAGACGGGATGAAGGCGGGCAAGGATTCTTTCCCGCGCTTCGTCAACGCTTAGGAGGGTCATAGACAGGTCCTGTTTGAGAGATGAGAGGGGACAAATGGCATCAGCCCGGCTTGACGCGGTGGGCTTCGATGACGTTGGGCAGGTTTTCAATGCGGGTGAGGATGCGGCTGAGTTGATCGAGGTTTTTCACTTCGATGGTCAGGTTCAGGTCGGCGATGGTACGGTTGATGCCGACCGAGACATCGGCGATGTTAACGCCTTCGCTGTCGAGCAGGGTGGAGATGTCGCCCATCAGTCCCTGGCGGTCGTAGGCTTTGACTTTGATGGGAACGGGGTAGGTGCGTTCCACTTTGCCCCAGCCTACCTGCAGCAGGCGTTCTTTATCTCTGAGGCGCAGGATGTTGGGACAATCCTGCCGATGGATGGTGGCGCCGCGCCCGCGGGTGATGTAGCCGACGATCTGGTCGCCGGGCATGGGGGTGCAGCATTTTGCCATTTGGGAAAGCAAGCCTTTCAAGCCGACGACTTCGATGGTGTCGGTGCTGGGGCTTTCGCGGGTTTGGGTGCCTGCCACCAGCACGTCGGTGCTTTCTTCGGTTTCGGCAAAGCGGCGGATGATGCGGCTGATGGACAGGTCGCCGGTGCCGAGGGCGATGAAAAGCTCATCGGGGGTTTTATAGCCGAGTTCGCGCGCCATGTTCTCGAAGTTCATTTCGGTGATGCCAAGCCGCTGGAGCTCGTGTTCGAGGACGGCGCGTCCCTGGGCAAGGTTTTGTTCGACCTGCTGTTTTTTGAACCAGGCTTTGATTTTGGTACGGGCGCGCTGGGTTTTGACGAGACCGAGGTTGGGGTTGAGCCAGTCGCGGCTGGGTCCGCCGCGCTTCGCCGTCAGGATTTCGACCTGGTCGCCGGTTTTTAGTTCCTGATACAACGGGACGAGTTTTCCGTTGACGCGTGCGCCGCGGCAGCGGTGACCGATGTCGGTGTGGATGTGGTAGGCAAAGTCAATGGGGGTGGAGCCGGCGGCAAGGTCAATGATGTCGCCGCGCGGGGTGAAGACGTAGACGCGGTCTTGGAAGACATCGGTTTTCATCCCCTCCACGAATTCCTGAGCGTCGCTTACTTCGGAGCGCCATTCCATCATGCGGCGGATCCAATTGATGCGGTCTTCAAAGGCTTTGTCGGTGGTGCGTCCGCCTTCTTTGTAGCGCCAGTGTGAGGCGATGCCGTATTCGGCGTTCATGTGCATTTCCGGAGTGCGGATTTGCACTTCGAGCGGGCGCTTGTCGTCGTAGATCACTGCGGTATGCAGGGACTGGTAGAAATTGTCTTTGGGGGCGGCGATGTAGTCGTCGAATTCGCCGGGGATGGGACGCCAGTGGGTGTGGATCACGCCCAGGGCGGCGTAACAGGAGGGAATGTCGGGGACGATGAGGCGCACGGCGCGCACGTCGCGCACCAGGTCGAACGGTTTCCCCTTTTGGGTCATTTTTTTGTAGATGGAGTAAATGTGCTTGGGTCTGCCGCTGATTTCGGCGTGGATGTTGTGTTTGGCAAGCAGTTGACTGAGGTTTTTCTTGATGGCTTCGATTTGGGCTTCACGGTCGGGGCGTTTTTCGTTGAGTTGACTGGCGATTTCCTTGTATTTTTCCGGGTTGACGTAACGAAAACTAAGGTCTTCCAATTCCCACTTGATTTGCCAAATGCCGAGGCGGTTGGCGAGCGGCGCAAAAATATCGAGGGTTTCTTTGGCGATGCGCTTTTGTTTTTCCTCGGGTGCGGCATAAAGGGTGCGCATGTTGTGAAGACGGTCCGCCAGCTTGATGAGCACCACGCGCACATCCTCGCCCATGGCAAGGAAGGTTTTTCTCAGGGTTTCCGATTTCAAATCCTGTTTGCGGGATTTGGCGGATTCGGCTTCTTCGGGGGGGATGGTGCCATTGTCGCTGTTTTCGAGGTGTTGGTCGCCGCGTGAGACGCGGGGCAGGTTGGTGAGTTTGGTCACGCCGTTGACCAGGTTGGCGACGGTATCGCCAAAGTCGCGGCGAATATCCTCCAGAGTAAGGGATGTGTCCTCGACGGTATCGTGCAGCAGCCCCGCGATGATTACCTCCGGCGGCATGCGCAAATCGGCGAGGATGCTGGCTACGGCAATGCAGTGGTTAATGTAAGGCTCGCCGGAGTGACGTTTCTGCCCGCGGTGTGCCTCTTCTGCCACGCGGTAGGCGCGCTGAACCAACTCCCGTTCCGCTACGCTATATTGGTCGGGGAGCTGCTCCATCAGTTTTTCAAAAGAGACAACCTTGCTGGTTTCCTGCATTTTTCTCTACCGTACATCCTCGAATTTTTACTGTAAAGGTGGTCACGTCAATCTCGTAGCACCAGATTTATCTTGTGCCTCTGCCCACAGGCTGATGATTGTTACGAAAATAGTTCCGTAATGCTTGCGTACGGCGCGTTCTCCCTTCGGCAGGCTCAGGGCAGGCTTACGCGCCCGTCGGCGTAAGAGAACGCCGACTGCGCGCGGTTACGGAATGAATTTGTAAAACTTCATAAGCCTGGGCTACTGTGCTACGCGCCGCACGTGAGCGCTGAATATTTTACTACGGCGGTTTAAGCAAATCAGCCCTTCGTTTTATGGAAGGTTGATTTACAAACGGTTTTGCAATGCAGGGACGGGGAAGTTACCAGCCGCCGCTGAAAGAAGAAGACGGGTTTTGCAGGCGCACGGTGCAGGTTATAACGTCTTCAACAGCGCCTGGCGGCTGTTGCGCAAACGGTCGGAGACAATGGCGGCAATGCGCAGCATCACCTTGAATCCGTCGGCGGGATGCTGCTCAAGGATTTGCATGAATTGATCGGCTGGAATGGCAACCAATTCAGAGTCTTCTTCGCATACGGCGGAGGCAGTGTAATGGTTGGGAGAGACCACACCCGACCAGCCCAGCGTTTGATGCGGGCGGTTGACAAAGGAAACGGTGACAGACTCCGGGCGCGAGGTCAGTTTGACGCGCAGGGCGATGCTGCCGCTGACGAGCAAGTGCAGTTTATCTGCCCGTTCTCCCTCACGAAAGACCAGGTCATCCTTCTTTACCTGGATGATTTGGCTGATGGCGGCAACTTCCTTCAAGGTTTCTTTGGAAACTTCTTTGAAGAGATCGAAATCTGCCAGCATTTCCGGTGTGAGCATAACTTCCTCCAAGGCGGTAAAATTTGGTGAATTCAGTATATCATGGACGCCGATATGCCCCCTGTGAATAACGTCACCCGTTTTTTAGACGCTCGTAAGATTTCCTATACTGCGTTTGAAACCCCCCCGGAAAAACTTGGCGCGTTGGAAGTAGCGCAACTTCTTGGCGTCGAACCTGTTTCTGTTTTCAAAACGATTGTCGTCACCCGCGAAAAACCCCGCAAACCCATTCTGGCGGTTGTGCCGGGACCGGCGCAAGTGGATTTGAAACGCCTGGCGCTGGCAGTGGGTGAAAAGAAGGTACATTTGCCCACCGAACGCGAAGCCGAGCAATTGACCGGTTTGCAAGCCGGCGGTATCTCACCGCTGGCGTTGATCAACAAAGGCTTTCAGGTTGTGATTGATTCGTCGGCTCAAACCTTTTCCGCCATTCACATTTCCGGCGGGCAGCGCGGATTGAACATCCGCCTCTCGCCTCACGACCTTGCCCGCCTGACCAATGCGCGTTTTGCTGAAATCGCCTCGATTTTATGAATTTTTTACCAGCCTGAAGAATTTCTTTGCTATAATGCGACACAATGCATGGAAAGGAGGTGGACCGACCAGAGGACCTTGAGTACGCTTTTGTAAGACGAGCAAGTTCATTCACCAAAATTCTCTCAAGGAGGAGAACATGCGTAAGATATTCGCGGTTATGGGGATAGTGATCATCGCAAGCCTCGTGCTTGCCGCCTGCGGCGGCGCTGCCACGCCCGCCCCTTCCAGCGGCGGTGAACCCGTCACCATTAAAGAAACTGTTGTTGTCACCGTAGTCGCTCCAGCCGAGCCGGCAGTGGTAGCGCCCACCGGCTATGGCGTGACGCTTGAAACCGTCAAAGCGCGCGGCAACCTGATTTGCGGCGTCAACTCTCAGGTGCCTGGCTTCGGTTATGTGGATGCCAACGGCAACTTCTCCGGTTTCGACGTGGATTACTGCCGCGCCCTTGCCGCTGCCATCTTTGGCGACCCGTCCAAGGTTGAGTTCCGCCCGGTGACCGCCGCCGAGCGCTTCACCGCCCTGCAATCCGGCGAAATTGACATCCTCAGCCGCAACACCACCTGGTCGCTCGTACGCGATACCGAACTGGGCGGCAACTTCGTTCACACCACCTTCTACGATGGTCAAGGCATGATGGTCCCCGCCGACAGCGGCATCACCACTCTGCAAGACCTGGAAGGCGGCACCATCTGTGTTCAAACCGGCACCACCACCGAATTGAACCTTGCCGATGTGATGGCTTCGCTCGGTATTTCGTACACGCCGGCCGTCTTCGAAGATGCCGATTCCACCTTTGCGGCATACTCCGAAGGGCGCTGTGACGCTGTCACCACCGACAAATCCGGCCTCGTTGCCCGCCGCACCGTTCTGGCAGATCCGTCGGCGCACGTCATCCTCGACGTGACCATGTCCAAAGAGCCGCTCGGTCCGATGGTTCGTCACGGTGACGACCAGTGGTTCGACATCGCGCAATGGACGGTCTTTGCCATGTTTGCCGGCGAAGAGTTTGGTATCACCTCCGCCAACGTGGACAGCGTCAAAGCCAGCGCCACCGCTCCCGAGGTCAAACGTCTGCTCGGTGTGGAAGGCGACCTGGGGTTGAAACTAGGTCTCACCAACGACTGGGCGTACAACATCATAAAATTGGTGGGCAACTACGAGGAAGTGTACAACCGCAACCTCGGTCCCGACACCCCCACCTACATCCCGCGCGGCTTGAACAACCTGTACACCAACGGCGGCTTGCTCTACGCTCCGCCCTTCCGCTAAACCGAAATCACTCATCATCGAGGGCGGGGAGTTTCCCTGCCCTCGAACTTTATCAGGCAGGCTCATGCAACGCGAAACATCCAACCCAACCATTCCGTTTTGGCGCGATGAACGCGTCCTCAAAATCCTGGGGCAAATTGCCTTCGTGATTTTGGTGCTGCTCTTCTTCTCCTATATCCTTCAAAACATGCAGGCGGGGCTGGCAAAACAGGGCATCACCCTCAGCCTGAACTTCATCCGCGGCGTTTCGGGGTTCGACATTGCCGAAACCCTCTTTCCCTACGACCGCAACGCCACCTACCTGCAGGCATATCAAATCGGCTTGCTCAACACCCTGCTGGTAAGTATCACGGGCATTGTTTTTGCCACGCTGCTGGGGGTTATTCTCGGTGTTGCCCGCCTCTCCACCAACTTCATCATCAACCGCCTGGCGGCTTTTTACCTCGAACTCATTCGCAACCTATCGCTGCTGGTCTTTCTCATCTTCTGGTATTTGGGCGTCTTTCTCAAACTGCCGCGGGTGAAGGAAGCCATCATCTGGCCTGGGAATATCTTCCTCTCTAATCGCGGCGTGGGGATTCCGTGGGGGATTCCCACCGCTTCTTACCCGACCTTCCGCCTGATCCTGCTCTTTGGCTTGATCCTCGCCCTTCTTGTTTTCTTCTCCCTGCGCGCCTACAGCCGGCGTACCGGCCGCGCCCCACTCACCCTGCTGTGGACGCTCCTCACCTTTATCCTTGTGGCGGTAGCCGGCTGGTTTATCCTCCCCGAAGCGCCCCTCACCCTCGACCCGCCCCGTGTGGAAGGGCTGCGGCTCGCCGGCGGAAAAAGCCTCTCCCCTGAATTCATGGCACTGACCTCCGGCTTGACCTTGTACACAGCCGCCTTCATCGGCGAGGTGGTACGCGCCGGCATTCAATCGGTCTCGAAGGGACAGGTGGAAGCGGCGCGCGCGCTCGGCTTGAACGGTTTTCAAACCCTGCGGCTGGTGGTGTTCCCTCAGGCGCTGCGCGTCATTATCCCGCCGCTCACCAGCCAATACCTGAACTTGATCAAGAACTCTTCTCTTGCCATTTCGGTCGGTTACCCGGATGTTTTCTACGTCTCAAACACCATTCAAAATCAAACCGGGCGCGCCGTGGAAATGATTGGCATGGTGATGCTTACCTACCTGGCGTTCAGCCTGATCACCTCGCTGCTGATGAACTGGTACAACAAGAAAATTCGATTGGTGGAGCGCTGACATGGCAAACATAGATACCGTCCTCCCTCCTCTGACCGAACGTTATGCCATTCTGCGCTGGCTGCGTAAGAACCTGTTTGCCTCCTGGTGGGATTCCCTGCTGACCATTGTGGGGCTGTTCATTGTGTATTGGGCGGTGAAGGGGTTTCTCACCTGGGCGCTGACCGTTGCCGAGTGGGGCGTCATTTCTGCCAACTTGCGGCTCTTGATGATTGGGCAATATCCCATCGAACAGGCGGGCAGGTTGTGGCTCTGGCTGGCGTTTTTGGTGTTCCTCTCCGGCAATTCGATGGGGATTTGGGCGCGTCAATCCAGGGCTGCAGCCATATTGCTGGTATTGCCAGCCTTGCTGGCGCTGCTCTTTCCGTTCGAGGGCGCATCCCGCACCTGGTTGTTTGCGCTGACCGCCATCGGCGTGGTTGGATGGTTGGGCGGCAGGAGCAGGCCCGAGGTCCTGAAGCGAAGCGTGATTGTGGGCTGGGTGATTTCGCTGCCGGTCATCATCCTGCTGACGCACGGCATTTCCGAATCTGGCGGCGGCTTTTGGGCGGTGGTCAAGACGAACCTATGGGGCGGTTTGTTGCTCACGTTCCTGCTCACGGTTGTCGCCATCCTGTTTTCATTTCCGCTGGGGGTGCTGCTGGCGCTGGGGCGGCGTTCCACGCTGCCGATGGTGCGCTGGTTCAGCGTTGGTTATATCGAACTGGTGCGCGGGGTGCCGCTGATTACGATTTTGTTCATGGCGCAGTTGATGCTGCCGCTCTTTTTGCCCGAAGGGATGACGATTGACCGCGTGCTGCGCGCGATGGTAGGGATTACGCTCTTCAGCGCGGCGTATCTGGCGGAGAATGTGCGCGGCGGGCTGCAAGCCATTCCCAAAGGACAGTATGAGGCGGCGCACGCGCTGGGGTTAAGCGGCGCGCAGACCATGTTTTTCATCATTCTGCCGCAGGCGCTGCGCCTGGTGATTCCGATTCTGGTGGGGCAGTTTATTGCGGTGTTCAAGGATACGGCGCTGGTGGCGATTGTCGGTTTGCTGGATTTGGTGGGCATCGCCAAAACGGTGCTGGCGCAGCCGGAGTTTTTGGGGCTGCAGCGTGAAGTGTATGTGTTTATTTCACTGATTTATTGGGTGTTGAGTTATGGAATGTCGTACCTCAGCCAGCGGCTGGAAGAACGGCTGGGTGTTGGCAAGCGCTAAACAAAGGAGCAGACAATGACACAGGAAGCCGAAACCATTATTTCCGTTCAGGATGTTCACAAATGGTATGGAGATTTCCACGCCCTGCGAGGGATTAACATGGAGGTGAAGCGGCGCGAGGTGGTGGTCATTTTTGGTCCGTCGGGTTCGGGGAAGTCCACTTTCATTCGCACCATCAACCGCCTCGAGGAACATCAGCGCGGCAAGATTATTGTGGACGGTATCGAGTTGAGTCATGATGTGCGCAACATCGAGCAGATTCGAATGGAGACGGGGATGGTGTTCCAGCAGTTCAATCTGTTTCCGCATTTGACCGTGCTGCAGAACATCACGCTTGCCCCCATTCAGGTGCGTAAGTGGACGAAACAGAAGGCAGAGGAAATTGCCATGCAACTGCTGGAACGGGTGGGGATTCCGGAGCAGGCGCACAAGTACCCCGGTCAGTTATCGGGCGGGCAGCAGCAGCGGGTGGCGATTGCGCGGGCGCTTGCCATGCAGCCCAAAATCATGTTGTTCGACGAACCGACCTCCGCGCTCGACCCGGAGATGATCAAGGAAGTGCTGGATGTGATGATCGAACTGGCAAAATCAGGGATGACGATGCTGGTGGTCACGCATGAGATGGGGTTTGCGCGCGCCGTGGCAGACCGCATGTTTTTCTTCGACCAGGGTCAAATTGTGGAAAGCGGCACGCCGGATGAGATTTTCAAAAATCCCAAAGAGGACCGCACGAAGTTGTTCCTTTCCCAAATTCTTTCTCATTGATTTCAGGCTTTCTCGTTAAACTAACGTTCGTTTTTAGTAGGGGCACAAGATAAATCTTATGCTACGGAATCGCTCGATTAATTTGTTAATCCGCAAAATCTTGGGCTGCGGGATTCGTAGCACAGGCTTCAACCTGTAGGCAAAGGCACAAGATAAATCTTGTGCTACGAGATTGTTCGATTAATTTGTTAATCTGCAATATCAGCGGGCGTAGTTAAGCGAAAAAGGGAGATGCATTAAAAGACAAGAGCCGGCGTTACCAGCCGGCTCTTGTGATTCTTGATAGGAACTGCTTACGGGCTGAGCAGCACAGCGTTTTCTTCGTAGATTTTGAATTCCCACAAGTCTGTGTTGTTGATGCAGCCGTAGCCAAAGGCTTTGGTGTTTTTCTTCGGCAGGGTGACAAAGACGCTGATGTTATAGCATCCCTGCGGCAGGTCGGTAATAGTGGTTGATTCGTTTGGACCGAGGTTGTAGCCGCGATAGCCGCATTCGCCAAAGGGAGTCAGGTTCAAGTATAGAGAGATGACAAGGCTGCCTTTGGTTTCATTGGTCAGGCGAATTTTCGTCTCGCGCCCGGAAACGTTGCCTTGCAGCACCTTGTTGCATGGATCGGCGCTGGCGGTGTTTCCGGCGGGCGCGGGCGTAAAGGTCGGCACGAGAGCCGGGTCGAGCGTGGGGGAGGGGAGCGGCGTTTCGGTGGGAGTGGGGGTGGGTTCGGGTGTGGATGTGGGCGGAATCGGCGTGTTGGTGGGGATTGCCGCCTGAGTCTCTGCCACGATAGTCATGGCGGCAGCGACAGCGGTGGCTTGAATGTCCTGCGGGCTTACAGTTGGTTGCGCGGGCGTGCCGCCGCAAGCGGTGACGATCAGCGCAAGAATAGCAATCAGAAAGAGTTTTTGAAGTGCTTTCATAGGGTATCCTTTTTAGCAGTTGGGGTAGCAAATGCCCAGAGCGGTGATGCGATCGTTGCGGATGATGATCTTCCATGCGCCTTCAGTGATGCGAAAACCGCCTGAGACGGTGAAATCCTTGGTGCCATCTATGTAAGCGGTTACCGAATATTGCCCGACAGGACCGGAAGACAGGTTGTAAAGGAAGCCGCATTCGCCGCGGTCGGTCATCACCCAAACGGATACGACCACTTTATCATCCTTTTTCTGCGGTGTGTACTCATAGACGATGCTCAGGCTTGTCGAAGGTCCCTGCCAGGAGGTGAGCGGGGCGTTGCAGGGGTCGGCGGTGGGAGGCTGCGGCGTCATCGTGAAAACAGCGGTCGGCTCGATGGTTGGCGATGGAAGAACGGTGTTTGTAGGCGAAGGAACGGGAGTGTCGCTTGGCGGCAGCGGAGTGGGGGTGGGCAGCGCCGCTTGCGTTTCAGCAACCATCGTTTGCGCCGCAGCCATTGCGGTTTGCTGAATATTTTGCGGATTTTCAGTGGGAGCGGCTGTCGCGCCGCATGCGTTCAATAGCAGGCTGAGTATGAGAATGCCAGCCAGGTGGTATTTTTTCATCATGTTGATTTCTTCGATTAGAGGTAACTATCTACCGATAGCCAAGAGGGAGAAGAACCCTGCCGCTGTGTGTCATTGGGAGGGTGCAGCCCGAAGCAATCTCCAGCAGTTGCGGGGAGACTGCCGCGCTCGCTCGCGGTGACAGGTAGGCAGTTACGATTAGGGTCTGATTACGACTTTGTCTTTGAAAATGACAATTGTGAGACTATCTCCCTTGTGGAGCCTGAAACTGCCCGTAAGTTTCCTGCCGCCCACCCAAACAACATACACATAATAGCCGAGCGGCGCATCTACTTGAACCTGCTTTCGGACCGGGTATTCAAGGAATGCCGCCGATTTGGCGGGTGGGTAGTTTTGTAGGGAAATGTAAACCTGCGTCTTGGACTTGTTGATAATCAGGATGCTGGCGGAAGGAACCGCCGGGGGCAGAGTCCCGTATAGGAGAGGTCCCGGAGTCGAGGTGGAGGTAGGGTTGGAGGATGGAGCGGAGGTAGCCGTTTCAGTGGGCGCGCTGGTGGCGGTGGACGGGGTGGTTGTCAGGTTGGGGAGCGGGGTAGAGGAGGGGGCGCTGGTGAGGCTGGCGGCTGCGGCGGGAGAGGGGGTAGCGGTTGAGGCGGCAGTTGCGCTAACGGTAGGCGTAACAGGCGTCGGCGAGGGTTGAACCGCTGCTGTCTGTTGGATGGATTGCTGCACGATGGCGTCAATCGTCGCCTGGGTGTCAATCTGCACGATGGGAGTTTGTCCGCCTGGCAGAGACGAACATGCGCCCGCACTCACCGCTAGCAACATCATCAAGGCAAGTAGTCTTTTCAACATGCCCTCCTTCTCGGGCTAGGACTGGCCGACAACCTCCAGAAATTGGGTTACCACGTCGCGCAGCATACGTTCGGGCAATGCGCCCACCTGACGGTGAACGATCTTACCGCCGGAGATGAACAGCAGGGTGGGAATGCCCTGAATGCCGTATTTCATCATCCATTCGGGATTTTCGTCAGTGTTGACTTTGGCAACAAGCAGTTTACCGTCGTACTCTTTGGCAAGTTTTTCGAGAATGGGCGCTACCATTCGGCACGGTCCGCACCAGGGCGCCCAGAAATCTACGATGACCGGGATGGGCGATTGCAATACGGTTTTTTCGAAAGCGGCATCTGTGACATTGATGGGTTCGTTCGGCATTTGTTACACCTTTATTGAAGTTGATTGATTTGATTGCGCCGGCGGTTTTGTGTTTTGCCGGCGTTGGAAAAGTATAACACAATCACCGTGTTATAATCCGCCCGTTATGGCAGAACTGTTTGCAAAATGGCGGGATGGTCTCGCGAAAACCAGTAAGGCAACCTTTGGCCGCTTGAAATCCATTTTAGGGGCGACGGAAATCTCCCCAGCTACTTGGGAAGACCTGGAGGCGTTGCTAATTCAGGCCGACCTGGGCATCGAGACTGCCACAGAAATTCTGGAAAACCTGCAGCGCATCGTGCGGACCGAGGGCCTGGTGCGCTCCGAGGAACTTTGGGAGGCGCTGCGGGCGGAACTTCGCTCGCGCCTTACCCTGCCTCCGCCGCAGACGTGGACGAGCAAACCCTCCGTCATCATGATGGTGGGGATCAACGGCTCCGGCAAGACGACTACCATTGCCAAACTCGGTCAGCGCTTTCAGGGGCAGGGGAAAACGGTCTTGTTCGGTGCGGCAGATACCTTCCGCGCGGCGGCGGTGGATCAACTTCAGGTGTGGGGCGAGCGGCTTGGCGTAGATGTAATCGCCGGCGCGCCGGAGTCGGATCCGGGCGCAGTGGCGTTCAACGCTGTTCAGGCGGGTATCGCGCGCGGCGTAGATGTGATCCTGATTGACACCGCCGGGCGCCTGCAGACCAAATTCAACCTGATGGAAGAACTGAAGAAGGTACATCGGGTGATTGGTAAAGCCCTGCCGGGCGCGCCGCATGCCGTCTGGCTGGTGCTGGATGCAACGACCGGGCAAAATGCGATGCAGCAGGCAAAGGCGTTCAAAGAAGCGGTGGGGGTGAGCGGCGTCATCCTCTCCAAATTGGATTCATCCGCCCGCGGGGGGATGGCATTCGCCATCCAGCGCGAACTGGGACTGCCGGTTCTGTTTGCCGGGCTGGGCGAAAAACCCGAAGACTTAACATCCTTCGACCCCGATGCTTTTGTGCAGGGAATTTTAGGAAAATAGGAGTACCCATGCAAGACCTTGTTAACCGTTTGCTCTCCGCGCAGGACGTAACCCAGCAGTTACTGGTGCGTCTTTGACTTGGCGGATAAAGAAACCAAACTCTCACAACTCGAAAAAGAAATCGAAGCGCCGAACTTTTGGGGGAACCCCTCCGAAGCCCAAAAAGTGATGAAGCAATACAACGCCGTCAAGACGGAGGTCGAATCGTGGCGGGGTTTTTCGCGCCGCCTGCACGATGCGCTCGAACTTGCCCGCCTGGACGATGAAAGCCTGCGTGCCGAACTCGAGGCTGAAGTGACCGCCATCGAAGCGGAACTCGAAAAGCGCTCCTTTGCGGCGATGCTCTCCGGCAAATACGATCACGACTCGGCTCTGCTTGCCATTCACGCCGGGGCAGGCGGCACCGACTCTCAGGATTGGGCATCCATGCTTCAGCGCATGTACCTGCGCTGGGCCGAAGCGCACGGTTACGAAACCGAAATTCTCGATATGACCGAAGGCGAAGAAGCGGGCATCAAGAGCGTGACCATCGCCGTCAACGGCGAGTATGCCTACGGTTACCTGCGTTCCGAAAAAGGCGTACACCGCCTGGTGCGGCTTTCGCCTTTCGATGCCGCGCACCGCCGCCACACCTCCTTTGCGCTGGTCGAAGTCCTGCCGCAGGTGGCGCTGGATGATGCCGAAGTCGAAATTGACCCAGGCGACATCAAAATGGATGTGTATCGTTCCTCTGGCGCCGGCGGGCAAAACGTGCAAAAGAACGCTACCGCCGTGCGCCTGACGCACATCCCCACCGGCATCGTCGTCACCTGTCAAAACGAACGCTCGCAAACCCAAAACCGCGAATTTGCCATGCGCATCTTGCGCGCGCGTCTGCTCGAACTTAAACAGGCTGAAAAAGAAGAAGAACGCGCCATCCTGCGCGGCGAATACACCAAAGCCGAATGGGGCAGCCAGATTCGCTCCTACGTCCTGCATCCTTACCAACTGGTAAAAGACCACCGCACCGAGTACGAAACCGGCAACGCTCAGGCAGTGCTGGATGGCGACCTCGACGGCTTCATGGAAGCCTACCTGCGTACCGCAAAATAAGGAGAACCATGACCGAGATACTTCCATCGCTTGCTTCCTTTGTGGCGGCTCAAATTCTCAAACAGCCCAACCGCGTCATTGCTCCCGATGAACCCCTCATTTCCAGCGGGCTGATTGATTCCTTCAGCCTGATGGATGTTGCTTTGTTTGTCGAAGATACCTTTGGCGTCCGCATCGAAGATACCGAACTCAATGCCGACACCTTCGATACCCTGACTCAACTTGCCGCCCTGATCGAATCGCGCCGCTCATGATTTTTCCTGAACGACTGAAAACGCTTCATTCACAGACCCCGGAGCGGGTGGCTGTCACCCTGCAATTTCCCTCCGCCGACGACCTTCCCATCACCCTGGATGGGCTGCTGCGCGGCTCCCAATCCTTTGCCCAAACCTATGCTCGTGAAGGCATTCAGGCAGGGGAGGTCATTGTGCTGATTTTGCAGCACGGCGAAGATTTGCTTTACGCCTTTTGGGGAGCCATTCTGCACGGCGCCATTCCCTCCATCATGCCGTTCCTCACCGAAAAACTTTCACCCGAACGGTACCGCGCCGATCTATCCTCCCTGATGAAAGTGACCAGACCTGCCGCCATCGTCACCTATCCTGAATTCGAGGCGGAAGTGCGCTCCGCCATCCACGAAGGCGATTCGGTCCGCTCCGTCATCGTCACCGATCGAGTGTCGCCGCAGAGCAGCGTGGATTTCGACCTGCTCGAGGGATTCCGCAGAGCGCCCGAAGATATTGTCCTTTTACAGCATTCTTCCGGCACAACCGGCTTGCAAAAAGGGGTGGCGCTTTCGCATCGGGCGGTTTTCAATCAATTGGAAGCCTACAGCCGCTCGCTGGGGCTGAACAAGGAAGATGTGATTGTCTCCTGGCTTCCGCTGTATCACGATATGGGACTGATTGCCGGTTTTATTATGCCCATCCTCTCCGGAGTGCATTTGGTGTTGATGTCTCCCTTCGACTGGGTGCGCGCCCCTTACAAGTTGATGCACGCTGTGACGAAATATCGCGGCACCCTCACCTGGCTGCCTAACTTTGCCTATAATTTCTGTGCGCAGAAGATTCGAGATCGTCACCTGGAAGGGGTGGATTTATCCTCCTGGCGTGCGGTGATCAACTGCTCGGAGCCGGTGCGCTGGGAGAGTCATCACGCTTTCTACGAACGCTTCAAAGACTATGGCTTGCGGCGCGAGGTGCTGCAAACTTCGTATGCCATGGCGGAAAACGTTTTCGGCGTGACCCAAAGCCGCCTGGGGAGCGAACCCACCGTCCAGGAGATTGACCGTGAGGCTTTCATGGTTCGGCATGTGGCAACATCCCCGCTCGATGGACATCCATCCATGAAGATGATGTCTTCCGGATATCCGCTGGAAAATGTACAAATCCGCATTCTCGATGAGCAAGGCAACGACCTGCCCGAAGGCGTTGTGGGGGAGATTGCCCTGAAAAGCGATTGTATGCTGACGGGCTACTACAACCGCGACGACCTGACCGAAAAAGCGTTTCGCAATGGCTGGTACCTTACCGGTGACTACGGATACATGGCAAAGGGCGAGGTGTTCGTCTCGGGCCGGAAAAAAGATATGATCATCGTCGGCGGGCGGAATGTGTACCCACAGGACTTGGAAGCGCTGACCTATGAAGTGCCGGGCGTCCACCCTGGGCGTTCGGTGGCGTTTGGCATTTTCAACGAAGAGCAGGGTACGGAGGAGGTTGTGATCATTTCGGAAATCGATTCGGATGACCCGCTGGAACAACAACGAATTGCCGATGCGATCCGCCTGCATGTGACGAAAAACTCCGCCATTGCTTTGCGGCACGTAAAGGTAGTAGGTCCCAGGTGGATTATCAAAACATCGAGCGGTAAAACCTCCCGCTCGGCTAACAAGGAAAAATTCATGCGGGAATTGCAAGCAACAGAAAAAGCGCTGTAGCAAACGGAGGCGTGTAGCCGTCTATATGCTACTGCGGTAATACTGTAAACCTGGTGTGTTACAGCAAAAAAGAGCAGGCTTTTGCCCTGCTCTCTTTTTATATCAAATCGAGCGCCGTGAAATTATCCGCCGGTGGGGAGGCGTTTTTCCAGGGTGCGGCTCAGCAGATCTTCCTGTTCGCGCGAAAGGGTGGATTTGGTCTTGCGGAACTTGATATCCTTGCCTGCGCCGGAGCGGCTGAGGGCTTCCTGCCAGGCGATTTGCATCGCGGTCAATTCAGGTTCGCGGGTTTCTTTCTCTTCAACGGTTTGCGTTTCTTCTTTTGCCGCTGCCTTGCCGTCCTTGCGGTTTTCCTTTTTCGCTGGTTTGAACTCTTCAATTCCCGGTTCCAGCGCCTTGATGCTCAACTTGATTTGCTTCTTTTTGCGGTTGACGTCCAATACTTTGGCTTCTACTTCATCGCCTTCTTTAACGACTTCAGCGGGGGTTTTGACATAGCCATGCGCTAATTCGCTAACGTGAACCATGCCGGGGCGTTCTGCGCCGATTTCAACGAATGCGCCATAGGGTTCCAGGCGAATAACCTTACCCTTTACAACCATGCCCGGTTCGATCTCCTTCCATTCGAGAGCGAGCGGTTCGATCATGGTCAGTTCGATGCGATCCTTCTTGGCGCGGCGCACCCACACATCCACAACCTGACCTTCCTTGATAACATCTTCTACTTTATTGACCGGATCTTTGCTGAGTTGGGAAATGTGAATGACGCCCGGCAGCGGTTGACCGATATCAACGATTGCACCTGCCAGCGTTGTTTTGACTACCTTGCCGGAAAGTTTGGTTTTGGGCGCCAGCGTTGTTTCCAACGCAATATTGTTTGTGTCCATTTTATTTGCTCCTTGAATTGGGAATAATGCCAAAAAAAAATTATACCCGTCGGATGTAGATGAGTCAATGTGAAGTTTGTGTCAAAAGCCATTCTCGCTTTGGCGCTGCAGTTTGCCAATCCAGTACAAAAAAAGACAATTATGTAGCGTACACGCTCCACTGATGATTGCCCACAAGGGAGGCATGTGCGGATTTGGCAACTCGCACGAGCAAAAAATGGCGGCTTGGAAACCGCTGGCTTGGATTGCTAAATCCAAGCCCCTTGCTAGTAGAACGCTCGAAAACATTTACCCAAACTTACATCGTAATTTTAGAGAATACGCCCTTCCCTCAAGATGTGGGTAATCACCTGGAAGTTTCTGATGATTGCCCACAATGGAGCGATGTATGGATTTGACAATCCACACAAGCCAAAATTTTGGCAGCCTGCCAAACTACATCCACGCCAACTTGGATTGCTTTAACTGTTGGCTTGGATTGCGAAATCCAAATCCTCCTGCCGGCGAAACGCTCGAGAGCATCCGCCCGGCGCTTATAGTGTCATGTGAGAGAATGTACTGCTCCAGGCTTGACACATTGTACGGATGTGCATTATATTGGCATCAGGCGAAAAATTCGGAATAAAAACGGAAGAAACATGTATAATTTCGACAAAATAGACATAAAAATTGTCAACATCCTCCTGGAGGATGGCCGTATGCCCGCTTCTGAAATTGCACGCCGGATAGGTGACATCTCCGAGCGTGCAATTCGTTATCGCATTGACCGAATGATCGAATCGGGCATTATTCAAATCAGCGCCGTGGCAAAGCCTCAGGCGTTTGGGTTGACTACGATTGCCGACATCTGGCTCGAGGTCGAGTCGGACCGAATTTTAGAAGTGGCAAAGAAAATGGCGGAGTTCGAAAATGTCAGTTATGTGGCTTGCGGCATTGGGGAATCGGATGTCAGTATTCAAGTGGTAGCGAAAGATACGGCGCAGATTTATCAGTTCATCACCGAAGTCATCCGTAAAGTGCCTGGAGTGCGGAAAACAACCACTTCCATTGTTCCCTTGATTATCAAGGATGTCTATCAATGGAGAGTGCCGGAAAGCATAGTAACCGAATTGCCCGAAAAAGAATAAAAAAACAAACCAAACATGGAGGAACTCAATGTTCGGCTCAAAAACACATGCATTACAGAAAAGAGCGCAGCAGGTCATTCCGCTAGGTGTAAATTCTAATTTTCGCTTCTGGGGTGATGGAGTTACCCCTTATGTAGAAAAAGCAAAAGGCGCGTATCTCTGGGATGTGGACGGCAAGAAATACATTGATTACCGCATGGCTTTTGGTCCCATCATTTTGGGACATTCCTACGATGAAGTGGACCAAAAAGTCATCGAAGAAATTCAGCGGGGTATTCTCTTCGCCATGACCGGCGAACTCGAAGTGGCTGTGGCGGAAATGATTACCGAGATGGCGCCCGCCGTTGAGATGGTGCGTCTCGCTTGTTCAGGCACCGAAGCGACCATGCACGCCATCCGCGTCGCGCGAGCTTATACCGGGCGCGACATGATCCTCAAATTCGAAGGCAATTATCATGGCTTTCACGATCATACCCTCTGGTCAACTTATGCGCCTGTGGAGGCGTACGGCAATCGGCGCAGCCCCATCCCCGTTCCCGCCTCCTCTGGTATTCCCAAGACAATGCGCGAATTCATCATCACGCTGCCCTTCAACGACTTTGAGGGGTTCGAGCGCGTGATGCGTTCGTATGGCGAACAAATTGCGGCGGTGATTTCCGAACCATGTCAGGGCAACTGCGCGGCGATCAATCCGCAGGATGGCTTCCTTGAACTCATCCGCCAGAAGACCGAAGAGTATGGCTGTGTCTTTATTCTGGATGAAGTGAAGACGGGCTTTCGAATCGCCAACGGCGGCGCGCAGGAATACTACCGCATCAAACCGGACCTCGCGACGTACGCCAAAGCCCTGGGCAACGGCTACCCGATAGCGGCTTTCGGCGGCAAGCGGGAGATTATGTCCATTATCGGTCATGGTGTGGCGCAGGGCGGGACCTACACAAACAACAAACCCGGCGTGGCGGGTGCGTATGCCACACTGAGCCTGCTCAAATCCAAGCCTATTCTCCAAACCATCGCCCAGCGCGGACAGCGCCTGATGAACGGCTTGAAGGACATCTTCGAAGAAAACGACATCCCCGTTGCCATGACCGGGTATCCTGCCATGTTCTCCTTTGCGCTTGGCGTTGAAGCGGTGACCTGTCAGCGCGACTGGGCAAAAAGCGACCACAATCTGTACCTCCAACTTGTCGAAAAAGCCATCGAACGCGGCGTGATGCCCGATCATGATGCCCGTGAGCCGTGGTTTCTCTGTTACTCACACAGCGACGCGGACATTGACGAGACGCTGAATGTGTATGCGGAGATTGTGAAGGAAGTGAAAAGGTAAATCCGTTGGTCGAGTAGTCCCGCGATGCTTTTCGAGGGACGTATCGAGACCAACAGTAACCTGTGAGCAATTGATTACATGAAATTGAGTCGTGTGGTCTCGATACGGCGGACGAACATCGCCTACTCGACCACCGAAGGAAACGCTATGACAAACCTAACCGCCCAGCAAATCATTGACCTCAACAAAGAATATACCTTCTTCTCCTGGTCGAATCAGGGCCAGGTCAATCCCATCC
>JBBITE010000043.1:0-23904 GCA_037440905.1 Anaerolineae bacterium | reverse complement strand
GAAATCTTCGAGCATGTCATTGGACTGGCTGAAAAAGAACAGGGAATGCGATAAAAAGACACAGGCTGCCGTCAGAGTGGCAGCCTGTTTTTTTCTGGCAAACCGCGCCGCTTTCTTACACTTTGCATACGCCCTGGTGATACAATCGCGCCATGCTTCCCGATTTCCGCGTTCGTCAACGTGATTACCTGCTTGAAATCTCCCGCGCCCTCACCCAGGAACTGGACCTGGAAAAACTGCTGGCGCGCATCCTGAAGATTTCCATCGAAATGCTGGCAGGACAGGCCGGCCTCATCGCCCTCAAAGACCAGGACGGCTGGCATGTTGCCGCCGCCCAAGGGATTGCTCCCGCCTTTTTGAGTTACCTCTCCCCTCTGCTGGCGGAAGAAAACGTGCGCGAGTTGGATGTACGCGAACTCAACCGCATGCTCAAAGAACTTACCTATACCGCCAGCATGGGACTGCTCAACGGCACGGGACTGCCGCTCGCCGCTCACGGACAGGTCATTGGCGTTATCTTCATCTTCCGCAATTACCCCGATCTTTTCACCCAAAACGACCGCATCCTGCTTCAATCTTTTGCAGACCAGGCTGCCATCGCCGTTTTCAACGCCCGCCTCTACAGACAAATCTCCTTCGAAAAGCAAAGATTGGATGCGCTGCTCGACTCCGCCGCAGATGGCATCCTCATCCTCAATGCCGACCTGACCATCGAACGCGTCAACGACGCCTTCGAGCGCATGTATGGCAAGAACCATAATGAACTTGCCACCCTGCCTCATGACGAAGTCATCAAGTGGGCCAACGAACCGCAGGGATCAACCCTCTCCGAAGCCATCGCCAACGGCTGGCCTCTCACCCCCAACGCCACCCTCTACGTGGAAGGCGACCTGGTGCGTGAATTTCCCTCGCCGCTGCCCGTTGGCATCACCTACGCCCCCCTCATGTCTGCCGACGGCAAACTACGCAACATCATCGTCAGCGTGCGCGACATCACCCACTTCCGCACCGCCGATGAAATCAAATCCACCTTCATCTCCATCGTCAGCCATGAACTGCGCACTCCCGTAGCGCTCATCAAAGGCTACGCCTCCACCCTGCGGCGCGACGACGCCAAATGGGACAAAGCCACCATCAACGAATCGCTGGCCGTCATCGAAGAAGAGGCAGACCGCCTGAGTAAAATGATAGACGACCTGCTGGATGCCTCGCGCCTGCAAGCCGGCGGATTAAGCCTCAACCGCGCCGACATTTCACTGGCCGCCCTCGCCAACCGTGTGGCTCAGAAATTCTCCACCCAATCCAGCCGGCACACCATTGTCACCGATTTTCCCGAAAACTTCCCCATCCTTCTTGCCGATGAAAACCGTATCGAACAGGTGATTTCGAACCTGGTCTCCAACGCGCTGAAATACGCTCCTTCGGGCGAAATTCGCATCAGCGGGCAGGCGCGCCCGGAGCAGGTGATTGTGTGTGTCTCAGACCAGGGTCCCGGCATCGAAGCCAAAGACCTGCCTCACATCTTCGACCGCTTTTATCGTTCGTCCAAAGCGGTGAAGAACACCAAAGGCGCCGGGCTGGGACTGTACCTGGCGCGCGCTATTGTCGAAGCGCATGGCGGGCGCATCTGGGCCGACCCGAAGCCTGATTCCGGCGCCCGAATCTGTTTCTCACTGCCGCGCTGACCCTGCGCCCCGAAAAGGACAATCTATCGGGGTGGTAAAATTCATCGAAACAGAATCAAATATCCGTTAAGTAAGGAAGCGGAAATTCATCAACATTTTTCGGATTGGAAAATACAATGGCTCAGACTCAAATCGCATGTCCCAATTGTCGCCGCATGATTTCGGCGAACATCGAGCAACTGTTCGACGTGACACAAGACCCACAAGCCAAGCAGAGGCTGCTGGGGGGTGTCTCGAATATGGCGCGCTGCCCGCACTGCGGTTTTCAGGGGCGGATTGCCACCCCCATTGTCTATCACGATAATGAAAAGGAACTGCTGCTGACATTCTTCCCGCCTGAATTGAACGTACCCTTGAATGAGCAGGAAAAGACCTTCGGTCCGCTCATCAAAAAGGTGACCGACAGCCTGCCCCCCGAAAAACGCAAAGGCTACCTGCTCAAACCGATTGCCAACTTTTCGTACGAATCAATGGTCAAACTGATTCTGGAAAAGGACGGCATCACTCCCGAAATGCTCAAAGAGCAGCAGGATCGGGTGCAGTTGGTGGAAAGGCTGCTGCAGGCAAGTTCCAAAGATGTGCGCAGTGAGATCATCAAACAAAATGCGTCGCTGTTCGATGAGCAGTTCTTTGCCCTCTTCAGCCGCCTGGCACAGAGCGCAGCAGGCAGCGGGCAGAAACAAATCGCCCAAACCCTGCTGGAAGTGCAGGAGCAGATTCTCGAAGAAACCGAATTTGGACGCGGGTTGAAAGAATCCATTCAGGAACTGGAGGCAGCTTCCAAAGCGCTGCAAGAGGTGGGAAACAGCCTCACGCGCGAAAAATTGCTGGACTTGGTGCTGGCTTCGCCCAACGATGCGCGGCTGCGCGCCTACGTCAGCCTGATTCGCGGCGGCATGGATTATCAGTTCTTCCAAATCCTCACCGAACGCATCGAGAAGGCTTCCGGCGAAGAAAAAACCAAACTGCAAACACTGCGCGAGAAACTGCTCGATCTTGTGAATGAGGTGGACCGTCAATTGGAGGCGCGCTACAAACAGGCGCAGGAATTGGTGGAGAAAATCCTTTCGCAGGACGATGTAGTCAAAGCGGTGCAGGAACATTTACCCAACATCACGCAGGATGTGGTGGACATCGCCACGCAAATGCTCCGCCAGGCTTCGGAACGGAACGATTACGTGCGCATGGGCAAACTGCAAAAAATGCTCGAAACGCTGCGGCAGGCATCCACGCCGCCGGAGGTGGAATTCATCGAACAACTGCTGGATGCGCCGGATGACGCCGCGCTGGAAAACCTGCTCAACGCCAACAAAGACCTGGTCAACGATCAATTTCTGGAGGCGCTGATTGGGCTGGTCGCCCAGGTGGATCAGGCGGCAGAACAAGGCAACCCCGAAGCCAAAGCGCTGGGCGAAAAACTCAGCAAAGTGTACAAAACCGCAATGAAGTTTTCGATGAAAAAGAACCTTGGGTAAACCCCTCAGCCCCGGCGCGCGCCGGGGCTTTATTTTTGCGCCTGCGCGTACAGGCGCTGAAATTCCTGCATAAAAAACTCGGCTATTCGAGGGTCGTAAAGAATGACGATGTTTTCATCGTTTCGTTCTTCGGCTGAGCGCGAGAAGTTATAAGACCCCAAGACAACGACGCTGCCGTCAATAATGAATATTTTATGATGCATCTGCCCTTCGTTTCCATCGGCGCGCACCTCCAGCCCCGCCTGACGGAACGGGTCGAATTCGGTGCCGCTGTTCGACTTGATCTGCTCTTCCTCCATCACGCCGCGCACCGTCAAGCCGTCCTTTGCTTTCTGCCGCACTATCGCCCCCAGTTCATTCGAAGTAAACGAAAAGGCAAGGAAGTAGATGCTCTGCTGCGCGCCCTCCAGCAAGGGGTAAATGGCGTTCAACACCCCGTCATCCGGTGAGAAGTAAGTCTCCACGCGCGTGCCGTCGAGCGTGACGATTGGGTTGGGGGTTTGCGCAATGACATTGGGGCCGAAACTGCCGCTTTCGAACATCTCGGCAAATTCCACGGCATAATTCTCGGCAATTTTCGTCGAGCGGATGCGAATGATGTTATTGTTATCCTCATACGTCCCCGAATCGGTAAAATTCATCGAACCCAGCCAGACCTCGGAACGGTCAATCACTACGAATTTATCGTGCATCAACCCTTCCTGATTATCCCCCACGATGGGAATCCCCGCCTCCAGCAGCCTCTGCACATCCGAAGTATCCATGTTGTCGGACTCCATCACAATGCGGACGCTCACCCCGCGCCTGTGCGCCCTGAGCAGCGCATTGCGAAAACTATTCAGCGTGATGCTGTATGCTGCCACATCCACGCTCAAGCGCGCCGCATCAATCGCTTCGACCAACGGACCATCCACCCCGCCCGTTGCCTGAGGCGCAAGCGGGCTGTCGGGGTTCGTCACATAGAGTTCGAACCACGGACCACGCGCCCCATATCCCGCCTGCAAGTCTATGGGGGTGAGCGCCTCCCCCGCCGCGGGCGTTTCTCCCTGCGGCGCTGGGGTCGGCGTCAACGTGCCGCAGGCAGCCAGCAGCAATGCTCCAAGCATCCAGGCAGTTCCAAGTTTTTTCAACAACATAGGCTCCAGGCTTCAAAAAGGTTTCAGCGATTATAATCCTCCCCCGTGACTCATTCCTCTTCCACAGCCAACCGCCAAATTGCCCGCGCCGCCGGCACAGTGATGTTTGCCATCCTCTTTGGTCAACTCGCAGGGCTGGCGCGCGGCATCATCGTTGCTAATATCTTCGGCGCTTCAATAACGCTGGATGCCTTCTACGCTGCCAACCGCGTCAGCGAGACGCTCTTCCTGCTGGTGGCAGGCGGCGCTCTCGGTTCGGCATTCATCCCTACTTTCACGGGATTGCTTGCCAAAGACGATAAAGACTCTGGCTGGAAACTTGCCGTTTCCCTCGCCCAGGCGGTCTTACTGACCCTCAGCCTGCTTGCCGCGCTCACAGCCTGGTACGCCCCGCAGGTTGTCCGCTACGCGCTTGCCCCGGGCTTTTCTGCCGATCCCGAAATCTTCGCTCTCACAATCTCTTTGCTTCGCATACAGTTGATTTCGGCTGTGCTGTTTGGTCTGGGCGGATTGATCGTTGGCATTCTCAACGCGCATCAGATATTCCTCATCCCTGCGCTGACGCCCGCCATGTACCAGTTGGGGATCATCTTCGGCGCTGTTTTCCTTACCCCGGCGCTGGGAATTTACGGGCTGGCATGGGGAGTGGTGGGCGGCGCGGCTTTATATCTGCTCATTCAGTTGCCGCCGCTGGTAAAACTTTTGCTTCAACAGCAGATATCCGTCACCGCTTACGGCGCACTGAATTTGAAGGACGCCAACGTTCGCCAGGTTCTTATGCTTATGCTCCCCCGCCTGCTGGGTGTGGCGGTGGTTCAACTGAATTTCTGGGTCAACACCAATCTTGCCTCGCGCATGGAGGCGGGAAGCGTTGCCAGCCTCACCTATGGCTTCTCGCTGATGCTCATGGCGCAAGCCGCCATTGCCCAATCGGTGGCAATTGCCGCCATGCCCACCTTTTCGGCTCAACATGCGCTCGGCAAAGTGGATGAAATGCGCTCATCCCTGGCTGCTTCGCTGAGGGGAATTTTGCTCATGGCGTTGCCCGCCAGTGTGGGGCTGATACTCCTGCGCCAGCCGCTGGTTTCTTTGCTTTATCAGCGGGGCGAGTTCGATCAGCGCGCTGTCGAGATGGTGGCGTGGGCGCTGCTGTGGTATGCGGCGGGTCTGGTAGGGCATTCCATCATGGAGGTGTTGACCCGCGCCTTCTATGCACAACAAGATACAAAGACTCCCGTCGTGATTGGCACAGCGGCGATGGGATTGAACGTTGTTTTCAGTTTGTGGTTTTCGAGGCTGTTTGCTCAAATTGGCTGGTATCCGTTGGGCGGGCTGGCACTGGCAAATTCACTGGCAACCGCGCTCGAGGCGGCAGCTCTGTTCGTTTTGATGCGAAACCGCCTGAACGGCATCGAAGGCAAATCCCTGGCAGATGGCGCGTGGCGCATTGGGGTTTCTGCGCTGGGGATGGCGGTCGGTTTGGGGGTGTGGGTTCAGGTTACGGGTAGTTTGAACCGCTGGCTGGTTACGCTGGGAGGCGTGGCGCTGGGAGCGGTCGTCTATGGCGCAGGGGTGATGATTCTGCAAGTCCCCGAAGTGAGAACATTGATCCACGCCATTACGAGGAGACTGTCCCGCCGGACAGCCTCCTCGCGCTGAAGTGTGGAAAATTATCTAGCCATCAAACAGTTGGTGAAAATTGTTGGATTTGTGGTCTCGATAGGTGGCGCGAAGATCACGCGCCACTACTCGACCACCACCAGTTTCAAAAGTGTCAGGTGGCTAGGAAAATTATTTCTTTTGAGCCGCGGCAAGGAAACCGCCAAGCAGATTCATGGCGTCGGCGACATCCAGTTTGCCGTCGTTGCCGGCCACGAGAATCTTATCCACCAGCGCATCGAAGGTATCGGGCAGTTTGTCCTTCAGGAATTGAACGACGATTTTTACCACCTGCTCTGCCGTTTCTTTGGGAAGCCCTGTTTTCTTGACGATGAGTTCTACAAGTTCGTTCATTTTTACTTCTCCTTTGTGTTGATTTATTTGACGTTTGTAAGACAAGCCTCTGGCTTGTCCTACTTCTCACTTCCACACAAGCCACTGGGCGATTGCTACGATTAACCCCAGCAAAATGCCGCCGATGACCTCCAGCGGGGTGTGACCCAGCACTTCACGCAAGTCCTTTTCGCGAAAGATGTGACCGTGTAAAAGCTCATCGAACAGCACGTTGATGCGCTGGGCATGGATGCCTGCCTGCCGCCGCACGCCCGCTGCATCATACGTAACGATCATCGTGACCGCCACCCCCAGCGCAAAGAGCGGGTTATCGAAGCCGTGATACAACCCAATGGCAAAGACGGTACCGGACATCAACGCCGAATGTGAACTTGGCATGCCGCCGGTGGTGAGGAGCAGCGCCCAGTTCCAGCGCCGCGTACGAAGATAGTCTAATGGTATTTTGATTATTTGCGCCAGCAGCCAGGCGCTCAACCCTGCAATCAAAGCCTTGTTTTGGAATATCGCCGCCAGGTTCATTCAGACTCTTCCTCGAAGCCGGTCAATTCATCGCCGGCCACCTGCTGCACTTTGAGCTGCGCCGCTTCGAGAAGATCGCTGCAACGCGCCGCCAATGCCTGCCCCCGCTCGAACATGCGGATCGTCTCTTCAAGTTGCCCCTGCCCCTCTTCCAGGCTGGCGACGATCTCCTCCAGTTCTGCCAGAGCCTCTTCGTAGGTCAGTTCTTCAATAGGTTTTTCTTTTTTGGTTGCTTTTGGCATGGTTACTCCATGGATGTTTGCCAGTTTTCAAGCAGCGCTATCTATCGAATAATTTCAGCGTTGAATTGACCATCTGCCACGCGCACTTGAATTTGCCTGCCGGGCAGCGCCTGCGCCACACGGGAGAGGATTGCGCCATCTTCCTTGCCCATGACGACCGCGTATCCGCGCGCCAGCACCGCCAGCGGGCTGAGCGCTTCGAGTCTTCTCTTCAAGCCCTGCATGCGGGCGGATTGTAATTCAATTCGATGAAACAAGGATGAAAGCAAACGGCGGGAAAGTTCATCCAGGCGCTGGGTTTCGGAAAGGATGCGGCGCTGCGGGGAGAGGAAATCCAACTGGGCGGTGAGGGAAGCGAGCGCTGTTTTGCGGTCTGCAATCAGGCTGAGGGCTGCCTCGCTGAGGCGGGAACGGTATGAGACGATTTCAAAGCGCAGGTCTTCGAGGGTGGTAGGAGAGGCGAGTTCGGCGGCGGCGGTGGGAGTCGGAGCGCGCAGGTCGGCGGCAAAGTCGCACAGGGTAAAGTCTGTTTCGTGACCCACGCCCGAAATGACCGGCGCCTGCGAGGCGGCAACCGCGCGGATGAGGCGTTCGTCGTTGAACGCCCACAAGTCTTCAATGGAACCACCGCCGCGCGCGATGATGATGACATCGGGCGAGTGAGCATTGAGCAGCCGCAAAGCGTTCACCAGCGCCGGCGGCGCTTCAACGCCCTGCACCGGCGAGGGCGCCAGGAGAACTTCCACCAGCGGCTGGCGGCGGCGCAAGGTGTTGAGCATATCGCGCAGCGCAGCGCCGGTGGAGGAAGTAATGATGCCAATCCGCTTTGGGAATTCTGGAATGGGACGTTTGCGTTCGGCGGCAAATAGACCCTCCGCTTCCAGCATGGCTTTGAGACGCAAAAATTCCTGAAAGAGCGCTCCCTCTCCCAGCGGGCGGATTTGGTCGGCATACAGTTGATACTGTCCCTGCGGTTCATACACCCCCACCCTGCCGTGAACTTCCACCTCCATGCCGTCGCGCAGCGAGAGGTTCTGGCGCATGGCGCTGGTCTTCCACATCACACAGCGCAGGGAGGCGCCGGCGTCTTTGAGGGTGAAATACAGATGCCCCGAAGCCGGGCGCGAAAGATTCGAGACCTCGCCCTGCACCCACACATCCTGCAGCGTTTCGTTCTCTTCCAACAGTTTGCGGATGTGGAAGGTGAGTTTGGAAACTGTGAAAGTTAATGGAGTAGAAAAAAGAGAAGGCTGCATTGGCGGTAGGATAATCGGCTTGTGGAAGGATGTCAACAGAATGGCTTTCCCAAATCGGAAACACAAGGGCCGCCAGAACACCAGGAAGATTGAGCAAAAAAATAGGCACACCGGTCATTGCTGGCGTTTCGCGAAGTGAAGCGCATCCAGCGATTGAAAAGTATCTCTTATCAATCAGCGTTCTGGCGATGACACATTGCAATGTTTCCGTTCGATGAGGCTGTGATAGAATGTAATCGAGGCTCCATGAGCGAACCGCTTGTTATCACCTCTGATGATCCGGTTCTGGCATCTCTGAATTTCAAGCCTTATCGCAGCAAGGTGGAGAGGCGGGTGATTCCTTTTTTGCCCGAGCCGGGCGACCCGCAAACGCTGGAAGTAAAGACCCGCTGGGGCGCCGTGCTGACAGCCAAGCCGGGGTATTTCCTCGTCAGCGAAGTGGAGACGCCTAACGATTACTGGCCGATTGACCCACACATCTTCGAAGCAAGTTACAAAATTACGCGGCCGGGCTATTGCATCAAGAGCGCTATCACGCTGCTCGTGCCGCTGACAGACCTGACCGGCGGCGACCCCGACCGCCTGGTGACGGTGGTCTCATTGGAGGGGGCAGAAACGGTGCGCGCGGGCGATTTTTATCTGGCAAAGGGTGTCAAAGGTGAGATTTGGCCCTACCCCCAAAAAAAGGTGGACGAGGTGATGATGCCTGCGGAGTGAGCGCAGGCATTTTTTATTGAGCCGACGAGACATCCCACCAGGAGGACAGATGCTGGCGCGGACGGTTGGGCTGGTCGGCGTAGTGGGAAATGTCGTTGAAGAGCATCAGGCGGGCGCGGGCGGGGTCTTTGAAATCGAGGATGTTGAGGCAGGCAGGAGCCTGGTCGAGGCGGTCGCGGTAACCGCGCATGTCGAATCCAAGCAGGCTGCTGATGAGCAGGCGAATGGTCGCTTTGTGGGAAACGACGAGGATGTTCCCGTTTTTGTGGTTGACAACGATTTCACGGATGACCGGCAAGGCGCGCGCCAGCACGCTGAGGCCCGATTCACCTTCAGCGGGAGCAAAGGTGAAAGGGTCGGCCTCCCAGGCTTCATATTCGTGTGGGAAGCGTTCCGCTACTTCGCGGCGGGAAAGCCCTTCCCAGTGACCGTGGCTGATTTCGCGCAGTCCATCGCGGGGAATGGGCGTCAGATTATGGGCTTTGGCAAGGATGGCAGCGGTTTCCATTGTGCGGTCGAGCGGGCTGGAGTACACGGCGTGGATGTCGTCATCGGCAAGCCGCCGTGCCAGATATTCAACCTGTACGCGCCCTTCTTCGGAAAGATGAATGTTGGCAGCGCCGGAAAAGCGGTCTTCGGCGGTGAGTTGGGTAGCGCCATGACGAACGAGGTAGAGACGGGTGGTCATGCCGCTATTGTAACGTCAGTTTGGGAGAAACAGAACGAACGTCCCGAAGGTTAGGGTTTGCCGCCAAACTTGCGCGCGGGAAAAACCTTCGGGACGTTTCACCGGCTAGCGCGACTTGAGGTTATTTCACATAACGGTCGAAGAATTCAATCGTCCTTTGCATGGCGGTGCTGAAGTAGTTGGAAATGTTGTGGTTGTCGCCGTCGTAGGTGTAAAGTTCCACGTATTGCCCGGCGGCGAGCATTTGATAAAACAAGGTTTCGGAAAAGGCGACAGGGACATCGGTATCTGCCGTGCCGTGGTGAAGTTGGATGGGGCCGGAGATTTCGGCGAGATATGAATTGGCAGAGATGGAATTCCAGAAGCCGGGGTTTTCCTCGGGCGTGCCATATTGCTCCACGAAAGTGGTGCGCCAGGAGCCGGGGCGGGGCGTTGAATCGGGGGAGGCGGTTGGTCCGCGGCGCCAATTGTAGAGCAGGTCGGGGTAGGAGGCAACGACACCCGCCCAAATCACGCCGGCTTTGATATCAGGGGAAATGACCATCGAACGCAGGGTGATGTAACCGCCCATGGAATGTCCCCACATGCCGATGCGGTTCGGGTCGGCATCGGGATAGCGCTTCATCGAGGCGACGGCGTTCAGCACGTCTATGGTGTAGTCGGGGTTGCTGTAAGCGCCTCGCGCCTGACCTTCGGACTGGTCGTGGCCGCGATAATCGGAACGAAACACGATGTAGCCGCTACGGGCGATGAGGTCCACGTAGGCGACATAACGCTCGGTGGTGCGATAGACATCCGGGGGAATATAGCCATGGTTGAAGATAATGACGGGCCAGCCTGTGGGCGGTTTTTCGCCGTTGGGAACGGTCATGAGGGCGTAGATTTTGAGTCCCTCGGAGAGGTAGGAGACGTAGTAGCGGCGGTAGTTGACGCCAGGGTCGAGTTCGCGTTCGATGACGATGTCGCTGCCGGGATAGGTGCGGGCGCGCATGGCGGCGATTTCCAGCGGATGAGGGGTGGAGGTAGGTGTGGGAAGTGGGGTAAAAGTTGGTGGAGCGAGGGTGGGGGGAGGCAGAGGCGTGGAGGTGGAAACGGCAGTGGGAGGCGAAACAGTGAGCAGCGCAGGGGCAGATGCGGAGGGCGTGCAGGCAGAAAGGAGTAAGGCAACGAGAGTCGTTATCAACCAGTAAGGGTTCGTTCTGTTCATTTTGTCCTTTTAGCCAAGTTCCTCTCGCAGGAGAGGAACTTGGCCGGGTCGGGCGGCGGCCGCTTTCATCTTTTTGACGGAGCGGGCAATCAGTTCCTTCAACACTTTTATATCCACATCGGCGATGCGTTTGAGATACAGACATCCTTTGCCTGTGGAATATTTCCCCAGTTTGGCAAGCGGGTCGGCAAATTCTTCGAAGCCGCTCATGAGGTTGGCTGGCTGCCGATGGTGGCGGGATCGCGGGGAATTGCACCATTCGATCATCCGCTTTTCCAGGTTTTGCTCCTTTTGCCTGCCATAGGCCCTGCCCTGGCAGCCATCCTTGTGACCAGCGCAAGGGATGGCAAAGCAGGCATCTACCATTTGCTCAAGCCGCTTTTAGAATGGCGAGTTGGGGCAATCTGGCTGATGATTGCCGTCATCACTCCTGTGTTGCTCCTCATGGCGGGGAAAATAGCGACCGAGGCATTAGGCTTGGCGGCAACAACCGAATCACAAGGTAACAATGTCGTTGGGATGACCATTGCCACGCTTGTGATGTCATTATTCTCCAACACGTGGGAAGAAGTCGGATGGCGCGGGTTTGCCCTGCCGCGATTACAGAAAGACCATAATGCACTTGTGGCAACACTGGTGGTAGGCAGTCTATGGGGACTATGGCATCTGCCGCTTTTTTTCTGGACGGGTAATCCAATGTCCAATTATCCTTTTCTGGCAAGGACAATCTTGCACGGCGTGAAAGAGTGCGTGCGGGCTAACACGCGCATACACCTGACGCCGCTCCGCTGCGCTTCGCGGCGCAGGTAACGCACACCGTTAGCAGGTTGAGCAGTTTCATCAGTGACTCAATAGAATCCCACTGAGGGATCCACGCGGCGGGCATATTCGTCTATCCCGCCGCGCACGTTGAAGACTTTCTCCCATCCCTGCTGGGCAAGCCAGGCAGTGACCTGTATGCTGCGGCTGCCGTGATGACACATGACATAGATCACTGCATCCTTTGCCTGAGCAGACGGCGAAAGGGCGCTGATCCCCTCTCGCGCCAGGCGGCTCAGCGGCGCGACCTCGAGGCGGGGATCCTCCAAACGGGCATAATTCAACTCTGAAAGTTCGCGCACATCGAGCAGGATGAAGTTTTCGTCCGATTTCAGTTTTTCGGAGAGTTGAACAACGGTAATTTCGGGAAACATTTCAATCCTTGCAGCAGACGATTACTCCAGCGCCTTTGAATACAGCCGCTCCACGTACTCCTTCACCATGCGGCGGGTGGAAAAGTGCGGTGTGACGGTTTTGATGGATTCCTTCATCCGCTCCACCCACTCCAGGGGGATGTTGTTGACATCGCGGTTGTAATAGAGAGGGATAATTTCGTTCTCAAGTTTGCTGTACAGGTCCTGCGCGTCGGCATGATCCTGCGCCTCTTGCGATGCCATCTGCCGGTCTTCGCCAATAGACCAGCCATTTTTTCCATTAAAGGCTTCGCGCCACCAGCCATCTAGCACAGAGAAGTTCAATGCGCCGTTCAAGCCGGCTTTCATGCCGGAGGTTCCGCTGGCTTCCATGGGACGGCGCGGTGTGTTCAGCCACACATCCACGCCCTGAACCAGATAACGCGCCAGGTTCATATCGTAATCTTCGACAAAGACCAGTCGTCCGCCCGTTTCGGCGCGCTTGACCGTGCGGTAAATCTTCTGAATCAACTGTTTACCCGGTTCATCGGCAGGATGCGCCTTGCCGGCAAAGATAATCTGCACCGGCATATTGGGGCGGTTGATAATGTGCAGCAGACGCTCCACATCCGAAAGGATCAGGCTGGCGCGTTTGTAGGTGGCAAAGCGCCGCGCAAAGCCGATGGTCAACACGTAGGGATTGAGCAAAACCCCCGCCGAAACAACCTGCACGGGATGAAAGCCGCCCACAATCCAACGGTCACGGACGCGCTCGCGCAGATAGAAATTCAATTTGCGTTTGAGATGTTGATGTACCTCCCACAATGCCTGAGCCGGGAGTGTATCCAGTTTATCCCACAAATCGGGATCATCCACCCGCTCCAGCCAGCCCTCGCCAAAGTGCAGGTCGAGCAGCAGACGCAAGCGGCGCGCCATCCAGTTGGCAGTGTGAACGCCGTTGGTAATGTGAGTGATGGGCACGTCATCCACGCGGCGGTCTTTCCAAAGAAAATGCCACATCTCGCGTGAAACCCGTCCGTGCAGTTCGGAGACGGCATTGCGCCCCTCTGAGCCGCGCAACGCCAGGATACCCATGCTGAACGTTTGTCCGTGCGGCTGCTCGTGCCGCGCCAAGTCATAGAACTGTTCCTGCGTCAGTCCTAGTTGCGGCCAAACCGCGGAAAGATACTTATCCATCAACCAGAGCGGGAACTCGTCATTGCCCGCCGGGACGGGAGTGTGTGTGGTGAAGACGTTTTGCCCGCGTGTTTTTTCGAGCGCCGATTGGAACGACTCGCCCTTTGCCACCCATTCGCGGATGCGTTCGAGCATCAAGAAAGCGGCGTGACCTTCGTTCATGTGCCAGACATTGGGGTTGATGCCCAGCGCCCGCAGCATGCGCACGCCGCCAATGCCAAGCAGCACTTCCTGCATCACGCGGCGGTCGAGGTCTGACCAGTAGAGGCGCGCGGTGAGCAAACGGTCGAAATCGGAATTGCCTTCCACGTTCGAATCCAGCAGGTAGAGGGGAACGCGCCCCACACGCACCTCCCAAACCTGCAAGGCAACCTGACGATCCGGAAATTCAACCGAGACCGAAAGCGGCTTGCCGTTTTCGATTACCAGGTTCACCGGCAGGTCATCGAACATCAACGGGTTGTTCAACGCTTCCTGCCAGCCATCTTCGCTGATGCGCTGGGAGAAGTATCCCTGAGCATACATAAAGCCCACCCCCACCAGCGGCAGCCCCAGGTCGCTTGCCTCTTTGAGGTGATCGCCAGCCAGCACGCCGAGCCCGCCCGAATAAATCGGCAGGGTTTCGTGCAGACCAAACTCCATGGAGAAATAGGCGATGGGATGTGAAGCAAGTTTCGGCTGAGTCCGATGCGTCCATGTATCCTGCTGCGTCATGTAGGCATCGAATTCCGCAAAGACGCGTTTGTACGAGTCCATGTAATCTTTGTCTTTGATGATTTCATTCAAACGCGCGCGCTTGATTTCGCGCAGCATGCGGATGGGGTTATGGTTGAGGCGTTCCCACATGGCGCGGTCCAATTGGGAATACAGGCGTGTGGCTTCGGGATTCCACGTCCACCACAGGTTGTAGGCCAGTTCGCCCAAGCGGGCAAGTTTTTTGGGAAGATCAAACGAGGGGAGAGGAGAGCGAAAAGTATCCATAGGCGCATAATGATACCCCAATTTTTCATTTGGATTAGAATTGCCTCATGACCACTGTGCAATTGTTCGTGACCTGCCTGATCGATTCGTTCTACCCGCAAACGGGTGAGGCAGTGGTGAACATTCTCCGCCGCCTCGGCATGGACGTGGAATTCCCGCCCGCTCAAACCTGCTGCGGACAGCCAAACTTCAACGCCGGCTTGCGCGCAGAAGCCTACCCGATTGCGGAGCATACAATCAACGTCTTTGAGAAAACCAAGGGCGATATTGTCATCCCTTCGGGTTCATGCGCCCACATGATCAAGCAGGGGTATCTGGAATTATTTGCAGACGATCCCCTCTGGCTGCCGCGCGCACAGGCTCTCGCTTCGCGCGTGTATGAATTTACCGAATATCTCGTGGATCGCCTCGGCGTGACCGACCTAGGCGCGCGCTGGGACGGCTTGCTGACCTATCATCCATCCTGTCATACCCTGCGCGGCATGAAGATTGACCGTCAGCCGCGCGCCCTGCTGGCGCAAGTCCGCGGCGCAACGGTGGTGGACCTGCCTCACGCCGAAGAATGCTGCGGCTTCGGCGGCATCTTTTCGATGGAGCATCCCGAACTCTCGGCGGAATGGTTGAAGCGCAAAATTACCAACCTGGAGACGACTCAGGCGCCTACGCTGGTCGTTTCCGATTCAGGGTGCCGCATGCACATCGCCGGCGGGCTGCACCGGCAGAAAAAGCCGCAGAGGGTTGTGCATATTGCAGAAGTGCTTGCCAATCAGGGAGGTAATTCGCAGTGAACCGCAATCAGTTTCGGGCGCGCATCCGAAAATCGCTTGCCAACCAGGCACTTCAAGCCGCGCTGGACGCCAACGCCGAGCGCCGCATCAGCGGGCGCGCGGCTGCCTTCGCCTCCCTTCCGGATTGGCGCGAGCGGCGGCGGCAGGCGCATGCCATCCGCGCCGATGTAATCGAGAACCTTGAAGCGTATCTTGAGCAATTCACCCAACACGCCGCCCAAAATGGGATGATCCTCCATCGCGCCGCGGATGCAGATGAGGCAATCGGGATTGTTTTGGAGATTACCAAAGACCTGCACAGCCGCAAAGCAGGCGGCGGGAACGTTTTAATCGCCAAATCCAAATCCATGGTCTCGGAGGAGATCAACCTCAACCATGCGCTCGAAGCGCGGGGCATGCGCGTCGTTGAAACCGACCTGGGCGAATACATCGTCCAATTGCGAAACGAACGCCCCAGCCACATCATCACCCCTGCGGTGCACCTGCGGCGGCATGAAGTCGGTCAACTCTTTCATGAAAAACTCGGCGTCCCCTACACCGAAGACATTCCCACCATGACCAACACCGCCCGCAAAGTCCTGCGGGAAGTTTTCCTCAGCGCCGATGTTGGCATCAGCGGCGTCAACTTTGGCGTGGCAGAGACGGGCGGCATCTGCCTCGTCACCAACGAGGGCAACGGACGCATGGTAACCACCCTGCCGCCGATTCACATTGCACTGATGGGCATGGAACGCCTCGTCCGCAGCCTCGACGACCTCGCTCTGCTGCTCTCGCTCCTGCCGCGCTCGGCTACCGGGCAAAAACTCAGCGCTTACACCCAACTCATCCATCAGCCTCTTCCCGGTCAAGAGCGGCACATCATCATCCTCGACAACGGGCGTTCCAAACTCCACAACTCCCCGCTCCGCGAATCGCTCTACTGCATCCGCTGCGGGGCGTGCCTCAATGCCTGCCCCGTCTTCCGTGAAATTGGCGGTCACGCCTACGACAGCGTCTATCCGGGTCCTATCGGCTCGGTCATTTCGGCGGGGTTGTTCGGGAGTGAGTTTGTCCCGCTGGCGCAGGCTTCATCGCTGTGCGGCGCGTGCCGCGAGGCTTGCCCGGTGGATATTGACCTGCCGAACTTATTGACGCGCGTCAGAGCAGGGCTGACTCCGGAGGACAATCAACGGTTCTCCGCGAACAGCGGCGGGGGATTATCCTGGACGAGCAGGCTTTTCCTGAAGACCTACAGCCGCATCGCGACTCACCCGAGGCTGTTTGCCCTCTCACAAAAATTTGCCTGGCTGGGAACTTTTCTCCTCTCCCCCTTCAGCGGGCAGGTCCGCCTGCCAGCGTTTACCGGCTGGGGGTATAGCAAAGACCTGCCGAGATTCGCGGGAAAGACGTTTCGGGAGAGGTTTCACCGCGAAAGCGCAAAGAGCGCCAAGGTTTCTCCCGACAGAAAAGAAGAGCCGCTCAGCGAATTCCGCGTCTCTGCGGTTCAAAAGGACAGGGTGACGCAATTCATCGAGGAACTGACTCGGGTCAACGGGCAGATCGTCCGTACACGCCGGGCAGAAGTGACCGACACCGTTATTGAATTCCTGCGCTCGCGGAACATCAACCGCATCCACCTCGAGCCAAACGTGCTGGATGAAAATGCGCTGGCGCAGGCGGGGGTCACCTTCAGCCGCAAACGTGAAGCGGAAATTCGCGTCGGCGTAACAAAGGCTTTGGGCGGGCTGGCAGATACCGGGTCGGTACTTGAAGCGGACGGTGAAGGGGATAAGTTGTGCGCTTCACTCTTGCCGGAGATCCATCTGGTACTTTTGAATGCTGCGGATATCTATCCCAGCCTCAAAGATGCGCTTCCATTGACGCGCGAAACCAAATCTGCGGTTTTCATCAGCGGTCCTTCGCGCACCGGCGATATCGAAATGTCGCACACCATCGGCGTGCATGGACCGGGCGAAGTGGTGGTCTTTCTCGTTGACGATTGAATCAGGCAGTGATACAATCGCGCACGCTTAATGTGGGCGGCATCCAGTGACCGCACACTCACATCCAACCAGACGCCCCCATCGTCTAGCGGCCCAGGACGGAGCCCTCTCAAGGCTCAAACAGGGGTTCGAGTCCCCTTGGGGGCACAGAAAAATTTTGTAAACGGCCTTCCCCTGCGTTGATTGGGGAAGGTTGTTTGTTTTAGGGTCTGGCAACAAACAAGACTGCCACGAAACCTCGGCGCTACGGCTACCCGCCCGTGTAGAGTTCACCGGCGACTCGCTCATCCCGTGCTGGACAAACCAGTTGTGTTGAGCGCGGTGCCACTCTGCCTGTCAATCTAAGTCTAGTTTTGAAAAAGCCACACTTGGCTTTGTTAATGTTCTTGAAAAAATAAAACTTGTATGCTATTATCTGCCAAGTTGTTTACCCGAGAAGGCTAAATTGAGTACATTTTTCTGGCTGCCAGCGGATTACAATGTCAAGAGTTTTAACAAACATGCGGCTCTTGATTTGATTCGCTTTTCCGGGGAGGGAATGTCCAGGACAGAATTGGCAGAACAGATGGGGTTGACGCGCGCCGCTGTCAGTTTAATTGTGAACGATTTGCTGGAGAGCAAGGTCATTGTCGAGACAGAGAGCCGCTCCATCCCGAGCGGACGCCCGCCCATTGTTTTGGAGATCAATCCCGAGCGGGGTCTGGTGGGCGCAATTGACATCGGGGCAACACACTTGAGTATCGCGGTGGCAGATTTTGCCGCCCGCATTCATCAGGAAATAGAAATTTCTCTTGATATCAAGCAAGGGCCAGAAATCTGTCTCGCCAAGGCGGATCAAATCCTGCGCCAATTACTCCAAGAACAGGGATTATCCATCTCTGACCTTTCCGCCATCGGCATAGGCGTGCCGGGACCGGTCATCACCGAAGCGGGAATGGTCGTTTCGCCTCCCATCATGCCAGGCTGGGATCGTTACCCGATTCGGGCAAGCCTGGAAAAGAAATGGGGCTGTCCCGTCACGCTCAACAACGACGCCGAACTGGGCGCCCTGGGCGAATGGGCATACGGCGCCGGACGCGGCGAAAAAAATATTGCCTACATCAAAGTAGGGAGCGGCGTAGGCGCCGGCTTGATGCTCAACAAACAAATCTACGGCGGAACGACAGGTGCCGCCGGCGAAATCGGTCACCTGACGATTGACGAAAACGGTCCCTTGTGTAATTGCGGCAATCATGGCTGTTTGGAAGCGTTTGCCGGCGGTCATGCCATTGCCCGCCAAGCGCAGGCGCTTGCCCAATCTGGCAAACGCACCCTGCTTGCCGGTCTCCCGCCCGAAACTATCACCGCCCGCGAAGTGGCTGAAGCCGCCCGCCGCGGCGATTTATACGCCCAGGAAATCCTCAGCCGCGCCGGCACCTACATTGGAATTGCCATCGCCGGCTTGATTAATTTGTTCAACCCCAGCGTCGTCATCATCGGCGGCGGGGTGGCGCAAGTGGGAGATATGCTCACAACACCCATCCGGCAGGCGGTGCGCGAACGGGCAATGCGCGCCTCCGAACAGGGTGTGCGCATTACCACTGCCATGCTGGGACGCCGCTCGATCCTGATTGGCGCTACCGTTCAGGCGGTGAATGTTGCCATCCATGCCGCCGCCGAAAACAGAAATTCCACTTCACAGCCAGCCCTCATGGAAAACCTCGAAGTGAAATCATCCTCATAATGAAGGAGGTGATGCCGGTATAATCTAAACCAATCAAATCGCTTCACTGCACATACTCGAACAATCTCTCAAAATTCTACAAGGAGAAGAAGTAATGAAAACCAAATTTAGTTTGTTGTTCAGCCTGCTGTTGATCTCAGCCTTTGTACTGGCTGCCTGCGGCGGAACAACAACCACCGAAGCCCCCGCCCCCGAACCGACCAAGGTTCCTCCCACCCAGGCGCCTGAACCGACTGCCGTTCCCCCTACAGCGGCGCCCGCCGGCACCCTGCGCATTTGGGCAGATGACACCCGCGCCCCCATCCTCCAGGACCTGGCGGATGAAGTGCTGGCTGCTTACAACCTTGAACTCGTCGTTGAACTCAAGTCTGCTATCCGCGATGACTTCCAGGTTGCGGCTCCCCTCGGCGAAGGTCCCGACATCATCGTGATCCCGCACGACCAGGCCGGCACCCTCGTTGCCAACGGCTTGCTCGCCGAAGTGGACCTGGGCGACAAAGCCGCCGATTTCTCCCCTGTGGCGCTTCAAGCCTGCACCTTCGACGGCAAACTCTACTGCATGCCCTACGCCACCGAAAACCTGGCTTTCTTCTACAACAAAGACCTGGTTCAGACCCCTCCCACCACCTGGGATGAAGTGCTGCAGATCGGGCGCGCCCTCAAAGCAGAAGGCAAAGTGGACTATGTGATGGCGGTGACCGGCACCACCTACGATGTGTACCCGCTCTTCACCTCCTTTGGCGGTTACATCTTCGGCAAACTGCCGAATGGTGACTGGAACCCCGAAGACCTCGGCGTGGACAGCCCCGGCATGATCGAAGGCGTCAAGTGGCTGGCTGACGGCGTTGCCAACGGCGACCTGCCCGCCGACTGGGACTGGGCTAACAACCATGCCCTGTTCGAAACCGGCAAAGTGCCGTTCATCATGGCTGGTCCGTGGGCTTTAAGCCGCATCCGCGAATCGGGCGTGCCTTATGCCATCACCAACTTCCCCAGCGGCGGTTATCCGTTCGCCGGCACGCAGGGCTTCTTCATCAATGCCCAGAGCGAAAACGTTCTGCTGGCGCAGGCATTCCTCAACGAATTCATCGCCACCGAAGATGTCATGCTCAAACTGTACGAAGTAGGCCAACGTGCCCCCGCCTACCTGCCCGCGCTGGAAAAGGTTGACGATCCCGATCTCAAGGCATTTGCCGAGGCTGGCAAGAACGCCAACATGATGCCCGCCATCCCTGCCATGGGCTCGGTGTGGGGCAACTGGAATGACGGCGTCGTCCTCGCCCGCGACGGCAAACTAGACCCTGAAACGGCCATGAAAGAAGCCGCCGCCAAGATCCGCAACCTCATCGCCAACCCGCTGACCGGCATGGTCAACATCCCCGGTTCCTACCAGGATGAGGCTGGCTGCTCCGGCGAATGGCAGCCCGACTGCGCCGCCACCGCCATGACCAAGGGCGACGACGGCAAATACTACAGCGGTCCGTTCACCCTGCCCGCCGGCGACTATGAATTCAAAGTCGCTTTGGACGGCTCCTGGACGACCAACTACGGTTCCAACGGCGCTCAGGATGGACCCAACTACAAGTTGAGCCTCACCGCCGAAAGCAAAGTTTCCTTCATCTTCGACCCCGAAACCAAACTCGTCGAGGTCAAGACCGAGTAAGTCGTTTGTATTCAAAGGCTGAGGGAGGAAACTCCCTCAGCCTTTCTTGTATCCGCAGGTACGCATGCCAACCTTCCCCGAGGAGGAACCCATGAGTCAAGCCATGACGGAAAAAGCCAGGAAAAAATCGCGGGCAGACGAAGAGTCTATCTTTTCCAAATTGATTCGCATCATTCTCCTGATCCTGTTCGATGCGGGAGCGGTCTGGTTTATTCAAAACGCCCTCTCCAGAGGCTTCGATCAACTGTCCGTCGTCATCGGCATCATTGTTGTCATGTTCAACATCATCTTCCTGCTCCCGCAGGCTTACCCGCTGCGATGGATGGCGCTTGGGCTGGGGTTCCTCATCCTCTTCACCATCTACCCCATCTTCTTTACGATTTACGTGGCATTCACCAACTACGGCGACGGACACCTGCTCACCAAAGAGCAGGCGATTCCGCTCATCGAAAAGCAGCTGTACCTGCCGGAAACGGGTAAATCCTATTCGTGGACTGCATTCCGCTCCGAAGCAGGAGATTACGTCCTTTGGCTGATCAACCCTCAAGGCGAAACCTTCCTGGCAAAGCCGGGCGAACCCATCATCCCCGCCAAAGCCGGCGACCCCGGAATCGGCGAAGCGGATAGCAAAGGCATTCCAATTTCCATCGAAGGATACCAACGTCTCAACACGCTGCTTGCCGCCGCAGACAAGAACCTGCCCAATATCAAGTTCGGTCTGGAAGGCGATCAGATCATCCAGATTCGCAACCCAAGCGAAGCCGCCGAACTGGAAATCCGCTTCAAATACGACCCGGCCACCGATACCGTCGTGGACCAATCCAGCGGCGAAATCTACTACAACGTGGATGGCACCTTCACCTCCCGCACCGGCAAGACCATCTCTCCCGGCTTTCGCGCGGTGGTAGGACTCAAAAACTTTCGAGATTTTCTCACCAGCCCGGCGCTGCGCGGACCGTTGGTACAAATCGTCACCTGGAACTTCATCTTCCCCACGGTGAGTGTCGTCTCCACCTTCGCGCTGGGGCTGGCAATTGCCATCATGTTCAACGACCCCGATTTCCCGTTCAAAAAACTCATCCGCTCCCTGCTTATTATTCCCTATACCATTCCGGGCTTGATTAGCATCATCATCTGGCGCGGCTTGTTGAATTCGGAATTTGGCATCGTGAACTATTGGCTCAGGGACTGGTTTGGCACTGCCCCGCGCTGGACGACCGAGCCGTTCTGGGCGCAGGTGGCTATTCTGCTGGTCAACCTGTGGCTGGGTTACCCCTACATGATGCTCATCAGCAGCGGCGCGCTGCAATCCATCCCTTCCGATATTTACGAAGCGGCAACGATTGACGGCGCCACAGCCTGGCAGCGTTTCCGCCATATCACCCTGCCCCTGCTGTTGATTGCCGTCGGACCGCTGCTCATTGCTTCCTACGTCTTCAACTTCAACAACTTCAACCTGATCTACCTGTTCATCGCCGGCGGTCCGCCCATTCCCAACGCCGCCACCCAGGCAGGCTACACCGACATCCTCATCAGTTACGTGTACAAACTCGCCTTCGAAAGCGGCGGGCGCGGCGTGCAATACGGTCTGGCATCCGCCATTTCCATCGTGGTCTTCTTCATCGTAGGCGCCATTACGCTCTTCCAATACCGCTTCACCAACATGTGGGAGGAGGCAAGCGAAAATGTCTAACATATCCCGAACGCTCACCGCCCTGCGGGGTTCGCAGAAATTTCAAAAGCGGTTCAGCATTGCCATACGGCTCATCATTGCCGTCTTTCTGATTGCCTTCTCCATCTTCCCGGTGCTGTGGATCGTTTCCGCCTCCTTCGACCCTTCGCAATCGCTTGCCACGCAAAAATCCATCATTCCCCAAAACGCCAGCCTCAAGAACTACCAAAGATTATTCGGGAACGACCCGGAATATAAATTCGGGACCATACCCGCCGGCAGATGGATCCTGAACTCGGTAAAAATTTCGGGCATTTCCACCATCCTCAGCCTGGGCATCACTACCATGGCAGCCTACGCCTTCTCGCGCATGCGCTTCAAGGGACGCGTCACCATGCTCAAAGGCATCCTGCTCATTCAGGTCTTTCCCAACCTGTTGGCGCTGGTTGCTATCTACGTGCTTGTCTTCCAGTTTGGCGAAATCATCCCGGCGCTGGGGCTCAACACCCACGCCGGCTTGATCATGGTCTATCTGGGCGGCTCGATGGGCATGAACATCTGGCTGATGAAAGGGTTCCTCGATACCATCCCGCGCGACATTGACGAATCCGGCATGGTGGACGGCGCATCGCACTTCCAGATTTTCTGGCACCTGATTCTGCCGCTGCTGCGCCCCATCCTGGTCGTCATCGGCATCCTTTCTTTCATCGGCACCTACGGCGACTTCATCCTCGCCCGCATCCTGCTCAACGACGTGAATCAATACACCCTGATGGTCGGCTTGCAGATCTTCACCTCGGGTCAATTCGACCAAAAGTGGGGCGTCTTTGCCGCTGGTGCATTGATCGGCGCGTTACCCATTATGATCATCTACCTCGCCTTACAGGATCAAATTGTGGGCGGCCTCACCCAGGGCGCCGTCAAAGGCTAAAATGCGGCATCTGTCCGCCATTGTGAGCGCAACCACCCTGTTGATAGCCCTGTTCCTCGCACAGGGCTATCTTCGCTTTTCAGCCCAGCCTCCGGCCGAAGAGCCTCCCGTCTTTGTGGATGTCAGCCGTCAGGCGGGCATCGTGAACAACCGCTTGCCGGGCATCGAAATGACGGCAGGAATCGCCTGGGGCGATTACGACAACGACGGCTGGGTTGACCTCTACGTCACCGATCCCATCGGTAAAAACACCCTCTACCGCAACAACGGCGACGGGACATTCAGCGTCTCACCCCTGAGCAATCAGGTTGCCATCCCCAATACCTACTCGCAAGGCGCAACCTTTGCCGATTACGACAACGACGGCTGGAAAGACCTGCTCGTCCTCAACTGGGGGGAGGATCACCTCTTCCACAACGAACAAGGCAAAGGCTTTGTCAACGTCTCGAAACAAGCCGGCATCCTCGATGACCGCAACAGCAAATCTGCCTCCTGGGGCGACTACGACAACGACGGCTTCCTCGACCTCTACATCGCCAACTGGTCCTGCTACCCCAAATGCGGACGCCCCATGGAAGGCGAAGCCGACCGCCTCTACCACAACAACGGCGACGGCACCTTCACCGAAGTGACCCATCTGCTCAACGGCGGCGTGACCGGCGCGGGCTTCATCGCCAGTTTTACCGACTACGACAACGACGGCGACCTCGACCTCTACCTCGTCAACGATGAATTCATCAACCCCATCGGCAACAAACTCTGGCGCAACGACGGCGCAGGCTGCAACGGCTGGTGCTTCACCCAGGTCGCCAGAGAAGCCGGGGCAAACTCCACCGTCTTTGGCATGGGGCTCGCCG
>JBBITE010000042.1:11246-23935 GCA_037440905.1 Anaerolineae bacterium | reverse complement strand
GCGGCAACAACGACCCGACCTTCGAGTTGGGCAACACCTGCCAGGAAATGCAATTCTCGGATGTTCAAATCGAAGAGGTATGCGCTGCTTATTTTGGCGAAGTAAAACCGAATATGATCGCCCGCATGAAATTGAACATGATCATGTCCGATGTAGGCTGGGGATTATGGGCGGCGATTCAGGCAAAGATTTCGAAGATTGACTTTGATTTTTGGGGCTGGGCAATCGAACGCTGGGGCAGGGCGTTGGAAAAGATGGATTCGAGTGAGTTTGAGAAGTGGTTGGCGGATGTGCAGGAGTAGGCAGGTACACAGGTAAACAGGTAGACAAAACCTGCCCTGACGTGTGTACGTGTGTACCTATGTACTTATCCACCTTCAAAGGAGAACCATGAAAACGCACGCAGAAATTGTCGTCATTGGCGGTGGGATATACGGCGCGCAGGTTGCGTACCACCTTGCAAAGTATGGGCGCAAGGATGTGGTCATTCTCGAAAAAGGCGAGATCGCCAGCGGCGAATCCTCTCACGCGGCGGGATTGGTGACGCAGTTTGCCACGTCGCAGGCGATGCTCAAATTCCGCATGTACAGCGTGGAGTTGTACAGCAAGCTCGGTTTGTTCAACCATGTCGGCAGCCTGCGCGTGGCTTCGAGCCGCGAACAGCTCAAGGAGTTGGAGCGCAGCGTCAGCCGCGCCAAGGCGCTGGGGCTGGAGTGCGAGGTTATCTCCCCGGAAGAAGCGTTGAAGATCATGCCGCAACTCTCGAAGGAAAATTTGTACGGCGCCATCTACCTCCCGCGCGACGGGCAGCTTGATCCGTATATCACCACCACTTCGATGGTGAAGTTTGCCAAGGAACTGGGCGTGGAGGTGTACACCAACACGCGCGTAACGGGGATCAAACTTTCGGCCAAAGGAGAGGTGCAGGGGGTAGTCACAGATAAAGGCGAGATTCGATGCGAAATCATCGTCAACGCGGCAGGAATGTGGGCGCCGCGCATCGCCGCCATGGCGGGCATCCACATCCCCACTACGCCCGTTGACCATCAACACATTGCCCTGCGCGCGGTGCCGGGGCATGAATTTGCCCCCAATACGCCGTGCCTGCGCGACCCGGATAACCTCGTCTATATGCGGCAGGAACAGGGCGGCCTGGTCATCGGCGGTTATGAACCCAACCCCATCGCGCGCTGGATTGACGGCGTGCCGTGGGAACACGGCGGCAGGAGTTTGCCCGGCGATTTCGAGCAGTTTGAGATGCTGCTGGAGGGGGCGATTCGACGCATCCCGTTTTTGGATCGGGCAGGCATTATTACCCTGGTACGGCATCCCGGCGCATACACACCGGACTGTCAGCCTCTGCTTGGACCGATGCCCGGCGCGCGCGGCTTTTGGATGATGGCGGGCATGTCGCTGAACGGTTATGGCGGCGCGGGCGGCATGGGCAAGTTGATGGCGGAGTGGATCATCGAAGGCGAAGCGCCGATGGATGTGTATGCCTACCGTGCTACACGCTTCGGCAATTACTATTCCGATTTCACCTACGCCGCCGAACGGACGCGCGAATGCGTCAAGTATTACTACCGCCTGAAGTTTCCGCACGACGAACACGAATGGGCAAGACCGCACCGCGTCAGCCCGCTGCATTATCGTTTGCTGGAAAATGGAGCGGTCTTTGGCGAGAAGTTCGGCTGGGAGCGCGTCAATTACTTCGACCCGGGCAAACCCTCGCGCCGCATGGGGGAGGATCAACGTCAGTGGGGCTGGGCAAAACCGCCCTTCTTCGAGCGGCTGCGGCAGGAACACCTCGCCACGCGCGAACGGGTGTGTTTGTATGACCTGACTTCGTTTGGAAAAATCGAAGTGAAAGGCAAAGGCGCACTGCCGCTTTTGCAGCGGCTGACCGACAGTAACATAGATAAGCCGGTGGGCAGCGCCACCTACACCCAATTCCTCAACACGCGCGGCGGGATCGAGTCGGATTTGACCGTTACCCGCCTGGGCGAAGAGCATTTCTGGGTCATCACCGGTTCAGCCTTCATCGCCAACGACCTGGCGCGCATTCAAATGCACGTGGACGAAAACGACGGCGAGGTCTCCATCCGCGATATTACGCAGGAATATGCCTGCCTTGCCTTGTGGGGACCACATGCCAGGAACGTCTTGCAGAAGATTACCAGCAGCGATGTTTCGAACGCAGCGCACCCCTATTTGACCACCAAGCCGATTGACATCAACGGAGCGCGGGTGCTGGCGCAGCGGGTGAGTTATGCGGGCGAGCTGGGCTGGGAGTTGTACATTCCCAACCACCGCGCCACGATGGTGTGGGATTTACTCGTGGAAGCCGGCAAAGAGTTTGGCATGGAACTGGGCGGCTATAAAGTCCTCGACCCGCTGCGGCTGGAAAAAGGCTACAAATATTTCACAGCCGATATTACCCCCTCCGAAACGCCTTACGAAGCCGGGCTCGGTTTTTGCGTCCATCTGGACAAAGGTGACTTTATCGGGCGCGAAGCACTCCTCAAACAGAAAGCGGAAGGCATCAGGCGCAAACTCTGTACGCTGGTGCTGACCGGCACAGACGAGTTCACGCAAATCTACGGCGGCGAAGCGATTTATCATGAAGGCAAGGTGTTGACCCGCGTCCGCAGCGGCGGCTATGGCTTTACGGTGAAGAAGAACATCCTCTACGCCTATCTGCCTATTGAATTGGCCAAGCAGGACAGCCGCTTTGTTGTAGAATTGATCGAAGGGCGATACGAAGCGGAAGTGACCGCCCCTGTGCTATACGACCCGCAAGGCGAGAGGTTGAGAGCATAGGTTGGTGACGGTGGACGATGGACCATAGACCATCGTCCATCGTCTGTCGTCCATCGTCCTATCACCACCTCATGGCAAAGAAAACACCTCCTCCCGCATACGTTGGCTTCGGCATGTTAACGCCGGTCTATATCATGTCGCTGGACCGCCTGCCGAAGGTCAATACCGGCGCAATCGTCCACCAGGTAAGCGAATATGTGTACGACGATGCGGCAATCATCGCCTGCAACCTCAGCCAGTGGGGCGTGCCTTCAGCCATGATCGGCACAGCCGTAGGGAACGACATGCTGGGGAAATTCGTGGCAAACAAATTGAAGGAACTGGGCGTACAAGGGACGGTGCGCTTTACCGACAAATACAAAACTCCGCTCGAAGTCAACGTCTCGGACAAAAAGGGTGCGCGCACCTACTTCTGGCAGCGGTCCGAAGAAATATTGGGCACGCTCGATACGGCAGACCTGACGCCCATCCGCAAAGCCAAACTGCTTTACGTGGACTGGTACGACGGCGACCACATCGTCCGCGCGATGGAAGAGGCGCAGCGATACAACGTTCCCGTCTTCCTCAATTTCGAACACGGGCACAGCCACCCCGAGCTGCTGAAAAAATACTCCAGCCTGGCAACGGTCTGTCAGGCGGTGACGGATGCGGCGCAGATTGGCAAAAAACAAGCCATGCTCGGCACGGCGCGTAAACTCATCAAAGCCGGGATTCAAACGGCAATCATCACCATGGCAAGCCAGGGCTGCATGGTGGTACAGGGCGAGGAAATCGTCCGCGCCTATGCGCCGCGCGTGAAGGTGGTGGATGCTTCCGGCGCGGGCGCCACTTTTTCGTCCGGCTATATTTACGGATACCTGCAAGGCTGGAACATGGAAGATACCGTGCGTTTTGCCATTGCGGCGGCTTCGCTCAAAGTCACCCGCTCGGGGCTGCAGATGTTCCCTGTGGCAGAAATCCTGGGCGTGGCGCGCACCATCCGCATCGAGCACATGGTCTATCGCGGCGATCAGTTCCACATCATTCGCAAATACCTGCGCTTGCCGCCGCTCAGCCCCATTGTGAACAATTCCCTGGTAAAAGAAGGACAAAAACTGGCGCAGAAAATACTGCCCAAGAAACCGCCGCACCGCAAGATCAAAAAATCGCTGGTCGAATAACCTCGCCGCGCAACTGCCGCGAGGAATTTAACGGAAGGATACCCTTTATGTCGTTTGCTGATTTACTCACCCAGGAACAGGTCGAACGAGTGCACGAAGCCTCGCTGGAAATTCTCGAAACAGTGGGTTTGAAAGTGCGCCACGAACCGGCGCGCGAACTCTTCAAGAAACACGGCTGCCTCGTCGAAGAGGAGCGCGTCAAATTTCCGCGCGCGGTGGTAGAAAAATACCGCCGCATGTATCCGCCTTCCTTCACCTTTCACGGGCGCGATCCAAAGTTCGACAAGACGATCCCGCAGGATAGCCCGGTCATCGTCACGGCGAGTTCGGCGCCGGATATCATAGACCCGGTCACAGGTCAGGAAAGACGCGCCACCTCTGCCGACATCGCCCGAATCGCTCACCTCATCAACGAACTGCCGGGATACGACATCTTCTCCATCTCCACGCTGGCAGATGACGCTCCGCCGCATCAATTCACAATCTCGAGGCTGTATCCGGCTCTCAAGTATTGTCTCAAACCGATCCGCGTCACCACCACCGACATGAAAGATACGCACAGCGTGATGGAACTGGTGTACACGGTGGCGGGCGGAAAAGACGCCTACAAAGAACATCCCTTCCTAACGCATCATTACTGTCCCGTCGTTTCGCCGCTGACAATGGATCACCTTTCGACGGAGAACGTGATGTTCTTTGCGCGCGAGGGGCTGCCCGTGTATCCCACCATCGTGCCCAATGCCGGCCTCACCTCGCCCATGTCCATGGCGGGAACGGTGGTGCAGGGCAACGCCGAATTTTTGGCTGCGGCAACGCTGATGCAAATGTGCCGCGAAGGCACGCCGCTGATCTATGCCACGCTTGGCACGGTTGCAGACATGCGCAGCGGAGCATACGCTTCGGGCGGAATCGAGTGCGGTATGCTTCACATGGCGTACGCTCAAATGGCGCGCTTCTATGGTATCCCTTGCGGCGGCTACATCGGTTTGACCAATGCCAAGTTGAACGATGCCCAGGCGGGGTACGAAACGGGCATGTCGGGCGTGGCGGGGCTGCTGGCAGGCATGGATATGTTCAACATCGGCGGCTTGATTGACGCGCTCAAGACTTTCGATTTTGCCAAAGCCGTGATTGACGATGAGATCGCCCAGATGATGAAGCGGCTGAAGCGCGGCATCTCCTTCAGTGAGGAAGACCTCGCTCTGGATTTGATCCGCGAGATTGGACCCGGCGGTTCGTTCATCACTGCCAAACACACCATCAGCCGCATGAAGACCGAGGCGGTGATGACCAAGATTGCCGACCGCGATGCGCGCACCATCTGGGAAAAGAAAGGCGCCCTGGATATTCACGCCCGCGCCATGAACCGCGTGCGCGACATTATGAAGCAAAACACCGCCGCGTTGCTCCCGGCGGAGGTCGAAGAAAAACTGCGCGCCCAGTTCCCGGGGCTGGTCAGCGGCGCGCTAGAACCCATTCCATAGAAAGAGATTTTATGTTTCGTATTCTCAAACGCAAGGAAGATAAATTCCAAAAACTGATCGAACAACAGGCGTCGCTGGCTTTCGAGGGTTTGAAACTGCTTATCAAATATCTCGAAACCACCGATTCAGAGATCGCCGAGGAACTTTCCTATAAGGAAAAAGAAGCCGATGAAGTGCGGCGGATACTGATTGACGAATTGAACCGCACCTTTATCACTCCCTTCGACCGCGAGGACATCTTCGCCCTTTCACGCTCGATTGACGACGTGATAGATTACGCCGACACAACGGTGATGGAAATGGTCATCCTGAAGGTCAACCCCACCCCCTATATGCAGCGCATCGCCTCTCTGCTGCGTGATGCCGCCTACGAAATCTGGCAGGGGGTGCTGCGTCTGCCCAGGCATCCCAACGTTGCCATTGACCATGCCCAGCGCGCCAAAGCGCTCGAAAACCGCGTGGAGGCGGTGTACCGCGAAGCCGTGGCAGATCTGTTCAGCGGACCCGAAGACCTTCACCACGTTGTCGAGATGCTGAAGATGCGCGAAGTATACCGCCACCTTTCCAATGCCGCCGACCGCGGCGATGAAGCCGCCAACATCATTGCCGATATTGTGGTAAAGAAAGCTTAACCTGTTGATAACACTTTCATCCATCCACTTTGTTATCATATTGGCGCTGGTGTTCGAGTTTACCAATGGCATCCGCGATGCCAGCAACATCGTCGCCACCATGATCTCCTCGCGTGCCTTTCGCCCGCAAACCGCTTTGGCGCTCACCGCCCTGGCTGAGTTTGCCGGTCCCTTTCTTTTTGGAGTGACGGTGGCAAAGACCATTGGCAACGAAATCCTCACGTCAGACGCCCTTTCGCTTCAGGCATTGGCGGCGGGGCTGGCGGGCGCCATTTTGTGGAATCTGCTCACCTGGTTCTTCGGCATTCCCAGCAGTTCATCTCATGCGCTCATCGGCGGCTTGATTGGCGCTGCCCTGCTATCCTCCGGCATGAGCACCATCAAACCCGCCGGCTTGTACAAAGTGCTGCTGGCGTTATTCCTTTCGCCCGTCATTAGCTTTGCGGCGGGATTCATAGTCTTCCGCATCATTTACCTGCTGGCTGCCAATGCCAGCCCGCGCATCAACGACTTTTTCAAACAAAGCCAGTTGATTACCGCCATTGCTCTGGCATTCAGCCACGGCACGAACGATGCCCAGAAGACCATTGGCATTATCGCCCTAAGCCTGGTCATCAGCGGCCGGCTGGAATCCTTTTCCGTACCATTTTGGGTGATCCTGCTGAGCGCAACGATCATGGCGCTGGGAACCTCGCTGGGCGGGTGGCGGCTCATCCGCACCCTGGGCGGCAAATTCTATAAAATCCGCCCTGTGCATAGTTTCGCCACGCAGTTGACCGCCGGCATCGTCATTCTCTCCGCCTCGGCGGGCGGGCTGCCGGTCAGCACTTCGCAGGTGGTGAGTTCCTCCATCATCGGCGTGGGCGCATCCGAACGGTTTGGCAAGGTGCGCTGGAGCGTGGCAGCCGATATTCTGACCGCCTGGCTGATTACCATCCCCGCGGCAGGAGTGCTTTCCGCCGCTATCTTCTGGTGGCTGCGAATCATCCTCTAACCCTGCCGCGTACTCTCCCCCCTGCCACTTGCCTGCGGAGAGAAGGCGAGATGACTGCGTAACCGCAGAGATCATGACGACCTCACGGATGACAACAGGGCTTGAAACGTTTGCCTAAAGTTTGACCGCCCCTGTTGATAATGCTACAATGTTTCGTAACAGATTGGAGGTGCGACGAACCAATACAAACTGTCTGTACACATTGATTTGCTCGAACAATCTACAACTAGACAAAAGGAGATAGAGAAACATGCGTACCAACAAGTTTGTTTTTCAGCTGCTCGCTCTGTTCGTCATTGCGACCACGGTGTTGTCTGCATGTGGAGGAGCCGCAACCACCCAGGCGCCGGCTCCACAGGAACCGGCTTCCCAAGGAGCGGCAGACCCCCTTGCCGCATTGTATGAAGCCGCCAAAGCCGAGGGGATGCTGACTACCATTGCCCTGCCGCACGACTGGTGCAATTATGGCGGTGTAATTGAAGCCTTCAAAGCCAAATATCCTGGCATTACCGTCAATGAATTGAATCCGGACGCCGGCTCGGGCGACGAAATCGAAGCCATCAAAGCCAACAAGGATAACAAAGGTCCGCAAGCGCCCGATGTGGTGGATATCGGCTTCTCGTTCGGCGAACCGAACAAAGACCTGTTCATGCCCTACAAAGTTTCCACCTGGGATACCATTCCCGATGGAATGAAAAGCCCGGATGGTTACTGGTACGGCGACTATTACGGCGTCATGGCATTCCTCGTCAATACCGATGTCCAGCCAGATGTGCCGAAAGACTGGAAAGACCTGCTCGACCCGAAATACAAAGGACAGGTGGCGCAATCGGGCGATCCCCGCACTTCTAATCAGGCTATTCAGGCTGTTCAGGCAGCGGCTCTGGCCTACGGCGGTTCTCTTGATGACCCCATGCCCGGGCTTCAATTCTTTGCAGATTTGAACAAAGCCGGCAATCTTATCCCCCTCATTGCCAATAATGGTCTGGTCGCCAAGGGTGAAATTCCGGTCCGCCTGACGTGGGACTATAACGCCCTTGCCGCGATTGACTCCTTCGAAGGCAACCCCAATGCCGTAGTGGTGATTCCGGAAAGCGGTCAATTTGCCGGTGTGTATGTTCAGGCAATCAGCGCCTACGCGCCGCATCCCAATGCCGCCAAATTATGGATGGAATTCCTTTATTCGGATGAAGGGCAGCTGCTGTGGATGGAAGGTTACTGCCACCCCGCCCGCGAAGCCGATCTGCGCGCCCGCGGCGTGATCCCGGCTGAGTTGTCTGCCAAACTGCCCGATGTCTCCAAAGCCGTTTTCCCGACGGCAGAACAACTGATCAAAGCCAAAGAACTGATCACCACCCAGTGGGACTCGGTCGTTGGCGTTGACATCAAGAAGAGCGAATAGCATATAGTGAATCAAGAGAGTGAGACCCTGCCCCTTGGCGGGGTCTCACTTCACAATACAATAAAAAACTTCCCGAACGTTACAGGTTTTCCCTTTCGATCGTTCAAAAAACTCCTTCGGGACGGTTATTTCGGATAATGTCAGCGCAGGTGAAAATGAGCGAGTCCACCCCTCCTCCCTCTTCCAACATGCCAACACCCAGGTCCAATTGGAAAAATTGGATCGGTGTGATGCCGTTCTTCCTGTTTGCCATCATGTTTATCTTCCTGCCATCGGTGCGGCTGTTTATTGGCAGCTTCACCAACGAGGAAGGACATTTTACGCTGGACAACGTGAGACAACTGTTCACCCAGCAATATATTATCAACTCCTACCTGTTAAGTATTCGCATCAGCGCAACGACGGCGCTGGGGGGGGGCATTTTGGGATTTTTGCTTGCCTACTCTGTCACCGTGGGCGGTTTGCCAAAGGCTCTGCGTTCGGCGTTGATCACGTTTTCAGGGGTGGCATCCAATTTTGCCGGCGTCCCGCTGGCATTTGCCTTTGTTGCCACTCTCGGGCGCACAGGTTTTGTGACGACAATGCTGAAAGACGTTTTTGGATTGAATCTCTATGATGCAGGCTTCAACCTCTACAGTTTTCTGGGATTGAGCCTGACCTACATGTATTTTCAATTTCCGCTCATGGTGTTAGTCATGGCGCCCGCGCTGGACGGACTGAAACGTGAGTGGCGCGAAGCGGCTGAAAACCTGGGGGCAACTTCCATACAATACTGGCTTCGCATTGCCCTGCCGATCCTGCTGCCCTCCATTCTCGGCGCAATGATTTTATTGTTCGGCAACGCCTTCGGCGCATACGCCACCGCCTACGCGCTGACGGGGGGGCGTCTGCCCATTATCACGATCCAGATTGGAGCGCAGGTGCGAGGCGACGTTCTTCATAACCCCAACCTTGGCAACGCCATGGCGATGGGCATGGTTATCATCATGGCAATCTCGCTGGCGGGCTATTCCTGGCTTCAAGGAAAGACAGAAAGGTGGCTGCGATGAAATCTTTCGCTCGTTTACGAAACTTCCCTTTCTGGAGTTGGCTGTGGTTCGTATTGGGGGTGTTATATTTCGTCTTGCCGCTGTTTGCGACACTTGAGTTCTCGCTGGGTATGGAACGTGATGTCATCAGTTTGAAGGCGTATCAAAGGGCCTTTGCCGATCCAAAATTCTGGCAGACCTTTGGGTATTCCGTTTTTCTTGCCGCCATGACCATCATTGTCAGCATCATTCTGATTGTTCCAACCGCCTATTGGATACGGCTGCGCCTGCCCGAAGCGCGGCGCATCGTGGAATTTATTACGCTGCTGCCTTTTGTCATCCCCGCGATCATTCTGGTCTTCGGTTTGATTCGCGTTTACAGCACTCCCTTCCACATTCCCTTTACCAACATTTATCTCGGTCAGCCCCTGACAAATTTCAAATTTGGCACCATCTTCCTGATCATCGGCGGTTATATGGTTCTTGGCTTGCCATACATGTATCGTTCGGTAGATACCGGCATGCGCACTGTAGATGTGCGCACCCTGACAGAAGCGGCGCAAAGCCTGGGCGCCAATTGGTTTGTCGTGATCGTGCGCGTCATCCTGCCTAATATCCGCACAGCCCTGCTCAGCGGCTCGCTGCTGACCTTTGCCATTGTGGTCGGCGAGGTGGTTCTGGCATCATTTTTGGGTGTTCAGGCTTTCGGTCCGTATCTTTTCCTTCTCGGACAACACAGAGCCTATGAACCCGCCGCGCTGACCTTCACAACGTTTCTTCTGACCTGGGCTTCCATGGGCATCATCCAACTGGTCACCGGCGGCCAGGGGCAGACTGCCGGCGCACATTAACCGATTGAGGTAGCATTCATGGCACATCTGACTCTTTCCCACGTCTCCAAGCACTTTGGAAACTTCTCTGCCGTACGTAATTTCAACCTCGAGGTCGAAAGAGGCGAATTCGTCTCTTTTCTGGGTCCCTCTGGCTGCGGTAAAACCACCACCCTGCGCATGATCGCCGGCTTCGAAACCCCCACCAGCGGCAAGATCGCCATTGACGACCTGGACATCACCGACAAGGCGCCCAGCCAGCGCAATGTGGGGATGGTATTCCAGTCTTACGCCCTCTTCCCCAATATGACCGTTGCCCAGAATATCGGTTTCGGCTTACGCATCCGCAAAGAACCCGAAGAAGCAGTGAAGAAACGTGTGGCAGAAATGCTGGCGCTGATTCACCTTGAAGCAAAAGGTAACAGTTATCCCTACCAACTCTCCGGCGGACAGCAGCAGCGCGTCGCTCTTGCCCGCGCACTGGCAATTCGGCCTCAGGTGCTTTTACTCGACGAACCGCTCTCTGCGCTGGATGCCAAAATCCGCGTTTCGCTGCGCGCCGAAATCCGCGCCATCCAGCGCGAACTGGGCATCACCGCCATTTACGTCACCCACGACCAGGAAGAAGCCCTCTCCATTTCCGACCGGATTGTGGTGATGCGCGAAGGCGAGGTGGATCAAATCGGCACCCCCTTTGAAATCTACAACTTCCCCAAAACCCGCTTCGTCGCCAGTTTCGTTGGCACGCTGAATACCGCCGTGGCGGAGGTGCTCGACCCCGCACAAGGACTATTGAAAATGAACGGCAACCTGCTCCAAATTGCCGATCGTTTGAATGGGAAGGTCAAAGGCGATACCGTGATGATTGCCATCCGTCCCGAACGCCTCAGTTTCCTTTCTGAAGGAAAGAAAGAGAACACCCTCGAAGGCAGGGTCGAAAACATCACCTTCCTTGGCTCCGTCGTCCGCATTCAACTCAACATCGGCGGAACAGCCTTCAACATGGACACCTTCAACCGTCCGTCCCTCCGCCTGCCGGAAATCGGCGATACCGTGCGGGTGACCTGCTCCCCAAAAGCGGTGCTCATCCTGACAGAGTAACGGAGGCGCCGCACCGTCCCGAAGGTTTGCAGATTTACGAGAACCTTCGGGACGTTCCGTATGCGGCACGAAGGTTCTCGTTCCTTTTCAGCAAATTCGTGGCAGCATCTCCCCCGCCAGCAGATCCACCACCCGCGTACTCCCAATTGCAGTGCGCAGCAACACGCGCCCCTGCGGCTCTGCCGTCACCTCCCCAATGAGGACCGCTTCTTCCCCATAGCGGGTCTTTCGCATCACAGACAGCGCCTTTTCCGCCTCTTCCTTCGGCAAAATGCAAACCACTTTGCCCTCGTTGGCAATGTAGAGGGGGTCGAATCCAAGCATCTCGCAGGCGGCGCCCACTTCAGGTCGAATGGGAAGCGTTTTTTCGTCCAGAAGCATGCCCACGTTGGACTGAGCCGCAATTTCGTTGAGCGTCGTCGCCAAGCCGCCGCGTGTCGGGTCGCGCAGCACATGGACATTCGGGCAAGCCTCCAGCACCGCTGCGATGAGATGATTGAGCGGCGCCACATCGCTGCGAATGTCGGTTTGAAAACCAAGTTCGCCGCGCGCACCGAGAACCGCAATGCCATGATCGCCGAGGGTGCCGGAAAGCAGGATGGCATCGCCCGGCTGCGCATTCGCTCCGCTCACCTCCACTCCCTCGCGCACCACACCGACCCCGGCGGTGGCGATATAGAGACCATCTGCCTTGCCGCGTTGAACCACTTTCGTATCGCCCGCCACAACCTGCACACCCGCTTCTTCCGCCGCCGCCCGCATCGACTCCACTACCCGCTGAAGCGTCTCCATCGGCAATCCTTCTTCCAGAACGAACGCCGCGGTGAGATACAACGGTCGCGCCCCCAGCATCGCCACATCGTTAACCGTGCCGCACACTGCCAGCCTGCCAATATCGCCGCCGGGGAAGAACAGCGGCGAGACCACATGCGCATCGGTGCTGACGGACAGCCGCCCGCGCCCATCGGGCATCACCAGCGCCGCATCGTTTCCCGCATTCAAGGCAGGGTTCTGAAATGCCGGCAGAAAGACTTTCTGTATCAACTGATGGCTCATTCGCCCGCCGGCGCCATGCCCCATCACAATCTGCTCGTTATGAGGCAGAGGCGGTGCGCAGAATGCGCCTTCGAGAGGGATAGGTTCATCAGCCATAAGACCTCAACGGTGGAAAGTGGAAAGTAGCAAGCAGCAAGTGGGACATGGACTCTTTTCACTTTCTACTTTCTACTTTCTACTTT
>JBBITE010000042.1:0-11146 GCA_037440905.1 Anaerolineae bacterium | reverse complement strand
AAGCAGCAAGTGGGACATGGACTCTTTTCACTTTCTACTTTCTACTTTCTACTTTTCACTCTCCAGCCCCCATCATCCTTTATATTTGTAATACGCCGCACATGCGCCTTCGGAGGAGACCATCGTGGCCCCCAGCGGACGCTCCGGCATGCACTCCTTGCCAAACGCCGCGCAATCGAGCGGTTTCTTCAGCCCCTGTAGAATTTGCCCCGCAATACACAGCGGCGATTCCTGCGCCTGAAGCGCTTCCACGTCGAAACGTTTCTCGGCATTGAACGCATCATATTCCGGGCGCAGACACCAACCGCTCATGGGAATTTCCCCAATGCCGCGCCACTTGCGGTCGCATTGCATGAAAACCTTGTGGATCGTGCGCTGGGCAGGCTTGGAGCCCTCAAAGGTCACCGCGCGCCCATACGCATTGACCACCTCCACTTTGCCTGCTTCGAGCAGCCGCACCGTCATCAGAATCCCCTGCACAATGTCAAGCGGCTCGAAGCCGGTCACCGCCATCGGCACGCCAAACTCTTCCGCCAGCGGGGGATATTCCCCATAACCCATCACCGCGCACACGTGACCCGCCAGCAGGAACCCCTGCACGCGATTGTGCGGCGACGACAGAATCGCCCGTATCGCCGGCGGCACGCACACATGCGAAACCAGAATGGAAAAATTTTTCAGCCCCAGCCGCTGTGCCTGCAGCACACTCATCACATTGGCGGGAGCGGTGGTCTCGAACCCGATGGCAAAGAACACCACCTGTTTGTCTGGATTTTGCTGCGCCAGCGCAACCGCATCCAGCGGCGAATACACCACGCGCACATCACCGCCCTGCGCCCGCACCGAAAACAAATCCTGCCGCGAGCCGGGCACACGCAGCATATCGCCGTAGGAGCAAAAAATTACCTCCGGGCGCGCAGCGATGGCAAGCGCCTTATCAATCAACTCCAGCGGGGTCACACACACCGGGCAGCCCGGTCCATGCACCAGTTCGATCTGCGGCGGCAGCAACTGGTCAATACCATGACGAACAATCGCGTGAGTCTGCCCGCCGCAAATCTCCATCAACGTCCAGGGGCGCGTCACCGTGCGGCGAATCTCTTCGATCACAGCCTTCACCAGCGCCGCGTCGCGATACTCGCTCACATACTTCATTCCGCCGCACCCCCTCCCAATTCTTCTTCGAGATTCGAAATTTGCCTGAGCAAGCCCAGCGTTTCCATCGCCTCCGCCTCGCTCAACAGACTGATGGCAAAGCCCACATGAATCACACAATACTCACCCACCTGCGCCTCCGGCACATACTCCAGGCACGCCTCGCGGAAAATTCCCCCAAAATCCACCCTTGCCATCTTCAAGCCGTTCTGCTCATAAATCTCAACGATCCTTCCAGGTACACCCAGGCACATCCTATCCTCGCATTCTGGCTGCCGCAACCGCAGCCTGACCCAGCGAAAGCCCGCCGTCATTCGCCGGCACATTACAATGCACATAAACGCTCAAACCGTCGGCTTGCAGCAGCGAGAGCGTGCGCCGCAGTAACGTGATGTTCTGCCACACGCCGCCGGAGAGAACGACAACCCGAAGCCCCGTCTCGCGGCGGATGATTCCAATCATCTCCCGCACCCCCTGCGCCAGACCGTTATGAAAGCGCGCCGAAATCCGCGAAAGGGGGACACCTGCCCGCACATCCCCGATCAACGACTCAATTGCGCTTCGCACCTCGACCTGAGCCTGATTCACCGCAAAGACATAAGCCCCCGCCTCCGCCTCATCTGCCCGCGCTTCGAACTCCACCGCCGCCTGGCCCTCGTAATTGACCTTTTGCCGCCCCCCCGCCAGCGCCGCCGCCGCATCGAACAGCCGCCCGATAGACGAGGTGAACAGTGTATTGATGCCATGCCTCAATTGCGTTTGCAGGGCGGTAACTTCCTGCGGCGGGAGCGCCTTCAGCGGCGCGAGGTCTTCCTCCCATTCCAACCCCAAACTCCACAGCAGCGCCAGCGCCGTGCGCGCAGGTTTGCGAATTGCCGCATCTCCGCCCGGCAGCGGGAAATACTCCAAATGCGCTGCGCGCTGATAGGAGGCGTACTCTGCCACCAGAAACTCCCCGCCCCAAATTGCCCCGTCTTCGCCGTAGCCTGTCCCATCGAACGCCGCCCCAATGACCGGTTCCATCAATCCATGCTCTGCCATACACGCCGCCACATGAGCATGGTGATGTTGAACCCCGAAAAGCGGCAGGTTTTCCCGTTCGGCGCGTTGGAGGACGTAGCGGGTGGCAAGGTAGTTTGGGTGCAGGTCATGGGCAATGGCTTCGGGCCGAACGCGGAACAGCCGCTCGAAATGCTCCACCCCCCGCTCGAAGGATTGGAGCGTTTCGTAATTTTCCATATCGCCGATGTGATGGCTGAGAAAGGCATACTTCCCTTTGGTAAGGCAAAAGGTGTTTTTCAATTCCGCCCCGGCTGCAAGGAGTTGAGGAACTTCGAAGGAAAGTTTGAGCGGGAAAGGGGCATAGCCGCGCGAACGGCGGATGGGATAGACATTTGCCGTTTGAGACGCGCCAACGCCGGAAGGCGCGCTGGGATGTTCCACTGTGCAGACGACGGAATCATCGCACCGCACATGAATCTCGCGGTCGTGCATCAGGAAGGCATCGGCAAGCGAGGCCAGTTTTGTGCGGGCTTCTTCGTTGCCGGTGGCAATGGGTTCTTCGGAAAGATTGCCGCTCGTCATCACCAGCGGCGGCAGGTCGAAGGTCAAAGGCTGCACGCCCGGCCTGGCAAAGAGCAGGTAATGCAGCGGCGTGTAGGGCAGCATCACGCCGAGGCGGTTCTGATACGGGGCGGCTTCTTGGGCGATGTTCGATTCGGGTTTGCGTTTCAACAACACAATCGGCCGCGCCGCGGATTGGAGCAGTTCCCGTTCGGCATCGCCGACAAGACAATGCTGCTCCACCGTTTCAAGATCGGGCATCATCAGCGCGAAGGGTTTGTCCACGCGCAGTTTGCGGCGGCGGAGTTCGGCGACGGCTTGCGCGTCGGTCGCATCGCAGGCAAGGTGAAAGCCGCCCAAGCCTTTGATGGCGAGGATGTTCCCGGCGGCAAGCAGGCGGCGGGCCTCGCGGATGGCGTCTTCGTTCTCGAGGCGCGATACGGAATTCGGCGTTTCCAGCCACACTTTCGGTCCGCACACGGGACATGCCACCGGCTGCGCATGAAACCGGCGGTTCGAGGGGTCGGCGTATTCGCGCGCACAGTCGGCACACAGGGAGAAGGATGCCATGGTGGTGTTGGGGCGGTCGTAGGGAATGTCGGTGATGATGGTGAAGCGCGGTCCGCAGTTGGTGCAGTTGATGAAGGGATAGCGGTAACGCCGGTCGTTGGGGTCGAAGAGTTCGCGCAGGCAGTCGCCGCAGATGGCAACATCGGGAGAGATGGGCTGAAAGGCGGAGGGGATGGCTTCAGAGTGGAGAATGTCGAAGGCGGCGAATCCGTTGGCGGGTCGGAAAGAAGCGGTTAGTTCGTCTATGCGGGAGAGGGGCGGGGCTTCGCGGCGCAGCGCTTCGAGGAAGGCTTCCAATGCGTCCTGTTCCCCATCCACTTCTATCTCTACGCCGGCGGAGGTGTTACGCACCCAGCCTTTGAGGTTGTGCCGTACGGCAAGGTTGTACACAAACGGGCGAAAGCCAACCCCCTGCACAATGCCGCTAATGTGAACCTGCAAGCCGTTCATTTGTTTGTTATGTGCTGAAGCAGCCAGTTGATCCAGGAGTCGAGACCTTGGCCGCTGAGGCAGGAGAGGGGAAAGACAGCCAGGCTGGGGTTGAGCGCCTGTACGCCGCGCTGAAAGTGTTCCATGCGGAAGGGGACGTAGGGCAGCAGGTCAATTTTGTTGATGACCAGCGCGTCCACGCCGCGATAGGAGGCGGGGTATTTGTAGGGTTTGTCGTCGCCTTCGGGGATGGAGGCGACGAGGACGGTTTTGTGAGTGCCGAGTTTGAAGTTGGCGGGGCAGATGAGGTTGCCGACGTTTTCGACGATGAGCAGGTCGAAGTGGGTCAGGTCGAGGCGGTCGAGCGCGCCGCGCAGCATGACGGCGTCGAGATGACATTCGCCGCCGGTGTTGATTTGGACGGATGCCAGCGCGCCCGCCGCGGCGGCGCGGTCGGAATCGAGGGAGGTGGCGATGTCGCCGTCTATTGCGGCGATGCGCAGCCTGTCCTTGAGGCGCGATAGGGTCTGTTCGATGAGGGAGGTCTTGCCCGCGCCGGGCGAGGCGATGAGGTTGATCGAGAAGACGCCGGCAGCATCGAGGCGGGCGCGGTTTTCTTCCGCCAAGCGGTCGTTGGCGCTGAGGATGTTTTCGACGACAGGGATGGTTGGGGACATAGATTGCTTTCCGTGAGAGGCTGGAGGCTATTCAACGTCTATCGACTCGAGCAGGAATTCTTCGCCGGCGAGAATTTTGACGCGCAGGCTTCCGCAACGGGGACAGGCAAGTTCTTCGCTGCTGGGGTGATATTGGGCGGCGCAGGCAAGGCACTCCAACTGAGCCGGCACGCGCCGAAAGTGCAATGTTGCGCCTTCGGCGATGGTGTCTTTGGCGATGATGTCCCAGTAAAACTGAATCGAGTCATCCACCATGCTGGAGAGTTCGCCCATCACGATGTTCAGGTCAACGATGCGTTTGGCGTGCGCCTTTTGGGCATGCTGCAAGGCGATTTGCAGAATGGATTGGGTGACGGGCAGTTCGTGCATGGCTTCTAAAAATAATTGTAGTCACCCTGTCCGACTGCCCGCATGATGAACATCACTGATTGACGGGGAGAAAAGGCACAGGCTGAAAGCCGCCCCTGTGATGAAACTGGTACAATCGCCGCAGAAGGATTCCTCCATGCCCAAAAAGACGGTTCTTTTTTATCAAAAGGACGACCTCACCATCCTGAACGATGACATTCTGACGACAACCGCCATTGAAGCGGAGACGGTGGACCTGATTGTCACTTCGCCTCCCTATAACGTGGATATTCAATACGGCTCGCACAAAGACGATGTCTCGTATGCCGAGTACCTGACCTTTTCCGAAAAGTGGCTGAGGCAATGTCTCCGTTTTTTGCGCGAGGATGGGCGGCTGTGCCTCAACGTTCCGCTCGATAAAAACAAAGGCGGGCAGCAAAGCGTGGGCGCAGATCTGACCACGCTGGCGAAACAAATCGGCTACAAGTATCACTCCACTATCATCTGGAACGAGGGCAACATCTCCCGCCGCACCGCCTGGGGATCGTGGATGAGCGCCTCCGCTCCGTTTGTGATTGCCCCGGTGGAATTAATCATCGTCCTCTACAAAAATACCTGGAAGAAAACCAGCGGCAGCAAAGAATCAGATATCAGCCGCGATGAATTCATGAACTGGACCAACGGCTTGTGGACCTTCAACGGCGAGAGCAAGAAGAAAATCGGTCATCCGGCGCCCTTTCCCCTCGAACTGCCGAAACGCTGTATCAAGATGTTCAGTTTTGTGGGCGATACGGTGCTGGACCCCTTTATGGGAAGCGGCACAACGCTGCTGGCGGCGGGCATGCTGCGGCGGCGCGGCATCGGTGTGGAGGTGGATAAAGCCTACTGCCGCCTCGCGCAAAAACGAATCGAAAACGCGCCGGAACTGCATCAGCGCTCCCTGCCTTTGTAACATGGCAACCCCCAATCAACGCAACCAATACGACAAACACGACTCGCTCGAACTGGGTCAGCGCGCCGAAAACCGTTTTGCGCGCCTGGCGCAGCGGCAAGGCTGGGAGGTGAGCGAAGCCTCGCGCTCAGAGAATATCGAAGACCACTACGATTACCAGATTGCGAAAGAGGGGCGCTGCCTGCGGGTGGATGTCAAAAGCCGCAAGCGCCTGAACCGCAAAGCCCCCGCCGTGCAAGACGACCTGCTCTGGGTTGAATTCCGCACCGTGCGCAATACCAAAGGCTGGCTGTTCGGCAGCGCCGACCTGATCGCCTTCGAAACGAAACAAGGCTTCAAACTTGTCGAACGCAAGGCGCTGGTGCGGCTCATCAACAAACTCGTCAAAATTCACGTCAAAGTTGATAAACCCGAAGACGCCCTCTACAAAGTGTACACCCGCAACGGACGCCCCGATGAAATCACACTGCTTAAAGTAAGCGACCTGGATGCAATCCTTTGGGAGGAGTGGCGCGAATAAAACGCTTCAGATGTTTCCCAACGCTTCGCTCCGACCCGCAGCCTGCTTCACACGTCCCCCAACCTTTTCCACCCTGAAGACAAAAAATGACCCCAAAGGTTTCGATACCTTCAGGGTCTGTCACTTTATCCAAACTTGAAACCCGTCACAAAACTCAACGTCATCAACATCAGCAGGGCGGGCAGAATGCGCAAAATCGTCTCACGCGGGACGATGGGTCTGCCAGCCTTGAGAAAAGAAAGCAGCAAACCGCCCAAGCCGATCATTGCGCCGCCCAGCCCAACCAGCGCAAAGGCGGGGCGCATCCCTCCCTCCGCGGCGAGGATGGGAGGCAGCAAAAAGATGGTAAGACCCGCAAGGCCATGCACCAAGGCAAGGACAAAGGTCGGAAGTTTGCTTCGCAGCGGGATGGCGCGAGTCGCTAAAACGGCGAAAAAGCCCGCAATGGCAAAGACCAGGTACGAGGTCCGAAAAGAAGCGAGATGCTGCCAGACAAGCCCGAGGGAAATCGCCAGCGGGATGACCGTCGAGATGATGACCACGATAGGCGAGTCCAGCGCTTCGAAGCCGAGGATGAAGAGCAGCAGTGCCGCCACGAGCAAAACGCCAAAGCCAATGGTGTAGGCAATGATGGGAACTTCGTCGAGACCATTAATGCCCACTGCGACTTGATAGGCGGCAAGGGCGCCGGTAAGCAGCAGCAGAACGCGGTCGGTGGAGGTCATTTTCATGGGAGGAAAAGTGGAAAGCAGAGGGTGGGAGGTCAGATGGAAAGCAGCATCATCGAGATGAGCATATAGAGCGAAGCGTATTTGAAAAGCGAGAAGTTGACGCGCTCGGAGGGACGGAAGACAGTGGCAAAGGAAAGCAGGAGCAGCCCCGCCGAAAGCACAATGAGCAAACGCAGGATGCCCGCCTGAACGCCGATCATCACGCTGGCGGTGCCGATGCTGGCAGCAGCCAAGATGGACGAGAGCGCAATCATCGCGCGGGTGGTCTCCAGGCCGTAGGTCGAGGGAAAGGTCGGCACGCCCGCTGCGTTGTAGTCGTCTAAAAATTTGATGGAGAAGGTCAGGGTGTGGGTGGGAATCCAAAAGAGGACGGAAGCCGCCAGCAGCAAGCCGATGATTTCGACCTCGCCCACCGCCAGGACACGCCCCGCGAGAATCGGCATGGCGCCCGAAACGCCGCCCCAGACGATGCTCCAGCAGGTGCGGCGTTTGAGCCAGAGGGTGTACACCACCACATCGAAGAACCAGCCGAGGAAGACGACGAAGCCATACAGCGCATTGACCGTCACCGCCCAGCCGATGCCAAGGATGGAGATCGCCATACCCACACGGAACACTTCGGCGCGGCTCAGTTCGCCCGACGCGGCGGGACGTTTCTGCGTGCGCTTCATCTTCGCGTCTATGTCCTCGTCCCACCACATGTTCAGGATGGTCGAGCCGGCGATAGCGAGAAAGAGACTCGCCGACATCACCAGCAGCAGGGGAAAACTCGGCGCGGTATGCGCGCTCATGTAGCCCGCAATGCCTGTGGCGAGGAGCAAGCCCGATTGGGATGGTTTGGTGAGAGTCCAGTAGCAGCGAATCTTTGTGGCGATGGTCATGGCGATTCCTTTAGTAGATAGGTACACACATAAACAAGTACACACGTACACATGTACACATGTACACAGGAAAACAATTCAAGCGGCAAGTATACCTGTGTACTTGTATACCTGTCTACGTGTTTACCGAGTGCAGCGGAATCCCACCCCAGGGCTGAAGTACATTGGTGGGGCGGAGTTGCGCGTCCAGATGCGCAGGTTCATGTCGTAAGTATCCTTCGAGCCGCCTTTCAGCCAGCGGTCGCTGAAGCCGAGTTGCGGCTGCACGTCGCCCACCCATTGCCAGACGTTGCCCGCCATGTCGTACAATCCGTAGGGCGAGGCGGAGTTGGCGGTTTGAAAACCGCCGTACGCTTTTCCGTTGTAGAAGCCGACGGGCGTGGTGCGCGAGCCGAAGGTTTTCATGTCCTCAAACGGGTCGCGGCTGGAATAGAAGTTGGCGTTTTCGCGCTGAATCTCCCAACCCCAGGGGAAGGGACGTTCGTCCGTACCGCGCGCGGCTTTTTCCCATTCCGCTTCGCTGGGCAGACGCCAGCCGTAGTATTGACAGTAGCCCCACGCCCCAAACCAGGTGACCATCGTCATTGGATGATTCTCGTATCCCTGCTGGACCGTGAAGCGGGCGCCGTCGAATTTGACTCGCTGCGACGGGTCGGCGAGGGGAATGTACTGCCAGTCGCCCGCCTTGATTTCGAGTTCGTGCTTGATGCCGTGGAACGGGTCGCCGGGGTAGTAGCCGAGGACGGAGTCGCCTTCGACTTTGAGCGTTCCATCGGCGAGGGCGGCGTTGAGGTAGTCGGCGTATTGCTGCGCCGTCACGTCGGTGACCATGATTTCGTAGGCGGCGGTGGAGGCAACTTCGTCGAATTGACCGAAGTGAAATTCACCCGCAGGGACTTGCGCCCAGGCGTTGGGGTCAATGCCCGTGTCGTAGACGGGAAGCGGCGCGTTCAAATCTACGGGGGCGCAGGAGGCGAGGAGTGTCATTGCGAGGAGGAGCGCAGCGACGACGAAGCAATCTCTTCGAGCGGGGAGACTGCTTCGGGTCTCGATACGAGCGGGAAGAGCATCCGCCCTACTCGACCCTCGCAGTGACATAAAGATATTTTTCATTTCGCCACCTCCTGCGCGAGTTCGTGAGTCGCCTCCTCTGTCCAGCGCCCTTTCGGTTTGAACAAGTCAATCAGCCGCCAGACCATGACAACGGCAAGCAGCACAAGCAGCATACCGAGACCGAAGTCAATCATATACATCAGCAGATTGACAAGCGGCTGCTGCACGGCTTCGTCAATGAAGAGGCGTTTCATCTCAAAGACCGTCACCGCGCCGAGGGCGAGGTCGGAGAGGAAGATAATCGCCCAGCCGTAGAGTTGGCGCGCTTTGCCTTTCAGCCCAATCATGTCGCCGTAGTAAAACAGGATGATGGTGGCGATGATGGCGGAAAGCGCGTGCCAGTGACCCGTCAGTTCGATGCGCTCTTCGCGGGCGGGCCACAGGCGGAAGATGTCGTCCAGTTTGATTGCCATGAAGATGCCGATGCCGCTGGTGGTGAAGTTCATAAAGAGCATTTGCCAGGTGGGACCAAACTTGAGCGGGTCGCGGAGGAGCGCGCCGAGTTTTTGCAGGAAGGTCGGTTTGGCGATGCCCGCCGTGCCGTCCTTGATGAGTTTGCCCCAACTCCAGATGAGCAGGAAGAGCGCCGCCAGCATGGACGGGGTCGCGCCGACGTAGATAATCATGTGCGCGATGGGTTCGAGCGGAGTGACCACGCCCCACACGCCGAGATTCAGCACGATACAGCCGAGAATCATCAACGGCATGGCGGCTTTGTGCCACGCGCCTTTGAAGTCGAGCCAGCGCCCGATGATGAGCGTAATCATGATGGCAATCAGCGCCAGCATGATATGTAAGTGACCGATGACCGAATATTCGAAGGTGGTCTTTTCGGGCAGGCGAATGATGTTCTCCGCGAGGAAGGTCTCGAAGCCGTTGCCAAAGTATGCGCCGGGAATCGCGCCAAACAGGGCGGAGAGCACCGTGGTGACGGCGGTGGTGAAGAAGGCGGCGCGTTCCAAATCCACGCCCTTTTTCGTGCGGGCGTAGTCTCCCTCACCCCCGACCCATCTCCCGCTGGGAGAGAGGAGATAGTAATCGGGATTCCACGGCCAGAGCGCCACGCACAGCAGCACGCCCGCAAAGAAGATGAGCGACAGTCCCGTGATGTACAGCCCGTGAAACGCCCAGTTGTGACCGAAATAGGCGAAGCCCATGCCGAAGACCATCGTCAAAAGGTAGCCGACGGTGATGAGCAGCCGCACGGACATCTTGAAGAACTCCTTCATCTTCAGCAGTCCGGTAATCATGTACGTCTCGATGGCAACGACCGCCATCGCAATCGAATGGTACAGGATGATGATGCGCCCTTCGCGCTCGGACTGCACGATGTCCATGCCGAGGGTTTTGATGACCACCTCGCGCACGCCCATCTCCGCCATCGGACCCGATAACATGCCCCACACGGCGGTCTCAATGGCAATCATGGCAATCGCCACCAGGATGAGTCCCTTGGTGGAGTTGAAGAGGTAGTTGAAGCGTTCTTTCATAAACTTTCCTTGTCGTTGTTGGAGATTGGTAATTGGAGATTGAATCGCAATTACCAATCTCCAATTTCCAATTTCCAATCTCCAATCTCTAATTGCTCATTACCCTCTCTTCGCAAACCCCAGCGCAAACGCGCCCGTCATCAGGAAGAGCAGAGGCGTGAGGATGAGCATAACGAAGGACGGGCTGAAGAACAGCAGTTGCTTGCCGACGGAGATGAAGGCGAGGGCAATGCCTCCCAGCCCGATGAGCAAGCCGCCGATGCCGACCCACCAAAATCCTTTCGGCGCGCCCTTCGCAAAGAACGGACCGAGGAAGATGACCAGCCCCGCCACGCCGTGGAAGAGCGGCACGGCAATCTTCTTCAGCGCGTCCATCCCGCCGATGCTGGTGACGGCAATCGCCAGGAAGCCGATGACCGCGAACCACTTGAACGCCTTCTTCCAAGAGGGGAAATACTCCTCCGCGATGCCCATCGAAATGCCCAGCGGAATCAAACTGGCGACGGTCAGAACGTAAGGCGAGGCCAGGATGCCCAAGCCGAGGAAAATGAGCAGCAGCCCCGAAACCAAAAGCACTGCAAAACCCATCAGGTAATACAGGTTATGCAGCGCTTTATTCAGGCCGTACCGCTTCCAGAAGTACCAGCACAGGTACGCGGCCAGCAGGCCAGTGAGCAGAAGGAACAGGTTGTCAAGCGTGAACATAGCATTCTCCTT
>JBBITE010000041.1:10212-24841 GCA_037440905.1 Anaerolineae bacterium | reverse complement strand
CGGCAAAACGTCTCGGAACCATTTGCGGTTTCGAGACGTTTCATTATGGTACACTTCGCCCATTATCCCACCCTGGAGAATTGACTCATGAAGCAACCTGCATGCCTGAATTGCGAAAGAACCGAACATCAAGCCCCGCTGCTTACGCTGACCTTCAAAGGCGAAACCAAACATATCTGCGCGCAATGCTTTCCGATTCTGATACACAAGATACACCAGCTCGCGGATAAATTGCCTGGCGTGGAAATCGCCCCGACTGCCGCACACGGGCATTGAGAATATCAGTCAAAGGTCGAAAGTCGAAAGTCACGCGACCTTCGACTTTCGACTTTCGACTTTTGATGGGAGTAACATGACCAAACTCTCCCGCGTCAGCCGCAACTCGCTCATCGTTGCCATCTCTTTCTTCCTCGATAAAATCCTCGCCTTCGTGCGCGTGGGGATTATCTCGCGTCAATTTGCAGGGTCGGTGGACTTGCTGGATACGTTCAACGCCGCCAACAACCTGCCGGATGTGCTGTTCGCGCTCATCTCCGGCGGCGCGCTGGCCATGGCGTTCATCCCGCTCATGAGCGAATACCTCACCCAAAAAGGACGCGCCGCCGCCTGGGATTTGTTCTCGCGCGTGGCAAACCTTGCCTTTGTGGTCACAGGTTCGATTGCCGTCATCGTCGCTGTGTTTGCCGAGCCGATTGTAAATGCAGAAATCGGCATCGCCCCCGGCTTCGGCGCGGAACAAAGAGCGCTGCTGGCAGAACTCATGCGCCTCAACCTCGTCGGCACCCTCCTCTTTTCCATCAGCGGGCTGGTCATGGCAAGCCTGCAAGCCAACCAGCATTTTCTTCTGCCCGCCATGGCGCCCGCCATGTACAACATCGGGCAGATTTTTGGCGCGCTTGTGTTCGTGCCGCGCTTCGGGATTCACGGCCTGGTGTATGGCGTCATCCTAGGCGCGGCGCTGCACTTGCTGATTCAAACGCCGGCCTTGTTCAAATACCAATTCAAATGGACACCCGCCCTCGACCTGCGTCACACGGGCTTGCTCGAAGCGCTCAAACTGCTGGCGCCGCGCCTGGCAACCATGGCAGGGATTCAACTCATCGTCATCGCGCGCGATAACCTCGCCTCGCGCCTCGACCAGGTCGGCGCAGTGACCGCCCTGACCTACGGCTGGATGATGATGCAAGTGCCGGAAACCCTACTGGGGACCGCCATCGCCACCGCCATGCTCCCCACCCTGGCAGAATTTGCCGCGCGTGCCGACTGGCAGGAATTCCGCGCCACCATCGAACGCGCCTTGCGCGCCTTGATTGCCCTCACCCTCCCCGTCGCCGCCGTCCTGTCTGCGGGCATCCATCCGCTGGTGCGCGCCGTCTTCGGGTTCGACGCCGAAACCTCCACCCTCATCACCTGGACCACCCGCGCCTACCTGCTCACCCTCACCGGCTACGCCATCCAGGAGATTGCGGCGCGTTCCTTCTACGCGCGCAAAGAGCCGTATTTTCCGCTTTACGCCGTAGGGCTGCGCCTGACGTTGTTCCTGGCGATTGGCATGTTGGGCATTACACTCTTTCGGCACATCGGTGCGCCGCTCATTGCCTTTGCAGAGATTGCCCTATTGATCGAAGCCATCCTGCTCTTCTTTTGGCTGACCCGCCGCCTGAACGCCTCCCTCAACGTTTGGGGAGCGGTCGGCAAGGGCGCAGCCGCAAGCCTGATAGGAGGCGCTGCGGCTTACGGTCTGGCTGTGACCGTACCCGGTTCGGCTCTCTGGACCTCGCTGCTGGGCATGACAGCCGGCGGGCTGCTCTGTCTCCCCCTCATCTGGTCCGAAATTAAGTTACTTCTAAGGCTATAAAACAAGGACTGATATAATTTTGAACATGACTGAAAATACTTTCGATACCCAACCCAGCACGCCGCTGCCCAAACGCAAACGCGGGCGTGCTTTTCTGCTCAACGCTCTTGTGCTGCTGGCGCTGCTTGGCGCCGCCGTCTTCGGCGGTTACCAATCGGGAATTGCCGCCCGCAAAAGCGCCGAGGCTTCGACGCTCAACGCCCAACTCGGAGAACAACTCCAATATGCCCTGGTGGACATCGAATTTGGGCGCTATGAAATTGCCAAACAGCGGCTCGAATTTATCATCGAAAAAGACCCCGCCTTTCCCGGCGCGCAGCAAAAATTGACCGAAGTACTGGTGAAAATCAACCTGCAGGCAAGTTACGTCCCGCCCACCGTCACCCCCGCCCCCACCTCCACACCCGATTTCAGCGGAGCCGAACAGGCATACACCCGCGCCCAGCAACTCATCGCCGCGCAGGATTGGGCTGGCGCCCTCGCCGCGCTCGACGAACTCCGCAAACTCGACCCCACCTACAATACCTCTCAGGTGGACGGTATGTACTACTTTGCCCTGCGCAACCACGGCTACGACCTGATCTCCAAAGGCAACCTGGAGGGCGGCATCTACTACATCACCCTTGCCGAGCGTTTCGGCACGCTGGATAGCAACGCCAGCGGCGTGCGCGAAGGCGCGCGCGTCTATCTCATCGGCGCGTCGTTCTGGGAAATCAGTTGGGAACAGGCGGTCTTCTACTTTACTCAGGCGCGCAACTGGGGCAACCTGTGGGACGGTACCATGACCGCATCCGAGCGTTTCTGGTACGCCTCCATGCGCTATGCCGACGAACTGTTCGCTCAGGGCAAAATCTGCGAGGAAAACGAAGCGCTGGTTCACTACAACAACGCCCTGACCATCGCTCCCCTCGACCGCACCGCCCAGAACAACTACAACGAGGCGCTCCTGCTTTGCTTCCCGCCGACCGCAACGCTCGACCCCTTCCTGCTCGTCACACCCACCCCCACCCTGGGGACGCTTCCCACCGTGGAAACCCCAACCCCAGCGCCTCCCACTGACACGCCGGTTCCCACCGATACACCGCCCACGCCATGACGCATCCTCCCGCCTGGGCGCTGGCGCTCACCTATTGGCTGCATTTACTTGCCACAGTGGCATGGATTGGCGCAATCACCGCCACATCCATCCTCTTCCTGCCAGCCGCCAGACAAGCCCTCAAAGCCGCAGAGCAGCTTGCTCTCATCGAAGCCATGCAGCGGCGGCTGGAACCCATCGCCTGGTTCAGCATGAGCCTGCTGCTCCTGACCGGCTTGTTCCAGATGAGCGTCAACCCGCATTATGATGGTTTCGTTTCGGTCAGCACCCAATGGTCGCTGGCAATCCTCATCAAACACATCCTCGGCATCTTCATGGTCGTTGCCAGCGCCCTCCAAACCTGGGAGGTCATCCCCTCCATCCGCCGTTTGCTCCTCAAAAAGGAAACGGCGGACCCGCAGCAGGTAATCCGCCTCCAAAAACGCGAGACGACCCTCCTGCGCCTCAACTTCGGACTTTCGATTTTGATCCTGCTTGCGACGGCTTTTGCCAGGGCATCTTGAAGCCTGAAGCAAAAAAACAAAACAGCCGACTCCTTTCAACGAGTCGGCTGTCTTTTTTTGTAACTACCTACCTGTCACTGCGAGCGAGCGCAGCGAGCGTGGCAGTCTCCCCGCAAATGCTGGAGATTGCGCCTCGGGCGAGCCTCGGCGTGGCCCTTCGGGCTGGGTCTCGATACGGGCGAGAAGAACGCTCGCCCTACTCGACCAGCAGCCCTCGCAAAGACACACAGCGGTAGGTTTCTTCCCCTTTTGGCTGTCGGTAGGCAGTTACCTTTTTTCCTGTATTGCTATGTTGCAAACACTTTTAGAATCTGTCACTGCTTCGTGGCGCTTTGTGCCACGAAGCAGTCTCCCTGTCTGCGGGGGATTGCTTCGCCGCCTTTGGCGTCTCGCAATGACATGATTGCAATAGAGCATTCCTGTATCTATAACCTGACCAGTTCCGGCGCAGGGACGCCGGTCAAATCATACGCCATGGCGCCGGTGATGCGCACCGGCACAATGTCGCCAATCTTTGCCTTCCCCTCCACGAAGACCATCCCGTCAATCTCCGGCGCGTCGCGGTAGGAGCGCCCAATGGCAATCTCGCCATCGCGTCCTTCGATCAGCACATCGAGCGTCTTCCCCACAAACGATTGATTGATTTGCAGTGAAATCCCCTGCTGAAGTTCCATCAGGCGGGCGTAACGCTCGTCCTTCACCTCTGCAGGCACCGTGTCCCCGAGCGGCTCGCTGGCAGTGCCCGGCTCGAAGGAAAACCGAAACGCCCCCACACGGTCGAAGCGAATCTCCTTCACAAAATCATACAACGCCTGAAATTCCTCCTCCGTCTCGCCGGGGTAGCCCACGATGAAGGTCGTGCGGATGGCAAGGCTGGCAATGCGCGAGCGCATCTTATCCAGCGTTTTATACACCCAGTCAATGTTCGAGGGGCGGCGCATGCGATACAACGTTTTGGGATGCGCATGCTGCAGCGGCATGTCCAGATACGGCAGCACCTGCCTGCTCGAAGCCATCACATCAATCAGGCGGTCTGTCACGTAGCCGGGATAGGCGTACATGATGCGAATCCAATCCATATCCGGTAGCGCGGCGGTCAGACGTTCGAGCAAAACCGCCAGCCCGTCCTTCAACCCCAAATCGTGACCATAATCCGTTGTATCCTGGGCAATCAGGATAAGTTCGCGCACCCCCATATCCCGCAGGCGGCGCGCCTCATCCAAAATTGTTTCCATCGGGCGCGAGACGGCTGTGCCTTTGATGAGCGGAATGGCACAAAAGGCACACGGACGGCGGCAGCCATCTGCCACTTTGAGGTAAGCGCTCGCTCCCGCCACCGAAACCCGCAGCGCATCCTGTTCGTCCGTGCCGACAGTTTTCGCATCGGACGGCAGATGATAGAGCGGCTCAGGATGGGGTCCTTTTCTCAGTTCGCGCACCACCTGCACGATGTCCATCCAACGGCGCGTGCCGAGTACCCCATCCACACCGGGCACTTTTTCAGCCACCTCCGCGCCATACCGCTGAGTGAGGCAGCCTGCCGCAATCAAAATTTGATGGCGCTTTTTGGCTTCCGCCAGTTCGCGCAGCACCCGCAGCGACTCCTCTTTGGCAGGACCAATAAAGCCGCAGGTATTCACAATCAACACGCTGGCGCTGGCAGGGTTTTCCACGGCGCGGTAGCCGTCGCGGAGCAGCAATTGCGCCATCGAATCCGAATCAACGGTATTTTTGGCGCAGCCGAGAGAGACAAGGTGAAAGGTGGGTTTGGTCACAGAGTACCTCTAACATCAGGGTAAAGGAGTATTCGTAGGCGTCGGGGTGTTCGTGGGCCGCAGCGTGGGAGAAGGCGGCGCGGTGACAGTCGGGCTGGGGGTGGGCAGAGGCGTCGGCGTGATAATCTCATTGGCGCGGTAAATGTTGTGGACAATTTGACCGAACCCGCCCATCAGCCCCATATCGCGGCCATTGTACACCAGGCGGATGGCTCCGCCGCTTCCGGTCAGGACCTCGATCTGCTCCTCCGCCTCAAACAGATACGCATTCCCGGCAATGACTCTGCCCTCGAACACGATCTTTCCATCGGCAATCACCCGCAGGTAGGTTCGTTCCACTGCCACCAGGTTGACCTGCACGCGCACATTCGCATTGATGGTGGGGATGATGATGGTGGCTGTGGCTTCTTCGGCAAAGGCTTCCACCGGCAGCAGCGTGGGGGTCGCTGTAAACTGGGAAGGATCGGGAGTGGAGAGTAATACATCGGAAATGGAGGGTGCAGTTGGTTCGACGGCTTGCAGGCTTTGAAGCACCAGCACGCGGTTGATGCCCCAAATCACGAACCCCACCAGCAGCACCGCCATGCCGATACCAAAAATCAAGTCGCCGGCGATGAAGTTGCCCAGGGCAGGCAGGCTGGCAAAAATGGGCTGGCCGGCTTTGCGGCCGGGTCTTTGCGGATTTTTCTCTCGGTGGCGCGCCTGCAGAGCATCAGCAAAACGCAGCAGGATGGCGTCCACATCCAAATCGAGGAAGGAAGCGTAATTGGAGAGCATGCCGCGCGTTTGCACGGCGGAGGGCAGGCGCTCCATATCGCCCTCTTCGAGCGCTTCGAGGTAGTGGGTTTTGACGCGCGTGTTGCGTTCCACTTCCTCGAGGTGCAGGCTCAACATCTCACGGCGGGCGCGGAGTTCTTTTCCGATTTCTTTGAAAATTTCGGCTGACGACTGGAAACTCTCCGCTTTCGCTTCGGAAGGCTGCGGCGTTTCCGAGGGGAGGGCTTCTAACTGGGCTTCGATGGGCTCAGCAGGTTGAGCATCGGCCGGCGTCCCTTTTGCCGGCTTGGATTGGTTGATGACCGAGGCAGCGCGATCCAGCCATGCCTGCCAGAGTTGCTCGCTGAGAGCGGGCTGGGATGGCTGCTCGGCCGGGGGAGGGGTATAAGGTTGAGGTTGAGGCGGCGCAGGCTGAAGTGCTTCTGAGAGGGATTCCGCCTCGCTTTTTTTCCGGGTTCGCTTTTTGGGTTTGGCAGGAACCGATTCTTCCGCGGGGGAAGTTTCGGCTTTTTTGCGCGTGCGGGGCTTGGGCTGGGGAGAGGGCGGCTCGGGCTGAGATTCGGCAGAGGGGGCAGGTTCAAGTTGCGGCGGGGTATGAAGCGGTATGTCCTGCAGCGGGGGAGCAGCGGGAGTTTCGTCTGCCGGCCCGATAACTTCCGCTTCTGCCTGCTGGGAGGTGCGCACTTCTTCGAGCAGACGGTTGAGGTCCAGCCCAAGATATTCGGCATAGTTGCGCAGATAACCGCGCGCCTGCACCGGCGACGGCATGACAGAGAGGTCATCTTCTTCGAGGGCGCGCAGGTAAGCGACGCGAATGCGCGTTGCCTCGAAGGCTTGTTCGAGGGTGAGGCGCTGTGCTTCGCGCGCGGCTTTGAGGCGTTGACCGATGGTTGCCATCAGAGAAAAGAAAACATCACCAGCCCCCCCACCAAGCGGGAATGAACTGGTGATGTCATGACCGTGCGAGTGAGTTAGGCTTGGGGTTCGGCTTCGGCAGGCGCTTCTGCTGCAGGAGCCGCTTCGGCAGTTTCTTCGACTGCTTCGCCTTCGCGGTGGACAATGATTTTGACTTCGGGGACGAGGTCCATCGTGAGGCGGACATGCGCCGTGAATTCGCCCAGGTTGCGAATGGGCTGCATATCTATTTGCTGTTTTTTGATTTCGTAGCGGGTCTGTTCGGAGAGCGCCGTGGCGACATCCTGTGTGGTGATGGAGCCGTAGAGTTTGCCGGTTTCGCCGGCTTTGGCGGCAAAGGTGAGGGTGATGCCTTTGATTTGTTCCGCCAGCCCTTTGAGTTCGGAGTTGAGTTCGGCGCGGCGGATTTCAGCCTGTTTGCGGACCTTTTCCGCCTGTTTGATGGCGCCGGCGGTGGCGAGGACGGCAAGCCCCTGCGGGATGAGGAAGTTGCGCCCGTAGCCATCGGCGACTTTTTTGATGTCGCCGGCGCGTCCCAGTTTGTAAACGTCTTTCAGCAGCATTACTTTCATGGTTCAAGCCCTTTCGTGCGTTGAGAATATTTGCGAGCGAAGGGTACTACGCTCGGCGCGCTATTTTATCACAGGTTTGAGGTCAAAGGTCAAAGGTTGCAGGTCAAAGGTTGGGGAATTGCAACTTTCGATTCGAGCCCTCAGACGCCTGTTTCGAGCAGATCCATGTACGCCCCCTCGAGCAGATCGCTTCTTTCCACGCCCAGGCTTGCCATCAGCCCTTCGGCAATCCTCTGCCCTTCGGCATCGCTCTGCCCCTCCCGCAGGACGACCTCCAACTCCATGAATTGCCCCAAGCCCTGCACATCGTCCAGGTGGATGCGGGTTTGCCCAACGAGGTAGAGGTAGCGGGTTTTCTTCACCACGCCGCGGATGCCATAGGCGAGTTCGAGCACACGCTTGAGATTTTGAGGGTCGGCGGTGTGGGCGAGGTGATAGTCGGAGCGTTTGGGTCCGTTTTGGTCGGGGCGGGTGTAGTAGATGAGTTGTCCGTTATCGGGGGCAAGGATGCGCAATTTGAGCCGTCCGTGCGGGACGTGAAAGAAAATATCTTCCTGCGGAATGACCTGCAGCGGGGTGTCGCTGAGTTGTTCGGCGCGGGCTTGGATTTGTGCAAAATCGCGGGCGCGGGCTTTGATTTCGATGTTGGCTGGCATGCGCCCTAGTGTACACCCAAAAACCCGAACAGACGCCACATCCCCCGCATCATCTTGTGAGCAAAGTCTGGTTTCAGGAACTGGTTGGGGCATGAGCCCGGAATGACGGAAATACCGTTGGCTTTGCACTTCTCCACCGCCTCCTGCGAGACGCTGGTGATGCCTGCCGCCAGGCCGGGCTTGGTGCCCATCATGCAGTGCATCCAGACATGCTTGATGCCCAGAGCAATACACTGATCCACGATTTGGTCGGTCACCCTGGGGTTGGCAAGGATGAAGACTGCATCCGGCTTCTCCGGGATGGAGTTCAGGTCTGGGTAGCAGGTTGCCCCGTTGAACGTGGCAAGGCGCGGGTTGACCGGGAAGACCCGATACCCATTCTCCTTGAACTTGTTGTATGCCAGGTTGCAGCCCGTCTCACGCTTGTCCGAAACGCCCACCACCGCGATCTTCTTCTGCGCAAGGAAACCCTGCACCATATTGTCAATTTGAGCCATGAGATTTTTCCTTTCTTAGAATGCCATCACTTCATTCTATGTACCGGGCAAACCCAGGTCGAATTATGTTTGGACTGTCTTGCAGGTTACAAACATCCCTGTTTGGGGGAACAGGCGAATCCGATATACTTTTTGAAAAAAAAAAGAGACAAAATGAACATCCAAGACTCCTACAACGAATGGTCGAACATCTACGACACGCACGCCAACCTGACCCGTGACCTCGATTCAACCGTGACCCGCAGCCTGCTCACCGGCAAACGTTTTGACTCCATCCTCGAGCTGGGATGCGGCACCGGCAAGAACACGGTATTCTTCGCAGAAATTGGCAGCCGCGTCCATGCGCTAGATTTTGCAGAGGGGATGATCCAGAAAGCCAGGGAAAAGGTCAAAGCGGGGAATGTCCGCTTCGAGACAGCCGATTTGACGAAGCGCTGGCCCTGCGAAGACAACGCCTACGATCTCATCTCCTGCAACCTCGTCCTGGAACACATCGAAGACCTCTTGCACATCTTCTCTGAAGCCGCGCGGACACTGCAACCCGGCGGGACCTTCCTCGTCAACGAACTGCATCCGTTCAAACAATACGGTGGGACAAAAGCGCGGTTTGAACGCACAGGTCAAACGGTCGAGGTGGAAGCGTTCGTGCATCATATCTCGGATTACGTCCATGCGGCGGAGGTCAACGGGCTGAGTCTCGTCAAATTGAACGAATACTGGCACGAAGAGGACGAGGGCAAACCGCCGCGCTTGGTCTCATTTATGTTCGAAAAAACGCAAATTCAGACGCAGATTGTCCTGTTATGAAAACGTAATGCTTATTTCAGTCTTGTTAGCTAACAAGCCTGAAAAGTGAAGGTGTAGATTTTGTTGATATAGTAGCGGCGCTAATTTTTTCAAAAAGGAGTTTCCCTTTCATGTTCACTCACCGTTCTTCGAAGTTGTTCGTTATCGTTCTGCTGGCGTTGGTATTTGCCACGGCGGCATTTGCCTTTGCGGCGACCAACACCGTCCCCAGCACCTATGCCGGTGAAGGCGCAGGCACGGTCAGCGGCTACACGGTGACCAACGTGGTGTACAACCTGAACGCAACCAACGCTTCCAACATTGACAGCGTCTCGTTCACGTTGAACGCCGCCGCATCCACTGTGAAGGTGCGCCTGGTGACCACCGGATCATTCTACAACTGCACCAATACCTCGGGCTTCAACTGGACCTGCAACACCACAGCGCCGCAGGCGACTGTCGCTGCAGCGGATGAATTGCGGGTGATCGCCTCTGAGTAATCCGCGCGGATACGAGCAAGAGGAAAAGAGAACCTGCAGAACGGGTGGGACCTGCAGGTTCTTTTCTTATCACATGGAAAGTTTGCAGGAATGACCGCCTTCAAACGCTACCTCCCGAACGCCGTTTCCGCCTTCTGGCTGGTAACGATGGCAGCGGTATGGCTCGCTTTTGCCCCTGTGCGAGCGGGGGGCATGGCTTCCTATGTCATCATCATCGGCAACAGCATGGAACCGGGGTTTCACATAGGCGACTTGATCATCACTCACGAACAGTCAATGTATCAGGTCGGCGATGCGGTTGTGTATCGCAACCGCGAACTAGGGAGTTTCGTTTTCCACCGTATTATTGGCGAAGAAGAGGGACGTTTCAGCCTTCAGGGAGATAACAATTCGTGGGTGGACACCTATCAGCCGCTGCAGGAGGAAATCATTGGAAAGTTGTGGCTGCATATTCCCAAAGGCGGGAGGGTCATTCAGGCAATTCGCCAGCCGCTGGCTATGGCGCTGATCGCCGCCGCGCTGGGAGTTTTGCTGGCACTGGGATTCTTCTCCGGCAAAACAAGAGGCAGGAAACAGATGAACAAACATTGGTTTGCTTTGCTCAAACAAAGGCTGCAGGGAGCGCTTCGCCCTGCGGTCAAAAAGTCACCGCCTGTTCAAGAGGGCGCCTGGCTGGAAAGTGTATTTTTCATAATCGGGTTGGTGGCCTTTTCTTCTTTGATTCTTGGTATTGTCTCTTTTTCCCGTCCCGCCACCCGCTCTGTGCGCCAGGATATCGGCTACGATCAACTGGGATTTTTTGCCTATACCACAAGCGCCCCGTCCACTGTGTATGATGCGAGCGCAATCAAAAGCGGCGATCCCATCTTCCCCAGCCTGACCTGCGCCGTTGACATGACATTTCAATACACGCTTGTCGCCATGCAGGCGGAAGGTCTCGGCGGCACTTATCAGTTGGCCGCCTCCGTTTCGGAACCGGTCAGCGGCTGGCAAAGGACGATTGCGCTGCAGGAAAAGTCCACCTTTGAGGGGAGCGCCTTCGGCACTACCGCGAGATTGGACTTTTGCAAAATTGAAGAATTGATCCGGTCTATGGAACAGCAAACAGAGTTTCGCCCCGGCGCATACCTGTTGACTATTTCCCCCAACATTGAAATCAACGGTGAAATTGCAGGGCATTCTCTGAACGAAACCTTCAATCCGCCGCTGGTGTTCCGATATGACCGGCTGCATTTCTATCTGCTCAAAGGCGAGGACCTCAACGAAAATGTCCTGAATATCAGTGTTCACGGCTCTTTGAAAGAGGAACGGCTGGAAGCCAATACCCTGCGCATTCTGGGCAGGGACTTTGCCGTGCCGTCGTTGAGAATCCTTGCCGTGCTGGGGCTGGTCATTTCGCTGGGCGGGCTGGGATATTTTGGATGGAAAGCCGCTTACCTGGCTCACCATGAGCCGGCGCAACTAGCGCAGATACGCTACGGTTCACAAATGATTGAGGTTCAAAACGCTGCCCTGCCCCTCGCCAAGTCCGTCATAGATGTGGCATCCATGGAAGACCTAGGGAAAATGGCAGAGCGTTTTCAAACGGTGATTTTGCACACCGAGAGCGAACAGGCGCATGAATATTTCGTGCAAAGCGGAGAGGTCTTGTATCGGTTTATGATCAACCGTCTGAAAACAGAAACAGGTACGGCTGCGACAGAAGCGGAGGGCAAGTCATGAAAAAGCAGTTTCTTCCCCGTCTCTTTATCGTCTTGCTGGCGGCCCTGACTCTGATGAGCGCCTTCTCGGCAGTTTCAGCCACAAATATCGTCCCTGATACGCGCCTCGATGAACAAATCCAAGCGGTGACCGCCAACGCCCTGAAACCCGCGGAGTGCTCGGCGTTGAATCTGACAAGGATTGTGGTTTGTACGGGAGGCAACTGCAATGGCAGCGCAGCCAACGAATTGATTTTGGGAACGCCGGCCGGCGAGCGACTTCGAGGGCGCGGCGGGCAGGATTGCATCTTGGGCGGGGGCGGTGATGATCAACTGGTGGGGAACAATTCGCAGGATATTTGCATCGGCGGACCGGGCAACGATACCTTTCTTACCTGCGAGACACAAATTCAATAAGAACCTACCCGAAAATGACTCTCCGTTCCCCAGCATCGCTCGGATATGAACGTCCGGGGTAACCAAGCGAAGCCGCCAGAAGGCGGCTCATAAAGCAGCGCGGTGATTTTGCACTTTTCCAAATTATTCTGGCAATCCAACCATTACAGCGCTAGGTGGATCAAACCGCCGGCAAGGGCTTGGATTTGGCAATCCAAGCCAGCGCTTTTTACATACCATCGGTCAACCCTTCTAGAACCCTTGCGCCGTATACTCTCCCCACACGCCTCGCAGGGTGTTGCAAATCTCACCGAGGGTGATGTCGTTTTCCACGCACTCGATGAAGAGGGGCATCAAGTTCTGAGTGCCGCGCGCCGTGTTTTCCAATTGGCTCAATAACTCCGCAACCTTTGCCGAATCTCTGCTTGCCCGCAAGGCGGCAAGTCTTTCGTGTTGCCCCAACTCAATCGCAGGGTCAACCTTCAGGCGTTCGAGCGTAATTTCCTCATCCACGGTGAATTGATTGACTCCTACCACCACCTGCTCGCCGCGCTCGATGGCTTGCTGTGCGGCGTAAGCAGCGTTTTGAATTTCGTTTTGCATATACCCTTTTTCGATTGCCTGCATGGCGCCGCCCATCTCGTCAATTTTGGCGATGTATTCCGCGGCGCGCTGCTCGATTTCATCGGTCAAATATTCGATCAGATACGAACCCGCCAGCGGATCCACCGAATCGGCCACGCCGGATTCGTAGGCAATGATTTGTTGTGTGCGCAGCGCCAGCCGCACCGACTTTTCGGTGGGCAGCCATAAGGCTTCATCCATCGAATTGGTGTGCAGGCTTTGAGTGCCGCCAAAGACTGCCGATAACGCCTGCAGCGTGACGCGCACCACGTTGTTTTCGGGCTGCTGGGCGGTAAGGGTGGAGCCGGCGGTTTGGGTGTGGAAGCGCAATTGCCACGAGGCAGGTTTTTGCGCTTTGAACCGTTCGCGCATGATTTTTGCCCACAACCTTCTCGCGGCGCGGAATTTCGCCACTTCTTCCAGAAAGTTGTTGTGGGCATTGAAGAAGAAGGAAAGTTGACCGGCGAAATCGTCCACGTTCAACCCCGCTTGCAGCGCGGCTTCGACGTAAGCAATGCCATTCGCCAGCGTGAAAGCCACTTCCTGCACGGCGGTGGAACCCGCTTCACGAATGTGATAGCCGGAGATGGAAATGGTATTCCAGTTGGGAACTTCTTTGGCGCAGTAGGAGAAAATATCGGTGATGAGGCGCATGGAGGACGCCGGCGGGAAGATGTAGGTGCCGCGCGCCACATATTCTTTGAGGATGTCGTTTTGGATGGTGCCGCGCAGTTTGCTCACTTCTGCGCCTTGGCGCTTTGCCACGGCAATATACATCGCCAGCAAAATGCCGGCGGGAGCGTTGATGGTCATCGAAGTAGAGACCTGCTCGAGGGGAATCTGGTCGAATAACTGCTCCATATCGCGCAGGGACGAGATGGAAACGCCCACTTTGCCCACTTCTCCCGCGGCAATCGGATCATCGGCATCGTACCCGATTTGAGTGGGAAGGTCGAATGCGACGCTCAACCCGGTCTGACCTTGCGCCAGCAGGTAGCGGTAGCGGCGGTTGGATTCTTCCGCTGTGGAGAAGCCGGCATACTGCCGCATGGTCCAAAACCGCGAGCGGTACATGGTGGGCTGCACGCCGCGGGTAAAAGGATATTCGCCCGGGAAGCCAAGTTTTTCAGCGTAGGCAGAGTCGTCTGAAAGTGGGGCAGGCTGAGGCGGGAGGGAGAGGCGGGGAATTTCAATCCCGGATGTGGTTTCGAAGCGTTCTTTCCGCTCTTTGAAGCGTTCGAGGGATTTGCGAAGGGTGGATTCTTTCCATTTGTTGTATCGATCCTGAAGGGTCATGGCTGCACCTGTTTTCAGAGCGAGGCGTTAAATTTTCTCAAGTATAAATCCAACGAGGGGGGAACGACAGGATAGGCGGCATGTTTACAGGGAGTGATTTTCCCCTTTTAATTCCGACCAGATTGGTAGAAAAATCAAGACAAATGTCATTTGAATCTCGCAAACGAACATGCTAGACTACTCGTATATCCTTGCAGGAGGTTTCCATGAAAATCATCGCATATATTGCCGCGGCGATCCTCATCTTTTTCGGGGTGTTGTTTGTATGGGGCGCCGGCGGGAATCAGGGCGGGGGGTGGACATGGGTGTGCGGGGGAACGTTGAGTGTGTTGTTTGGTTTTGGGCTGATCTGGTTTGCCAGCCGCCAGCCTAAGGCAGCAGGAACGCCTCAGGTCACCCTCAAAGTGGACCTGCCGGCGCAGACGAAGATCGAATCGCTGACCTGCAAAAACTGCGGCGGAGGACTGAAAGCCGAGAATATCAAAATGCTGGCCGGCGCACCGACCGTTGAATGTCCCTATTGCGGAACGACGTATCAATTGACCGAAGAACCGAAATGGTGAAAAGTCCCATGTTCCAGGTACTTCGTTCCAGGTTTCAAGTCTGCTCGGTTGAGAACCAGGAACTTGAAACGTGGAACGTGGCACTTGAAACTTGAAACGTGGCACTTGAAACTTG
>JBBITE010000041.1:0-10112 GCA_037440905.1 Anaerolineae bacterium | reverse complement strand
AACGTGGCACTTGAAACTTGCAACGTGGCACTTGGAACCTAAAGGAGCGCGTATGAAACATAGAGGGCTCGCTCTCTTCCTGGTTGTGCTTGTGACGCTCGCCATGCCTGTCACTGCCTTCGCACAGGCTTACTACTTCAGCATGGACAGGATGGTCGTGGATGTGTACTGGAATGCCGACGGCAGCATGTCGCTGGATTATCTGCTGACCTTCACCAATCAGCCCGGCGGGCATGTGATTGATTTTGTGGATGTAGGGATGCCGGTCTCTTCGTTCGACTTCAACAGCATTCGGGCCAGCATCAACGGCAATCCGCTTTCGGTTTCGAGGGATTTTCAGGGAAGCGGGGGTTCCGGCTTTGCGGTAGAAATGGGACGCTACGCGATTCCGCCGGGAGGTACGGGGACGATACGGGTCTATGTGGGGCGCGTCAGCGACGTGCTGTACAAAGATGACGAGGATGCCGAATATGTCAGCGCCGCCTTTGCGCCGTTGTATTTCGAGAGTTCGGTCATCACCGGCACAACGGATATTCAGGTTACCTATCATTTCCCCCCGGGCGTCCAGCCGGAAGAACCGCGCTGGCATTCGGCTCCCTCCGGCTTTCCCTCCGAACCACAAACCGGCTTCGACGCAGAGGGACGTATCACCTACACCTGGCGGAATGTGAGCGCCGCGGCAGATAGAAGTTATCTCTTTGGCGCATCGTTTCCGAAAAAATATATCCCCGAGGAAAGCATTGTCACGGTCAAACTGCCTTCCATTTCGGGGGACACAATCTTCAACCTGCTGTGTCTGGGCTTCTTCGGGTTTATGTTTTTGGTCGTTCCGGCGCTGAGCGCCATTGCAGCCAACCGCCGCAAACTGAATTACCTCCCGCCGCGCATCTCCATCGAAGGGCATGGCATCAAACGCGGGCTGACCGCCGTCGAAGCTGCCATTTTGATGGGCGAACCGCTCGATAAGGTGCTGACGATGATCCTCTTCGGCGTCATCAAAAAAGGCGCGGCAACCGTCACCCAGCGGGACCCGCTTCAAATCCAGCGTGCCGAGCCGCTCCCCGAAAACCTGCACGAATATGAAATCCAATTTCTCAAAGCCTTCGAACATTCCAAAATGAACGAGCGGCGCACTGCGCTCGAAAATATGGTCATCGCCCTGGTGCGTTCCGTCTCCGAAAAAATGAAAGGCTTCAGCCGCCGCGACACCATTGACTACTACAAAAACATCATGGAAAAAGCCTGGCAGCAGGTGGAACAAGCCGACACCCCCGAAGTGCAGGGACAACTCTTCGACAGAAACCTCGAATGGACCATGCTGGACAAAAACTACGACGACCGCACCCGCCGCGTCTTGCGCGGACCGGTAATTGTGCCGAACTGGTGGGGACGCTACGATCCTACCTTCCCCGGTTCTGCTCCGGCCTCGAGCGGCGGTTCCAAATCTTCGGTGTCTCTTCCCTCCGTGCCGCGCCTGCCCGGCTCTGATTTTGCCTCGTCCGTCGTCACCGGCGTCCAGACCTTCTCGCAAAAAGTCATCGGCAACGTCACCGAGTTCACCAGCCGCGTCACCAACGTGACCAACCCGCCGCCACCGCCTCCTAAAACCAGCGGCGGCTCCCGCGGCGGCGGAGGCGGACGTTCCTGCGCCTGCGCGTGTGCCTGCGCCGGCTGTGCCTGCGCCTGCGCCGGCGGCGGAAGATAGGAAACTCAATTGACTCAACCCCCGTTTACAGGTGAACACCATGTTTCTAGAGACACTCTTCAACCGTAAATCATCCATCGAAAATCCCCAAGCGGGACTTTACCATTACACCCGCGAAACCGAAGACGAAAAATCGCGCATTCACCTCCGCATAGACCCCGATGGTCGCGGCACGCTCATCGTCAACGCCAACAGCGTGATGCACCTCAACCCCACGGCGGCGTTCATGGCGTGGATGATTTTAGAGGGAAGGACTGACTCTGAAATCACAAGGGTAATGTCTAAAAAATGGAAAGTGGAAAGTAAAACCATCAAGCAGGATCTATCCACCTTCCGCTTTCAACTTTCCAACTTAATTCGCCCCGACGGCGCCTGCCCGCTGCACGACCTGGAACTCGAAACCCTCATGCCCTTCAGCGCGCGTCCCTCCGCGCCCTACCGCATGGACCTCGCCGTCACGTACCGCTGCAACAACGACTGTGCCCACTGCTACAACGCCCGCGAGCGCAACTTCCCCGAACTCACCACCGAACAATGGTTCACCATCCTCGATCAACTCTGGGCGCTGGGCGTGCCGCACATCGTCTTCACCGGCGGCGAAGCCACCCTGCGCAGCGACCTGCCGCAATTGATCCGCCATGCCGAAGCCAACGGGCAAATCACCGGCCTCAACACCAACGCCCGCCGCCTTTCCGACGAGCGCTACGTGCAAGCGCTTGTCGAAGCCGGGCTGGATCACGTACAAATCACCGTCGAATCCTGCGATGAACAAATCCACGACCAGATGATGCGCGCCAAAGGCGCCTTCCGCCAGACGATTGCCGGCCTGAAGAACGTCCTCAACGCCAGCCTCTACGTGATGACCAACACCACCATGCTGCGCACCAACCTCCACACCATCCCTGACACGCTCGACTTCCTCGCCGACCTCGGAGTCCCCACCATCGGCTTGAACGCCCTCATCTACTCCGGTCACGGCCTGACCGTTGGCACCGGTCTGCGCGAAAGCGAACTTCAACCCATCCTCGACCTTGCCACCCAAAAAACCGCCGCCCGCGGACAGCGCCTCATCTGGTACACCCCCACCCAATATTGCGAATTCGACCCCACCGCCAGCAACCTGGGCGTCAAGGGCTGCACCGCCGCGCTCTACAGCATGTGCATCGAATCCAACGGCAACGTCCTGCCGTGCCAGTCCTATTACCACCCGCTCGGCAACATCCTCACCGACTCGTGGGAGTCCATCTGGAATCACCCCCTCTCGATTCAACTGCGCGAACGGCGCAACTTGCCCGCCAAATGCACCACCTGCTCCCTCGCCCCCGAATGCGGAGGCGGATGCCCTCTCAAATTCGAAGAACACCGCGCCGCCTTCGGCGTCAACCGCGAAATCATCCCCCTCCCCACCCTGTGACCCGCGCCCGGAGGAACCATGAAAATCTTCAACCGCCTTGCCGACCGTTTCGCCAAAGTCCAGCCGCTGCCCGCCGGAGTTCACCATCTGCAGGCGAAGCAAAACGAACGACCCTACCGCATGCACCTGCGCCTGCACCAGGATGGCTCCGGCATCCTCATCCTCAACGCCGCTACGGTGATGCACCTCAACCCCACCGCTGCCGAATATGCCTTTCACTTCATTAAAGGCACCGAACCTGCCGAGGCTGCCAAACAAATCGCCGCGCGGTACCGCATCAGCAAAGGCACAGCGCTCGAAGATTACAACGACTTCGTGGAACGCATCCAGACCCTCATCTCCACCCCCGATCTCGACCCCGTATCCTTCCTGGGTTTTGACCTGGCGCAGCCCCATTCCGCCCCTCTCACCGCCCCCCTGCGCCTCGACTGCGCCCTCACCTACCGCCTGCCCGAAAGCACACAAGCCGAATACGCCCCCGTCAAACGGGTGGCACGCGAACTCACCACCACCGAATGGAAAACCATCCTCGATAAAGCCTGGCGGGCAGGCATCCCGCACATCACCTTCACCGGCGGCGAAGCCACCCTGCGCGCAGACCTGCCCGACCTCATTGCCCACGCCGAGAGCAACGGGCAAGTCTGCGGCTTGCTCACCGACGGCTTGAAACTCGCCAATCAAGAGTACCTCCAAACCTTGCTGCAAACCGGGCTCGATCACCTCCTCTTCATCCTGCAGCCGCAAAACCCCGCCTCGTGGACGGCGCTCGAAACCATCATGCCGCAAGACATCTTTGTCACCGCGCACCTCACCCTCACGCCGGAACGCATCCAAACCGCATCCGCCGTCCTCGAACGCCTTGCCCAGTTACAGGTGAGCAGCCTCTCCCTCACCTTCAGCGATCCATCCCTCAGCCCCGCCTACGAAACCCTGCGCAACCGCGCCGCCGAGCTGGGTCTCACCCTGCGCTTCGACCTGCCCGTTCCCTATTCCGCCAGCAACCCCGTCGCCTTCGAAACCCAGGAAGATCACATCCCCGAAGGCGCTGGCAAGGCGTGGCTCTACGTGGAACCCGATGGCGACCTGCTCCCCGCCCAGGGTATGGCAGATCATGTGCTTGGCAACCTCCTGCGGGACGACTGGAAGGACATCTTCCCTGCCCCATGAACTGGCACGCCCGCTACCTTCAGCAAGCCCGCTGGACGAAAAACCTGCGCGCCTACATCTTCGGCAAACTGCAATTGGATGACACCAGCCGCCTGCTCGAAGTGGGATGCGGCAGCGGTGCCGTCCTTTCCGAACTTTCGCCCCGCCTCTCGCTTCACGGTCTGGACCTCGATGCGGCGGCCCTCGCCCAATGCCGACTCCACGCCCCAGCCGCCGCATTGACGCGCGGCGATGCGCTGCAACTTCCCTATGCCGCAGATTCGTTCGATGTGGTGTACTGCCACTATCTCTTGCTGTGGGTGCAGAATCCGCTTCGGGCATTAGAGGAGATGCGCCGTGTTGCAAAAGCGGGCGGGCATGTCATTGCCTTTGCCGAGCCCGATTACACCCGCCGCACCGACCAGCCCGCCTCTCTCGCGCCGCTGGGCAAATGGCAGGCGCAGGCGCTGAAACAACAGGGCGCCGATGTGGGCTTTGGGGCGCGGCTGGCAGAGTCCTTTTTTGCAGCGGGGATACCACTCATCGAAACGGGACCAATTCAGGGCGGGGAAAGTGAAGCGTCGGCTGGGGAGTGGGAAATGGAATGGGCGGTGATCGAAGCCGATTTGACAGGATTCGTCTCCGGGGAAGATCTCCAAAAAATGAAACAGCTGGATCAAGCCGCCCGTGAACGCGGGAAACGCGTGTTATATGTGCCGACGTATTTTGCCTGGGGGCGGGTGCAGAAGTGATATACTGACGCAATGCCATCCGCAAAAAAAGCAGAAATTTGTTATCTCCTTGCCTTTCCCGACCCCACCCGAGGCCCAGAGCCGAAGGAACAAATCAGCGGCTTGAAAGACGCGCCCTACTTTCAGCCGGTGGATATTGACGTGCGGACGCTGGGGCAAATCGAAGTGCTGGCGGGCGGGGTGCAGGTTTCGGTGCTGCGTCAGCGGTATGACAACCGCATTCAGGTGGTGGATTGCCGCTTTCAAATGGCAGATTTTCTCAGCGCCGCCACCATTCAACAACGCGAAGTGATCAAGCAGGTTCTGCGCGAACGCTTTGTGCCGCTGGAACATCTTGCTTCGGGCATGTTCGAGGAGTATGTTATTTTGTTGCTGACAAACGCCTCGCCCTCGCCCGAAAAGTACATCGAAAAACATGCCGCGCAAATCGGGCGGTTCATCCGTTCACAGCGCGAAGTGCTCGATCAGCGCGAGTTGGAACAGATTCTGAGTTCGCGCATCCATTACTCCACGCAAGACCTGACGCTGGTGGATTGGGAAGGGGCGGTCATTATCGCCGCCAATGGCGATTTTCAGTCGGATATCGAACTGCTCAAGATTGGAAATTATCAGTTGCTGCGTTACCGCATGCTCGACCAGTCCATTGACGATCTGCTCGACCGCATCAACGAATCGTTCTTCATCAATCAACGCCGTCCGCGTCCTACACGCGGAGCCATTCGAGATATTGTGCAGCACCGTCTGGAAATGATGCTCGACTTCGAGCGCACCGAACAGAACCTGCTGCTGATCGGCGACTGGTACACGGCAAAACTCTACACCGCCATCCGCGATGAGTTCTACCTGGAGGAATGGAAGAACGCCATCCGTGCGAAACTGGATAATTTGGAAGGCATCGTTCAAACCATCCAGGAAAATTTTACGCTCTCGTTCGAGACCCTGATGGACCGCCTGCAAATGCTCGGCTGGGTACTGCTGCTGATTGGCTATCTGTATTTGTATGCGCTGGACGCCGGCTGGATTCATCTTGGAAAATGACAACCATCAAGGAACCAAAACGCCCTATTTCCGAATCGTATTGGGTCGAAGCGGGACGCCTGCTGGCAGGCGAGTATCCCGGTCAATACAGCGCCGAAGCCACACGCCGGCGGCTCGATGCTCTGCTGGAGGCGGGCTTCGATACCTTCATTGACCTGACCCGCCCGGACGAAACCTTTCCGTATGATCGAATGTTGCTCGAAGAGGCAGCGCTCTATCAGGTGGAGGTAGTGCGGCACCGCTTTCCGATTGGCGATTTTGGCTTGCCCACGCCCGAAATCATGAAAGAGATTCTGGATACGATTAACGCCGCTTTGCAGAACGGACGGAAAATCTATCTTCATTGCTGGGGCGGCATCGGGCGGACGGGGACGACCGTGGGCTGTTATCTTGTGCGGCGCGGCATGAGCGGCGAAGAGGCGCTGCGTCAACTGGCGGAGTGGTGGAGAACCGTTCCGAAAAGCAGCATTCATCCGCGCTCGCCCGAAACGCTCGAACAGGTTCAGTTTATTCGCAACTGGGCAAACTTCGAAAGATAGCCTGTTTCTCCTCCATTTCATCTGCGTTCATCTGTGGTTTCGTTCTGCTCTTTCCGTTAAGTACGGTAGAGCCTAAAAATCCTATGCTGTTCTCCCCCATAGGCAGGATGCGCTCTCCAGCACACTTTCGCAAGAGGTCTAGTATAATTTTTTAGCACGGAGTAATGATCAATTGGAAACGACAACACCAGAAGTACAGGTTCAAGCAGAATCGCAACCGCAGGAAACAGGTCAGTGGAAACGTTTTGCGCTCGACATCCTGGAAACCCTTATCCTTGCCGTTGTTCTGTATTTTGGCATCAATGCCGTCTCTGCCCGCGTGCGCGTGGACGGAATGAGCATGAACCCCACACTGCAAAACGGCGAATATGTGCTGGTCAGCCGCCTCGCCTATAAAACCGGCGCGCCTGAACGAGGTGACATTATCGTCTTCAGTTTTCCGATGGACGAAAGACAGGACCTCATCAAGCGCGTGATTGGGCTGCCCGGTGAGACCATTACCATCCAGGATGGCGCGGTCTTTGTCAACGGGCGGAAACTGCAGGAACCCTACATTGCCCAGCCGCCCGCCTACAGCGGCGAATGGATCATTGGCGAGGGGCAGTTATTCGTCCTCGGCGATAACCGCAACGACTCGAAAGACTCACATCAGTGGGGTTTGCTGCCCATCGAAAACGTCATCGGCAAGGCGCTTTTGATTTACTGGCCCCCTTCCGATTGGAAACTGGTCAACCACACACAGGAAGTGTTTGCACCTTGAACAGGATCTGCCCATGACTCAACCCTCCTCCGCTTCAATCCCCTGCCATGAATGTCAGGCAGGACTCATGCGTCAGCGCTTCATTACGTACTTTACCTGGCTGGGACAGGAACTGATTACGGTTCCCAATTTTCCCGCCTGGGTATGCGATCTTTGCGGACACCGCGAATACGACGCAGGCGCAATCGCCATGCTCAACGCCCTGCTCAACCCGGAAGCGGGCAAGCCCGCCCGCCGCGTCAAACACGCGCCCCAGCCTGATCAGCCCAAATCAACCTCTTCTCACCCGCGCTCTACCAGCGGCTGACCCAACCAATTGTATGATGGACGCCTCTCAACGCACCTATCGTTTTCTCCCCGCCGACGTGTACACAGGCGGTTACCGCATCGTTGGCAAACTGATGGTTTCCACCAACGGCATCATGGGGGTGCTCAACGACACCACCAAATCGCATATTGAAATACAGGACGCGCGGCTTGCCCGCATACACATGCCCACAAAACTGGTGGATCACTACGAAGTGGTTCGTCTTGTCAAAGTACAAATCCATGTCGTGTGTGCGGCACGGCGCGAAGACCTTGGTCCCACCGGCATCGTGCGCGGCGGCTATTCGAACATCGCCGAACTGCAGGCGCACATCGCCACCAGCGTCTTCGAAATGGAAGGCAAATTGCAAGTCGCGGGGCGCTTCGACTTCGTCACCATGCTTGCCGATAAAACCCGCAACTTCATCCCGATGTTCGACGCATCCCTGACCGCCATCCTGCTTCCCAACCTGAAAGTGGAAAGCCCCGGCATCCTCTTCAACCGCGAAAAGATAGATATGCTCGCCTTTCTCAACCAGCGCGCAAAGGAAAACAAATGAGGCGCGAAACGCTTGACCGTTCCGCAAGGGGATGATAAAATCCGCCCGCTTTTGAAATGCCCCCATCGTCTAGTGGACCAGGACGCAGCCCTTTCAAGGCTAAAACCGGAGTTCGAATCTCCGTGGGGGCACTCTCCAAAAAAAAGACGACCGCCGATGAGGCGGTCGTCTTTTTTTTTACTTTTTGACCAGAACCTCATCCGGCGGGCAGACTTCCTGAGCCGCCGCGACCATCGCCGGCGCAGACGCCGCTTGCGGATACCACTTCTTTTGCAGCCAGAATGCCACGTTCACCAACCCAATCATCACAGGCACTTCCACCAGCGGACCGATGACCGCTGCAAAGGCCGCCCCGCTGCTGATGCCAAACACTGCTACCGCCACCGCAATTGCCAGTTCAAAGTTATTGCTGGCGGCAGTGAACGAGAGGGTGGTCGTCTTGGAGTAATCCGCGCCCAGGCGGTGACCCATGATGAACGAGACCAGGAACATCAGCACAAAGTAGAACAGGAGCGGAATGGCAATCCGCACCACATCCAGCGGAATCTGCACGATGAGATTACCTTTGAGCGAGAACATGACCACGATGGTGAACAGCAGGGCAATCAGCGTCAGCGGGCTGACTTTTGGCACAAAATTCTTGTAATACCATTCCTTGCCTTTGGCGCGCACCAATGCAAGGCGCGTCAGGAAACCCGCGATGAACGGAATACCCAGGTAAATGAAGACGCTCTCGGCAATCTGTCCCATTGTAATATTCACCACCACGCCGCTCAAGCCAAACCAAGTCGGCAAAACCGTCAGGAATACATAGGCATACACGCTGTAAAACAACACCTGAAAGACGCTGTTGAACGCGACCAGTCCCGCCGCGTATTCAGTATCGCCGTGCGCCAGTTCATTCCAGACGATGACCATCGCAATACAGCGCGCCAGTCCAATCATAATCAATCCCGCCGCGTATTCGGGGTAGCCGCGTAGAAAGATAATCGCCAGCACAAACATCAGGATGGGACCAATCACCCAGTTCTGAATAAGCGAGAGCGTCAGCACTTTCTTGTTGCGGAAGACATCGCCTAATTCTTCATACTTCACTTTGGTGAAAGGCGGGTACATCATCAGAATCAAACCAATCGCAATCGGGATATTGGTTGTCCCCACCGAGACGGCTGCGTTGAACTTCTCGACCCCCTGCGGAAACAGGAAACCGATTCCAACCCCCGCCGCCATCGCAAGGAAAATCCACAGCGTCAGGTAGCGGTCAAGGAAAGACAATTGTTTGCTCAGGCTTTTCGACTGGGCTTGGGTCATTGCAACTTGAGACATGAGAAAACCTCCAGGTTCAAATTGAGTATTTGGCGTTCTCTTACGCCACTTGCCTTAACAGCGCGGGAATTTCACGCGCAATGTCATCACGCACTTTACGAAAATCGGCGATGTTATCGGTCAAGGCGGGATCGGTGGTGACAATCAGCGTGCGTTTGCCTTCATCAGCGAAACGAACCGCGTGCGTGCAAGCCATGCTGGTCTTGCCCACGCCGCCCTTGCCAGAGAAGAAGATGAAGGTAGTCAGATGGTCGGATAGCCGGGTGGTCGGATGGATGTTCAGTGAGGAGGTCATGAGGTGTTAGTTCCATTGAGGGGAATGCGGATTTCGTTCTTGCGGCGTAAACGTAACGCAAGTCTCCGACTTGCGGCGCAAATTGGAAATTTGCGCTACGCCAGCGCGGCTTTGATTTCGTCCATTGTCGGGTACGCGCCGACTTTGATAACCTTTGCGGACCGCAATTGGGTCGGCGCGGCTGGATACGGTTGGAATCGAAGAGGCGCCAAAGGCGGCGTTGAGCTCCTCCAGTGCGGCGCGATTGACGGAGTAATACACCCAGCGCGCG
>JBBITE010000040.1:0-25305 GCA_037440905.1 Anaerolineae bacterium | reverse complement strand
TTGATGCGCGCGATGCCGGCGGCACGTTCACGCAAGACGCGGCTGGCTGTGAACACACCCTCACCCCCAAGTCCATCGCTACCCAAAAGAACGTTTCAGTGGTGGGCGGCGGTCAGCCTGCGCCGGGACAGGTGCTGGAATATGCCATTGACGTGCAAATCTCCGATTTCTTCGCCTTCGACCAGGTCGTGCTGACCGACATCATCTCCGACGGGCAGCGCTTCGATGCCACCTTCACCCCCACCTTGCAAATCATCGGCAACCCGGCCTCGCTCAACTCTTCGGGCAATTTTGCGCCTGCCAATTACACCGTCAGCCCTAACTACACCCCCGCCGACCCGGCTCCCAACGACGGCACTACCATCCTCACCTTCCGCATTTCAGATGAGATGAGTACCCGCTCCGCTGATGGACGTCTCATTGGCGGATGCGTGCCGCCCGGCGGCGTGGCAGGCGACCCGCTTTGCAGCGCCTACAACAATGGTCCCACCACCGCCCGCGTGGTGTTCCGCACCGTCATTCAGGAAGACTTCAGCGATACCTTCCCCTCCGGCGATCCCAGCGTGGACCAGGGTGATGTGCTGAACAACACGGTAACCGTAGATGGACGCCTTCTCTCCACCACCGATGTCACCACCCCCACCGGTTCTACCGAAGCCGATACATCCAGCGCCAGCGTCACCATTGCGCGCGGGGCGCTCACCAAAGCCATTTATGCACTCAATGGTTCCACCACCCTGCCCTCACCGGTGCGCGTGGCGGCGGGCGATACCGTCACCTACCGCCTGACTTACACCCTCCCGACCAGCGACTTCGAAGACCTGGTTCTCACCGATTACCTGCCTCTGCCCATTTTTAGCGCCACAGAAGTGACGACGCACAACAACGCCATCTGCGGCATTCCGGCGGCGGGAACCTCCTGCCTCGGACCTTCCGATTCCTATCACCTGCTGAGCGGAGCGGTTAACCCCTCTGTGAGCAATAACGGTTCGAGCAACTGGGTGCGTTGGACGTATGGAGACTACGACTCCGTCTCCAACCCCGCTTCGGTCATTGACCTGCTCTTTACCGTCACCGTCCGCGATGACCCCTTCGCCGACAATTTGCATCTCACCAACCAGGCATACGTCACCGAAGGCGCAACCAACGGCACCCCCGGCGAAGCCGCCTCGATTATCGAAATCACCTACACCGCCCCGGTGATGACCACCACGAAGAGCGTCGTCGCCACCGATAACCCCGCTCCCACCTTCACCCCGGCGCTGCCCATCGCCTTTACCCCGCCCGGTTCAGCCGGTCCGCGCTGGAGCGGGACGATTAACTCCAACCTGCTGACCGCCACCCCCATTGACAGTGACGTCAGCGGGCTGGACGCCGGCGATCTGGTGACCTTTGCCATCTTTCTGGTCAACGAAGGTACCGGCATCAACGGCGCGTTCGACATCGTTATTCGGGATGCCTTCGACGCGCTCGGTTTCGAATATCCCACCGCCGGCGACCCCAACAGCATCAACCTGCAAATCTATTACGGGAACGGTTCGGGTCCTATTTCCTACACCACACCCACCGATACTCCCGCCACGCCGGGCGACTTATTCGGCTCCGGTATCAAACTGGTGGACCCGGTCGGCGCGGGCGTTTGCTCGGCGCACGACCCCAATTTGGGCAACAATGTCATCGTCATTACCTATGACCTGCGCATGAAAAACGACATTGCGCCCGGCACCTATGTCAACACTGCCTCGCTCGTCAATTACTCCGGCTCGGAGGGTGGTCCCAACTTCCTGCCTCAACCCGAAGAAGACACCGCCGGCGTCGCTACCGATAATCCGCTCCTTGCCAAAACCCTGGTTGGTACCGAGTTCAACACACCGCAAAACTCCAACACCCAGGCCGTGATCGGGGAATTCGTTACCTACACCCTCACGCTCACTGCGCCGGAAGGGGTTTTGCCCTCCGCCCAACTTGTAGATACCCTCGATGCCGGCCTGGCTTTTGTGGACTTGCAATCGGTCGTCGTCTCCAACCCCGATGCCGATGGCGCTGCAGCAGGCGATGACGGACTCTACAGCAGCGTGATGACCTTTGACGGCTCCGGCAACTGTACCAACTGCGCCGCCGGCACCGGCGCGGGCAGCAACCCGCTCATCTCTGCCTTTGGCGGGCAGGACGGACGGCAGATTACCTTCGACTTTGGCACTTTGACCAACACCAACCGCGACAACAACACCGCCGAAACCATCACCATCACCTACCGCACCGTCGTCTTGAACCTGGCAGGAAACCAGGCAGGCGGACAGCGCAACAACGCCGCCGCCCTCACCTGGACCGGCGGCAGCCTGCCCTCCGTCTCCGCGCAGAACATTGCCATCATCGAACCGGTCATCACCACGACCAAGAGCGTCCTGCCTGCCGCCGCCGATGCAGGCGATACCGTCACCTTTACCGTTACCCTCGCCAACCCGGCGGCTGGCTCCACCACCGCCTACGACGCGACCTGGAGCGATACCCTCCCCGCCGGGCTGACCTATGTCCCCGGCACACTCGCGCTCGGCGCGTGTACTGCATCCACCCCTCTCACTCTCAGTGACGCCGGCGTTCCCACCTTCACCGGCTCCGGCGGCTTGTTCCAGCCGGGCGAGTCCTGCACCCTCACCTTCCAGGCAACGGTGGATTACTCCGGCGCGCCGGGGCAAATCATTACCAACACAGCGGTTTCTCAATGGACGAGTTTGTCGGGCGTAGTGAATGACCGTTCCCCCTACAACGCCGATTCCGACGAACGCACCGGCGCCGACGGCGTGGGCGGCGCGCTCAACGACTACGCCAGCCAGGGCGCAGCCAACCTCACCATCAACAGCGTTCAGCCGCAAAAATCGCTGGTTGTCACCTCCGAAGCGCATACCACAGATCCCGGCGATGGAACCGAACGGGTGACCATCGGCGAAATCGTGCGTTACCGCCTGGTCGTCACCCTGCCCGAAGGCTCCAGCGCCAACTTCCAGATTCAAGATGCGCTGCCCGCCGGTCTGACCTACCTGGATGACGGCACCGCCCGCCTGGCGCTGCTTTCCAATGGGTCTCCAATTGCCTCCACCGAACCGGCCGGCAGCACGCTTGGGCTGGCGCTCGGCAGCGGGACGTTTGGCGCGGGTCCCTGGGTCAATGGCAATGACCCGACCCTCGTCACGCCGACCTACCCCTTCCCCGACCAAAACGTCGGTTCGTCCAACTCCATCACAGCCGACCCGGATGCCTTTGGCGACGGCGCCGACCCATTCTTCAAACTCGGTACACTCACCAACAACGACAACGACGCTGACGCTGAGTACGTCATCCTCGAATTCAACGCACTGGTGAACAACACCAGCGCCGGCAGCAATGACGCCGGCGAAACGCGCGGCAACACCTTCAGCGTGTTTATCAACGGCGCTCAAAATGGAAGCGCCTCCAACACGGTCACTGTGCGCCTCGCTGAACCCTCTATCACCGACCTCGCCAAAACCGCCGTCCCAGCCAGCGGCGATGCCGGCGATGTCATCACCTACACCCTCACCTTCTCGAATGCCGGCGGCGTGGATAATGCCACTGCCTTCGATGTCCTGCTCACCGACACCATCCCAGCCAAAATGACCTTCAACGCCGGCAGCATGAACATCGCCAGCGCCGGCAACTGCGCCACAGGCATCATTGACAACACCGTTGCCCCGAACATCTCCATCACCCTCAGTGCGGTGCCGGCTGGCTGCGCGGTCACGGTGACCTACACCGCCACGCTGAATGCTTCCGTCACGCCGGAAGAGGTCATTGCCAACACCGCCGATGTTACCTACACCAGTCTGCCCGGCCCGAATGGCACAACGGTCAATGCCACCGGTTCGAGCACGCCCGGCGCGGGCGGCAGCGACAACGGCGAGCGCGATGGCAGCGGCGGCGCAACCCCCTGGAACGATTACCGCGACCAGGCGGGCGACAATGTCACCATCCCCGGCGTCGCCATCACCAAGCAGCTTGTTGCCACCTCCGCCGCTCACACCAGCGGCACAGATGTCGCCATCGGCGAAGAGGTCACCTACGCCATCCTGCTCACCTTCCCCGAAGGCGCCACCCCCGCCGATACGGTCTTCGATGACCTGCCCGCCGGCCTTGAAGTCGTCAACGGCTCATCCGAGATCGTCACCAGCGCAGCCGCCAGCGGCGGATTGTTGAGCAGCGATTTCAACGGCACCATCGGCACTTCCACCATCACTGAAACCCCCGGCGATGGCGGCAGCGTTCAGTTCGACCTCGCTAACGTCCTCGTCAACGGCGATAACGACACGACCAACAACACCTTCCTGCTGCGCTTCCGCGCGCGGGTCACCAATACCCTCGCCAATCAAAACGCAGCCGTTATCTCTAATCAAGCCACAAACCAGGTTGGAACCAACCCCCTGACCCCCTCCAACTCCGTGAATGTCACCGTCGTCGAACCCGAACTCGACGTGCAGAAAACCGTGGATGACACCACCCCGGCCTACGGTCAGACCCTCACCTACACCCTGACCGTCTCCCATCTTGGTAGCAGCACCGCCGCCGCCCAAGACATCACCGTAAGCGACACCATCCCCTCCGGCCTGACCTACGTTAGCGGCTCGATCACCGCCCCGGCCGGCTGCAACGCCGACGATACCACCGCTCCCACCCTGACCTGGACCTGCGCCTCGCTCCCAGTGGGCAGCACACTGACGTTTACCTACCAGGCAGCGGTGGTGAACGCTCCGCCCGCTCCGCCTCCTGCCCCCGGCGACAACCTGGTCAACAACGTTTCCATGACCTGGACCTCGCTGAGCGGCGCTGACCTGAACGAGCGCAGCGGCAGCGGCGGCGTCAATGATTACCTTGACACCGCCTCGCAGACGGCGACATTGACCACCCATCAACTTGAAATCGTCAAATCCAGCGTTCCCAGCACCTACGTCCCGGGCAATTCGGTCACCTATACCGTCATCGTCCGCAACGTGGGCAACAACGACGCCACCGGCGCAGCGGTGAGCGATGTCATCCCTGCTCAAATTTCCTCCTGGGCGTGGGCTTGCACAGCGCAAAACAACGGCGCCAGCGGCTGCGACCCCTACAGCGGCAATGCCGATTTCAACGACATCGTCAACCTGCCGGTGAACGCCAGCATCGAATACACCGTTACCGCCCAAACCTACTCTTCGGCTTCCGGCGATCTCGTCAACACCGCGCAGGTCACGCTGGGCGGCTCAACAGCCACCGATAGCGAAACCGACACCCCCAACCCGCAAGCCGACCTTTCCGTCACCAAAGATGACGGCGTGACCGTCGTCGCGCCCGGCTCGGTCATCACCTACACCATCACCGTTGCAAACGGCGGCCCTAGCGACGCCAACGGCGTCACCGTCAGCGATCCGATCCCATCCCAGATTACCGGTTGGGAGTGGACCTGCACAACCACCGGCGGTGCCACCTGCAGTGGCTCCGGCGGACCGATCAGTAGCGACTTTAGCGACACGGTGAACATGCCCGCCGGCTCCACCATCACCTACACCGTCACGGCGACGCTCTCTGCTACGGCCAGCGGCACGCTGACCAATACGGTCACGGTCACTCCGCCGAGCGGCGTCACCGACCCGACGCCCGGCAATAACAGCGATGACGATGTGGACAACATCCTCACCCTGCCCGGCAGCGACCTGACCAAGGCGCTCATTACCACCAACCAGGGCTTCACTCCGGGAACCACCGTTGCCATCGGTGAAATCGTCACCTATCGCATCACCTTCCGCGTCCCGGCCGGCGGCAGCCTGCCCAACCTAACGCTGACCGACGTCCTCGACCGCGGTCTGGCCTTTGTGGATTGTCTCAGTGTGACCGCCTCTGATGCGACCATCACCACCACCTTGCCTGGCGGCTTCGGCGCAGCTTGTAATGATCCCATCAACCCGACCATCGCTGCCGAACCGCCCGGCAGCACCAACCCGGCCGATCCAGGCCGCAGGATCACGTTCGACCTGGGCACGGTGAGCAACGGCGGCACTTCCGATGGCACGGTCACCGTAGAATACACGGCCGTGGTGCTGGATAGCATCGAGAACCAAGATGGTCTCTCGTTGAACAACGCAGCTACCCTGAGTTGGGATAGCGGCACGCTCACCACTTCCGCTCCGGATGTCACCATCGTCGAGCCGGACTTTGAACTGCTGAAGGAAGTGGATCGCACCGTTGCGACCCCTGGTTCGATCCTGACCTTCACCCTCACCTTCCGCCATACGAACAGCAGCAACGTGGATGCCTTCGACGTGGTGCTGACCGATGTGCTGCCGGCCGACCTGACCTACGTGCCCGGTTCGCTCACCATCGTCAGCGGACCACCCGGCGGCGTGACCGACGATACGGCGGCGCCCACCCTGCGCGTCACCTGGGCGAACTTCCCGCTGCTGACCGGCGGCAGCCGCACCGAAGCCGTGGTGCGCTTCCAGGCCGTGCTCGGCAACCTGTCGCCGGGTCAGGAAGTGAAGAACACCGCCGCCCTTGAATGGACAAGCCTGCCGGGCGATGTCACTTCGCCGCAATCGAGTTACAATCCTCTCTCGACCGAACGCTTCTACGATCCCGGCAGCAATGTGAACACCTATGGCGTCGTTGCTGATGTCACCATCACCGTGCCGCGCCTGCCGGCCACCGGCTTTGCGCCGGGCGTGATCACCTCGATCCCCAAGCAGCCGGCCGAAAAAGCCTATCAGGACCTGGGCAATCTCTGGCTGGAGATCCCGAGGCTGGGCGTAAAGATGCCGATCGTAGGCATTCCGGCCAAAGGCGAGGAATGGGATCTGACCTGGCTCTGGGATCAGGCCGGTTGGCTGGAGGGCACCGCCTATCCGACCCACGCCGGCAACTCGGCGCTCACGGCGCACGTCTATTTGCCGAACGGCCAACCGGGTCCCTTCATCAACCTGGGCAGCCTGCGCTATGGCGATCAGGTCATCGTCCATCTTGGCGGGCAGCGTTATATCTTTGAAGTGCGCCAGGCACAACAGGTCTCACCCTACTCGCTGACGCCGCTGCGCCACGAAAAACTCCCCTGGCTGACGCTGATCACCTGCCGCGAGTATGACACAAAAACCAACACCTATAAGCAGCGCATCGTTGTACGCGCGGTGCTGGTGAAGGTGGAAGCGGAATAAAAATCGAGAAATCGAGAAAGTTAACAACGACGCCCCGTAAAACGGGGCGTCGTTGTTGAAAAAATTTTCAAGTGGGAATAATTCAATCTGGGATGCGGGGGTTGGTATTCCAGCCCAGCCAGTAAAAACCCAGGTCATCCATCATTTTCTTGAACTCTTCGAACCCCACCGGCTTGACGAGGTAACTATTGGCGTGGTTGTAATATGCCCGCGCCACGTCCTTTTCCGCTTCGGAGGTGGTCAGCACCACCACCGGGATGGTTTTCAGTTCGTCCGATTCCTTGATGGCTTTCAACACCTCAATCCCATCCACGCGGGGGAGGCGCAGATCGAGCAGAATGACATGGGGGCGGGGACTTTTGGCGGGTTCGGCAAATTCGCCGCGCCGCAGCAGATAATCCAAAGCGGATTGCCCATCGAGAAAGTGACGTACCCGGTTGGCAATTCTGTGTTCCTCCATAGTGCGGATGACCAGTTCGGCATGGTCTATGTTGTCTTCGACGAGCATGACGAGGATGGGCTCTCCGATCATGATATTCTCCTTGTGGTGGGTCTGTGCAATTCTAACTGCTTTTATGACACCCAGAATAACCTTAAGGTTACAATCTCACCGTACGTATTTGTTCAGGCGAAAGACCGCCTTTTACGCAGCAGGCAGGGTAAAGAAAAACGCGGCGCCTTTGCCCGGCTCGGATTCGACCCAGATGCGCCCGCCATGCGTTTCGATGATGCGCTTGACGAGTGTCAGCCCGATACCCGTCCCTTCGATGTTGGGGTCGAGGCGGTTGAACAAGCCGAAGATGCGCTCGTGGTATTGCGGCTCGATGCCGATGCCGTTATCGCGCACAAAGAAAATCGGCTTGCCGTCCGTGTCGGTTCCCTGCATGCCGATCTCGATGGACGGCTCTGCCTGATCGCCCATGAATTTGACCGCATTGCTGACCAGATTCTGGATGACTTCCACGATGCGCGTCCGATCTACATAGACGACGGGGAATTCTCCCTGCACCTTCAGGTGTACCCGCCCCGCATCCAACGGACCTGTGAGCAAATCCAGCGCTTCCCAAACGATGGCATCAAACGGAATTTTCTCCGGCGGGTTGGTGATGCGCCCAATGCGGGAAAGTTCGAGCAGCTCATTGAGCAGCGTTTGCATTTTATCCACTGCGTTGGCAATTCGCTGCAGGTCTTCGTCGAAGCGCTTGAGGTTGCCGGAGGCAATATCCTGTTTGAGATAACCCAAAAACCCGCGAATGGTCACCAGCGGCGAGCGCAGATCATGTGAAACGGTGTAGGTGTAGCGTTCCAATTCCTCGTTTTGTAATTCCAGTTCCTTGTTGAGCAGCACGCGTTCGGTAAACAGCCGCGCGTTTTCGATGGCATTGGCTACTAGGTCTGCCATGGCTTGCAGAGCGGTGATATCCACGCGGGAAAAGGCGGCTGGCTTCTCAGATTGGATGGTCATTGCGCCAATGATGCTGCCGTGCGCAATCAGCGGCAGGGCAATTTCGGAGCGGGTCTTGGGGAGGAAGGGATTGGCAAATCGGACGGCATCCGCTCCCACGTCCAGAGCGATGCGGGCTTGCTGATGGATGATGCACCAGCCAATCATGGAGGATTCCTCCACTTTGAGGCGATGTTCCATTTCAAGCATTTGTCTTCCCATTTCGCCGGTGGCGGCGCGCAGAACCGCCCACTCGTTGGTTTCGTCCATGAGAAAGACGCCCACATAGTAACATTCGAAATGCCGCTGGATGAGGTCCGCCGCCTGTGAGAGCAATTCTTCGATGTCTAAAATAGAAGTTGCGGCGCGCGCCACATCCGCTGCTGTTTGCAGCTGAATGGTGCGGCGGGTCATGCGGTTGAGAAGATCGGCTTGCTCTTCTTCCGCTTTTTTGGTGTCGGTAATATCCGTCCAGACGCCCAGCCAGTAGGAAGGGACGCCGTTTTCATCGCGCACCACCACCGACTCGTCCTTCAGCCACACGGTGCGCCCATCGCTGGCAATGACGCGGTATTCCATGGCAAACGGCTCGAGCGTTTGAGATGTGAGGCGGCTTTTGTGGAGCACTGCTTCGGCGTCTTCGGGGTGCAGAATTTTCGTCCAAAATAACGGATCGAGGATGAAGCGGGAGCGCGGGTAGCCAAGCAGTTTTTCCACCTGCGGGCTGATGTATTGAAAGGACGATTCCAGGTCTGTATCGTGGAGGTAGGTGGTAGCGGGGATGTTCTCGAGCAGGGAGCGGTATCGCGTTTCGTTGCTGCGCGCTTTTTTGAGCAGTTGGCGGGTGTTGAGGGCGCTTAATCCCTGAAGGATGGCGACAATGGCAAAAAGGAAGAGATAGACGCTGACACGCCCAGCCAGCGAAGGTGGGGCAATGACCGGCAGCAGATTGGCGCTTTGTGCGGCAAAAATAACAATGGTGCTGATGAAACAGCCGGCAAAAACCAGCAGCCCCATGCGGCCTCCCCACAACATCGCCCCCACCATGATGACGATTACGTATCCTAAAAAAATGGGCGCAGTGACTCCGCCGGCGGTGAGCGTCCCCGCCGTAACGATGAACCACAAAACGGCAACCAGGAGACCGCCGGCGGCAGAAAACCTTTCGCGCCGCACCAGGTACATGCTCACGCCGCCGGCGGTCGTGAGGATGCCAGTCATAATCCACGCGCGGCGGAGCAATTCAGGAGCGACAAAAAAGATGCCCGCGCTGAAGAGGATGCTCGCCAAAGCCATGCCGGCAGCAAGGAAATACATCAGCCGCGCGGTAATATTTTGTTCATCGGAGGCAAATTGGGGTAGTTTGAAAAAGCGCTCCATAACCGCGATAGTTCTGAGACAAGTATAGCATCCCCTCTTGTGCTGCGGCTAGAGTCCGCCCCTCGAAACGCTGTTCATGAGTGGACTCTGTCTCATGTTATAATCCCTCGGCTGGCAGTCACCGCCAAATCAAACTCGGAGGATGCCCCATGGAAATTACCGTTCAAGAGTTCAAACATTGCGATCTCATCACGGTCAAGGGCCGCGTGGACAGCGCTACCGCCCCTCAACTGGCACAGGCTCTCGAAGCCGCCAACGAAGGCGGAAAATACAAACTGGTCATTGATATGAAAGACCTGGAATACATGTCGAGCGCCGGCTTCCGCGCCCTCCTGGCGGCTCAGCGCAACTGCAAAAAATACAACCGCGGCGAAGTGGCGCTGGCAAACGTGCCGGAGCGCATTCGTGAAGCGCTCGAACTCGCTGGCTTTACCGAACTATTCAAAACCTTCGACGATACCCTAACCGCCGTGGGACATTTCTAACAGTACTTTTCCGGCGGAGTCAGCGACCGCCGACCCTTTCAATGCCGCCGTCAGTACTTGAATACTGACGCGGCATTTCCACTATTCGATGCAAACCGCCCGATTCGACGCCAAATTCGAATTCCTCGACGAAATCCGTGAGTTTGTCGGGGCGGTGGCGCGCGCCGGCGGTTTCAGCGAAAGAGAAATCTACAACATCCAACTCGCTGCAGACGAAGCCGCCTCCAATATCATCGAACATGCCTACCAGGGCATTCGCGGCGGCTCCATCGAAGTCTCGTGCGAGGTCAAAAACGGCGTTATGACCATCATCCTCGTTGATCACGGGAAACCGTTCGATCCTTCCGAAATCCCCGCGCCAGACCTGACCTCTGACCTCTCTGAACGAAAAATCGGGGGACTGGGTCTCTACCTCATGCGTAAACTCATGGATGAGGTTCATTACCAGGCAGAGCCGCAAAAGAAGCGCAACACGCTGACCATGATCAAACGGAGGGGATAACTCCGTATGCCTTCCGCCACCCGCCCGTCACAGCCTTTGGATTGGGGTGAACTTGCCGCGCTGGGGGAACAAATCATCGCATCCACCTCGCTTTCGGTGCAGCATTCCAAAATTCACGCCGTAGTATCCAAACTCATCAAAGGCGAGGTCACCGTTTGGCTGCAGGAAAACCTGCTCCGCCTGCCGGATAACTCCTCCCTCTCCGATTTCAGCCAACAGCCTCCCACCAAACTGATGGAACGCGCCCTGCGCGCGGGCAAACCCCTCCTCAAACAAACCACCCGCCCCAAAAAAGACGGTTCACGCGCCGCCTGGGCTGCGATTCCCCTCCACGAGCAGGGGATTTCGCTGGGAGCGATTCAAATCCACCGTCCGCGCGGACCCTTCTTCAAACCCGCCGAACTCGAACTGCTGGAAGGCATTGCCGGCGTCATCTCGGTTGGGCTGGTGGCAGCCCACCGCCTGGCAGTGGAGCGTTTTCGCCTCAACCAGTTGAACCTGGTGCGCGAAGTCAGCGCTCAAATCGCCAATGCCCTCAGTGTTACCGAACTGGCGCGGCGTGTGACCGAACTCATCCAGCAAACGTTTCACTATTACTACGTCGCCATTTTCACCTTGCGCGAAAACTCCTCCTCCCTCCGCTTTCGTGCCAGCGCCATGCCCAGGGAAGCGCGTAAAGGCAGGCGCAAGAAGGTTGCCTTGGAGGTGGAACTCGGTCAGGGGTTGATTGGGCAGGCTGCGGCGCAGGGAGAACGCATCCTCGTCCCCGATGTGCAGCAGGAGCCGCGTTACCGCTTCATTGATGCGCTCCCCGAAACGCGCTCCGAAGTGGTTATCCCGCTCAAAATCGAAGGCCGTGTCCTCGGCGTGCTGGATGTGCAAAGCGACCGCCTCAATGCCTTTCATCCCAACGACCTGTTGATCCTCGAGGCGCTGGCAGATACGATTGCCCGCGCGGTGGAAGGCGCCCGCCTCTACAGTGACCTGCGCCGCCGCGCCAACCAACTCACTCTGATTGCGGAAGTCAGTAAGAGCGTTAGTTCCTCGCTCGACCTGCACACCCTGATGAAGAATGTCGCTTCGCTCATTCACGAACGGTTCGGGTACCCGCACGTCAACCTCTTCACCGTGCATCAAAACCGCCGTCTGATTGTCTATGTGGCAGGCAGCGGCGAGCGGAGCGCCGAATCCAGCGGCTACACCCTCCCGCTGGATGACGCCCAGGGCATCATCCCCTGGGTGGCGCGTGAGGGGAAAACCATCCTGGCGGGCGATGTCAGAAAAGACCCGCGTTACCGCCCTTCGCCGTTTCCGCCTGCCAATACCCGCTCAGAATTGTGCGTGCCGCTTTTATACGACCAGGAAGTGGTGGGCGTTCTCGATATTCAATCCGACCGCATCAACGCCTTTACCGACGACGACCGCCTCATCTTCGAAGCCGTGGCAGATAACATCGCCACCGCCATCCACAACGCCGACCTCTACCGCTCCGAACAATGGCGGCGGCAGGTGGGCGAAAGCCTGCGCGAAGTGGCGGGCTTGGTCTCTGCCAATGTGGGGGTGGATGATGTGCTGGAAGCCGTGCTGGACGAACTGGACCGCAACCTGCCGGTGGATATTTCTGCCATCTGGCTGTTCGATAACGACGAGTTGTACCTGGCGGCATGCCGCAACTGTGACGAAGACCTGCTCGAGCAAACGCTCTACGACAACGCCGACGCCTACGAAGGCTTGCTGACCGCCCTGTATTCCGAAACGCCGCTCATCCGCAAACCAACCGACCCGCTGTGGGTGGTCGGTTTAGCCGCCGGTTTCGATGCAAACTACTCGGCGCTGGCAGTCCCGCTGCGCATCGGCAATCATCCCCTCGGTGTCATCACGCTGGCGCATCACACGCCCGGGCGGTACGGTCACGAAGCGCAGACCATGACACTGACCTTTGCCGGCTATGCCGCCGTTGCCATCGAAAACGCCCGCCTGTACGATACCGCGCAGGAACAGGCATACGCCTCGGCTGCCTTGCTGCAAGTAGCCCAGGCGGTGGTGAGCCTGAACAACCTCGATGAAATCCTCAGCACCATCATCCGCATCATGCCCATCCTCGTCGGCATTGAGCGTGCGGCGCTGTATCAGTGGGACCCGCTCGCTGAAGTCTTTCTCCCGGCGGAGGAATACGGCCTCAGCGAAGCGGACAGCGCCGAATTTTGGAGCCGCAACTTTTCCCCCGGCGAATTCCCCATGTTAGATGCCTGCCGCCAAGAACTCGAACTGCGCGCCTGTTCCCTCAACGAGCAAAGCGGCTTCGACGCCTGGCTTTCCGTTGACCTGAATCAGGAAGTTAACCTTGCTCAGCCCGGCGCCTTTCTCTTTGCCGTGCCCATTGCCGTCAAGGGCGTGTTATACGGCGTGATGCTCGTCGAAGAAGCGGCTGGCGGGCTGCGCTTTCGCAGCCGCCGCCTCGAAATCATCACCGGCATTGCCCAGCAGGTGGCGCTTGCCATTCAAAACGACATGCTCCAAAAAGAGATGGTCCTGCGCGAGCGTCTCGAAACCGAAGTGCAGCTGGCGCGTCAGATTCAACAAACCTTCCTGCCCGAATCGCTGCCCGAATTTTCGGGGTGGGAACTTGCCGCGCGCTGGAAAACCGCCCGTCAGGTGGGCGGCGACTTCTACGATGTCTTCAATCTGCCGAATCACCGCCTCGGCTTGTTCATCGCCGATGTCTCCGATAAAGGCGTTCCCGCTGCCCTCTTCATGGCGCTCACCCGCACCCTCGTCCGCGCCGCCGTGTTGGAGACCGACTCGCCGGCCGAAGCCCTGCGCCGCGTCAACGACCTGCTCGTCCCCGATACCAAACAAGGGATGTTCGTCACCGCCGTCTATGCCGTGCTGGATATGAACAAAGGCGAGCTGACCTACGTCAACGCCGGGCATAACCCTCCCGTTTGGCTGCGCAGCGACGGCTCCCTCGAGAGCCTCACCCGCACCGGCGTTGCCCTCGGCGCGGCGGAAGGCATGCGCTACCAACAACGCAGCATCTCCCTACAGCCCGGCGACAGCGTCCTCTTCTACACCGATGGCCTCACCGAAGCCTACAACGCGCAGGGCGAGTTTTACGGCGAAGCCCGCCTCCAGCAAGCGCTTCAGACCCACCCCATCGCCTCCGCCCAAGACCTGATGGACATCGTCGAAACCTCCCTGCTCGAATTCGTGCAGGATATGCCCCCCGCCGACGACCTGACCCTCCTCGTCCTGCGGCGGAGATAAATCCCCTCCTCATCGAGTTGCCATGACCCTCCTCCAAGCCATTCTGCTCGGCATCCTCCAGGGACTGACCGAATTCATCCCCGTTTCCTCCACCGCCCATCTGCTCATTGGGCAAAGGCTGCTTGGCTTGCCCGCCAGCGGCGCCATGTTTTCCTTCACCGTCATCGTTCAACTTGGTACGCTTGTTTCCTTGTTTGCCTTCTATTGGAAAGACCTGCTCTCTATTGCCAAAGCGACGCTCAACTTTCAACGCCCAACCCCTGAACGCAACCTGGGGTTCTACATCATTGTTGCCACCATTCCCGCCCTTCTCGCCGGCTACCTCCTCAAAGATGCGGTTGAAGCGCTCTTCCAACAGCCCATGCTCGAAGCCTCCATCCGCCTGTTCACAGCGGCGCTCTTGCTTGCCCTTGCCGAATGGCTCACAAAAAAGAACCGCCGCCTCGACTCAATGACCCCACTCGACGCGCTCATCATTGGCGTCTTTCAAGTGCTTGCCGTCTTCCCCGGCGCCTCGCGCAGCGGCACCACCATCAGCGGCGGCATGTTCCGCAGCTTCGACCGTCCCTCCGCCGCGCGCTTTGCCTTTCTCATGTCCGTGCCGGTCATGCTTGCCGCCGGCATCTACGAAACACTCGATCTACTAACCATGCCCGGCCTGAGCAGTTTCCTGCCGCTGCTTGCCGCGGGTTTCCTTGCCGCCGCCGTCAGCGGCTGGTTTGCCGTCAGATGGCTGATTGCCTACCTCAACCAACATTCGCTCTACGTCTTTGCCGCCTACTGCGCCGTTCTTGCTGCCATCACCCTGACGCTGCACCTCGCCTGATGAGACCGCTGCTCCTTTTGGGACTTCTCCTGCTTTTGACCTCCGCCTGCGCCGCACAGACGCCTCAGCCTCCGCCGCCAATTGTTTCTGTTTACTCCACACCTGCCGCCACCCCCTGGCTGACCCGCCTCTACGCCTGCGCCGATTCCGGCATCCTCCTCTCCCGCGTGGACGATCCCGCCGCTGCCGAAATCGTCCTGCGCTTGGGCGAGCCGCAAACCCCTGCTCCCTTTGCCTACCGCATTGACGAGGAGGAAATTCTCATTGCCGTCCACCCTCAAAGCCCCCTGCAGCAATTGACCCTCGAACAGGCGCAGGCATTGTTTGCCGGCCTGGGCGAGGCCTCGCTGCAGGCCTGGGTGTTTGCGTCAGAGGAGGATGTGGCTGGGGTGTTCGATCAGGTCGTGATGCAGGGAAGAAGCGTTTCGTCGTCTGCGAGGGTGGCTGTCAGCCCACAGCAGATGTCTGATGTGTTGAACGCTGAATCCAACGCGGTCGGTATCCTGCCGCGGCAGTGGGTTACAGGCGGGGTGCGGGAGGTGCTTTCGGTGGCAAAAGTCCCCGTGCTGGTGATTACGCAAAGCGAGCCGCAGGGGGCGGTGCAGCAATTGATTGGCTGCCTGCAGTAGTGATTACTTCCAGATGAAAAGTTGAATCCACGCCACGCCCAGCAGGAGGGAAATGACGGTGATGAGAAAGCCGGGTTTGGTGTATTCCCAAAAGGTCAGTTTTACGCCGCGCCGTGCTGCCACCTCTGCCACGATGAGGTTGGCTACCGAGCCGAGCAGGGTGAGGTTGCCTGCCAGGGTGGAGGTTGCCGCCAGCGTCAACCATCCCGCCTGCGGATTGGAAAGCGCCGGAATGACAGGCTTGAGCAAAAGCACCGCCGGCACGTTGGAGACGAGGTTGCTCAACCCCACAGTGACGACAGACAGCGTGATGGAACTGCCGTTCAGCGATTTGGAGACCGCCTCGAACAGCGATGTTGTGATGCCGCTCGTTTCCATTGCGCCGCTGACGATGAACAGCGCCCCAAAGAAGACCAGCAGATTCCAGTCAATTTCGTTCATCACCTTTTCCGGGCGGATGCGCCGCGTGAGCAGCAGCACGCACGCCGCCAGAAACGCTGCCTCCGCAATCGGAACGCCTGCGATGAACCCAATCAGCAGCCCGCCGGTGACCAGCATACTTTTCGTCAGCAGCGGGCGGTACACAAACGGCGGGGGCAGTTCGGGCAGGTCGAAGCGCTGCGGGCGGAATTCCTGCGGATAGAACCAGACGATGACCAGCCAGATGCCGCCCATGCCCAGCAGAGCAATGGGCGTCAGCGCCAGGGCAAAATCCACGTAGGAGATGCCCGAAGCGATGCCGATGATCATATTCTGAGGGTTGCCGGTCAGTGTGGCAACCGAACCGATGTTGGCAGCGGTGGCGAGCGCAATCAGGTAGGGGATGGGGTTGCGTTTTGCGCTTAGCGTCAGGTCCAGCACGAGCGGGGTGAGCATCAGGCAGATGGTATCGTTCAGAAAGAGCGCGCTCAATACGCCGGTGACCAGAATCAGCAAGGCGAGCAGTCCGCGCGGAGTATGGGTGAAGCGCAGGATGCTCCGCCCGGCAAGGCGGAAGAAGCCCGCCAGTTGCAGGTTGGCGTTGAGGATCATCATGCCAAAGAGCAGGATGAGCGTGTTCAGGTCGAGGAAATCGGCGATATGCTCGAAGGAAATCTGTCCGCTGGCGAGCAGCGCGCCTGTGCCTACCAGCGTGATGGTGGTGCGGTTGACGCGCAGATGCGGAAATTCGCCCAGCGCAATGCCGATGTAGGTGAGGACAACAATGAAAAGGGTAATCCAGGTATGCATAGGGGCAAATGATACCAGCGGATTGTATAATAGCGTTATTGAAATTACACGATGAAACAAGCCCAAAAGGAGCATCTTTTATGAAGAAACCCTTATGGACGCCCTCGGAACAGCGCAAACAGCAGGCGAACCTTACGCGCTTCATCGAGCAGGTCAACGCGCGGTATCACCTTCATCTCGCCTCTTACGCCGACCTTTACAACTGGTCTGTGAACAACATCCCCGATTTCTGGCAGGCGGTGTGGGACTTTGTGGAGATCAAAGCCGCCCGTCCGTTCGATGCCGTTGTAAAGGATTTATCTATGTTCCCCGGAGCGCAGTGGTTCCCTGGCGCGCAGTTGAACTTTGCCGAAAACCTGCTGCGCTACCGCGATGACCATCTGGCGTTCATCTTCAAAGGCGAAACGCAGGTCTCGCGGCGCATGACGTATGCGGAGTTATACGATGCGGTTGCGAGGTTGAGCCGCTCGTTGAAGGAAATGGGCATTGGGGCGGGAGACCGGGTTGTAGGGTATATGCCGAACCTGATCGAGACGGTGGTTTGCATGCTGGCGGCATCGAGCCTGGGGGCGGTGTGGTCCTCCTGCGCCACCGACATCGGTCCCGCCGCTGCCATCGAACGGCTGGGGCAGGTGGAGCCAAAGGTCATGATTACCGCCGACGGCTATTTCTACAAAGGCAAGACCTTCGACACCCTGGAACACGCCGCCGAGGTGGCGCGCGGAATCCCCTCGCTGCAGAAAGTGATTGTGGTCTCGTACACCCGTCCGCGCGCGGAGATTTCTTTCATTCCCAACGCAGTGCATTATGACGATTTTTGTTCAAAGGAAACGAACCTCGAGATTCCATTCACGCCCCTGCCGTTCGACCATCCGCAGTACATCATGTTCTCGTCGGGGACGACCGGCAAACCCAAGTGTCTGGTGCAGGGCGCCGGCGGCGTGCTGATCAATCACCTCAAGGAACTCATCCTGCACACCGACCTCAAACGCAGCGACCGCATTTTCTACATCACCTCCTGCAGTTGGATGATGTGGAACTGGCTCATCAGTTCCCTGGCGGTCGGCGCGACGGTGGTGCTTTACGATGGCAACCCCAATTACCCCGATCCCGGCGCCATGTGGAAGTTGATTCAGGACGAAAAGATCACCATCTTTGGCTGCAGCGCCAGTTACCTGCACTTCCTCAAAAAGGAGGGCTTTTCACCCCGCCGCGAGTATGACCTCTCTTCCTTGCGCGAAATCTCGCAGACCGGCTCGCCCCTCTCCCCCGAAGGGTTCGAGTACGTGTACCGCGAAATCAAACCTGACCTGCATTTCAACTCCATCTCCGGCGGCACCGACATCAACGGCTGCTTTGCGGCAGGCAGCCCTCTGCTGCCGGTCTATGCCGGCGAACTGCAAAGCCCGGCGCTGGGGATGAAAATCAAGGCATACGACGAAAAAGGCAGCCCCATCTACGACGAACAGGGGGAATTGGTGTGCGAAGCGCCTTCCCCCTCCATGCCGCTTTATTTTTGGAACGACCCCGACGGCTCGAAATATCATAAGGCGTATTTCGATGTCTATCCCGGCGTTTGGCGGCACGGCGATTACGTGCTCATTCACTCCGATACCGGCGGCGTGACCTTCTATGGCCGCTCCGACGCGGTGCTGAAACCCTCCGGCGTGCGCATTGGCACAGCCGAGATTTACGCCCAAATGGAAAAACTCCCCGAAATTGCAGATAGCCTCGCCATCGGGCAAAACTATCAGGACGATCAGCGCGTGATCCTCTTCGTCAAACTTGCCCCCGGCTATTCGCTCACCGACGAACTGAAAGAGAAAATCAAAAAGACCTTACGCGAAAACGCCTCGCCTCGTCATGTCCCCGCGCTGATTCTCGAAGCCCCCGACATTCCCTACACCCTGAACATGAAAAAGGTGGAAAGCGCCGTGACGAACATCCTCAACGGGCGGGTGGTCACCAACCGCGAGGCGCTCATCAACCCGTCGGCGCTCGATTTCTACGAAAGCATCGCCGCGCAACTACGCTAATTCAAAGCGGGAAACTTCCCCTGCCAGCCTGCCGCCTGTTCGTAGGCGCAGCCGGCGTTCAACGCCTTGGCATCGCCCCAGGCGCGCGCCACAATTTGCAGCCCGATGGGCAGCCCCTCGCTCGTAAACCCGCAGGGGATGGAGAGCGCCGGCAGCCCGGTCAGGTTGAACGGCGCGGTGAAGCGCGTCAGCCGCCCTGCCTGCTCGACCGCATCCTGCCCTTCGATGGGGGGCGCGGCGATGGGGGTGGTGGGGGTGAGCAAAAAGTCGTAGGACTCAAAGAACAATTCGCATCGCTTGCGAACCTCAGCCTGAGTCCGCCTCGCCAGAATGTACTCTGTCGAGGACGTTTTTGCCCCTTCCTCCAGCCGGCGGCGCACATCCTCGCCAAACCATTCGGGATGTTCCTTCAGCCGCTCACGATGGACTGCCGCGCCATCAGCCTGGACGGTGATTTTATTGGCGAGGGCAGCCTCGCGCATCCAATCCACATTGACCTTTTCCACTTTGCAGCCCAGCCTCTCAAACACCTTTGCCGCCTCGCGCACTGCCTCCAGCACCTCCGCATCTGCGGCTTCGATGAAGTCGCCCGAAGCGAGCGCCACCCGCCGCCCTTCCATGTCGTCCATCAGGTGACCAAGATAATCGCCCGCCAGCATTCTGATGGAGGCTGGGTCAATCGGGTCGTAGGCTGAAATGACCTGCAGGATGATGGCTGCATCTTTCACGCATTTGGTCAGCGGACCGACATGATCGAGATTCCACGAAAGCGGGAAGACGCCCCTCAGACTGACGCGCCCGTAAGTGGGCTTGAACCCGACGATGCCGCACAGCGAAGCCGGAATGCGGATGGACCCGCCCGTATCGGTGCCAAGGGCGCCCAGCGCCATGCCGGTTGCCACAGCAATAGCCGAGCCGCTCGAAGAGCCGCCGGAGATGCGATCCCGCTTCCAGGGGTTGCGAGCCGTTCCGAAATGCGGGTTGTTGCCGGTCACGCCGAGGGCAATTTCGTGGGTATTCGTCTTGCCGTTGAGCAGCGCTCCTGCCTGGCGGAGTTTTTCCACCACGAAGGCATCGCGTTCGGCAATGTGGTCGGCGAAGAATTTCGAGCCGGCGGTGGTGGGCAAGCCTTCCACATCGAACAGGTCTTTGACAGCGATAGGGATGCCGCGCAGCGCGCGGTACAGCGCGGCGGTGGTGAGCGGCGGTTGTTGGGCGGCAAGCGATTCCTCCGGCGGGATGACCGTGATGTAGGCATTCAGCGCCGGGTTGAGTAGGTTGATTTGAGTAAAGCAGGCTTCGGTTAGGTCCTGAGGCGTAAATGTCCCGCGCCCCAGGGCATCGAGGGCGTCTGAGATGGTCAGGGTTTGTGTGTCCATGTGGGCGATTATAAGACTCGTTGCGTGTTCTGCCTAATAGATGAGAAGACCCCAAAGGTCTTATCTTTGGGGTCTGTGCTGAATCGAGGGTTTTTTAGAACAAGCCGACCACTTTGCCGGTCTCCAGGTCCACATCCACATCGTAGAAGACGGGGCGGGTGGGCAGACCGGGCATGGTGCGCATCGTGCCGAGCAGCGGATATAGGAAGCCCGCTCCCACGCTGGCGCGGATGTCGCTGATGGTGATGCGGTAGCCGCGCGGCGCGCCTTTCACATCCGCCTTGTCGGTGAAGGAGAGGTGAGTCTTTGCCATGCACAGGGGCAGGTTGGCAAAGCCGAGTTTGGTGAATTGCTCGATCTTGGCTTCGGCTTCGGGGGTGTAATCCACGCCGTCGGCGCGGTAGATTTCGCGGGCGATGATTTCGATTTTTTCTTTGATGGGCAGTTCGAGGTCATAGAGGAAGCGGAAGTTGCTGGGCATGTCGCAGGCTTTGACCACCGCTTCGGCGAGTTTGACCGCGCCCTTGCCGCCGTCCATCCAGTGGGTGGAGACGACCGCATCCACCGCGCCCGCTTCCAGCGCCGCCTGGCGCACGAGTTCCACTTCGGCGGGGGTGTCGGTGGCGAAGGAGTTGACTGCCACCACCACGTTCACGCCAAACTTGCGGGCGTTCTCGATGTGCTGAATCATGTTGGGCAGACCTTTGCGCAGCAGTTCGAGGTTCTCTTCGGTGTATTCGTGGGCGAGCGGTTTGCCTGCCACCACTTTCGGACCGCCGCCGTGCATCTTGAGCGCGCGCACCGTGGCCACCAGCACCACCACATGCGGGATCAAGCCCGAGTAGCGGCACTTGATGTCCATGAATTTTTCCATGCCAATATCCGCGCCGAAACCCGATTCGGTGATGACGTAATCGGCAAGTTTGAGCGCGATCTTATCGGCGATGATGGAACTGTTGCCGTGCGCGATATTGGCAAACGGTCCCGCGTGGACGATAGCGGGCGTGCCTTCGAGGGTTTGCATCAGGTTGGGTTTGATGGCGTCCTTCATGAGGACGGTCATCGCGCCGGCCACCCCCAGGTCTTCGGCGGTGATGGCTTCGCCGTGACGGTTGACCGCCACCACCATGCGCCCGAGGCGCTCGCGCATATCTTCGAGGCTGGTGGTCAGCGCCAGAATTGCCATGATTTCAGAGGCGACGGTAATATCGTACCCGGAGCGATGCTCGAAGCCCGCTTCTTCCTTGCCCAGCCCCACTTGAATCTCGCGCAGGAAGCGGTCGTTGATGTCAATCACGCGGCGCCACTGCACGCCGCTGTAGTCAATGTCGAGTCTGGCGAAGCGGCGGCGTTCTTCGGGGGTCAGGTCGTTGGGGTCGGTCTTTTCGATGCCGAGTTTCTTCAGGCGGCGCAGCATGGTGGGCGAGAATTTGCGGTTGCCGTGTTTATCGGGCGGGCAGAGCGCGTCGAAGAGTTTATCGTCATCGGGAGTTTTGGCTTCGTGCATGATGCGCGCATCCAGCGCGGCGGCGCACAGGTTGTGCGCGGCGGTAATGGCGTGGATGTCGCCGGTCAGATGCAGGTTGAAATCTTCCATCGGGACGATCTGGCTGTAGCCGCCGCCGGCTGCGCCGCCCTTGATGCCGAAGGTCGGTCCCTGCGAGGGCTGGCGGATCACGGTCATCACCTTCTTGCCGAGGTGCGCGCCCAGCGCCTGCGAAAGCCCGACTGTTGTTGTGGTCTTGCCTTCGCCCAGCGGGGTGGGGGTGATGGCGGTCACGTCAATGTACTTGCCATCGGGGCGTTTGGCGATGCGGTCGAGAATCTCCAGTTTGATTTTTGCCTTGTAAGGTCCAAAGAGTTCGAGTTCGTTTTCTTTGATGCCCAATTCCTCCGCAATTTGCAAGATAGGCTTGAGTTTTGCCGCTTGGGCAATCTCAATATCGGAGGGAACGGGGCGCAGAAGTTTCAGTTTGATGGGTTTGAAGGGGAATTTGGGGGCTGCCTTGCGGGCGACGGTCTTCTTTCCTTTGGGGGCCGGCTTCACGGTCTTTTTTGCTGCTTTTACAACGTTTTTGGCAGGGGTTTTACGGGTTGCCATATCTTCTCCTTTGAGATGTGAAATGATGGATGCCTGGCTTGCTAAAGTGTCTTGTTCATTATCGAAAATTTTCACAAAAAAGGCAATGGACTTCCGTCACTTTTTTGTCACTTCGACGCTCTGTGTCCCGGTTCGACCTGCGCCGCTACCTGTCTCACCTCCATCAGCCGAATCTCCCCTGGAACTGGGCGCTCATGCCGTGATGAGCGTCCCAACCGTTTCGCCGGCCAGCGCCCGCGAGAGGTTGCCAGCCCCCATCCCCGAAAAGATTTGCACCGTCAGCCCCGGCAACTGCTGCACGGCTTCCAGCATCTGCCGCACCTTCGATTCCATGCCGCCGGTCACATCGGCGCCGGAGGCTTTTCCCACTCCATTGCTCACTTCCTCGAAGGAGGCGGGTGTGATGCGTTCGATTTTTCTCGTTCGCGCCGGGAAATCTGCCCAAACGCCCTCTTCCAGCCCCGCCAGCAGGATGCGGTCCGGGCGGAGGGCATGCGTCAGATGGCTGAACAGGTCTTCGGTCGAAAGAATCGTCCCGCCGCGAATTTCATCGAACACCACGTCGCCGTGAATGACGGGCACAATTCCCGCCGAAAGCGCCATCTGCAGCGGGGTCATCTCCCACAAAATGACCCGTCCCTCACTGGTGATGACGCTGGACGCAGGAGAAAGCGATAAAGTCCGTACCCCTGCCTTGTGGAGCGCCTGCATGACAAACCAGTTCAACGTCGTTGCCTGATACCAGACTTCGGCAAAACCTTTCCAATAATTGTCCTCCGTCTCGTCGCGCTCGCGGTGGGCGAGGGGAGTGGCACGCGGCGGAATCCCGTCGCGCGTGCGGTACTCGCTGGCTGGCACATGACCGAACGAGCCGGCGCCATGTCCGAGAATCAGGCGCAGGCTGGGATTCGCCTCCAGCGCCGTTTTGACCTGTAGGGCAAGGTCTTCCATTACATCCAAACGCGGGGTATAGGGCTGAGTCTTATCAGTGATGAGCGATCCGCCCAGTTTCAACAAAACCAATTCCGACATGGCTCTATTTAACCATAAAACGGGATTTTATTGTTTTCTGCCTTCTCCCTTATAATTGCCTCGCCCTCGACCACTCAACCACCTGACCGCCTGACCATCCGACCATTTGACCACCCGACCACCAGACCACCTGACCATGTGACTACCCGACTACCAGACTACCAAACTATCGGACTATCAAACCAATGACCACCCTCATCGAATGCATCCCCAACTTTTCCGAAGCGCGGCGCCCCGAAGTGATAGACCAAATCGTCGCCGCCATCCGTTCCGTCGCGGAAGTGAAATTTCTCGACCGCTCCTCCGACCTCGACCACAACCGCACCGTGTTGACCTTTGCCGGTCCGCCGCTTGCAGTAGAGGAAGCCGCCTTCCGCGCCATTCAAACCGCCGCCGAACTCATTGACCTCGACCAGCACACCGGCGAACATCCGCGCATTGGCGCAACCGACGTAGTGCCGTTCGTCCCGTTGAGCAACGCCTCCATGCAGGAATGCGTGGAAATCGCCCGCAGAGTGGGGCAGCGTGTGGGTGAGGAACTCGGCATCCCGGTCTATTTGTATGAAGCGGCGGCGACACGCCCGGAGCGGGTCAACCTCGAAAACATCCGCCGCGGTCAATACGAAGGGCTGAAAACTGAAATCGAAACCAACCCCGACCGCAAACCCGATTTCGGTCCCAGCAAACTGCCCAAAGCCGGCGCAACCGTCATTGGCGCGCGCAACCCCCTCATTGCCTACAACATCTACCTCACCACCAGCGATGTGGAAATCGCCAAAAAAATCGCCAAAGCCGTGCGTCATTCTTCCGGCGGGTTGAGATACGTCAAAGCCCTGGGACTGCTCGTGGAAGGACGCGCGCAGGTCTCGATGAACCTGACCAATTTTCATGAAACACCCCTCGCCCGCGTCGTCGAATTCGTCCGCCGTGAAGCCGAGCGATACGGCGTTGGCATCCATCACAGCGAACTGGTGGGGTTGATTCCGCAGGAAGCGCTGGTGGATGCGGCGGTCTGGTACACCCAATTGGATGGATTCAACAAAGAACAGATTCTCGAAACCAGGCTGTATTCTGCCGAAACCGCCGCTTCGCCCTCCGCCGGTACCTGGTCCTCTTTTCTCGAGGTTTTATCCACCCCCACGCCAACCCCCGGAGGCGGTTCTGCCGCCGCCTTTGCTGCTGCGATGGGAGCAGCGCTGGTTTCCATGGTGGCCGGGCTGACAATGGGTAAGAAGAAGTACGCCGAAGTCGAAGCCGAAATGCAGGCGATTCGCGTGATGGCGGAAAAACTCCGCAAGGAACTCACGCATGCCGTGGAAGACGACGCCTCTGCCTTCGAAGCGCTGATGGGCACCTTCAAACTTCCCAAAGAGACCGACGAGCAAAAGACGGCACGCAATGCTGCCATCATCAACGCCACATTGAATGCAGCGCGCGTCCCTCTGCATGTGGCAAGCGACTCGGTCAAAGTGATGGAGCTGGCGTTGAAATGCGCCAGACACGGCAACCTCAACGCCATCAGCGATGCCATGTCTGCTTTTGCCATGGCGCGCGCCGCGCTGACAGCCGCCGGTTACAACGTGCGCATCAACCTGCACTCGCTCGAAGACCGTTCGGCGGGGGAAAAGATGTTGAACGAATTGGCGGAAGTGGAATTCAAAGCCGACAAACTCGAACTCGAAATCCAGGCTGTGATGAAGGAACGGGGCGGGATTTGAATCGCGCTTGAATATGGAATCAGGGAGCTTGCTCCCGTAGCAACGCCAGCAAGCTGGAAAATATGGAGTCAGGGAGCTTGCTCCCG
>JBBITE010000039.1:0-26108 GCA_037440905.1 Anaerolineae bacterium | reverse complement strand
AGGAACGAACGAAAGGTTTTGGTCATGTGTGATTTCTCCTTTGTTTTGATGCCCCCATGGTATCAATCCGCTTTTAATGGCAAGAGAAGGAGAGGTTAACGTCTTGTAAACGTTCAGGTACATAGGTACACAGGTAAACAGGTATACAGGTACACAAGTAGACACGTACACAAGTGACCTGTTTACCTGTCTACGTGTCTACCTGTCTACGTATTTACCTGCCCCGCGGAATCGAAAAACACAAGAGCCCGGGAGGAAAACCGGGCTCCGTGTAGAGGAGAGATGTAGTCTTTTTTTGGAGTGGTTCAGGAGCGATAATGTTCGTCTTCCTGCTGGCACAGGAAGGCAAGCCGCTTCTGCCTCACATCCATGGAGAGGACCACAAGCAAACCCAAAACCAACATAAGGAGGAGAGTAACCACGCTGGTAGGATAGCACGAAGGCTGAATTTTGTGCTTTACAGGGAGTTTGCCAACGAAAAACAATTCTGCAAGCCTGTTTCCACCCTCTCTACCTGCCAAAAAAACGCCCCGAAGGTTGCTATTCTCTATCTTCCGTTTTCAGTGTCATTGTGAGACGCTGAAAGTATCGAAGCAATCTTCAACCTGGCAGGGGACTGCTTCGTGTCGCCTTTGGCGTCACTCGCAGTGACAAACGATGATGATGTTTGTAACACACCACTGTGTAAAGGCTGACGACTAAAGATGTCTGTTTTGTGTTTGACATCAGCCCTTGACTCCAACACATATCGGCGCGAGAAGCGCCTTACCCAAACTGACTGACCACCCCCGCCACCAACGCTATCTGCCCCAGATGATAGGCAACGATGTTGAAAACTCGTCCGTTTGGGATGGCAGTGACGAATTTATTCCACGCCAGGATGAGATCCGAAAGATAAAAAAGAAACGCCCCGGCGCTCACCAGCAGCGCAGCGCCCGCTGCCCAGGCGGGATTCGAGAGCGTAGTCATTGCGGCGTACAGCATCGCCGTAATCACCGCTGCGTACAACACCACAGGCAGCGCCAGGCGGTGTTGTCCTCCCGCCCGCATGGCAGCCAGGATACGGCGCATCAGCCGCACCGCGCTGACGGCAAGCACCGCCAGCAGCACCACCGACCACATGCTCACCTGCTTCCATTCATTCTGAAAACCAGCCAGGTATGAAACATGCGCCAGCAAAAAAGCCCCCAGCCCCCCTATAAACCAGCGCTCATGCGGGAACATCAAAAACACATCCCCCGCCAGCGAGAACAGAACCCCCAGCCCAAACCAGAAGGTCACCCCCTGTAACCCCGTCTCAACGTATACCCACACAAACAGAAACACCATCACAGCAGGTTTGGTCAGATATTCCAGCCTGCCCCAACCCCGCCATACCACCAGCGCCTGCAGCGCGGCAAAGACAAAAGCCAGCGCCAGCCACATACTCATTTGCGCCTCCTGCTCATCTCTTTTTCTTCTTCGCCAGCCGGTAGCCAAACCTTTGCAAAGCATTCTCGTCGTTGCGCCAATCTTTCAACACCTTCACGCGCAATTCCAAAAAGACAGGCCGCCCGCCCATCGCCTCGATTTCACGGCGCGCATCGCTGCCAATGCGTTTCAACATCTTGCCTCCCTCGCCAATCACAATCCCCTTTTGCGAATCGCGCTCTACAAAAATCGTCGCCGCAATGTATGCCATGCCGTTTTCCCGCTCCTTGAATTCGTCAATGCGCACGCCCACACTGTGCGGCACTTCATCGCGCAAGTGATTCAGGCATGCTTCGCGGATCAAGTCAGCGGCGATGTCGCGCTCGTAGGCATCGGTGATTTGTTCCTCGTCGAAATCCGGCGGACGAAGCGGACTGAACGAAATCAACAACTCGAGCAACTCATCGAGATTCCTGCCCTGCGCCGCTGAGATGGCGACCACGCGCGCTTCTTTCTGGACCGACGCCCGATACGCTTCGAGGTGGCTGGTCAACGCCTCAGCCTGGATCAGGTCCATTTTATTGGCGGCAAGCACGAGCGGAGTCCGATGCGGGAGGGTGTCGAGCAGAGAAGCGATTTGGCGGTCTTCCTCCGTCGGCAAAACGGATACATCCACCATCCACAAGACGACATCCACCCCCTCAAGCGCCTCCTGCGCCTCCTGATTGAGGAACTGTCCCAGTTTGTGGCGCGGGTTGTGAATGCCGGGCGTATCTACAAAAACGAGTTGGTAGGTGTCGGTGGTGAGAATTCCCAACTGACGTTTGCGCGTGGTCTGCGGCTTGGGCGAGACCGCCGCAATCTTCTGCCCCAGCAGGGCATTGATCAGCGTGGACTTGCCGACATTCGGGCGGCCAATTACGGCAATGTAACCTGTGCGGAAGTCGCTCATGGAATCCTTTCGTAGATGCGAATGGAGGGGTTGATGAATAAGAAGCGGATTTGCGGCAGATAAGGCGGCAGGGTGTATTTGAATTCGGCGAGAAGTTGATAGTGCTGCGATTGTCCTGTTTCGAGCTGTTTGAAGAAACTGCATTCAAGCGGCATGCTTTCACAATAACGAGGGTCTTCGAAGCGTTCGGAGGTGAAACTATCCACCACAAAAAAATCCGTCTCGCGCTTCACCAGCCCCGCTTCTCCGGCGTTGGACGGCAATTTGTCGTCTGACGGCGGCGGCTCGTTGCCTTTGACGAAATAGATGGGGTAGTTGTGTTCGCGCGCAAAGTGACCCGCCGGCAGGCTGGGCGGATAATAGGTGTGTTCCAGGCTGGCGCCGGCAGGCAGGGTTTGCATAAAGGCGGTGGCGGGAATGCGCGCATCGTTCATCACCAGCAGCATCAGGCTGAGCAGGCGGGCAAAGGAGTAGAGAAGAATGCCCGCAACTGTCATATACAGCGCCAGCGGATACCACCTGCCTTTGGCTGCTGCCTGCGTATGAAGTTCGGCCACAAAGAAGGCGGCGAGAACAGCCAGAAACGGCATCATCGTCAGGAAATAGCGCAATTGATAGTTATACGAGAGGGTCATTGGCAAGTCGAGGACGAGGATGGCCAGCAGCAGGATGGCAAAGGAGCGGGATTGCGGCTCGGCGGCGAGTTTCCTCTCCCGCAGCGCGCTTGCAACTTTCCAAAGCGCCCAAATCAGCCCGGCGCCAAACAACAACATCAGCGCCAGCCCAAGTCCATTCACCAGCACGCCGTATTGACCAATGAGTCCGCGCACGCTACCGGGGGCATAACCGTAGTTTGCCTGCCATTGCAGGGTGGAGAATAAACGCTTGAAATAGAATGCCATCCAGGTGAGCGCTTTGGGAGTGCCGAGGGCAAACCCGAGGAAGGCAAGCACAATACTGATGAACAACGTCTCGGCGAGGGGCAGCCAGTTGTGGCGCAGGCGCTTGCGCTGTTCGAGCAGGTACACAATCAGCGGGGCAAGGATGAGGCTGCCGCCGATATATTTGCTCGAAGCCGCCATGCCAACGGTCAGGAAAGAGGCGTAAAGCCAAAGGCGGTTTCCGCGCAGGGTGTATTCGAGCAGGCAGAGGATGGCAAGCGTTGTAAAAAAGAGCAGGTAGGTATCGTTATGGGCGAAGCGTCCGTTGTGAGACATTTCGCTGACGGAGATGAGCAGAAGACCGCTTAAGGCGGCGACGGCGATGCTGCCTCCGATGCGGCGGGCGATGAGGTAGGTGAGGATGACCGTCAGCCCTGCCAGCACCGCCGAAAGAACGCGCGAAGCGATGAGGATGTCTCCGTCGGTTTTGCCCAGGGCGAGCAGCAGTTTCCCGAGGTAGAACATGGCGTATTGCGGCAGGTCGGGGTAGTCGAAGTTGATTTCGCTGAACTGCCATTCGCCGTGCAGGGCTTTGATGGAGCGCACAACGATCTCATCGGGGTGCCAGCCAATGGGCGCGCCCCATGAAATGCCGGGCAGAGTGAAGGCGAGGAAAAGCAGGAACAGCGCAAGGGGGAGAATCCATTCGCGCTTTTGGATGAACGTCTTGGTTTGTGTAACGATCATTGAGGACATTCCGGAAGAAAGGAGATTGAGAATTTACGCAAATACCGCCCCTTCCATTTTCAGCAGCCACTCTTTGGTGGGGAGTCCCTGCCCGCCGCCGTAGCCGTGAAGTTTGCCGTCGGCGCCGATGACGCGGTGACAGGGGATGACCAGCGGCATAGGGTTAGCGGCGTTGGCGCGTCCCACCGCCCGCCAGGCGCGCGGACGGTTGATCTCGCGGGCAATTTCGGCGTAGGTGCGCGTCTCGCCGTAGGGGATGCGAAAGACAGCCTGTAACACTTCACGCTGGAACGGCGTGAAGAACGTCCAGTCTATGGGGATGGTGAAGGCGGTACGTTTTCGGTTGAGGTATTCGGCAAGTTCCTTGGCGTAGGGTTTGATTTTTTTGGCGTCCGGCTGAAGCGGACGTTTGATGCGCGCGAGGTAGGAATCAAATTCGGGCTGAGAGTCTGCCCATTCGATGGCAACCAGGCCCAGGTCGGAGGCGGCGATGCGTAAATCTCCGAGCGGAGTTCCGTTCAATTCGCCGGTGTAGATGGGGCTGGGAGCAGTCGTTTTCTTCCTCATAACAAATCACCACCGAGGGCCTCTCGATGGTGATTATAGTCTTGTTTGATATTGTCCCGAAGAGTTGGGCGGCTGGACCAGGACGTTCACATCAGTAATTCGACACGCGGTCAATCAAGCCGAGTTCGCGGGCGCGATGGTCGCACCAGCGGAAAGTAAAGACGGAGACCACCGCGAAGATGACGGTCAGCGCGAGCAGGATGCCGAGAAGCTGCAGGTTGCTGTACTGGGCGAGCGTGGGAAACGCTTGCGCCACTTCGCCGATGAGCGAGCGGCGCATGAGTTCGAGCCAGTAGGTGATGGGCATGGCGTACCCCACCGGGCGCAGCCACGCGGGCAGGACTTCCAGCGGAAAAATTGCGCCGCTGAAGAGGTAGAGCGCGCCCGCCACCGCCTCGCCGATGAGGAAGAAGTGATGCGCCACCATGAGCGTGATGCTGGCGAGGATCAGTCCCATCATGGCAAGCATGGTCACGCCAATGAAGAGGGAGACGAAGAACAGCCCCCAGTTGACTTGTGTCAGGTCGAGGGGAACGTTGAGGAAGAGTACGCCCGCCGTGAGGATGACGATGACCGCCACCGTGCCAATCAGGAAGCGCGAGACGCCGCGCCCCAGCCAATAGAAGGGAATCTTGATCGGCGCGATGTACATGTATTTGAGTGTCTTGTAATGTTCGCGGTCGTCAATCACCGCCCACGAGACCCCCGCCATGACTGCGCCGACGTAGGTGTAGAAGGCGTTGCCGAGGTAAATATATGGGAAAAGCGGCGAGTCGTAGGCGCCGCCGGTAATGAGGCTGTACATCACCACCAGAATAGCGGCAGACGCCAGCGGCTTGATGATGACATAGACGGCAAACAGGAAGGGGTCGGTCCAGTTTGATTCGACCTGCCATCCCAGCCAGGTTGCCATGGTGAAGGAACGGGATATTTCAGAACGGTTCATACATTCTCCATACGTCGTTGTGAGCCTGAGCGAAGCGAGCGGCGAAGCAAGTTGATGGGGGATTGCTTCGTCGCAACGAACGCTCCTCGCAATGACGAACTAACGCCGGCTCTCTGTCAGCCTGCCTTCACGGATTGCCAGCCGTTCCATGTAATCGAGCAGGAACTTGGCGCCAGCCAGAAAGACGACACACAGACCGATGAGGATGGCAATCTCCACCTTCACGCTCAAAAAGCCGAGCAGCGCTCCGGAGGGAAAGATCAACTGGCGCATCGCGTCCAACCCCAGCGTGAGGGGAATGATCGAAGCCGCCGCTGCAATCCAAAAATTGAACGACTTGATGGGAAAGTAAAATCCCGAAACAAGGTAGATCGGTTCCTGCGCCAGGTTGGCGATGTGCCATGCCTCGCGGCTGAGGAGCAGGAACAGCGAAGCGCTCATCATGCCCATGCCGTAGAGCGCGGTCATGGCGAGGAGAAAAACCAGCAGGAGTTGGGTAAAACTGGCAACGGAATACGTCACGTTGAACATCCACGAACCGGCAATGACGATGGCTGTGGCACGCAGCGCCGTGGCGAACAAGCCGCCCACCGCCATCCCCAGCAGAATCGCCATCATCGAGTTTGGGGCAATGATGTACAAGGCAAGGTTGCCTTGTTCCTTCTCCCAATACAACTGGCTGGACATGCTCCACAGCACGTTCATCCAGAAGGAAGTCATTGCGCCGCCCATCACCACAAACCCCACATACTCCTCGGGCGCGCCGATGGCGCGATACACATAGACGTATGCCGCCACCCCCAGCATCGGCAGGAAGACATCGAAGAAGATCCACGATTTCTCCCGCTGCTGACCGATGACACGCGGATACGCCCGCGCCACAATGGTTTTGAGGAACAAGCGCCAGCCGCTCACTTTGACGACGGGCTGCAGCGCCATAGGCGGGTTAGACATGGGGCTCCTCCTCCTTTTCCACGTCTTCCATTTTTTGTCCTACCAGTTCCATGAACACATCCTCGAGCGTCGGCTCGCGCTTGGTCAACCGCTTCACTTTGATTTCCTTTTGAGTCAGGATGTTGATGACGCTTGCCAGCGCAGCCTCCTCTTTCAGAATCAATTCCAGCCGTGCGCCGCCTTCGATGTCGGTCAACGCGGCTTTCTTGACCTCAGGCTGCTCCTGCAAAATGTGCGAAGTCAACCCGTTGAGCGGACTGGTCTCGATCTCGAAGAGGGCATCGCGCTGCAGGCTGCGTTTGAGGTTGGCGGGCGTGTCGCAGGCAAGCACACGCCCTTTGTTGATGATGGCTACGCGGTCGCATAACTCCTCGGCTTCGACCATGTAGTGGGTGGTCAGCAGCAGGGTGCGGCGCGCCTCTCCGCTGCGGGGAGCGGCATCCAGCCAGCCGCGGATGAGCCGGCGCACGTCACGGGCGGCGCCCACGTCTAACCCCAGGGTTGGCTCGTCGAGGAAGAGCACTTCGGGGTCGGTCAAAAAGCCGCGCACAATGTTCATCTTCTGGCGCAGGCCGGTCGAAAGGTCGGAGGATTTTGTGTGCAGGCGGTCTTCCAGCCCGACCATTTTGAGCAGTTCCACAATGCGCTGGTTGGCTTCCTTCGAGGGCATGCCGTAGAACTGCGAGAACATCCACAGGTTTTCGCGCACGGTCAGCAGCCCATAGCCCGAGGACTCGCCGCCGGAGACCATGTTGATGCGCGGACGAACCAGGTTTGGGTGTTGGGTCACATCATAGCCGGCCACACGCGCCCAGCCGGAGGTCGGGGCGAGAAGCGTGGTGAGGATTTTGATCAGGGTGGTTTTGCCGGCGCCGTTCGGTCCGAGCAGTCCAAATAGTTCGCCGCGTTCCACGGTCAGGTTCACATGTTCGAGGGCAATCAGTTCCTTGCGAATCTGTTTCTCTTTTTTGTTGCCGCGAATCTTGTAAATGCGGCCCAGGTCTTTTGTTTCGATGGCAAAACTGGTCATTTTTCTCCTGAATGTGGAAAATTTGTTCTATTATACTCCCTCTTTTCCAACAGCAGCCGCTTCGAAAGGTTTATCCCGGCGGCGCCACCCGCATAAAAACAAGCAGCGGACGGCTCATTATAACTCTGCAAATTGTCGGCCAATCGTAGGGTAATCGTAGGTTTTGCGTCAAGCAGGCTAGACAAGCCTATGATAAATTAGGGGCGTAAGGTGATTTCTCTTCTCCTCCTTTTGCAAGGGAACCGCGGTCGGCGTCCGCGGTTCTCGCATTTAAGGGGGCAGATGGCAGTATAATCGCAAACACTCAACCTGCGAGGTTTTCATGCCAGTACAAATTTCGATTATCGGTCTCGGTCAAATTGGCGCTTCCATCGGGCTGGCGTTGAAGGCGTGCGGCGCCAACGTTCACATTGTGGGGCACGATAAAGACTTCCGCGCTGCCAAAGCCGCCCAGGAGGCTGGCGCCGTGGATACCTGGAAGTACAACCTGCCCGATTCGGTCCGCGAGGCGCGGATTGTGGTGCTTGCTATGCCGTTTGCCGAAGTGCGCGAGACGTTGAAGGTCATCGCCGCTGATCTTCAGGAGGGAGCGCTCATTCTGGATACGGCTCTTGCCAAAGGGACGGTTGCCGGCTGGGCGAAAGAACTGTTGCCCGCAGGACGGTTTTACGTGGGGCTGTTCCCCACCGTTCACCCCGATCATCTGCACGGTATCGAGTATGGCACCAGCGCTGCCCGCGCGGATCTGTTCGAGAAGAGCGTGACCGTGGTCACCGCACCGGCTGGCACGCCGGAGAATATCTTCCAACTGACGCTGGATTTTATTGCCCTGCTCGGTTCGCTGCCGCTGCTGATGGATACCGCCGAGGCAGACGGCTTGCTGGGCAAAGTGCAAATCCTTCCGCAACTTGCCGCCGCCGCCCTGCTCGATGCCACGCTCGACCAGCCCGGCTGGCTGGAGGCAAAGAAACTTGCCGCCCGTCCCTATGCCGCGCTGACCTCCGCCTTTGCTTATCACGACGACGCCGTTTCTCTGCGCGAAGCCGCGCTCGAGAACCGCGAAAACCTGGTGCGCCTGCTGAACTCCTACATCACCTCCCTGCTCGAATTGCGCGACGAACTCGAAGACGGCGACCGTGAAGCGCTGGGCAGGCGGCTTGAAAAAGCTTGGAAGGGGCGCGTACGCTGGTTCGAAGAACGTTCCGAAGCCGAGTGGCTGAAGCAGGATATACAAAAAATTGACGCCCCCTCCTTCGGTGAACGCATCAGCCACATGCTCTTTGGCTCCGCCATCGCCGAACGACCGAAACGCAAGTGACCCGTTACTTTTGCTACATCGTCCAATGTGCCGACGGCACCTATTACACCGGCTGGACGGTTGACCCGCAAAAACGGGTAAAGGCTCACAACGCAGGGCGCGGCGCGAAATACACCAAAACCCGCCGCCCGGTCAAACTGGTCTATGTGGAGGAGCAGCCCGACCGTCCCTCTGCGATGAAGCGGGAGATTGCAATCAAACAATTGGGGCGAGACAGGAAAATGAAGTTGATTGCGAATGCAGACAAGTAAAACGGCTGGAGTTGTCCCAACCTCCAGCCGTTACCTTTGTCCCCTGAACCTCTGTGCCTTTGCTCGTTTCAGTCAGTAAACAGCGGTAAATGCCCCAGCGCCAGGATATGCATCCACTGAGCGCGGTCGCCTTCGGTAAAAATGGCCGCTTCTTTGACGACGGTAGAGCCCGCCTTGTCGAGAATCATCCGCATCCCTTGCAGGGTGGAACCGGTGCTGATGACATCATCCACAATCACCACCTTCTTGCCCTTCATCAGTTCGATATCTTTCTCGTCCAAAATCAGCACCTGGGGCTGGCCGGTGGTGATGGATAGAGTCTCTGCCATGAGCGCTGCGCCCATATACGGCTTATACACTTTGCGCAACACCACATAGGGCTTGCGCGTTTCCACCGAAAGCGCATGCGCCAGCGGAATGGACTTGGCTTCCGCCGTGACCAGCACATCGTACTCAATATCTTTGAGTTTTTGCGCCAGTTCCCGCGCGCAAGCCTGAACCAGTTCGGTATCGCCCAGAATGTTGAGAATGGCAATTCGCAGCCCGGGCTTGACCTCGAACAGGCGCAAATCGCGCTTCAACCCGGCGACCTCCACGGTGTAGGTTTCGTATCTCGACATTGCTCTTTCCTGGATTCCTGAAATTTCTCGCCCCGTAGTTTATCACGAATCATCTTATAATGCTCACCGTCTTGCTATGCTTCCCAATCTTCAACTCCACGACCGCCTGCGCCTGCGCAAACCGCATCCCTGCGGCTCCTACGAATGGACGGTCACCCGCCTGGGCGCCGACATCGGCCTGGAATGTCTGGGATGCGGACGGCGCGTGCTGCTCACCCGCCGCGAGCTTGCCCGGCGCCTCAAAATCAACCTCACCCAACACGAAAAAAAACAAAATGACATCGAAAACCGCACCTAGAAAACCTCACGTCGTTTTCTACTTTTCCGATACGGGCGGCGGTCACCGCTCTGCTGCAGAAGCCATCATCGAAGCCCTGCGCCTGGAATATCGAAACAAAGTCACCACCGAAATGGTGGACTTCTTCAAGGACTACGCGCCGCTCCCCTTCAATAAAATGCCGGAGTGGTACCCGCACATGGTCAAAGCGCCGCAATTGTGGAGCGCCAGTTTCCACGCCACCGACGGCCGCCCCCAGGCGCGCGCCATCACCGCCACCATGTGGCCCCTGGCGCGTCATGCCGCTAAAGCGCTCGTGCAGAGCCACCCCGCCGACCTCATCGTCACCGTCCACCCTTTTGCCAACACCTTCGCGCTCAAAGCGCTGGGCAAAGACCGCCCGCCGTTCATCAACGTTGTCACCGACATGGTCACTACCCATGCGCTGTGGTACGACAACCGCGCCGACCTCATTCTCGTTCCCACCGAAAAGGCGCGCGAACGCGCCCTCAAATACAAAATGCCCCCGGAAAAAGTGCGCGTCGTTGGGCTGCCCGTTGCCGATCGTTACTGCCAGCCGATGAAACGAAAAAGTGTCTTGCGTAAAAAACTCGGCTGGAGGGTGGACAAACCCGTTGTTTTGCTCGTGGGAGGCGGAGAGGGCATGGGACCGCTGGCGCGCACCGCCTATGCCATAGACGCATCGGGCCTCGACCTGAGCCTGGTCATCGTTTGCGGGCGGAATCAAAAACTGAAAGCCTCCCTCGAAGAACACCACTGGGAAAACCCCGCTTACATCTACGGCTTCACGCGCGAAATGCCCGATTTCATGCGCGCCGCCGATTTCATCGTCACCAAAGCCGGTCCCGGTACCATTGCCGAAGCGCTCAACGCCCAACTGCCCATCATCCTCTACTCGAAACTGCCAGGGCAGGAGGATGGCAACGTCACCTTTGTGCAGGAGGAGGGAGCCGGTGTGTGGGCGCCTACGCCGCAGGAAGTGGTGCGAACGCTCACCCGCTGGATTTCACGCCCTGCCGAGCGGCAGCAGGTGATCGAAAATTGCCGCCGCGCCGGCAAGCCTGAAGCCGCGCGCACCATTGCGAGAATCATTGGGGACATACTGGGCTTGTGAAGCCTAAACCGTGGAGTCTTGGGCAAAGAAGAACCTCAGCCACAAATTTCACGGATTTCCACAGATTGGAATTCAAAACCGGTGAAAATCCGGGTTCATCCGTGGCAAAAGACTCTGACTACGGAAAGTGCGGCACTGCCTGAATACAAAGCCCTCCGAAGTTTGGAAGACCTCGGAGGGCAGTCTGTTCCATTGCAGGAGGGGAGAGTGGTTGGGAAGGTGTTATGTGACGCGGTTCGTGATTGCTGGCGGTTCAAACCGCATCCAGCAATCACGAAGTCAGCCTGCGCTGACTTGAGAGCCTGCCTGCGCAGGCTTCGTGAGGTTGAGCCGCAACTTCAATCGCCGTGCGGCTAGTACAACGGTATCCGCGCGCCGTTGACCTTTGCCGCCTGTTCGGAAAAGAGATATTGCATCGCCGCCACAATGACATCCGGCGTGGTGCCGCTGCCTTTGCGGGAACCGTCCACGTCAATAGCGCGGACCTGGATGATGTTGGCTGTGACGCCGTGATCCTTCAGTTCGGCGGCGAGGGTGAGGACGAGGTTTTCCTGCGCGGCTTTGGCGGCGGTGTAGGCGCCGCTCCCGCCGGGCGGGTTTGCCACTGTTGAAGCCGAAACTGCAATTACCCGCCCCCAGCCAGCGGCGGTGAGTTTGGGCGCAAAGGCTTGAAAGAGGTGAAAGGTCGTCCATACGTGCTGGTTGAGCATGAAGGTCAGGTCTTCGGCGCTGGTTTCGGTGAGGGGCTTGCCTCCCACCCATCCGCCCACGAGGTGAATCAAAGCATGGACTGCCGGCGCGCCAAAGTGGGAGGAAACAGCCGCGGCGGAGTCTTGAACCGCCTGTCCATCGCGCAGGTCAACGACTGAGGCGAAGCAGCGCTGTGAGGGGAGATTCAGTTCGCTGAGCAGGGAATCCAGTTTCGCTTTATCGTTATCGAGCAATGCCAGGTTGTGACCCATCTCGGCAAATGTTTTTGCCGTCTTTTGCCCGAGGGCACCGGTGGCGCCGCTGATGACGATGATTTTTGGGGGTTGAGCAGTGCTATTCATACAACGCCCTGATCTGGTCCTGAGTCATGCCTTCCACGATGGGCAGGTCGCTTTGTTCGGGGAAATGTTCCTTGCCGCGAAAATCAATCATGTGGCCCGACTTGGCGGCTTTGGTTTTGAGGTAAAACAGGTTATGTTCGTTTGCCGGCAGAATGTGCGGCAGGCGTTCGTTGATTTTGATGCCGTGTTGTTCGAGCTGGGAAATTTTCTTTGGATTATTGGTCATTAAGCGGATGGATTTGACCTTGAGCGAGTGAATCATGTGAGCGGCAACGGCGTAATCGCGTTCGTCATCGCGGAAGCCGAGCGCCAGGTTGGCTTCGACGGTGTCAAGCCCCTGGTCTTGCAGGGCGTAGGCGCGCACTTTGTTGGTCAGCCCAATGCCGCGTCCTTCCTGCCGCAGGTACAGCACCATGCCGCGTTCCATGCTGCCGATTTTTTTGAGTGCGGCTTCGAGCTGGTCGCGGCAGTCGCAGCGCAGCGAGCCGAGGGCGTCGCCGGTCAGACATTCGGAGTGCAGGCGCACAGGGACATCTTCCGCGCCGATGACATCGCCTTTGATGATGGCGACGTGTTCTTTGCCGTCGCGGTTGTTGGAAAAGGCGACGATGTGAAAATCGCCGAAGCGGGTGGGCAGTTCGGCAATGGCTTCGATGTGGACGCAGATGTGATCCTCGCCATAGCCCTCGCATTCGTGACAGCAGTCTTCTTCCAATAAGACCTGAATTTTTTCGTGCATCAATGTGGTCATGTTTCCTCCACGAGACTCATCCATCTCGTTCGATTTTGTATTTGAGCACTACCCCGCCATCGTCCCAGGTTTCGGCGCCGAGCCATTGCAGACGAACCGCTTCGCTTCTTTCGAAGCCGGCGCCTGCCGCAAGGGTGGGAGCGGTTTCTCCGCCGAAGATCAGAGGAGCTACGTAGGCGTAAAGTTCGTCTACCAGCCCCAGCCGTATTAACTCGAAATTGAGTGTCGCTCCACCTTCGACCATGAGGCGTCGAATCCCCAGTTCGTGGAGGGTGTGCATCATTGCGCGCAAATCCACGCGTTCGCCGGGGTGAACAAACACGTTCACGCCTTGCGAATGGAGGAATGCGAACTGCTCATTAGATGTTCGAGTTGTGGTGAATATTACGACTTGCGCCCCGCCTTCGTATAAGAATTTCGAATGAGAGGTAAAGTGCGCTTTGGAAACGACGCCCACTTTGATGGGGTTGGGCGGCAAACCGCGCTGAACTCTTTCGGCCCGCAACGCTTCAGATTTGACCGTCAACTTGGGGTCTTCGTCGAGGAGCGTGCGCCCGCCGACGAGGACAGCATCGGACTCGGCGCGTAGTTGATCCACGCGCTGCTTATCCCGCGAGGATGAAATTGCCGCCCCCTGGCGGCGGAAGGTATCTATCTTACCGTCGGCAGTCATGGCAACGTTGATGAAGACGAACGGGCGGTTCATTGTTCGATTATTTGGGCTCTTCCATAATTAAAAGAGTCTAACCACGAAGGGCACGAAGTACACAAAGGGGGAAAAGGCAGTCATTCTACAGGCGTTTTCCCTTCGTGACCTTGGTGTCACTTCGACAGGCTCAGTGCATGCCTTTGTATTTGAAAAAGGTTTTCCCGTTAAAAACGGTAGAACCATTATTTGTTAATGCGTAACAGACTTGCTCTATGATTGCAATGCATTCAATTCCATGACGGCAGTTTGTATGCGCTCTTCGGGCAGTTCCACCAGCGGCGGTTTGACCGACCAGCGCGGCAATTGGTGCAGGTGGTGGAGCAGGGCTTTGAGCGTGGGCGGGAAGGGCGGGTATTTTTCGAGGAGGTGCCGCTGAGCGGTGATACGTTCCTGCACGGCGGAGGGGTCTTTGCCTTCTTGCATGAAATCCCACACCTGCCGCAAATCGGGCGAAATGAGGTTGGCTGGGGCGGTGATGCAGCCGGCGGCTTTGTTTTCCATTGCCAGTTGCAGGTACGAATCGGTGCCGGTGAGAACGAGTAAATCGCTGCCAAAGGTCTTGCCGAGGGTGTGTGCCAGGTTGGAGTCGTGCGAGGAGTCTTTGATGCCGGCAAATTGTACGGGGAAAGCGTCCTTCAGCCGCGCCAGCAATTCGATGGAAAAGCCAATGCCCGCCATGCCGGGGATGTGATAGCCAAGCAGGAAACGGTCGGAGGGGACGGCTTTGCGGATGAGTTCGCTGAACCAGCGGAACAAGCCGTCCTCTGTTGCGCCGCGGAAGTAGTAGGGCGGCAGGACGACGACCGCATCGTAGCCAAGTTCAAAAGCGAGTTTGGTCAGGTCTATGGTTTCGGAGAGGCTGGGGGTGCCGGTGCCAGCCAGCAGGCGGAAGCCCGGAACGATGTTGCGGTAGGCGCGCACGGTACGCAGCAGATTCTCGCGTTCGGCGGGGGAAAAGGAGGGTCCTTCGCCGGTGGTGCCGAAGAAGAGCGCGCCGTGACAGCCTCGGGCGGCGAGAAATTTCAGGAGCAGGGGCACCGATTCCAGGTCGAGGGTTGAAGCGGGGTCGAGGGGGGTGACGGCGGCGGCGTACACGCCGGCGAGGGGGTGGGAGGAGGTCATGGTTTGTTCTCCGAGTCTTTTTTGGGCGTTGTCCGTTTTTTGCGGGAGGGTTTGGGGGCGCCTTCTTCGATGAAGAGGCGTGCTGCGTTTTCGGGCGGCTGGAGAGGGACGCCCTCTTCTTCTGCAAGGTAGTGCTGGTGATCGAGCACCCACAAGTAGAGGTCGCCTTCGGTTTTGCCGGGGAATTGGTTGAGGATGCCGGTTTCGCGGATGACGCGCACGACGGGCAGATAGACGGTTTCGTACCAATGTTCGACCGCTTCTTCTTCGGAGATGTCGCGTTTCAAGTCGAGCCCCATGAAGTAGCGGTGGACGGCGATGTGTTCGAGCATGCGGTCGAAGCCATCGGGGATGGTGAGTTTGATGTTGGCGTCGGGGATGAGGCGGTCGAGAGAGGTGCGCTCGAGGAAGTGTACTTTGTCTTCGAGGATTTCGAGGTCTTCGGGTTTGATGTTGGGTGTGATGTTGACGCGGGTGGCGCATTCGCGCACTTCGGCTTCGATGAATTCCTGTCCTTTTTCGCGGGCGACGGAGACGCGGTGATGCCCGTCCACCACGAAGTACACATCGCCTACTTTGTAGAGGACGACCGGCGGGAGACTGATGTCCTGATAGAAGGCGCGGTTGACTCTTTGCCAGCGGTCGGCGAGTTTGTCGGAAGCGGGGAGAAAGATGCGGTCAAACTCGTGGTAGCGGTTGAGGCTTCCGGCAATCTGGTCCACGCGAACGGTCTGCACGCCGCGGTAGATGGGACCGCCGATGTGAAGTTTTTCTTTGATGTCGTCGTAAGAGAGCAGGGTGGTGCGCTGGCCGGCGAGCGAATCCCACACGCGGTGCAGGAAGGCTTTGAGGCGTGCGCGCTGAAAGTCGGCGCGGGCTTGCTCGGAGAAGGGTTCGTCAGTCATGGTTAGTGGTAGACATCCAGCAGTTTGTAAGGGTGGACGTTGATGATTTTTGTTCCTTTGTAAAGTGTTTCGGATTCGGCGATGTTGCGGCGGTAAAAGTGGGTGTGTCCGTGCAGGTGGTAGCGGGGTTTGGCGATGCGGATGAGCCAGTTGATGGCTTTCAGTCCCTGGTGCGCGCTGGAGTCGTCGTCGTGAATGCCAAAGGGAGGCGAGTGGGTGATGAGGATGTCGAGCGGGCGTCCGTAGTGGATGCGGTTGAGGAGCAGCCCCGGCAGCATGCGAAAGGCGCGCAGGTAAGCGTCGGTTTGGGTGTATTGGTTGGTTCCATTGGGGCGGTATTGGATGCACCCGCCCAGGCCGCCGATGAGGAACGTTTTGTAGCGGATCAGCCGCCGGTCAAGGTTGGAGCCGCCTTCGACGAAGGACTTGTGGTCCTGTGGGGAGTAGTTGGGGTCGTGGTTGCCGGGGACGTAGAAGAGCGGCACGTTGAGCAGGGTGATGAGGTTCTCGAGGTAGGGGTAGGGCAGGTCTCCGCAGCCGAGGAGGAGTTCGATGCCGTTGAAGTGACCGCTGCGCGAAAGGGTATAGAGTCGTTCAACCACTTCGTCGCTGACTGCAAGGATCTTCACAGGAGGTATTTTGCCGTAGAAGAGGTTTCCTTGCAAGGTTGACAGGGCATGAGCGGAGAATCCCCCATGTTTGCGGTTGTCAAACAATGGCGGGCAAACTATAATCTATTGCAGTCAGGAGAGTTCCTCTGGAAACGAGATTGTTCCCCGAATTATCAGATGATGATAAGGGCGACGAAACCGCTGTCGCCAAAAGCCAGCTGCAGGCAGGGGTGACGCTTGCCAAGCGGTACCTGATTCAAGAAGTGGTGGGGCTGGGCGGCATGGGGTCGGTCTATCGCGCGCGGGATATGCATTTTCCAAGTGTCACCAAACTGGTGGCAGTGAAAGAGATGATCAACAGCGCGCCGGACCCTCTGGTGCGGCAGACGATAGTGCAGAATTTCGAGCGCGAAGCCAACCTGCTTGCCACCCTGCATCATCCTTCCATCCCCAAAATCTACGATTATTTCACGCTGGAAAGCCGTTCCTACCTGGTGCTGGAGTTCATTCACGGCAAAGACATGGAAGCGGTCATCAACGAGACGAACGGCTTCCTCTCAGAAGACCAAGTGCTTGCCTGGGCAATCGAGTTATGCGATGTGCTGGATTACCTGCACAATCACAAGCCGGACCCGATCATCTTCCGCGATATGAAGCCTTCGAATGTGATGATCAACTCCAAAGGCGAAGTTGTGCTGGTGGATTTTGGCATCGCCAAGGCGTTTCAATCGGGGACCAAAGGCACGATGATCGGCACGGAGGGATACTCGCCGCCGGAGCAATACCGCGGCGAAGCCACCCAGGCGGCGGATATTTATTCGCTCGGCGCCACCCTGCATCATGCCCTGACGCGCCGCGATCCGCGTTTGGAGCCACCGTTTTCGTTTGCCGAGCGTCCCATTCGGCGCATTAACCCGGCCGTCTCACCGGAACTGGAAGCCATCGTCAACCGTGCGCTGGAATATGACCCTGCCAACCGCTTCAAGAGCGCCGCTGAAATGAAAGAAGCGCTGATGGCCGTTGCCCGTAAAACAGGGTTGCTCTCCCGCCTGGGGACGATTGCCAGTCCGGTAAAAAGCGAGGGCATCAAGCCGCTGTGGAAATTCAAATGCGAGGATGAGATACGCGGCACCCCGGCGATCCATCAGGGGACGGTTTATATCGGCTCCTACGATAACAACCTCTACGCGCTCGATGCGGCGGAGGGAAAATTCCAGTGGAAGTACCCCACTGATGGCGGCATTGTTTCCCGCCCGCTCATTGTGGAAGGGAACGTCATCTTCGGTTCGGAAGATAAACGCCTGCACGTCGTCTCTACCCGCTCCGGCAAGGTGGTGTGGACGTATTACACAGACGGACCCATCCGCTCTTCGCCTGTCCTCGCAGAGGGACATCTCTTCTTCGGTTCGGACGATCATTTCCTGCACGCGGTCAACATTCACACCGGCCGCATGGCGTGGCGCTTCGAATCGGCAGATGCCATCCGCTCTACGCCGTTCGTGTTGGGCGACATGGTGTACTTTGGCGCGGAGAGCGGAGATTACTATGCGGTGAACTTTCGCGGGGAGATGAAATGGCGCTTCCGCTCCAAGCGTGCGGTGACGGCTTCCACCGTCGGCACGGGACAGGCGCTCTATTTCACCTCCGTGGACGCCATTCTCTACGCGCTCGACCCGCGCAATGGCTGGGTGATTTGGCGCTTCCGGCTGGGCAAGCCATCCATCAGCACGCCGTGTATTGCCGATGATTTGATCATCGTTGGTGCAGCCGACGGTTTCATCTACGCCGTGGAAGCGCGGAGTTCGAAGGAGGTCTGGCGGTTTCGGACAGAACATCAGGTCAACGGCTCGCCGGTCATGTACAAAGACTCGATCTATTGCGGGTCGGTGGACGGCAGTCTATACTGTCTCGAATACCGCACGGGGCGCTTGCGCTGGAAATTCGGCACTGAGGGAGCCATCACCGGCACTCCGCTGGTGTACGACGACGTAGTTTATTTCGGCTCCACTGATCATCACATTTACGCACTGCTCGCGTGAGAAGGAGTCTTTGTGGATAAATTATTCCGCTGGTTATTTGGAAAACAACCACCGCCTGCCGAAAAGGCGACGGATATTGCCAGTACTGCGCCTCTCACCGAAGAGCAGTTAAAAGCCATCGTCAGCAGCCAAAACCCGCAATACGACCTTCAACAACTGGTCGCGGCGGCAGGTCAATCGGTTGGCAAGCAGCGCGAACTGAATGAAGATAGTCTGCTCGCGATTACCACCACCATGGCCGGTAACTCCGGCAACCTGCCCTTTGGTTTATACATTGTGGCAGACGGCATGGGCGGGCATCAATTTGGCGAAGTGGCAAGTAATGCCGCCATCCGCACGGTGGCGGGTTTCATCTTCAAAAAGTTTGCGCCTTACCTCTTTCAAATCAAAGCAGCAGGGATGGAAGAGTCGTTTCAAGAGATTATGGCGGCAGCGGTCAATGAAGCGCAGCGCATCATCCAGCGTGAGGCGCCCGGCAGCGGCACCACCCTCACGGCGGCGCTTGTCCTCGGGCATCAGGTGACCATTGCCCATGTGGGGGACAGCCGCGCCTACTTCGTCTATCCCGATGGGCGCATCGAAGCGGTCACCCGCGATCACTCGCTGGTGCAGCGCTTACAGGAACTGGGGCACATCACCCCGGAAGAAGCGGAAAACTACCCCCACCGCAACGTTCTTTACAAAGCGCTCGGTCAGGGAGATATTCTCGAACCGGAAATCTTTACTCTTGCCTTTCCCCAACCTGGCACCCTGTTGATTTGCAGCGACGGGCTATGGGGCGTCGTCGGCGAACAAGATATCATCCGTTCCGTCAACGAAGCGCCCAACCTGCAAAGAGCCTGCCAGAACCTGGTCACTGCCGCGAATGCAGCCGGCGGCCCCGACAACATCAGCGTTATTCTTGCGCAGCTTATCGGATAGGAATGTTTTCTCAACAGGCGGATTATTACTCCATTCTGGGCGTCTCGCGGCAAGCCTCAGCAGAGGAAATTAAACGCGCCTATTTCGAAGCCGCTCAAAAACTACACCCCGACCGGAACAAAGCGGCCGGAGAAACTGAACTTTTCCTTGAAGTGCAGCGGGCGTACGAAACCCTCTCCAACCCCAAACGCCGCGCCCAATACGACGCCACCCTCCCTCCCGAAACCAGACCCAACCTCCCTTACGAATACAAAGTGCTTTACAGCCGCTCCAGTCTGATTCGCATGACGGAGCCGCAAATGCTCTACCTCATCCTGGAATTTGAGGCGCCTGCCGAAATGCGCGGCTCTCCTGCGCCGCCGTTGAATGTGTGCATCGTCCTCGACCGTTCCACGTCCATGAAGGGCGAAAAAATGGATGTGGTCAAATCCACCGCCATTCAGGTGCTGCGCAACCTCCGCCCGCAGGATATTCTGAGTGTGGTCGCCTTTAGCGACCGGGCGGAAGTCATCATCCCGGCAGCCTTTCAGCACGACCGCGCACGGCTCGAGGCGCGCATCCAAATGATTCAACCCTCCGGCGGGACGGAAATCTTCCAGGGGCTCGAAGCCGGCGCAAGAGAAGTCATGCGCAGCCTGGATTCGGGCCGCCTGAACCACATCATCCTCCTCACCGACGGGCAAACCTACGGTGACGAACAACAATGCATCGAACTGGCTACGCGCCTGAGCGAACAAGGGGTAAGCCTCAGCGCCATGGGCATTGGCGCGGACTGGAACGACATCTTTCTTGATACTCTCGCAACCCGCACCGGCGGAAGCAGCGCCTACATTGCCCAACCGCAGAACATCAAAAAACTGCTTCTCGAAAAATTCAACGCCCTGGCGCAAGTTTATGCTGAAGAAGTCAACCTGAACATCACCCCCATTGAAGGCATCCAACTTTCTTACGCCTTCCGCCTCCAACCGGACCCCGGCCTGATTCCGGTAGATGAACCTACCCTACGGCTGGGACCGATCCTGCAAAACACTCCCACACAGGTCATCCTCGAGTACATAATTGCGCCAACAGCGATAAAATCAGAGAGGACGGTCGTTTTGGACGGAGCGCTCAAGGTCTCTATTCCTGCCAACCCCCTGCCGGCGCCGCCTTTCCGGCTGCGTCTCCAGCGTCCTGTTTTGGATAAAGCAGATACCGATACGCCGCCTGCCGAAATTGTCAAAGCCCTCTCACGCTTAATGTTATATCGCATGCAAGAGCGGGCGCGCATCGAAATCGAAAAAGGCAACGTGGAAGCCGGCACCCGCCAGTTGCAGGCGCTTGCCGCCAACCTCTTCTCCCAAGGTGAGCGCAGCCTTGCGCAGACAATTGTCCTCGAAGTGCAACGCATTCAACAGGAAAAAGGACTCTCCGCAGAAGGCGGAAAGAAGATAAAATATGGTACACGTGCCTTGTTCCTTGCATCGCCCAAATAAGGAAGGAGACCCTATTATGATTATCTGTTCAAATTGTCAACACGAAAACGTATCCGGCACCCTCTTTTGTGTGGAGTGTGGCGCGCAGTTGAACGGAGCCGAGGCGCTTACTACGCAGGCGATTACCCAGGACCAAATTGTGGACGATCTCAAAAAGGCGCCGGTCACCGCTGAACCCCCCTCTTCTCCTGCCAACAGCTGGCTTTCCCTGCACCTGATGGACAGCGGCAAAATCCTCCCGCTTGCCAGCCGCAACGAATTTACCATGGGACGTCTCAGCGAAGGGCAGCCGATTATGCCCGATATTGACCTGACGCCCTATCAGGCGTATGCCTCCGGCGTTTCCCGCCTCCATGCCGTTGTCAAGCGCGAAGGTGACCGCGTCATCATCATGGACTTGGGTTCCTCCAACGGCACCTACCTGAACGGTCGCCGCCTCGCTCCGCACACCGAAGAAATCCTCAAACACGGCGATGTCGTTGCCCTGGGCAAACTCAAAATCCAGGTTCTGTTGCGTAACATTTAGCAAACGCCACAACACCAAAAGGCGGCGCCATGCCATATTCTGTTATTGTCCATATCGCGGGCGAACCATCCGTGGTTGGAGAAATTGAGGACCTTCCCAAAAGCACCGACACGCTGATTATGATCAGCAACCCCCGCCTGCGCGACGGGAAAGATGTTCACTACATCGAACCCAACGTCACCAAAGTGATCTGGCCCCTTTCCAAAGTATCCCTAATCGAAATTCTCGAAAGCGAAGAAGAAGAAAGCCTCATCGGTTTCGTAAGAGAATAGCCACACATGCCCGAAGAATTCGAACGACGACGCATTCTGGTGGTAGATGACGAAGAGCGCATGGTGCGCTTCATCCGCATGAACCTCGAACACGACGGCTTCCAGGTCGTTGAGGCGTTCAATGGCAGGCAGGCAATCCAAAAACTGCGCGATGCCACCCCCGACCTCATCCTGCTCGACGTGATGATGCCCGACATTGACGGTTTCGAGGTGCTCGAAACCATTCGCGAGGGCAGCAACGTGCCGGTCATCATGCTCACCGCCAAAGGGGAAGAAGACGACCGCGTGCGCGGACTTGAACTCGGAGCCGACGACTACATCACTAAACCCTTCAGCCCGCGCGAACTGGTCAGCCGCGTCAAAGCCGTGCTCCGCCGCACCGAAAGCGCCGGCGGCTCGATGCACGAAATCATCGAAGTGGACGACCGCCTCAAAATTGACTTTGACCGCCGCGAAGTGTGGCTGGAAGGCAAACTGGTCAAACTGCGCCCCACCGAATACCGCTTGCTCTACCACCTGGTTCAAAATGCAGGCTGGGTGCTCACCCACGACCAGATTCTCATCAAAGTATGGGGCTACGAATACCGCGACGAACCGCACTATGTCCGCCTTTACATCAACTACCTGCGCCAGAAACTCGAAAAAGACCCCGCCAACCCTCAATACATCCTCACCGAACGCGGCGTCGGATACCGTTTTGTGGATTTCAGGCGCAAAAAAGAAAAAGAATAGGCCTCGTTTTCATACGAAACTTTGATAAAAAGCCTGCGTTTTTCTAACGCAGGCTTTTTATAGTATGGGCGTAAAACCAAAATCAACTATCACCAAAAGGAGGTCGCTATGTCTAACCTGATTCGTTGGGAACCCGCTCGTGAAATCATGTCCCTGCGAGAAGCCATGGACCGTCTTTTTGATGATGCCTTCACCCGCCCCCTCTCGCTGCGGGACAGCTGGTCTGTACCTGCGGTGGATATGTACCAAACCGACGACGAAATCGTTGTCAAAGCCGCCCTGCCCGGCGTCAAAGCCGATGAAGTGCAGATCAGCGTCACCGGCGAAGTGCTGACCATCAAGGGCGAAATCAAACACGAAGAGGACAAGAAAGAACGGTCATGGCACATCCGCGAACGCCGCTACGGCTCCTTCGAACGGTCCATCATCCTGCCCACCGATGTGGTTGCCGATAAAGCCAAAGCGGAGTTCGAAAACGGCATCCTGACCATCACTCTGCCGAAAGCGGAGGATGTCAAACCGCGCACAATTGCGGTCAAAGCGAAATAATGCACCGAAACGCACAGCAGGCGGAGCGCCCCTCCGCCCGCTGCGTTTTTAACCGCCGCAACATGGAGTTGGCTTTTCTCGTAACTCCCTACCGTCAGCCAAAAGGGGGAAGAAGCCTGCCGCTGTGTGTCAATGCGAGGGCTGTTGGTCGAGTAGGGCGAGCATTCTCCTCGCCCGTATCGAGACCCAGCCCGAAAAGCCACGCCGAGGCTCGCCCGAGGCGCAATCTCCAGCATTTGCGGGGAGACTGCCACGCTCGCTGCGCTCGCTCGCAGTGACAAGTAGGCAGTTACGTTTCTTGAGAAAACGCCGCGCCCGTTGCCTCTTGGAGGTGAAAATGTAAAATCGTTTTCGCTCTCCCGAACTGACGTTAAATACCTCAGCCGCCAGGGCAATGAGCGGAGCGCGCTCTATATCGAAAACGGAGCGTTTTGGGGTAAAATCCGCCCTATGCCAAAGCAACCTGCCAAACAACGTATCATCCTGGTGGACGATCATGAGGTCGTCCGCCTGGGGTTAAAATCCTTATTGGAACGCCACCCCCAGTTCGAGGTGGTGGGCGAAGCCTCCTCGGCGCGCGAGGCGCTCGAGAAGACCGACCTCCTCAAACCCGATGTCGTGGTGATGGACATCCGCCTGCCCGGCACCTCAGGCATCGAAGCCTGCGAGCAAATCGTCGAAAAACACCCCAACGTCAAAGTCATTATGCTCACCTCCTACGCCGAAGACGAAATGCTCTTCTCCGCCATTCGCGCAGGCGCTTCGGGCTACATCCTCAAACAAATCGGCAGCGACGACCTGGTCAAAGCGCTCGAAGCCGTTTCGCGCGGCGAAGCCCTGCTCGACCCCGCCGTCACCCAGCGCGTCTTCCAGCAGGTGCGGCGCGCCGTCAAAGAAGAAGAAGCCTCGGCATTCGCCCACCTGAGCCAGCAGGAAAAGCACGTCCTTCTGCTCGTTTCGGAGGGCAAAACCAACCGCGAAATCGCCAAACAACTCTTCCTGGGCGAAGGCACGGTGCGCAACTACGTTTCCAGCATCCTCTCGAAACTGGGCGTCAACAACCGCGCCGAAGCCGCCGCCTATGCCGTGGAACATAACCTGCGGGAATACATCTCGAATTAAAAACCGCAGCGCAACAAGACTGACGGAGGCACAGCCTCCGTTTTTCATTTCCGCTTCCCTTTCGGACCTTCAACCTGTTCCGCCCTTATGAGCCTGATCTCCAAAGACGCCTTAATCCGCCAACTGCTCGCCCTCGGCATTGAGCCGGGCGGCGTGCTGCTCGTCCATACGGCGTTTTCAAAGATAAAACCGGTCGAAGGCGGACCGCTCGGACTGATTGAAGCCTTGCGCTCCGCCCTGGGACCTTCCGGCACACTCGTCATGCCCAGCATGAGTTACGACGACGACCAGCCCTTCGACAAAACAACAAGCCCCTGTCCCGAAATGGGCATTGTGGCAGAGACCTTCTGGCGCTTGCCCGGCGTCCTGCGCAGCGACAATCACCACGCCTTTGCCGCAGCCGGTCCGCACGCTGAACGCATCCTTGCCCCCCACCCGCTGGACGTTCCGCACGGGTTGGATAGCCCGGTGGGCAGAGTCTACGAACTGGACGGACAGGTGCTGTTACTGGGCGTAAGCCACGGCGCAAATACAACCATTCACCTGTGTGAGAACCTGGCGGGAGTCCGCTACCGGCGGGACAAGTATTTGATGATTCTGAAGGATGGGAAGCCAACACGCTTCGATTACCGCGAAATTGACCATTGCTGCCAGAGATTTACCCTCGTGGATGGCTGGCTCGATGAGCGCGGCTTGCAAAAACACGGGCAGGTGGGCAACGCTCAGGCACGGCTTGTCCGTTCGCGGCACGTGGTGGAGATGGTCACCGCCCGCCTGCGCGAAAACGAAACGCTCTTCCTGCACCCCCAAGGCGTTGACGAGGAATGCGACGATGCCTGGCGAAGCCTGGAGAGTTAGGGCGTGGGCGTGACGGTGGGCGCCTCGGTGAACGTGGGGGTGAAGGTTGGCGTTGAGGTGGGGGATGGGGTATTGGTGGGAGTATTGCTGGGGGTGGGAGTGGGCGTCAGCGTGACGAATGGCAGGATGTCTATGGGGGTGTTTTTATCGAGCAGGTCGCGGCGAATCCAGCCGCCCTCGAAAGGCTTCAGGGTTGCTTCTTGTTGATTGGGAGCGATGAGCAGCCAGGTATCGCCATCGGCAACGATTTGAGCTGAAAACCACGGACAAACGTTGAGGCGCGTGCCGTTCTCATCGCGCAGGTCGAGGATTTCGGCGCGATAGGTTTGACCAGGGCCGGAGCGGACGTAGATGTTGGGCGATTCGATGGTGATACAAACGCGGATTTCCACCTCAAAGACCGGCGTGACGGTGGCGGTGAGGGTTGGGATGGAGGTCACGGTGGGGGTGAAGGTGAGGCTCGGCGTAGCGGTGAGAGTGGCGGTTGGGAAGGAGGTGGCTGAGGCGGGGATGTCGGTTGGGGTGGAAGAAGCAGGCAGCGGCGTGGGAGGAAGCGGGGTAACCGTCGGCGTGGAGGGAGGCGCGAAGAGGGTATCCCATCCCAAAGCGAGCAGGAGAGTCAATCCAATTAGGGTCGGGATTCCAATTTTGAGCAGGGCAGGAGGCAGGGAAAGCGGTTTTTTATAAGGGGCAACGGCGGGAGGTTCACCGCTGAAGCCAAGCGGGGTAAGGAGTTTGAGGAAGTTTTCGGCGTAGTCTCCTTCGGAGAAGTTGACGAAGTTGATGGTGTTGAGCGCGAACGGCACTTCGCAGGCGGCAAGCATGAGGGGAATGATTTTTTTGCGCAGGGAAAGCGCCTGGGTGTATTCTTTGCGCACCCATTCGGATTCGATGGAGTTCGGCGAAAGGACGACGATGAAGTAAGGGCTGGCTTTGATGGCTTCGGGAATGTTGCGCACCCAATCGTCGCCGCCGCGCAGATCGGTAATATCCCACCAGACATCGTAGCCGGCGCGTTCCAGGTCGCCCGCCAGTTTGCGGACGAAGTCTATATCTTTGCGCGAGTAACTGATGAAGACTTTTTTCATACTCTCCCAACGTTTGGATGGATGATCGTGTTCCGTGCCTACTCTGCATAATACCATTGCAGGGCAGATTTTGGGGATGATTGGTAACTGCCTACCTGTCACTGCGAGCGAGCGCAGCGAGCGTGGCAGTCTCCCCGCAAATGCTGGAGATTGCGCCTCGGGCGAGCCTCGGCGTGGCCCTTCGGGCTGGGTCTCGATACGGGCTTTGCCCTACTCGACCACCAGCCCTCGCAATGACACACAGCGGCAGGTTTCTTCCCCCTTTTGGCTGACGGTAGGGAGTTACGA
>JBBITE010000038.1:0-26717 GCA_037440905.1 Anaerolineae bacterium | reverse complement strand
ACTCAGAAGGCTTCCTCTTTTCAACTACCTTTATCAAAAGGCCAAAGTCGAGGTTTTTTTTACGTCATTTTGCTGGGTTGTAAAGGCTGTCATAAGCTAGGCGCTCTGGTATTGGGTGGGGGCGTCCGGTTATCACTACAGAGATCACGGAGTCCACAGAGGAAGCCAAAAGAAAAATCTCCGTGCGCTCTGTGGTGAATTGAATTTCACCCCACTTAATCCCAAAGCCATAGATACTCTGCGGGTCGGGCGGCGCGATGTGCGAATTTGACAATCCGCACGAGCAAAAAATGCTGGCTTGGATTGCCAAATCCGAGCCCCCTTACCGGCGGCTCGCCCCACCTTGCGCTGTAATGCCTGGATTGCCAGAATAATTTGGAAAAGCGCAACAGAAGGTCTGTTATGCTCCTGCATGCCACTACCTGAAAATCGCAGATTTTGAGTGTTTTTTATGGTTTTACTCCATTTGTGAAATTTGTTACTTTTATCTGCCTGTCAAATGACATCCATTCTTATCTATGGCAGTCACTTATATTAAAATTAATTCAAGATTAAAATAACTAATCATCGCAAGTTCTTACCAGGAGGTGCCTACAGACAAATTTAACGCTAAACAGACTTCACCCAAACCCATGAAAGGAGAAATGCAATTCGATGAAAAAGACTTTAATGCTTCTCGGTTCTCTGCTTTTAGCGGCTGTGATCATTACCGCTTGCGGCGCTGAACCCACCGAAGCCCCTGTCCCGCCCACACAGCCTCCCGCTCCTGCCCCGACGGAAGAGGTTGTGCAGCAGCCCGCTGTAGAAGTGCCCTATCTGGCTGCCTGGGAAAGCTCTGCCCATAATGCCAGCGATACCGAAGCGTTCCGTCATTGGGACGCCGAAGACCCCGCTGAAGTGCCCACCACCTGCGCCAAATGCCACAGCACCCAGGGGTATCAGGATTTTCTTGGCGCAGATGGATCTGAAGCGGGCAAGGTGGATCTGGCTGTGCCTGCCAAGGAAGTCTCCGGCATTCAGTGTGTAGCGTGCCATAACCCCGTTACCCTGACCAAGACCGAGGTGACCTTCCCCTCCGGCGTGACCATTTCCGCCGGCGACGACAGCCGCTGTATGGAGTGCCACCAGGGACGCGAATCCAAAGTGAGCGTGGATAAAGCCATTGCAGACTACAACGCAATGGATGCCCCCGATGCTGTTCCCGCTCCCGTGAATGACCGCCCCTTCGGCTTCCGCAATGTACATTATTATCCGGCGGCTGCCACCTTGTATGGCGGCGTCGTTCAGGGCGGCTATCAATATGATGGCAAAACCTACGACGGCAAGTTCCGCCACGTGGAAGGGTACGACACCTGCACCGGCTGCCATGACCCGCACACCCTCCAGGTCAAAATTGACCAGTGTGCTTTCTGCCATGAAGGCGTTGCCAGCGTGGATGACCTGAAGAACATCCGCATGGTCTCCTCCGCCTCCGACTATGACGGCGATGGAGATACCAAAGAAGGCATCTACTACGAACTGCAGGGCTTGCAAGACCTGCTGCTGGCAGAAATTCAAAAGTATGCCGTCAACACCGCCGGCGCCGAAATCAAATACAACCCGGACGCCTACCCCTACTGGTTTGGCGCCGATGACAAGGCGTATCCCAACTGGACCCCGCGCCTGCTCAAAGCCGCCTACAACTATCAACTTGCCCAAAAAGACCCCGGCAAATTCGCACATGGCGGTAAATACGTCATCCAACTCCTGATCGACTCCATCGAAGACCTCGGCGGTGACGTGAGCGCCCTAACGCGCAATGACCCCGGTCACTTTGCCGGCAATACCGAACCCTTCCGCCATTGGGATGCCGAAGGTGAAGTTCCCGCTACATGTACACGCTGCCACACCGCCGAAGGCATTCCCTTCTTCGTGAAGAACGGCCTCAACATCGCATCTGAACCTTCCAACGGCTTCATGTGCACCACCTGCCACAACGAAGAAGCCTGGCCCGAACGCTATGCGGTTGCTTCTGTGAAGTTCCCCTCCGGCGCTGAAGTTAGCTTCGGCGGCAAAGATGCAGATGGCAATTTTGTAGCCGACGACGGCAATCTGTGTCTCTTATGCCACCAGGGACGCTCCTCCAAGGTCACAGTAGACGGTGCGATTCGCGCCTCCGGTGCTGCCAATGACGACTCCGGCCCTGCCGAAGGCAAACGCCTCGGCTTCAGCAACATTCACTACTTCGCCGCCGGCGCCACCCTGTTTGGCTCTGAGGTGCAGGGCGCCTACATGTACGACGGCAAGGAATACGCCGGCGCCTTTACTGCTCATCCGCTCAACAAATGCCAGGATTGTCACAATGTCCATGCCCTTGAAATCAAGGTCGAGGCGTGCGCCGGCTGCCATGGCGGCAGCACGGAGGTTGCCACCTACCGCATGGGCGATCACGACTATGACGGCGACGGCGATGTGACCGAAGGCGTCAAGGCTGAACTCGATACGCTGGCTGACGCGCTGTATGCTCAAATTCAGGCGTATGCCGAGGGCAAAGGCACGCCCATCACCTACAACCCGGCTGCCTACCCCTACTTCTTCGGGGCGGATGGCAAAGGCTTTGCCGCCTGGACGCCTCGCCTGCTCAAAGCCGCCTTCAACTACCAGTACTACCAGAAGGATCCCGGCGCGTTCACTCATAACGGCAAGTTCATCGCTCAAATCCTGATTGACTCGATTGCCGATCTGGGCGGTGATGTCTCTGCCTACAAACGTCCGTAAGGATACCTTTCCCTGACGGGGGAAAATAAAAGATGACGGGCGACTCGCCCGTCATCTTTTTTATGTGGGTGGAGGTTTTTCAGCGTCTCGCAAGCAAGAGGTTTGGATTTGGCAATCCAAGCCAGCGCGATGGCGGCTTCTGCAAGTTAGCGACCTCTTTGCTCATGCGGATTGACAACATATTCGCTCATATTCGGATTGTCAAATCCGCACGTATTCCTGCTGCGAAGAAGGAAACCAGCCGCCGCGTGGAACTTTGCGCTGTAATCCGAATTACAATCTCACCTTACGCGGAACGTCCCGAAGGTTTTCGTGAATCAGGTGTACGTTCGCTCCAACCCTTCGGGACGGTGCGTAACATCAGTAACTCACCTTAGAAAGTGTTTTAAAACGATGTACTTTGCGCGTAAGAGGCGTTCTCCAGCGCCGCCAGGCGCGCTAGAGAGCGCGCCCTACACGCCATAGAAAGAACAAAAAGGACTTTTTAAAACACTCTCTTACGCAGAACGCCTTGAAGGTTCTCGTAAAACAGGCTTGTTTTCCCTGCGCGGCGGCTGACCCTCGCGAAGCCTGCCTGCGCAGGCTCTTAAGTCAGCGAAGGCTGACTTCGTGATTGCTAGATGCGGTTTGAACCGCCAGCAATCAAGAACCGCGTAACATCAGTTAGTTAACCGCTTCTCAATTTACTCCCGCATACGCGGCAAAAACGGTCTCCCGGCTGCGAGCGCGTGCCGCATTCGGGACAATAACTCGGTATGCTGGCCTGCTCCTCTTTGCGTGAACGCCGGCGCGGTCTGGATGCGCGCGCGCCGGCAGATTGTCCGCGGAAAAAATACACCAACGCCGCAACAATGAGAAGGATGCCAAACCCTCCAAGCACATAAGGCAATTTTTCGAGCGTTGCCCGGCCATCTGTGGTTTCATCCACCGGGGAAAGCGGCTCCACCTGCGAAGAGACCGGCGTCGCCAGCGGCGTTTCGCTCGAGCGGGAATATTCCACTTTCAGTTGATACGTTTCTCCCTGCGCCAGCCCAGTTTTGCGGCCGCCTCCGCTGAAGGAAAACTGACTTTGCATCATCGGAATGACCGGGTCGGTCTTGATGCCTTTGCTGTCGCCCGGCACCTGCACTTCGACATCGAGTTCGTTCACCGCATAATCGCCCGCCCACTGATAGATAAACGACCTCTTTTCTCCATCGCGCGTCAGCGGCTGATAATACTCGATGTGGTACGTGGTGCGTTCCGTAACGAATACCTGAATTTTCTGCCATTGCTCGTCTTCGCTTGCAAGGGATTGAGACTGTGCCAGCAGCAACTCGCCGCCGCTCTGATATGCCACAGCCGTGATATTCGCATCAACCGGAAAACGCAAATCCACCCTCACCGGTACCGTGGTATCTTCCGTCACCGTGAAGTTATAAATCACCAGCATACTTGGCTGGTCGTATTCCGCCCAGAGCATCACGCTCAAAGTATCGAGTTTCACCGTCGGGCTTTCTTGAGCCTGCACCGGCGCAGGTATCAGCAAACCCAAACATACCAACAGAATGAGCCATTTGCGCATGGAACGCCTCCAAGCCGTAATGTTGTTTGGGCTTTATCTTACCATGTGTACCATGCCTTGGGCGGCTCTTTGCACCCCCCCTTAAGCCGGATGCAGCGCCCTCACCAACTGCCAGCACGTCCAATTGACCGGCGCGGCGAGACCGTGCTTTTGCGCGGTTTGCACCACCGCGCCGCAAATGGCATCAATCTCAGTGGGCGCCCCGCGCAGCACATCCTGCAGCATCGAAGAGGTATTCGCAGCCGTCTTTTGCGCCACCTCCTCCGCCTTTGCCACAGGATCATCGAAAGGCAGCGCAATTCCTTCCGCACGGGCGGCATTGGCGGCTTCACGCGCCAGCGCCCGCAGCGCCTCGCGTGCAAATGGATTTTCCAGCAGGAGACCGTTTTTCACCCGCAGCAGCGCCGTCAGTGGATTGATTGCCGCATTGATGACCAGTTTGCCCCACACCAGCGACTCGGCATTGTTCACCGTTTCCACCTTGAACCCGGCCTCCTTCAACGCTTCTGCCAGCGGACCGAGAGCCGGGTTCTGTTCCAACGAAACGACTCCCTCCCCCCCGGCTTTGACCAGCCCTGCGCCGAGCAGAGTGGCTCCAGTGGTGGTACTGCCCAGGACAACGCGCCCCGGCCCCAGGTCCTGCATGAGCGTTTCGCGGTTGCCGAGTCCGTTTTGGAGGGTGAGGGCAAGGCCGTCGTCTGCCAGGCAGTCCCGCAGTTGACGCGCGGCGCGTTCCGTCTGCCAGGCTTTGACCAGCACAATGGCATACTTCACGCCGCCGCACTCGTGCGGGTTGCTCACCGCGCGCACGGCAAAACGTCTTTCCTGATTTTGAGCATCCACCAGCCGCACGCCGTTGCGCTGGAGCGCCTCGATGCCCTCCCGCCAGCTGCCCAGCATGGTGACGGAATGTTTTGCCTGCGCCAGCCGCGCCGCGAAGAGACAGGCAAGCGCGCCGCTGCCGACAATCAGAATATTCATAGGCTGTGCCACCCCAGGAGACGATGCGCCAGGACTAACTCAATTCCTTCAGCAGCCCGTCCCACTCGCGGTCATCCATTTCGACGGTATGTTCTGCGGCAGGGAAACGGCGCGTTTCCACATCTTCGATGTAATCGGCAAACGCTTTTTGCATTTCGGCATGGAAGTTAGCATATTTTTTGACGAACTTGGGCGTAAAGCGGTCGAACAGACCGAGCAGGTCGTGCGTCACCAGCACCTGACCATCGCAGCCGTTGCCGGCGCCGATGCCGATGGTGGGAATGGCAATCTTCTTCGAGATGAGTTCCGCCAGCCGCGCCGGCACCGATTCAAGCACAAGGCTGAAGCAGCCAGCCTCCTCAAGCAGCAGGGCATCCTCTATGAGACGTTTAGCCGCGGCGGCGGTTTTGCCCTGCGCCCGAAAGCCTCCCAACTGATGAATGGACTGCGGCGTGAGGCCGATATGCCCCATCACCGGAATGCCCGCAGCGGTAATGGCGTGGATGGTGTCTGCCCGTTCGCGTCCGCCTTCCAGTTTGACCGCATCCATGCCGCCTGCCTGCAGGAAGCGCCCTGCATTGCGAACCGCCTGCTCGACCGAGACCTGGTACGACATGAACGGCATATCGCCCACGAGCAGCGCCGCCTTTGCGCCGCGCGCCACCGCCCGGCAGTGATGGAGCATCTCCTCCATCGTCACGGGCAGCGTATTTTCATAGCCCAGCACCACCATTCCCAGCGAATCGCCGACCAGGATGGAATCGATGCCGGCTTTATCCATCGCCAGGGCTGTGGGGTAGTCGTAGGCGGTAAGCATCGTAATGACCTCGCCGCGCTCCTTCTTTTGGCGCAGGGCGAGCGTGGTCACTTTTTTGCGCGCCGCAGCAGGCGCAGCGGTGGAAACAGGAACAGGTGTGGACATGGTATCCTCCGATAAAAATGGGTAGGAGCCGTTTTTGTTGCGGCCGTAAAGCGCCCCTTCCCGCCGCACATAAGACAGCCTTTGAGTTTTCGCCGTAGCGTTCCGAAACAGATACACCCGGCTTCCCCATTATTCCACAAAAACTGGATTTCATCTATAATCAACCTGGCACGGCGGCCATTCCAAATTGCAAGGCGGCAAAAAGTTGTGATATGTAGCCGCACGCGCATATCCTTTGCAGGGCAGGGACTGCTGTTACCATCAAAGCGCGCCTGCCTCTACAAACAAAGATAAAAAGGAGAATTCACCATGCGAAGAATGTTTGGCTTTTTGATCGGAATTTTTGTAGGGGGGCTGGTTGGAGCGGTGATTGCCCTCCTGCTCACGCCTGAATCAGGCGACGAACTGCGCTCCCAACTCCGCGTACGAGGACAAAAATTCTTCGAGGAAGTCCGTCATGCCGCCGATGAGCGCAAGATCGAACTGCGTCAAAGGCTGGATGAAATGCGCGCCCCGCGCGAAGGCTGATTTACCTCTTGCCAGTGACCAGCCTGTAAAATTCCTCCACCCTCTTCATGGTGTTCCCATATTCCGCCCGTGCGGAGATAATTTCCCGATTCAAGCCTGCGGCTTTTTCCCGCAGGCTTTTGTTTTCAATCGCGTGAACAATTGCCTCTGCAATGGAGGATGGATCGTTCGAATTGAACAGCAGCCCGTTTTCTCCCGGCGTAATCCACTCGCGAATCGACTCCAAATCGCCCGCCGCCGGAAAACACCCGCAAGCCATCCCTTCCAGCAGCGTGTTGGGTGTCCCATCGTGAACGCTCGGCGAGACCAAAATCTGCGCGCGGCGGTACACCTGTGCCATCTCCATATTCGGCATGGGCGCCAGCAATTCCACCGTATGCCCAATGCCCAATTCCCGAACCCACTGCATGATCTGCCCTTCCCCAGCCATCGAGGCGCAAATGAACTTCGCGTTCGGATGTTTCTTCAACACCAGCGGGATCGCGCGGAAGAAACAATCGTTGCGGACATACGGACGGATGCCGCGCGGATTCAAAATCACCGGCTGTTCCACCTCTCTTTCAGGCGGATAAAAGACCTCGGTTCGGATTCCGCCGTTGCCTGGCGCCACCAAACTAAGCCGCCTCGCCCCGAAACCCCATTCATGCGCCAGGCGCACATCGCGGCGGCAGTCTGTGTGAAGCGCATCGGCGACCTGCATCGCCCAGCGCGTGTAATGCCCCATCAGCGGCGTGGACGGCGCGTGCAGGGTGAAGTCATTCCCCCAAATGGACACCAGCAGCGGCACACCGCTGTAGGCATCGGCGGCAAGCATCCCCTCGTAGGGAATCCGCATCGCATGGACGAGGTCTGGCTTGACCTCCTCGATCACTGCGCGCAGTTTCTTCGCCGCGCGGTACACCGTCAGCGGACCGAGCCACTGTCGGAGTTTGGTGCGCAGGCTCAAGGTCCGCGAAGCGCCGCCCGGGCGCTGCCCCGCCTTTTTGACCGAAGAAAAGGCAACGGGCACGACTTCCAGCCGCCGGATGGGAAGGTCCAGGCGAACCGGAAAGGTGGAGGCGATAAACACTTCGTCTTTGCCGCCCTCCACAAAATGGCGAATCCAATTCATGGCAATGGGCGAGCGGGCATCTACAACAAAAAGAAGGCGCATACCGTGATTATACGTTATTGCCCATCTGCGAGAGACGCGGTATATTTGGCAGCAATGAGCAAGGGACGCATTCTTATCGTTGAAGATAATATGGATAATTATGAACTCGTGCGCCTTGTGCTGGAGCGCGCCGGTTACGATGTGTTCCTTGCCGTCAACGGGCGGGATGGGGTGGACGCAGCGCGCGCCCAACAACCTGATCTGATCCTAATGGATATGGGACTGCCGGAAATGGACGGGTGGAAAGCCGCCAAAACCCTCAAATCCAGTGAAGAGACCAAAACCATCCCTCTCTACGCGCTCACCGCTCACACCCTTCCACACGAACGAAAACGCGCCTTGCAGGCGGGTTGCGATGGCTATCTCGCCAAGCCCATTCACATGAAGGGCTTTTTGGAGATTGTAGAACAAGCCTTGCTTGCCGCACGCCTCAAAAAAGGGCAAAGCGGGAATGAACTGTGAGCCGTGTAGCCATTCGGGGAGTTTTTTCGTCTCGTAAGTGGTGTGGGTAACTGGATCAGGCTTTGACTTGTCCCGCATACCCGAAACTGCATCACCGGCGTTCTTCCCCGATGCTCCGCAACATCGCCCCTCAAGCGAAGCCGAGCAGGAGGGCAAGCGTAACGCCTAAAAATACGAAAAGAAAGAGGACTAGCACCATGAAACAAATTTGTGTCGTCGGCGTAGGCTACGTCGGTCTGGTGACCGCCGCCTGCTTTGCCGACTTGGGGAACCGTGTCGTTGCTCTGGATGTGGATGAAAAGCGCGTCGAAAACCTCAAAAAAGGAATCATGCCCCTCTATGAGCCAGGCCTGGAAGAACTCGTCAAGCGCAACGTAAAGGGCGGCCGGTTGTCCTTCACCACTTCCTACGATGAGGCGTTGAAAGGGGCGGAGTTTGCCTTCATTGCCGTTGGCACCCCCTCCGGCGTGGACGGTAACGCCGACTTGCAATATGTAGAGGTCGCCGCCCGTTCCATCGCCAAAGCCATGACTGCGCCGCTCATCATCATCAACAAATCCACCGTCCCCATCGGCACCGGCGACTGGGTGGCAGATATTGTTCGGAATGCCCAGCCCAAACCGATTGACTTTGCGGTTGTCTCCTGCCCCGAATTCCTGCGCGAAGGTTCCGCCATTGCCGATTTCATGAACCCGCATCGCAACGTCATCGGCTCGCTGGATAAAGACGCCGCCAACAAAGTCGCCCAACTGCATTTGCCGCTGCGCGCCCCCATCGTCATCACCGACCTGCGCACAGCGGAAATGATCAAATACGCCAGCAACGCCTTCCTCGCCACCAAAATCTCCTTCATCAATGAACTCGCCGACCTGTGCGAACGCGTCGGCGCGGACGTGAAGGAAGTGGCGGCGGGCATGGGCTACGATGCCCGCATTGGGCGGCACTTCCTGGATGCCGGTCTTGGCTGGGGCGGTTCGTGCTTCCCCAAAGACGTGCAAGCCCTTGCCTACATGGCAAAGGAAAAGGGACTTACCCCCCGCATCCTCAACGAGGTGATGAACGTCAATTACGACCGCCGCAAGCGCGTCGCCAAACAGGTGGAGGAAATGCTCGGCGGCAGCCTCAAAGGCAGGGTCGTCGGATTGCTGGGGCTGGCGTTCAAAGAAAACACCGACGATATGCGCGACGCTCCCTCCATTGACATCGCCAATGCGCTGATTGCCGGCGGCGCGCAAGTGCGCGGCTACGACCCCGTGGCGCGCGAAACTGCCGCCCCGCTCATGCCTGCCGTCCAAATCTTCGACGATGTGTACAAAATGGCTGAAGGCTGCGATGCGCTGATTGTCGTCACCCCCTGGAACGAATTCAAACAACTCGACCTGGAAAAGGTCAAGACCCTGCTCAGAACCCCCGTCATCTACGACGGACGCAACATCTACGATCCTGAGCGCATGCGCGAACTCGGCTTCAACTATCGCGCCATCGGACGCGGCTTCAACGGCAAGTAACTCTCTGCCGCCCTGGCAGTGTCACGCCGGATAGTCGGGTACAATTGCCCCGCTATCCGGCGCTTCATTCCAACCGCCCGACTACCTGACCATCTGACCACGCGACTACCCGACTATGACTCACCCTCCCGTTTGCAACTATGAAGGCTCCGACTATCAAACCTCCTTTTGGGATAAAGGCGGGCGCGAATACGAAGACCGCACCGAAGCCATTGCCATCAAACGCCTGCTCCCCAAAGGCGGGCATCTCCTGCTCGAACTGGGCGCAGGCGCCGGCCGAAACACCCCCCGCTATCGCGGCTTCGAGCGCATCGTCCTGCTCGATTATTCCCGCACCCAACTTGAACAGGCGCAGCAGCGGCTGGGCAAATCAGACCGATACATATATGTTGCGGCAGATGCCTACCGCCTGCCTTTCGTGGATGGTTCGTTCGACACAGCGACCATGATCCGCGTCCTGCATCACATGGCAGATGCTCCGCGCGCCCTGAGCCAGGTGAAAAATGTCCTCGCTTCCGGCGGGACCTTTATCCTGGAATTTGCCAACAAGCAGAATCTCAAGGCAATCTTTCGCTACCTGCTCGGCAGGCAAAAGTGGAGTCCGTTCACGCTGGAGGCGGTGGAGTTTGTGGAGTTGAATTTCGACTTTCACCCCAAAGCCGTCCGCGCATGGCTGCAAGGTTTGGGCTTTACCATCGAACGCACGCTGACGCTTTCGCATTTTCGGGTTGGCATGCTCAAGCGGCTTATCCCAACGGGGATTCTGGTCTTCTTCGATGCGCTGCTGCAGTGGACGGGAGCATGGTGGCAGTTGACGCCGTCGGTGTTTGTGAAGGCTATTGGGAGGAAGCAGGCTGAGGCAAGTCCGAAGCGGCTGGAGTCGGTTTTAGAGTTGTTCAAATGCCCGGATTGTGGTCATTCCCCTTTGACGGATCACTCCGCTTATCTCGAATGTTCGGGATGTAGAAAGAAGTGGGAAGTGAGGGATGGAATTTACGACTTTCGCGCGCCGCTGAGCCAGCCCTGAGATGCATAAAAAAACTCCTGCAAGCATGATTGCGCAGGGGTTTTGATTTTCACGCTTTGGCGCGTTGGAACATCCTGGTCAACGCCCGCCAGATTGGGCAGCGATCATACACCCCCAAAAAAGCGACAATCCCGCCGGCGGCTACAACGATCCAACTTTCTGTAGTTAGCCCAACGCCGGCAAGCAGCGCGCCTGCGCTCAGGCGCAAGAGGCGGTCGAAGAGGGAAATGGAAATCTGCACTTCCTTCCCTTCCGCCAGCGCTTCGAACATGGCGCGGTAGCCCGCCTCGTTTTGCGCGCCGGTCACACGCGCCGCCACCTCGCCGCCGCGGAACGCCATCACAGTGGGAATGCCGATGATTTGATATGTTTCCAGCACTTCGCGCGCCTCATCTGCATTGACGGGCAGGAACGCCACCTTGTCCTGATATTCCCGCGCGAGTTTTTCGAGGATGGGTTTGGTCACCCGGCACGGCGCGCACCACGGCGCCCAAAAATCCACCACGAGCGGTTTGCTGGAGGAAGAAACGGTTTGTTGAAATTGAGTCAGGTTCATGGTTAAGAGAGAAGCGGATGATTGCTCATCCGCTTCTGTGTTGGCAGGATGAAATTATCCCTTGTAGGTGCTGAGTTTGAAGGGCAGGTAAAGCGGGCAAAACGCCACGATGGATGTGAGAACGAACACGCCTCCCAGCACCAGCAGGACGATGCCGAGGGCGCCCGTCACCGCGCCGCTGAAATACAGATAAGCGAACAACGCGGCGGCAATCACACGGATGATGCGGTCGGTATTGGACATATTGCGTTTCATGGGAACTCTCCTTTGGTTGTTTGATTTGGATTGATGCCCACATTCTAGGAGAACTTCGCCGCCGCGTCTGTGACAAAGTCACAAAATGGCGCGGGCTTCCAGTCCCTTGAAATCCCGCACTTGGATGGTTCCCCGCCCCGGCTCGATCAACCCTTCGCGGGAAAAATCTTCGAGGATGCGGCTGATGACCTCGCGGGAACTGCCCAACTCGGCAGCAATTTCCTGATGCGTCACGCGCATCGGGTTCTGGACCTGAGCCTGATTCAACAACCAGGCAGCGACTCTGCGGTCCATGCGTTTGAAGACCACCTCATCCACCACTGCCAGCACGGTGGCAAGGCGTTCTGAAAGCAGGTCGAAGACAAATTCGCGCCACAGGTTGTATTTGTCCACCCAGGCGCGGAACACCTCGGCCGGGATGATGACCGCTTCGGCATCTTCTTCCACGGTGGCAATGGCGGGAAAGGATTTTTGACTGAGGATGGCGTTGGCGCTCAAAATGCAACTTTGACCAAGACCGAAGCGGTATAACGTGATCTCACGCCCGGTTTCGCCAATCTTATACACGCGCACCACGCCCGAAAGGAGCAGCGCAATGCCATCCACGCGGTCGCCATCCACAAAGACATCATGTCCCGCCGGAATTTTCGTGAACTGAGCATGTTGCACGAGTTCGCGTTTGAGGCTCTCCTCCGCTTTTTGCAGGAAGGGCATGGCAAAGGCAAGGCGTTCGAATTGAGATTTATCGAGCATGGTGTGACCTTTAGCGTTTTTCGACAACCCAAAAATGAGATAAGCCGAACACCTTCAACGGCGTTTTTTCCAGAAACTGCAGGAGGCTGCGCAGAACTTTTCCCAACACGCCGAAGCGGGCAATGATGTTGTCGTATGCGCCGAAGATGATCGTCCGTTCGACGAATGTGACTGGCAAGTCTGCAAACAGGGCTTCCAAATCGCCGGCTGAATAGACCCGCACATGCGGGGCAAGGGCATTTCGCCATGTACGCGGCAGATAATTGACGAACAACTTGTTGCCGAAGTGGTATTCACCTTTCCAGTAGATGCCGTGCGTCTCGAAGGGATAGCCGCGATTGGGGCAAAAGATGACCGCCCGCCCGCCGGGTTTGAGCGCCCGAATCATTTCGCGCACGGCGGCGCGGTCATCCTGAACGTGTTCGATGACTTCGTGACTGAGGATCAGGTCGAAGGTGGAGGATGGCAGCGGGAGGAATTCGCCGGCGGCGTTGAGGATATGCGGCGAGCGGGCGTGCGCTTCGCGGGCGCGCTCAAAGTCATACTCCAGTCCGATCACCGTGCCGCCGAAAGCCGAAAGGTGTTCAACGTACATTCCCACCCCGCAGCCGTTTTCGAGGATGTGTCCCCGGCTGCGCTCACCGGCGGCGTTGAGGATCATGGCAAACCGCCGTTCTTGTCCCGCCCGCCAGACGTAGGAGGGTTCGCCCCTAAGGGCGGCTTTTGAAAGATTTCTGTCTGTCATGGATCTCCGAAAATGGGCAAATTCAGGAAGAGTTAGCGTCCTTTTTGGCGATTGATTTCGGTAAGCAGGAGAGCGATCACTTCGCTGGCGAGAGTGAGCCGCGACTTCAGTTACCGTGCAGGGAAAACAAGGCTGTTTTACGAGAACCTTCAAGGTGTTCTGCGTAAGGTGAGCTAATAATTTTAGAGAATACGCCCTGCCTTCAAGGGGGCATGTGCGGATTTGGCAATCCGCACGAGCAAAAAATGGCGGCTTAGACACCGCTGGCTTGGATTGCCAAATCCAAGCCCCTTGCCGGCGAGACGCCCGAAAGCATTTACCCAAACTTGCATCGTAATTTTAGAGTATACGCGCTGTCCTGAAGATGTGGGCAATCACCAGCAATTATATCTTGCGTCTTTTTTTGCCCCGTGCTAAAATAATCGCGCACGTCGAACCGATGATCGAACACACCGAGAAGTGGGCGCCCCCCACTTTTCTGCTTGTAATAAGGAGTATACGGAGCAACTGGCATGGCGAAGAACGAATTTACCCTGGCTTTCAACGATGTGTTGGAAGACAAACAACTTACCAAGGAAGTGATTATTTCCGCGATCGAGTCCGCGATGGTTTCAGCCTATCGGCGGGCTGTGGGCGCATCTGCTGCCCAGCACGTGGAAGCCAGGATTGACCCCGAAACCGGCAAGGTGACCGTCTTCGCTGAAAAAGAAGTGGTGGAAGACGTCATCGAACCCAAAACTGAAGTCCTGTTGGAGGAAGCGCGCAAGGTCAAGCCGGACGCGCAAGTGGGCGATATGGTCATCGTCGAAACCACTCCTGCCGATTTTGGGCGCGTTGCCGCTCAAACCGCGCGGCAGGTCATCCAGCAGCGCATCCGCGAAGCCGAACGCGCCAACCAGATGCAATACTTCGAGCGCCAGGTGGGTGAAATCGTGAGCGGCGTGGTGCAGGCCACCAACGCCCAAACCACCACCGTTGGGCTGGATATGAAAGCCGAAGGCACCCTGCCTGCCAACCAGCGCATCCCCGGCGAACGTTTCAAAATCCATGACCGCATCCGCGCAGTGGTGTTGGAAGTGAAAGATGGACCGCGCGGTCCGCAGATCATTCTCTCCCGCGCGCATCGCAACTTCCTGCGCCGCCTGCTCGAAAACGAAGTGCCGGAAATTTATCACGGCGTGGTGGAGATTCGCGCCATTGCCCGCGAGCCGGGCGCCCGCGCCAAAGTTGCCGTCTCTGCCACCCAGCCGGGCATTGACCCGGTGGGCGCCTGCGTGGGCATCAAAGGCGTGCGCATTCAGGCAATCGTCAAAGAACTGCACGACGAAAAAATTGACATCATCGAATGGCATCCCGACCCGCTGGTGTACATCACCAAGGCAATCAGCCCGGCGCGCGTGACCGGGGTGTACCTGGCGGATACCGAGGGCGCCCGCACGGCGACTGTCGTTGTCGGCGAGGACCAGTTGAGTCTGGCTATCGGGCGCGACGGGCAAAACGCCCGCCTTGCCGCCAAACTGACCGGCTGGCGCATTGACATCAAATCCATTGTCGAAGCCGCGGCAGATACCATCGTCAAACTCCAAAATGATTCCGAACTCGCGGCGCTTCTGCCCAGTGCGGTGGAGTCCATCCCTGCGGTTGAAGAAGTCCTTGCCAAAAAAGCGGAAGGCAAGCCGGTTACCCCGGAAGAATACGACATGCTTGCCAAATTCATTGACCGCGTGGAGCGCCGCACCAGCGAAATGAAAGCCGAAGCCGTGCGCGTGGCGGAGGGCAACATCTCCCTTGCCGAACAAGCCGGCGTGCCAGCCGCTGCCTTTAACATGCCGCTCGAACAGGCCGGAATCAAAGAACACGTCTATAACATTCTGACCGAAGCCGGCATCGAAACCGTCGGCAGTTTGATGGTCAAAATGAAACTTGACCCCAACAGCGTGCTCGGATTGCCCGGCATCGGTCCCAAAGCGATTCAGAACATCGAAGAAGCGCTGGCTGCCCTCACCTTCCCCGAACCGCTTCCCGCCGAACCTGAGCCTGCTCCTGCACCCGAAGCAGTGACCGCCCCTGCCGCCGAAGCGCAAGTAGAGGCGCCGGCGGCGGAAATGCCCGTTGTCGAGAAACAGGCGCCGGCGAAGAAAGAAGCGAAGAAAGCCGTCGAAGCGGACGAAGATGAAGGCCATAAGGATGGCGTCTCGCTGGATGAACTCTTTGCCCTCAAGCCCGAAATCTTCCAAACCAGCGAAGCGGAAGATGAAGACGAACTCAAGGGCAAAAAGAAAGGCAAAAAAGCCAAAAAGAAGGGCGTGGCGCTCGAGTACGATGAGGAACTTGGCGAAGTCGTGAGCCGCAAAAAGCACAAACGCGGCGGCGATGAGTTTGGCGATGACTGGTAAACCTTTGCGCGAGACCGAAGGTGCCTAAAAAGAAACCTGTTCAACGTGTAAAGCATGTGCCTCAGCGGACGTGTGTGGGCTGCCGCGAAGTGCTGCCCAAGCGGGCAATGATCCGCATTGTGCGTACCGCCCAGGGCGTGCAAATTGACCCGAGCGGCAAACTTGCCGGGCGCGGCGCGTACCTGCACGACCGCCGCGAGTGTTGGGAACGAGGCTTGAAAGGCGCGCTTGCCCATGCCTTGAAGACAACCCTCTCGCCAGACGAGCGCGCTGTATTGGAAAACTTTATGAGCGCTCTGCCGTACGAAGCAGAGCCGGCGGGGGACGGCGGGTAACCATGTAACCGTTCGATTGTTCATGGAACCCGCTGCGGTACAGGCGTTGTGCCTGAGCGCATGTATTTTGGAATGTATTTTATGGAGGTGGTTCCATGAGCAATAACGGAAACAGAATTGAATTGCCGGGTAGTATTGTAGTGCGCGATTTAGCGCAGAAAATCGGCAAGAGTCCCATTGATTTAATCAAAAAACTGATGGCGAACGGGGTGATGGCAACCATCAATCAGTCGGTGGATTTCGATACCGCTGCCATTGTGGTGGGGGAATATGGGTTTGAAGCCGTGCCGGAGGTCGTGGAAGATGCGGTTGTGGAGACCGGCGAGATTCCTCTCTGGCGTCAGATGATTGCCGATGAAGACAAATCGAAATTGAAGCCGCGCCCGCCGGTGGTGACCATTCTGGGGCATGTGGACCACGGCAAGACCAGCCTGCTGGATGCCATCCGTCAGACGAACGTGGCGGCGGGCGAGGCGGGCGGCATTACCCAGCACATTGGCGCGTATCAGGTGGAGAAGAAGGGGCGGCTGATTACTTTCCTCGATACCCCCGGTCATGCCGCGTTTACGCAAATGCGCGCGCGCGGTGCGCAGGGCGCCGATATTGTCATCCTGGTTGTGGCGGCAGACGATGGCGTCATGCCGCAGACCAAGGAAGCGATTGCCCATGCCAAGGCGGCGCGCGTGCCGATTATTGTGGCGCTCAACAAAGTGGATAAGGACAACGCCAACCCGGACCGCGTCAAACAACAACTGGCTGAACTGGAACTGGTTCCCGACGAATGGGGCGGCAATACCATGATCATCCCGGTCTCTGCCAAAATGAAGCAGGGTGTGGATGACTTGCTGGAAGCCATTCTGCTGGTGGCGGATACTATGCAAATCAACGCCAACCCCGCCGGCAAGGTGATTGGAACGGTCATCGAAGCGCAACTGGATAAAAGCCGCGGCGTGATTGCCACCCTGCTCGTTCAAAACGGAACGCTTTCCGCCGGCGATGTAGTGGTGGCAGGCACTGCCTACGGCAAACTGCGCGCTCTTTCTGATTACAACGGCAAACCGGTGAAGAAGGCAGGCCCCTCCACGCCGGTGCAGGTGATGGGGTTGAACGAAGTGCCGGCGGCTGGCGATTTGTTCCAGGTGGTTCCTTCGGAAAAAGAAGCGCGCGCCATCGTTGCCGAACGCTTGAATGCGGCAAAAGAACAGGCGCAGGCAAAGAAAAAGATTTCGCTGGAAGATTTGTTTGCCAATGTGCAATCCGGCGCCGCAAAAGAACTCAACCTGATTGTCAAGGCAGATGTGCAAGGCTCGCTCGACCCCATCGTCTCTGAATTGAACAAACTTGGCGGCGGCGAGATTGGCATCAAAATCCTCTACTCGGAAACCGGCAACATCACCGACAACGACATCATGCTCGCCTCCGCTTCCAACGCCATCGTCATCGGTTTCAACGTTCAGGCGGATGTCTCTGCCCGCCGCCTGGCGGAAAAAGAAGGCGTGGATATCCGCCTCTACGAAATCATCTACCGCATGACCGAAGATATTGAAAAGGCGCTCAAAGGCATGCTCGAACCGGTGGTGCAGGAAAAGATTATCGGGCGCGCCCAGGTGCTGGCGGTGTTCAACGCTTCCAAGTTTGGGAAAGTGGCCGGGTGCCGCGTCACCGAGGGTGAACTGCGCCGCAACGCAAAAGTCCGACTCTACCGCGGCGGAGATATTGTTTATGAAGGCGAGATGGGGTCGCTGCGCCATGAGAAAGACGACGTGAAGGAAATCCGCCAGGGATTCGAGTGCGGCGTGGGCTTCAAAAACTTCAAAGATATTCAGGTCGGCGACCAACTGGTCTGCTACGTGCTTGAATAGGGAATAAGACCATGCCTTCCGGTGTAAGACTTCAGCGCATCGCCGACCGCATCCGCGAAGAACTCTCGGAAATGCTCATCCGCGAGATCAGCGACCCGCGCCTGCACCTGATCTACGTCACCGATGTCAAGGTGGATAAGGAACTGGCGTTTGCCGATATTTTCGTCTCTGCGGTGGAGGGCGTCTCCCGTTCCAAAGAGGTTTTGGCTGGGCTCGAGTCGGCTTCCGGCTTTATCCGCCGCACGCTTGCCGCGCGCATCGAACTGCGCACCTTTCCCCGTCTGCGTTTTCACTGGGATATGACTCCCGAAAACGCAGACCATATCGAAAAGTTACTGGCTGAACTGCGAAAGAAACAACAACAATAAGCCTGCTGCCAGAAGATTAACCGTCGAGACGCAGAGGTCATAGAGACGATCAATAAAACGCTGCGCTCTCAGCCTCTCGGCGGTGAGTTTGGGCAGTAGAGTCAACAATGAAAGTATTATCTGAGATTAAGCCATAAACGGCATCTCTGTGATAAAACCCATGGAGAGATAAACAGGAATGGACAAAGAAACAACAGGGGCAATTAAAGAACGTCTTGCGAAAGCAAACAAAGTGGTGGTGGCGTCGCACGTCCGCCCGGATGGCGATGCGATCGGTTCGCTGCTGGGGCTGGGACTGGCGCTTATAGACGCCGGCAAATCGGTGCAAATGGTGCTGACCGACGGCGTCCCCGCTTCCTTCCGTCACCTCGAAGGCAGCGACCTTGTACTCAAGGCTCCCAGCGGAGAGTACGACACCTTCATCACCGTGGACTGCGCCGATTTCAAACGAGTGGGAAAAGCCTTCGAACATTTCAGCCAGCCCGACATCAACATAGACCATCACATCACCAACGAAAAATACGGCAAACTCAACCTGATTGAAGCCGATGAAGTAGCAACCGCCGCCATCCTCACCAATCACCTGCCGGAGTGGGGCTTCACGCTGACCAAACGCATCGCCGCCGCGCTCCTGACCGGCATCATCACCGATACACTCGGCTTCCGTACCGCCAATACCACCCCCGAAGCGCTGCGTCAGTGCGCTATGCTTATGGAAACAGGGGTGGATATGCCAGACCTCTATATGCGCTCGCTGGTGAAAAAATCCTTCCCCGCCGCAAAATACTGGGGCGCGGGGCTTGCCAGCCTAGAACACAAAAACGGCATCGTATGGGGTACGCTCACCCTTGAAGACCGCAAACGCTCAGGCTACGGCGGCAACGACGACGCCGACCTGATCAACATGATTTCCGCCATTGACGGGAACAAAGTTGGTATGGTGTTCGTCGAACAAAACGACAATCACGTAAAGATTTCGTGGCGCGCGCTCGAACCAGGCATTGACGTTTCTCAAGTGGCAAAACACTTTAACGGCGGGGGGCATGCCGCAGCAGCAGGAGCAGATATACCGGGAAAACTGGAAGAAATTCAACCACTGGTACTAAAGACTACCCGCGAAATGCTGGGACTATAACTATAAATCGGATAATTGTGTCATAATTGAAATATGAACTACTCAGGAGGAAAAATGAATAGTCAGGACGTGAAAAACGCCATCTCAGGTGTGCTGGTTGTGGATAAACCTGTTGGAATGACTTCACATGACGTGGTACAGGCAATCCGTAACGGCACCGGCCTGCGCCGCGCAGGGCACACTGGCACCTTAGACCCGCGTGCTTCCGGCGTATTGGTCATCCTTGTTGGTCCCGCTGTGCGTTTGAGCGAATACGTCTCCGCATCCGACAAACGTTATCAAGCCATCATCCGCCTTGGAGCCAAAACCGACACCTTCGATGCGGACGGCAAATTCACCCAGAGCAGCAGCCAGCCGATCAACATCACCGAACAGCAATTCGAAGAAGTGTTGAAAACTTTCATCGGTGAAATCGAACAAACCCCGCCGCCCTACTCCGCCGTCAAAGTGCAGGGACGCAAAGCCTACGAAATGGCGCGCAAAGGCGAAGAGGTCGAACTCGCGCCGCGTAAAATCATCGTGCATCATCTCGAAGTGCTCGAATGGGCGCCGCCGGAAGTGGTGATAGATGTGCATTGTTCGTCCGGCACCTACGTCCGCTCGCTGGCAAATGACCTGGGCGAAAAACTCGGCTGCGGCGCCTACCTCGTCGGCTTGCGCCGCACCAAGAGCGGGCGCTTCTCGCTGCGCGATGCCGTTCCCCTACGCAAACTTCAGGAGGCGTTTCAGGCTGGCAACTGGTATCAATACCTGATCCCCGCCGCCGAAGCGCTGGGCGACTGGCCCGCCATCGAACTCAACCCCGACGAAGTGGAAGGCGTGCGCCATGGTCATCGCGTCCGCGCCGAAGCCGAGACTCCGGTGGGCAAACGCGTGCGCGGCGTCAGCACCCAGGGCGAACTGGTCGCCCTGCTGGAGTGTGTCATCGGCGAAGACGGCAACCTCGCCTGGCAGCCTAAAAAAGTTTTCTTCACCAGCGACTAACCGCCTTTTCCGCTTCAGCCTGTGGACCGCTGAGAGCGAACTCCCACCATGCTGCATTACCGTTCCCTCGAGGAAGTCACCCTCCCCGGTTCATGGTTGACCGTCGGCGTGTTCGACGGCGTTCATCTCGGTCATCAGCAAATCATCAACAAACTTGTGGCAGGCGCTCATGCCAATGGGCTGCCTGCCGTCGTTTTAACCTTCGACCCGCATCCAGCCAAAGTCCTTGGGCGGGGCGACATCAAACTGCTCACCCTGCCCGGCGAACGCGCCCGGCTGCTTGGCAATTTTGGCGTGGATGTGGTTGTGACCCAACCCTTCGACCGCTCGCTCGCCGACACCTCCGCCTTCGACTTCATGCAACGCCTCAAGACCCGCCTGGGGCTGGTGCGCCTGATCCTCGGGTATGACTCTACCCTCGGAAAAAACCGCGAAGGCAACGCGGCCCGCCTGACCGAAATCGGCCGGGAGTTGGGGTATAGCGTCGAAACAGTGGCAGCCCTGGGCGACGAAAGCGGCGTCGTCTCCTCCACCGAAATCCGCAAACTGGTGACAATCGGCAGAGTGGACGAAGCCGCACGCCTGATGGGGCATCCCTATCAACTTGACGGCTTGGTGACCCACGGCGACCAGCGCGGCAGAACCATTGGCTTTCCCACCGCCAATCTCGAATATGCACGCGAAAAAGTGCTGCCAGCCGGCGGCATTTACGCCTGCTGGGCATATCTCGGCGGTGAACAATATCGGGCGGCGGTCAATGTAGGCACAAACCCAACCTTCACCCCCGATAAACAAACCCTCAACATCGAAGCCTACCTGCTCGATTTCAACCGCGACATCTACGGCGAAAGGATGCGGCTCGAATTCATTGCGCGCCTGCGCGACGAGTTGAAATACGACTCGGTGGAAGCGCTCGTGCAGCAAATCCACCGCGACGTGCAGCAAACGCGCGAAATTCTGGGAACGGCATAACCGTTCCCTTTTTGTTGTTTTATAATCTGCCCGACTTTTTCAGAGGAGACCCCCATGCCCGAACGTGACATTTACCTGCTCTCGCCGCGCGCGCTCAGCCCCGAAACGATTGCTGTTGCCTTCGCCAAGACCTCGCGCTCGCCCGAATCCTTCCGCGTCATCGCCGCCGACCTCAGCGACGATAAATCTGCCCAGTTCCACGAAAAATGGGTGGTGGGGTATGGGCATGCTTCGGTGGCGGAACATGCCGTGCTGCACATCGCCTTCGAAAACGTCTCACGCCTTGCCATTGAAGCCATCGAGGGCAACCGTCTCGCCTCCTACACCGAAAAATCCACCCGCTATCAGAAATGGGGGCTGGATGATTTTTGGATTCCCTCCGAACTGGACCGACACCCCCTGCGCGCCGAATACATCGAGACCATCCGCTTCCTTTTCCAGACCTATGCCGATTCGCTGGAACCCGTGCGGACTCTCGTCTGCCGCCAATTCCCGCGCCGCGAAAACGAAAGCGACGAAGCCTGGGACCGCCGCATCCGTTCCAGGTATGTGGATGTGTGCCGCTTCATCCTCCCCGCCGCCTCGCTGGCAAACGTCGGCATGACGGCAAACGCGCGCGTCATCGAGAACATGATTCGCAAGATGTTATCCCACGAACTGGCTGAAGTGCGTGAGATTGGCGCAAAGGTCAAAGAAGTGGCAAAAGCCGAAACCCCCACGCTGGTGAAATATGCCGATGCGGTTCCGTATTTGGTGGAGACGTGTAAGGAGATTGGAGAATTAGGGAGTGGAAAGTGGAGCGTAGAAAGTGGAAAGGGGGGTGGAGAGTGGTGTGCCTTGATGGACTACGACAAAAACGGGGAGAACAAAATCCTGGCTGCGGCGTTGTATCGTTTCGGAGAAATGTCTTATGCCAATGCGTTGGCGCACATTGAATCTTTGAACGAAGAATCCAAAGCCAGCCTTGCTGAATCTTTATTGGGCAGGCTGGGCAGGTACGATACGCCGCTGCGCGAACTGGAATATTCCACCTACACGTTCGATCTGGTCATGGATCAGGGCGCGTATGCCGAGTTCAAACGTCACCGCATGATGACGCAGACGCCGCAAAGGCTGACGACGCGGCTGGGGTACGCGACTCCGCGTCTGATTGTGGAAGCAGGCTTCGGGTCCAGGTATGAAGCGGCGATGGATGCGGCAACCCGAATGTTCGAGCGGTTGTATGCTTTCCATCCGGCTGTTGCTCAATATGTTGTCCCCAATGGCTTCAACCGCCGCGTGCTGGCGCAGTTCAATCTGCGGGAGGCGTATGCGTTCTGTCAGTTGCGTTCTGCCGCCAATGCGCATTTCTCGATCCGCCGCGTGGCGCAAAGGATGTACGAGGAGATGGCGAAGGTACATCCGCTGTTGACGAAGTATATGAAGTTGCCGCAAGAGACATGGCAGGAGATCGAGGCAGGGTACTTTACGGTGGCGTGAAAAATGCGCCCAGCAACGTTAGAGAACGTTGCCTGCGCATTGTGTGCAATTACCAAACTTCATCCTTTATATCATCTTGCTCACAATTGCCAGCAAGATTCCTCCTGCAATCACCGAGCCTAATTGCCCGGCTGTGTTTGCGCCCATGGCGTGCATAAGGATGAAGTTGTTCGGGTCTTCGTCGTTGGCGGTTTTTGCGGCAAGGCGCCCCGCCATGGGGAACGCCGAAATTCCCGCCGCGCCGATGAGCGGATTGATTTTGTAGCCGCTCATCACACACATTACTTTTCCAAACAGCAGTCCCGCCACCGTATCGAGCGCAAAGGCAATCAGCCCCAGCAGCAGAATTTTGCCCGTGTTGAAATTGAGAAAATCGGCGGCGGTCATCGTCGCGCCAATGGCGAGACCGAGAAACAGCGTGGCGATGTTGATGATCTCGTTCTGGGCTGTTTTGTTCAGGCGGTCCACCACGCCGGAGACTTTGAGCAGGTTGCCGAGCATGAGCATCGAAATCAGCGGAGTCGCTTCGGGAACGAGCAAGCCGACCACGAGTGTCAGTACAAGCGGGAAGAAGATCAGCGTGCGCTGCGAGATAGGTCGGGGCGTGTATTCCATCTGTACCAGCCGTTCGCGTTTGGTGGTGAGCAAACGCATCAATGGCGGCTGGATGATGGGAATGAGGCTCATGTAGGAATAGGCTGCCACTGCAATCGGCGCCAATAGTTCGGGGGCGAGTTTGGTTGCCACAAAAATCGAGGTCGGTCCGTCAATGGCGCCGATGACGCCAATCGAAGCGGCTTGATTGAGCGGAAACCCCAACGCAATTGCCAGCATCAACGTGCCGAAGATGCCAAACTGCCCCGCTGCGCCAAGCAGCACCATGCGCGGCTGTGCTAACAGCGGCGAAAAGTCAATCATCGCGCCAACGCCGATGAAAATGAGCAGCGGAAACAATTCGGTTTTGATGCCCGCGTTGTACAACACGCCCATCATGCCTTGGGCGGCGGTCATGCCTGCCAGCGGAATGTTTGCCAGCAAACACCCAAACCCAATCGGCAGCAACAGCACCGGCTCGATTTCTTTGAAGACAGCCAGGTAAATCAAAATCAGCGCGGCAAAAATCATCACGCCGTTGCCAAAAGTAAAGTTGGATAAGCCTTTGAGCAGTTCGGGCAGCAATTCGGCCAGATTCATTCGAACCTCACCAACGCCTGCTTATGCGCTACTGTTTGCATCGGGCTGACCAGCACCTGCGCCACCTTTCCCGCGCGCGTCGAACGGATGCTGTTTTTCATCTTCATCGCCTCGATGATGACCACTACCTGCCCTGCTTCGATCACGTCGCCCTCCTTGACGAAGACCTCCACCACTGTCCCCGGCAGGGGAGCGGTCAATTCATTCGTATTTACAGCAGATGGGGCGCGGTTGGTGTTGATTGACGGAACTTCCGCCGCTTCTTTTCGGACCTCGCGCCGGCTGCCCTCCACCCCCAGCGGATTCGTGTCTGGAAGAACCTCCACGCGAATCCCCTCCACATAGGCGATAACGGGGCGCGCGTTGATGTCTTCGATTTCGACCAGATAGGATTTATCTTGAATAGTGACGTTGTATTTCATGGTTGCCTTGTGAGAGAGACAATAGACCGCAGACCATCATCAGTCGTCCATCGTCATTAAAAACGATGCCCCTTCTCCGTCATCTGTCTTGTCCGCATGCCCAACTGCCAGGCAGAGACGATGGCGGTTGGCGGGTTTTTGAGCGGGTGCGCCGAGGATAACTGTTGTTCCGCCATCGCTAGCGCCACCGCCGCAGCCGCGGCTTGGGCGAGGGTTTCGGTCTCCGCAGCAGAGACAGGCTGAGGGGCGTGTGAAGCGGAGTCTGGATCGGCGGTGAGTTTGGTGAGCAGAGTCATCGTCAGCCACAGAATCAGAATCGCGCCGAAGACCAGTCCCATGCCGATGAGGGTGATTTGAAGGGCGAGGAGCAGATTGGTTGTCATACCGGTATGTTCCCATGTTTGCGCGGCGGGGCGGGGGCATATTTATCGCGCAATGCCGAGAGCGCGGCGATGATCTTCGGGCGCGATTCGCGCGGCTCGATGATGTCGTCCACGTAGCCGGTGGAGGCGGCGTAATAGGGGTTGTTGAATTTGGCGCGGTAGGCATCGGCAAGCCGTTTGCGTTCGGCGGCGGGGTCGGCAGCCGATTCGATTTCCTTCTTGAAAAGAATGTTTGCCGCGCCCTCTGCGCCCAGCACGGCGATTTCGGCGCTGGGCCAGGCGTAGGTGACATCGGTGCCGAGATATTTGCTGGACATGACCACGTATGCGCCGCCGTATGCTTTGCGGGTGATGATGCAGATTTTGGGAACAGTGGCTTCGGAGTAGGCGTAGAGCAGTTTTGCGCCGTGACGGATGATGCCGCCGTGTTCCTGCGCAATGCCAGGCAGGAAGCCGGGCGAATCGACGAAGGTTACGAGCGGGATGTTGAAGCAGTCGCACATGCGCACAAAGCGGGTCATTTTATCGGCGGCGTCAATGTCAATCACGCCGGCCATGATGGCGGGTTCTTGCCCCACAATGCCCACGCTGTGACCGCCGATGCGCGCCAGACCGACGATGGCGTTACGCGCCCAATCGGGTTGAATTTCGAGGAAGGTGCCTTTATCAATGATTTTTTCGATGACCTGGTGCATGATGTACGGCTCGGCGGGATCGAGCGGAATGATGCTGTTGAGCGAGTCGTCCATGCGCAGCGGGTCATCGTCTGATTTGACGAACGGCGGATTTTCCACATTGTTGGAGGGGAGATAAGAAAGGAAATGTCGCGCCATTTGCAGCGCTTCGCGTTCGCTCTGCACGCTCAAATGCGCCACGCCGCTGATGGACAGGTGTACATTGGCGCCGCCCAGCGTTTCGGCGTCAATGACTTCGCCCGTCACGGCTTTGATGACCTCGGGACCCGTGAGGAACATGAACGATTGTTTTTCCACCATGATGACCAGGTCGGTGAGGGCGGGGGAGTATGCCGCGCCGCCGGCGCAGGGACCAAGCATGACGCTGATTTGCGGCACGACGCCGGAGTATTGCGCGTTGCGGCGGAAGATTTCGGCATAGCCGCCCATCGAACGCACGCCTTCTTGAATGCGCGCGCCGCCCGAATCGATCAGGGCGATGAACGGCACGCCGTTGCGTACTGCCAGGTCCATCACGCGGCAGATTTTGCGCGACTGCATCTCGCTCAGTGTGCCGCCGTAAATTGTAAAATCTTGTGAATATAAGTAAACTGTCCGCCCGTCAATCTGCCCGTAGCCGGTAATCACGCCGTCGCCGTAATATTTTTCCTTCAGCAGTCCCATTTCATCGCCCTGATGGGTGATGAACGGCTCGATTTCGTTGAAGGTGCCGGGATCGAGCAGCAGTTCGATGCGTTCGCGCGCCGTCAGTTTGCCTTTTGCTTTTTGCCTGGCAACACGTTCCGCGCCGCCGCCTTCCAATGCTTTGGCGCGCATCCTGCGCAGTTCCAAAATTCGGGGGTCTTCTTGTGACATAGGGGTACCTCACATGGGCGAGTATAGTAAGTCATTATCAGACAAGCCAGTGATGGAAGGCATTTGGAAGGCGGATAATCCGCATCTTCTTTCGCTGATGATTGATCCTGATTGATGAGCTTTTATCTCCCCGAAGGTATGTCCGAATCAATCCTGAAAGAATAATAACTGATGTTACGCGGTTCTTGATTGCTGGCGGTTCAAACCGCATCTAGCAATCACGAAGTCAGCCTTCGCTGACTTGAGAGCCTGCGCAGGCAGCTTTGCGAGGTTGAGCCGCGACTTCAGCCGCCGTGCAGGGAAAACAAGCCTGTTTTACGAGAACCTTCAAGGCGTTCTGCGTAAGGTGAGTTACTGATGTTACGCACCGCCCCGAAGGTTTGGAGCGAAAGCAAACCTGACTCTCGAGAACCTTCGGGACGTTCC
>JBBITE010000037.1:0-27026 GCA_037440905.1 Anaerolineae bacterium | reverse complement strand
CGCATCCTACGCATTTTGGAAGAACAAACAAGGACTTTTAAAACACTCTCTAAGACTCCACGGTTTCTTGTAGGACTACCATGGAGAGCATCTATGATAAAAATAAACTATTTTAATAGTCGTATTATTTACTTTTTCAAATTTTTGACTATAATATTAGTTGAAACAACCATTTCAGAGGCAAATCATGGCAAGACAGAGCAAATCGCCCATTGTAGAAACTCTAAAAGAAAATCGAACCGTAGAGGTAGGGCGGCGGCTGCGTGAAATCCGCATGAGCCGCGGGCTGTCCATTCGTGCGCTGGCGGAGCAAACCGCCTTGAATGTCAACACCCTCAGCCTGATCGAGAATGGGCGCACCTCCCCCAGTGTGAGTACGCTTCAGGCGATTGCCCAAACCCTGCAGGTACCGGTGACAACCTTTTTCGAAGAAAATGCGGGGAATGAAAAGGTTGTGTATCGTCAAGCCGGGGATAACCCGCGCGTAAAATTTTCGCATGGGACGATAGAAAACCTTGGGTCCAGTCTCTCACAGTTTGGCGCAGAACCACTCATTATTACCCTCGATCCACTGGCAAACAGCGGGAAGATTCCAATTGTGCATACAGGCAGCGAATTTGTGTACTGTCTGGAGGGAAACATCACCTATCAGGTGGAGGAGAATTCCTATTTATTGAAAGCGGGCGATAGTTTGATTTTCGAGGCGCACTTACCGCATTCCTGGCGGAACGAGGATAATGCTCCATCACGTATGTTGTTGGTTTTGTGCCCGCTGGACGGCCGCGACCAGCCGGCAGAAAGACATTTTTGGAGGTAACGGCGGCTCTAACAAGATAAGGAGGTTGCCGTGATTGGAAAGTTTTTGAAGGGTTTTGCCTCTCTGTTGGTGGTGGGGGTCATCCTCCTGCCGGCAGTATCGTTCACGTCACAGACTGCTTTTGCCGACGAGCCTGCCCCGCCGCCTGCCAATGTGAAGTGCATTGTCTGCCATGAAAATCTATACTTCCTACACGATACGGGAAATTGGTTTTGCCTGAAAGAAGCGCCCATGAGCTGTGTGGACTGTCACGGCGGCAATCCCAATACACTCGATAAAAACCTCGCACACGTCCAACGGTCTGCGCACCCTGTCATCAACGATGATGTATCCAAATGCCGGCAATGCCATCCGCAGGAATGTGACGAACGCGTCGCCTACTTCGACGCCAACGCCGGCATCAGCAAAGTAAAAATTGCCGTTCCTTATACGCCAGCGTATTCGCTGGAGAAGGTTGCCCCGCTGCCAGCGGAGCCGGCAGGGCAGGGATGGCTGGCCGTATGGGAAGTGGTACCGCTTCTCCTGGTAGCCGGCCTGGCGTTGGCAGTACATTTTCTTCTGCAGCAGAGACAAAAACCGCAATAAATGCCTGGAAGCCCATGGCAGGTTTACCATCCCAATCCATTTTTGAAATTCAGGCCGATTTCTGCAAGGCAATGGGAAACGCTGCCCGCCTGAAAATCATTCACATCCTGCGCGAACGCCCCATGAACGTCAGCGAAATTGCCGTCAGCACAGGGTATGGGCAATCGCTGGTTTCGCGCCAATTGAGTACTCTGCGTAATGTCGGCGTTGTGGAATGCAAAAGACAGGGCAATGAAATGATTTACCAACTGGCGGACGAAACCATCGGCGAGGTATGCGACCTGGTTCGAAAAGTGCTGACCGTTCACATGCAAAAACAGTCCAAAGTTTTTCGCTGATGGACGTTTTGCATTCTCCTTTCTCCAGCCTTGCAGTGTCTCGATCGGGCTAAGAGACGCTGCAAGGCAAAGGAGGCTGTTGCAATCATCCCTTTCTTCCGCCCTGCGGGCACACCCGGGGAAAAGAAAAATTACGCAGGGTTTTCGTAAGCCATCGAAAAACCATCGCGAAACTGTGTAAAATTGTGCTTGCGTGACGCACGCCTGCCACAGTATCCATGCAGCATAGTATTTGCGTTTCTTCCCTCCCAGAGGCTCATTTCAAAGGAAAGAAACATGAACACCAAACGCGCACGAGATGTCGAAAAAGTCTATTCAGTCAAGAAGTTCGTGGAAAAACTCCGCCGCCTGGCGGATACACTGGAAACAGGGAAATCATTCCGTATTCAAGTGGCAGGCAAGAGAGTGTATATCCCCGTTGATGCAGAGATCAGCATCGAACACGAACGCGGTGAGGACGAAGAGGAAATTGAGTTCCAACTGCGATGGAAATATTAGACCTCTTCAAAAATTCTTCGTGGATGAACAAACAACAGGATGAGAGAGCGTAAGGCAAGTTTATAATCGAAGCGTCGTTGTGTAAAAGAGGATTTCCCGCCGTCAGGCAAAAGAGGAACAGAGTATGTCCCAATTCGATCTCTTCAATCCACCTACTCCCCGCCATACCTCCCTGGAAGAACTTTTCAACCAAATGATGCAAATGCAAGATGACCCTCTCGCCTCCGCCGGGACCAGGGTGGTCATCAGCCGCGGCAACCCGCAGGCAAAACTGATGATCATCGGCGAAGCGCCGGGACCTGAGGAAAACCTGCGGGGCAAACCGTTCGTCGGGCGGGCGGGACAGTTGTTGGATAAGATTCTCGAATCGGTGCATTTTGACCCGCAGAAGGATGTGTTCATCACCAATTCCGTCTTCCGCATGCCGCCGGGCACCGACGGCAAGGCATTCCGCAAACCGACCGACGAGGAAATAAAATACTATCGCCCCTACGTCAACGAAATCATCCGCCTGGTAGACCCGCTCATCATGCTCTTGAGCGGCAACGTAGCGTGTCAATCCATTTTAGGGAAGAGCGGCATCACTTCCCTGCGCGGGCAGTGGACCCAACTGGGAAGCCGCTGGGTGATGCCCATTTATCACCCCTCCTACCTGCTACGCAATCCATCGCGCGAACCCGGCTCGCCCAAAGCCCAAATGTGGGATGACATCCGCGAAGTGAGACGAAAATACGACGAACTGCTGGCGAAATGATCCCCTTCCAGGCAGCCCCCGCACAGCCCCAAAACTCAAACCGAATAATCGTCCATCGCCAGGAAGGCTTCCACCACCTGCGGGTCGAAATGCCGCCCCGCATCCGCGCGGATGCGCTCTTTCACTTCATCCAGCGGCATTCCCTTGCGGTAAGGACGGTCGGAAGTCAGCGCATCCCACACATCCACCACAGGGAAAATGCGTGCTGCCAGAGGGATTTCCTCCCCTTTCAGCCCGCGCGGATAGCCGCTTCCGTCCCATTTTTCGTGATGACAATAGGGGATGTCAAGCGCCGGGTGCAGGAATTCAATCCGTTTGAGCATCTCGTAAGCAAACCTCGGGTGCTGCTTGATCAATTCTCTTTCCTCCTCGGTCAACGGACCCGGCTTGAGCAGGATACTATCGGGAATCGCCATCTTGCCGATGTCATGCAGCAGCGCGCCGCGCGTGATATGAATCAAATCGTCGCCGCTCACCCCCATAAAACGCGCCAGCCTCTGCGTCAGAATAGTGACACGCTGGGTATGCCCCTCCGTCTCCTTATCGCGCATGTCTAATGCGCTCACCCAGCCTTCCAGCGTTGCCTGATACGCCTCCTCCAATTCACGGTTCTTCCGCTGCAGGTCTTCGAATAGCTGCGCATTATCAATTGCCACCGCCGCCTGGTCGGCAAAAGCCGTAATTAAGTTCTGATCCTGCTCCCGAAAGATCCCCGAACGGGCGCGGTTATCCACATAAATCACCCCAATCAAATCGTCCTTGATCTTCAATGGTGCGCACAGAATGGAACGCAGCCGAAACGCCGCCACACTCAACTGATTCTCAAAACGCGGGTCTTCCTGGGCGTTGGTCGTCAAAATCGTTTCCCCCGTTGCCGCCACCCGCTGCACAATCGTGCGGCTGACTCTGAAGACCTCCTCCTCCAGGTTGATGCGGTCTATGCCGCGCGCCACCTCCACCTCCAATTCCCCATTTGGACGCTTCAACATCAGGAATCCCCGTTGGGCGTGCATCAACTCAATGAGGCGGTCCATCACCTCCTCCAGCACGCGCTTCTTCCCCAACGAGGAGTTGATCATCTGCCCAACCTTCATCAACGCTGCAAGTTGATTCTCCTGCACCCGCAGCTGATCCACCACCGCCTGTTCGAGTTCCACCAGAGACTGGGTCACGCGGCTCATCTCCCGCACACTCTCCAGGCTTTCCGCCCCACCCCCTTTCGCCAGGCTGCCCGTCAGCGTCGCCAGCAGCGCGCGAACATCCTGAAAACTTTGTTGTATTGAGGATAAGGTGGTTGGTCTTCTGAACATACGGAACTCCGTTTTTCTAACCGGCTTGACCTGTGGGAATGGCGAATTGGGCGGGCTTTCCAATGGATTTCACAATTGAGTTCACGGAGATCACAGAGATTCTTCTTACTTTTCTCTGTGGACTCTGTGCGCTCCGTGGTAAGAAAAGGTTTAGCCCATCCTTTTAGCCACTTCCTGACCTGTTTCAATTGTACCCTCCTCCCTCGGCGGCGGGTATAATCAACCCTCAGCGCCGAGAACTACTCTGTCCAATTCCCCCGAGGAGACCGTTTATGACCGTAGAAAACTATCTGGCTGAGGCGGGAGCGTTGGCAACCCTGGCTGGCGTGCTGGCTGGCTTTGCCATTTCTGCCGTCATCCAATTGCTTTCCACCAACCCGCAGGGCAAAATCACCACCGCCACCATTCTGGCTTTTTCTGCATCAACCGTGATGTTCCTCTACGCGTTGATTGTCTTCGTGCTTACCTTTGCCGCCACCGCCGAACAAAACCGCATCATTACCGAACTGGATACCATCGGCGCCATTGCGGTGCTGGTCATGCTTGCCGCGGTGTATGTCTTCCTTGCCGCCATCGGGCTGACCGGCTGGATTCGCTCGCGCCTCACCGGCATCGTCACCACTGTCTTCGCCGTGATTACCATGTGCCTCACCACCCTCGCCGTGACATCTGTCTTATCCGTCTTCTAAAAGAACCTGGTGATTGCCCACATCTTGAAGGCAGGGCGTATTCTCTAAAATTACGATGCAAGTTTGGGTAAATGCTTTCGAGCGCTCCGCCAGCAAGGGGCTTGGATTTGGCAATCCAAGCCAGCAGTTTCCAAGCCGCCATTTTTTTGCTCGTGCGGATTGCCCAATCCGCACATGCCTCCCTTGTGGGCAATCACCAAAAAGAACCTCTTCCCTTTCCACACCATCCGAAAGAGCGGGCGGTTTCCGTCCGCTTTTTTATGCAAACTCCATCCATGAAACTCATCAAATCGCTCAAGACTCTGTTCCGGCAATATCCGCGTCAATTCTGGCTCATGATTGCCGGAGTGGTCATCTCCACCGCCGGCGGAAGCATGATCTGGCCCTTCATGCTCATCTACGCCAGCGGCAAATTGAACCTGCCGCTCAGCACCGTTGCCACCCTCATTTCCATCAACGCCGGCACCGGGCTGTTCGCCTCGCTCATCGCCGGCTTCCTTGCCGACCACATCGGGCGCAAAGTCGTCATGACCTTCAGCCTCGTCACTACCGGCATTGCCTATTTCCTGATGATGCACGCCCAAACCTACCTGCACTTCGTCGGGTTGATGATCATGATTGGGTTGTCGAATCCCATGTATCAGGTCGGGGCTGATGCGATGCTTGCCGACCTCATTCCATCCGAAAAACGCACCGACGCCTACACCATCAACCGCATCGCCAACAACGCCGCCTTCGCCGTCGGCCCCGCCGTGGGCGGCTTTCTCACGGCCACATCCTATAATCTTGCCTTCCTGGGCGCCAGCAGCGGTTTTCTCATCTACAGCATTCTGCTTTTCTTCCTGGCGCACGAAACCCTCACCCCGCCGGCGTTGCACACAACTCACGAACCACCCCGCACGGGCGGCTTTCGCCTTGTGTTACAAGATAAGCCCTTCATGGCTTTCGTCACGCTCATCAGCCTCGGCTTGATTGCCCCCACCATGCTGTGGATCCTCATGCCCGTCTATGCCAAAACCAACTTTGGCATCCCCGAAAATCTCTACGGCTGGATTCCCACCACCAACGCGCTCATGTGCGTCTTCATCCAATATTTTGTCACGCTCATCACCCGCAAACGCCCCACCCTGCCGGTGCTGGCGGCCGGCATGTTCATCTATGCCCTCGGCACGGGCAGCGTTGCGCTGATGAGCAGTTTCTGGGGTTTCTGGCTCAGCATGGTCATTCTAACCTTCGGCGAACTCACGCTCGTCCCCACCGCCAGCAAATACGTGGCAGATAGTTCACCCGCCAGCCTGCGCGGACGTTACATGAGCATTCACTGGCTGGGATGGGGTCTGGCCCGCACCCTCTCCCCGCTCATCGGCGGCTTTCTAAACGACGCCATCTCCCCCCGCGCCATCTGGATTGGAGGCTTGCTCATCGGCCTGACCAGCACCCTGGGGCTTTTCCTCCTCAGCCGCCTTTCCCCCGCCCGCGCAGCGCATCAGACTCAACCCTCAGCCTGAGAGGACTGCCCCTCGCCTGTTCCCCGCCTGAGCATCGCTTCCAGCCGCTCTTTCACCTGGGGCCACTCCGAGTCAATGATGCTGTAAAAGACCGAATGGCGTATGCGCCCATCCGGCAGGATCATGTGATTGCGCAAAATGCCCTCCTTCACCGCTCCGAGGCGCTCGATGGCTTTTTGCGAACGTTCGTTACGCAAATCGGTCTTCAACTGCACGCGGATGCACCCCAGCGTTTCAAAGGCATGCTTGAGCAGCAAATACTTGCACTCGGTATTGACCGCCGTCCGTTGAAACTCCACCCCATACCACGTCCCCCCAATCTCCAGCCCGCGGTCTTTGGGCATGATGTTGAGATAGCGCGTCGCCCCTGCCACCCGCCCCGAAGCCAGGTGAACCACGACAAACGGCAGGTCGGTCCCTTTTGCGGCGCGCGAAAGGATGTCGTGCACCCAGTTCGCCATATCCGCTTCCGTCTCCATTTTGCCGTACAGCATGAAATCCCAAAACGGCTGCCCTACGCCAATCTCCGCCAGCGCGGGGATGTGCGCTTCGGTCATCGGCTCGAGCCGCACGTATCGGCCGCTCAACGTAACCGGCGTCACCCAACTTGTCATGTTGCCTCTCCAAATAATTCCGCGATCTTCCTCTTTCGGAAGTCGAAGATATATTTCAAACGTTTCGAGATCCAAACCGAGTTCAGGACGTTACCGAGGTATCCAAACGGGACGGCATACGTCACATGGTCGGTCATCTTGGTGCCGCCCGGAACCTTTTCGAACAGATGCTCGTGGTACCAAAAGCGGTACGGACCGACACGCTGTTCATCCACAAAATACTTCCCCTCCCGCACATGTGCAATCTCCGTCAGCCACAGCGACCGCACGCCGCGGATGAACTCGACGCGGTATTCGATAATCTGCCCCTCATACATCGCCGTATCGCCGCCATGCACAATCTCAAAGTTCATATCCGGCGGGGTGATCTCGTTCAGGTTTTTGGGGTCACAAAAATATTTCCAAACCACCTCAACAGGCGCAGGGATGGTTTGTTCCCTGTATAAATAATGGATCATTTATCCCTTTAACCACTCTTCTTCAGGTGTATCGCTCGAAGGCAGGTATGGCATCTGCGGACCTTCCACCCCCAAAAGTTCCGCCAGCGCGGCGCGCATCGCCGTGCGGTCATCCCACAGATACTCGGTCTGCCCGAAACACATGGATTGCTCATGCCCCTTGCCGCATGCCAGGACGATGTCGCCCGGGCGCGCCAGCCGCAGCGCAAAGCGGATCGCTTCGCCGCGGTCTGCCACCCGCCAAAACGTCTCCCCTTCGCTTCCGCCTCTGGACTTGGCGCCTGCCGCCATCTCTTCGAGAATGCCCTCCAGCGATTCCGTGCGCGGGTCTTCGGCGGTGAGAACGGTCAAATCCGCCAGTTCTGCAGAGGTCTCCGCCATCATGCGGCGCTTTTCCTTATCCCGCAGCCCTGCCGAACCAAAGACACAAATCACCCGACCCGCTGTCATCTGACGGGCGGTTTTCAGCGTCACCTTGAGGGCGTTTGGCGTGTGGGCAAAATCCACAATCGCGGTGAAGGCTTGCCCCATGTCAATGCGTTCCATGCGCCCGGGGATTCCTTCCAGCGAGGCAATGCCGCGCGCCGCCGTTTCGGGGTCCACCCCCAGCCCATAGACCGCCGCCGTGAGCGCCGCCAGGCAGTTGGAAACATTGTAGGCCCCCACCAGCCTGCTGGTAACTTTTACATGAAAATCCCGGCTTTGCACAGCAAAATGAATACCAGATGGGCTATACGAAATATCCACAGCCCTGACATCCGCCCCTTCGCCCAGCCCGTAATTCAACTTGTTGACTTTGATGAAATCGTTTAGGAAATCGAACGATTTCGGGTCATCGCGGTTGATGATTCCCAGGCGGGGGTTCCCCTGCGGCTTGGGCAGAGTCATTTCCAGGCTGGAAAACAACCGGGCTTTGGCAGCGCGGTAGTTTTCGAAAGTGCCATGTTCGTTCATGTGTTCGTGCGTGATGTTGGTGAGAACGCCCACATCGAACTCACAGGCATCCACGCGGTGCTGCGACCAGCCGTGAGAAGTGGTCTCCAACACGACATGTGTCAAGCCCGCCTCCACCATCATCGCCAGGTAACGCTGAACATCGTGCGCATCGGGGGTGGTGACGTGGAAGCCGGTATCCAGCACTTCATTGCCAATCACGGCGTTGACGGTGGAAATCATCCCGGCGCGGATGCCTGCCGCCAGCAGGATTTGGTAAATCAGGTTGGTGGTGGTGGTCTTGCCGTCGGTGCCGGTGACGCCGGTCACTGTCAGATGGCGGCCAGGCCAGTTGTAAAACGCGCCAGCCAGCCAGGTCAGAGCCCGACGCGTGTTCTGGAGGCGCAGGTAAGGCACCGGCAGGCCGGTCAGGTCTTTTTCTCCCACCACGGCGACAGCGCCGCCTTCGATTGCTTTTTGGATGTAGTTATGGCCATCCGTCGTTCCGCCCGTCAGGGCGACGAATAATTGCCCCGGCTGTACTGCGCGGCTGTCAATGGCAATGCCGTGAATGGTCACATCGGGGGCATTTGGGGTGCAAAAAGGGTGCGGCAGTTCTGCAAAAAGTTGTTTGAGCGATTTGGGATGCGACATGGTTAAACAAAAAAAGGGTTTTGGCAATTTTACCAAAACCCTTTGAACGGCTCTGACTTACTTGAGGCTGTGGCGCAGACCTTCGAGTTTGCCTGCCACCGACGCATCGAGCACTTTATCGCCAATCTTGACGACCAGCCCGCCAAGGATGGCAGGGTTGACCTTGAAGATGACTTCTTTGGCGCGGAAGTTCTTCTTCACGGCTTCCTGTTCTTCGCCGGTGAGCGGCAGAGCGCTGGTGACTTCGGCGGTTTCACCCTGGAATTCGCCTTCGACCACGACGACCTTGCCGCCTTTTACGCCTGAGAAGAATTCATCGAGCAAGGCACGCTGCTTCTTTTCGTCGAGCGCTTCGCCAACCAGTTTGTTGGCAGCGGCGATTGCCAGAGAGGCAACCTGTCCGCGCAGGTCTCCCAGAATGCGGGCGCGCTCCAGTTCTACTTCCGCCAGGGCGGCTTCGCGCGCCTTGGCGGCTTCGGCTTCGGCGGCGGCTTTCACGTCCTTGGCAGCGGCTTCTGCCCGTTCGGTCGCTTCGCGGACGATTTTACCGGCTTCCGCCTGGGCATCACCAATGATTTTTGCCGCTTCTTTTTCGGCATTGGCGCGGGCTTCGGCGGCGATGCGGGCGTCTTCCAAACCTTGCGCGATTTTTTGTTTGCGAGATTCCATCATGTCCAGCATGGGTTTGTAGACCCAGGCGTTCAGCGTGAGAAAAACAATCGCGAAAGCGATAATCTGGACGATGAGGAGACCTAAGTTAATCCCAAGAGCTTCCATATTTCACAGCTCCTTATAACTACACAACTTTGAAGAGCATGAGGAACGCGATAACCAGACAATAGATGGCGATGGCTTCGGAGAACGCGATGCCCAGAATCATATTCGTCAGCAGGTTGCCATAGGTGTCGGGGTTGCGCGCCATGCCTGTCAGCGCGCCCTGTACGCTCAAGCCAATCCCCACGCCCGCGCCCGCTGCGCCAATCATCGCCAGTCCCGCGCCCACATAGCGCATCGCATCCAAAATACTTCCTTCCATGTAAAGCCTCCTTAGGTTTTTTTTAATGATTAGAATATTTTCTCTCAACGGGCTGGGGACGTCCCGCCCAAAATTGACAATTAATGCTCGGCGTGTTCCTCGCCGTGACCTTGAGTCGCCTGCGCCATGAAGACCATCGTTAACATGCCGAAGACAAACGCCTGAATAACGCCGACGAATAGTTCGAACATCATGACCATCGCGGGGAGAATGGAGAAACGCCCCAAAAGCCCGGCGACAATGGCGACCAACACAATGCCCGCAAACATATTTCCGAAAAGACGGAAGGCAAAAGAGAGGATTTTGGAGACCTCGGAAATCAATTCCAGCAAGCCGACCAAAAAGTCCATCGCGCCGAAGAATGGGACTTTGAACATGCGGCGGGTGTTGAAAAACTTGCTCAGGTAGCCGATTCCCTGCGCGCGGAAGCCGACGACTTGAATCATCACGACAGCGATGACCGCCAGCGCGGCGGTGAAGTTCAAATCTACGGAAATGCCGCGCAGGAAAGGATATAGGACGTAGTGTCCTTCTTCAGCGGTCAACATGCCCCATCCGCCGCCCAGAGACGCCACCGCGTGTCCGCCCTCGCCGTGGGCTTCCTTAATCAAGCCAATCGATTCAAAGCCGGGAATCAACTTGAGCAAATTGGCGAAGAGAACATATATCATAATGGTCGCAAACCAGGGAAAAATCATCCTGGCGTATTTGCCCGCGGAGCCTTCGGTCAAGTTATAAAGCATTTCAAGGACGGCTTCCATCAAATTGCCGATGCCGCGCGGCACGAGGTCGGTCTTCGCGCTTTGCTTCAACGAACGGTTGGTAAAGTAGGCAATCGCCGCCAGCAAAACAATCGTGATTGCCAGCGTGGGAAGCGTGTTCACCAGGTAAAAATCGCCAATGACCGGCAGGGTGAACAACGGCTCCTCGATCAATTTTTCCGGCGCAACGGTAATCTCAGGCTGGACAGGGACAAACCTGCCCCCCAACACATACCCTACAATCAACAGCCCAAGCAAGACCCATCTGCGCCAGGGTCTGCGTTTTTGATGTTCCAAAGTCCGCCTCCTATGAAGAAGTGTGAGATTCTTTTTCGACTTTCTCTTTCAACCGTGCCAGCGTCTTGCGCGCCACACCGAGCATCACCAGCACCGACACGGGAATTCCCGCAAACAACAACGCCAGGGTAATCACCGGCTTTGTGCCAAACATTCCATCCAGCCATAAACCCAGAAGCACCGAAACCAGGATAACAATCAACGTGAGGCAGCCTACCTGCCCCACCATGACAATCAACACATTCGTCAGGATGCTTCTGCCTTTTTGTTCAGATTGTGTCATGTTGCACGATTATAAACGAGGGGTTGAAGGTGTGTCAAACAAGAATTGGGATTATTCTCACCGCTTCTTTTTTGGACCTTCAACCTGCCTCGGTTTCCTAGAAGAGAGTCAACGCTGCGGCATCCGACCAGCCAAACCACGGCGCGAAGACCGTTCCGATCAGAATCACGCCAATTGCCAGCACAGCCAGCGTGAGGGCGTATGGACGGGTCAGCGGGATGGGGTGTTTTTCCTCATCCTCGTTCGGCATGCGGTACAGATACACGTACTTCATCACGTTCAGGTAGTAGTACACACCGATAATCGAGTTGATGATACCCACAAAGACCAGCCAGACGTACCCCGCCTCCACGCCTGCCGCAAAGACGAACACCTTTGCCACGAAGCCGCCAAACGGAGGCATCCCCGCCAGCGAGAGAAAAGCGGTCAGCATCATCAGCGCCAGCCAGGGATTGCGGCGGCTCATCCCGGCAAAATCCTTAATCTCATCCACACCGCTTACGCGGCTAAACGCCATGACAACGCCGAAGGCGAGCAGGTTCGTCAGAATATACGCCGCCAGGTAAAAAATCACACTGGTCACACCCAATTTTGTGAAGGCAACCACACCGATCATGGCATACCCCGCATGAGCCACCGAGGAGTACGCCAGCAGCCGTTTGATATTGGTCTGCTGAAGAGTGAGCAGGTTGCCAACCGTCATGGTGATGGCAGAGAGAATAGCAAGGGTCAGCGTCCACGAGGCGGCAAATTGGGGGAAAGCGATGAAGAACAGACGCACGAGGACAGCAAAGCCAGCCGCTTTCGAAGCCGTGGAAAGGAAGCCGGAAATCGGCGTCGGCGCACCTTCGTACACATCCGGCGCCCAAAAGTGGAAAGGCACAATCGAGACCTTGAAACCCAGCCCCACGAGAATCAACGCCAGCACGCCAAACGCAGCGGCAACGGATAGGCTGCCCACCTGGAACATTTCAACCAATTGATAGAGATTGGTCGTCCCTGTAAAACCAAAGACCAGGCTAAAGCCGTAGAGCATGAAGGCTGACGCCAGCGCACCAAACAGCAGATACTTGAAGCCCGCCTCTGTGGATTTCTTATCCTTCAGCATAAAGCCGGAAAGGACATAGAGCGGGATGGAAGTGGTCTCAATCGAGAGGTAGAGCATCACCAGGTCGGCAGAGACCGCCATCAGGTTCATGCCCAGAAGCGAGGCAAGCAGCAGAAGATATGCCTCGCCGCGTTGACCGATCTTCTCATTGTCCATAAAGAGCAGGGCGGTGGCTGCACCGGCAAACATGAAGAGCAGTTTGAAGAAGAAACCCAGCCAGTCGAAACGGATCATTCCACCGAAGGTGGTCTGCGGTTCGCCCGGCTGCCCAAAGAGCAGGCTAAGGACTATTGCCGCCAGCAAGCCGCCCGCCGTCAGCCAGCCCGTGTTGCGCCGTTGTTCTGCTTTCCAGAACGGTTCGACGATGAAAATGAGGATGGCAAGCAGCAGAATGAGCACTTCGGGGAGGATGGATGCGAAGGTTATCGTGGTGAACATTATGCACCTCCCAACAGGCGCAGAATGTTTTCTACGCCGGTTTGCACCATGGGCACCATCAGACCCGGAAACAGCCCCAGCCCAACCATGAGCAGGCAAAGGGTCACGATGGCAATCTTATCCAAAACGGTGATGTCGCCGACATGTCCGTGTAGTTTTTCGGGCAGTTCGGCAAAGAAGACTTTGCGGATGTTGATCATGATATAGGCTGCCGTGATGACAATCGAAATGCTGGCAATAACCGCCACCAGCCATTGCGTCTGCCAGACGCCCATGAAGATGGGGAATTCCGCCACGAAGCCCGAAAAGCCCGGCATACCCATCGAGACCAGACCGCCAATGATGAAGCCCACGCCTGCAAAGGGCATAATCTTCATCATGCCGCCCAGTTCGGGGATCATGCGGGTGTGTGCGCGGTCATAAATCATGCCGGTAACGGCAAAGAAGAGAGCCGTCATCACCCCGTGCGAGAACATTTGCACGCCGGCGCCGGTCAGGCCGTTTTGGTTGAGGGTCGAGAGACCGAGCATCACCAGCCCCATGTGCGAGACGGAGGAGAAACCGATCATGTATTTCATATCGGTCTGGACGAAGGCAATGTAAGCGCCGTAAACGACGGCGATCCCTGCAAAGGTCATGATGAGCCACGACCAGTATTTGGCGCCTTCGGGCAGCAGCATGATGCCCACGCGCAAGGCGGCGAATGCACCCAGTTTCATCAACACGCCTGCATGGAACATCGAAACAGCGGTTGGCGCAGCCACGTGACCATCCGGCGACCAGTTGTGGAAGGGCCAGATGCCGCCCAGCACCGCAAAGCCGAGGAAGACCGGCAGGAACCAGGCAATTTGAAATGCCTGCGAAAAACCAGCCTTTTCCATGACAAGCATATCGAAGGAAAGGACGCCCGTGTTCTGGTATTGCACCCAGTACATGGCAAGCGCGCCGACCAGCGAAACCACCGAACCGACGAACAGGTAGAGGGTGAGTTTCATGGCGGCGTATTCGCGGGTCACCACCCAGCCCCAGATGGCGATGAGCAAGTACATGGGGAAGACCGCAATTTCATAGAAGAAGAACAGCATGAACAGGTCGAGCGAAACGAAGACGCCGAACACACCGCCTGCCAGCAGGAACAGGAAGGCAAAGAACTCGCGCGGGCGATCCTGAATTCCAGCCTTGACGTGCGGGTCTTCATCGCCCCACGAGATGAGCACGCCCGTGAACATGACCACGCCGGTCAACAGGACGAGCGGCGCACTCATGCCGTCCACGCCGAAGTGCAGGCTGATGCCCAGCATAGGAAGCCAGTTGTATTTCTCGATAAACTGATAGCCTCCTGTGGCTTGATCGTAGGAAAAATACACCCACACCGAGAGCAGCAAGGCAAAGGTTGCCGACGCCAGCGCAACAGCGCGGGTTTCGTTTCGCCGATGAGAGGGCATCATGAGGATGATCAATGCCGCAACCATCGGTGTGAACGTGATGACGCTTAGTACGGGAAAATTCATCATCCACCTCTTAGAAAAGCATGACCACGGCTTTGTTGATCACGTCCAGGATCCAGGCGGGATACAGGCCGATCCACAAGATCAACACCATGAGCGGGACCATCACGATAATTTCGCGCGTGTTGATCTCGGTTAGTTTATGTTCGCCGTGCGCCCAATGTTCGTTCATGGGACCATGCAGAACTTTCTTGATACCTTTCAAAATATATGCACCGGTGAAGAGCAGTCCCAGCATTGCCACGGCGGTATATACCGCCATCACCGGCACGGAATTGACGCCAACGCCAAAGGAACCTCGCACCACCAGGAACTCGGAGATAAAGCCGTTGAGCCCCGGCAGACCGAGCGACGCCATGCTGGTGAAAATCAAAATGCCGCCGTAGACCGGCACGAGCGGGAACAAACCGCCAAACTCCTCAAGGTTGCGGGTGTGAGTGCGTTCGTAGATAACGCCCACCAGGAAGAACATGCCCGCCGCCGAGAGCCCGTGGTTGAACATCTGCAGGATGGCGCCGTTCAGGGCAATGTGCGCATCGGCTGTGCTGGCGGCAAAAGCGGCAGCGGCAATTCCCAGTACCACAAACCCCATGTGATTGACGGAAGAGTAAGCAACCAGCCGCTTGAAATCAGTTTGGGCGTAGGAAGCAAAGGCGCCGAAAACGATGGCGGCAACCGCCAGGAATGCCAGCGCACCGGCAAAGTATTTCGATTCAGCAGGGTACAGCGGCAGGATCAACCGCAGGAAGCCATAGGCGCCCAGTTTGAGCAGCACGCCCGCCAGGATCATCGAGCCGGCAGTGGGGGCTTCGGTGTGGGCATCGGGCAGCCAGGTATGGAAGGGCCACAGCGGAACCTTGACCGCGAATGCAATCACGAACGCCCAAAAGGCAACCGTCTTGAATGTGCTGGCAGGGATGCCGCCTATCGGTGCGGTGTAGGTTGACCACTGCGCGGTAATCACCTGCAGGTCGTATGTCTTGAACAACACGCCCAGCAACTGCACCGCAAGCAGCAGACCCAACGAACCGCCCATGGTGTAGATCATGAACTTGAGCGAGGCATAGTTGCGGTTGGCGCTGCCCCATTGGTTGATCAGGAAGTACATCGGGACAAGACCCACTTCCCAGAAGACAAAGAAGATCAGCAGGTCGAGCGCCATGAACACGCCCAGCATTCCTGTCTCAAGGAAGAGGAACAGGATCATGTAGGCTTTGGTGCGGTCGTTGATGCTGAAGGACGCGAGGAGGGCTATCGGCGTGAGCAGGGTGGTCAACAGCACCATCGAGAGCGAGAGACCGTCCACCCCGAGATGCAGGGATGAGCCGATGGCAGGGTACCAGGGGTAGATTTCTTCGAACTGGTAGCCAGGCTGGGAGGGGTTGAAGTTGAACCAGACCACCAGCGAAAGCACAAAGGGGACAAGGCTCGCACCCAGGGCAAACCACTTGTGCAGTTTGGCTTCCTCTTTCGGCAGAAAGAGCATCACAAGCGCCGCTGCAGCGGGGAAAAACAAAATTGTGGAGAGAAGGTGAGTAGAGATGAAGTCCATCATGTACTCCTGAGTATTTGACGTATCCCTACGCGGCGAAGACGAAGAAATACAAGGCTGCGCCGATGATGATGAACGTCACCAGGGCAAGCATAAGATACTGTTGGACGCGTCCGCTTTGAATGCCGCGCAGTTTGCCGCCAAACCAGTATGTGACTTCCGCCGAGCCGTCGCCGATGGCGCGGTTGATCACAGGCAGGTCTATGTAATTGCGCAGCCCAGCGCCCACATTTTGGGTGAACGGACCAAAGGCGTGGAGGATACCGTCTATCACGCCCTTATCGAGGAATTTATAGACGACGTTTTCAGCAAACCAGTAGGCGGGTTTGACAAACAGGAAATCATACGCTTCGTCGAAGTAGTACTTGTTCTTGAGAAGCGGGATTTGCAGTTTGTCTTCGGCAGGCGATTTGACGTTGCGATAGACCAGCCAGCCGAGGAGCAGCCCGCCCAGAGCCACGCCCAGCGAGGTCAGGAGCGGGACAGGGCTGAACGGTGCCGCTTCGGGATGTTCGGCCAGGGTGCTGCCGACGAATTCGTGGAACCAGTTTGGCACGAGTCCGCCGAGGCCAGGGAAATGCTCGGGGATGCCGACCCAGCCGTAGGTCACAGCAAAGACCGCGAGGATGATGAGCGGGGTGGTCATCGTCCAGGGAGTCTCCTGGGCATGTTTGGCTTCTTCTGTGCGGGGTTCGCCGAGGAAGGTCAAGGTAATCTGCCGCATGGTGTAGAAGGCGGTCAGGAAGGCGGCGACGGCGAGGGTGATGAAGACCGCCAGGTGACCATGTCCCCACGCGTCGGCGAGGATTTCATCCTTCGACCAGAAGCCCGCGGTGACGAGCGGGAAACCCGAAAGCGCGAAGCCGCCGATCAGGAACGTCCAGAAGGTGATGGGCATTTTCTTGCGGAGGCCGCCCATGTTGTACATGTCTTGCGGGTCCACGTGATGATTGCCCGTGTGGAGGACGCCATGCTCCATGCCATGAATGACCGAGCCGGAGCCGAGGAAGAGCAGCGCCTTGAAGAAGGCGTGGGTGATGAGGTGGAATGCCGCGGCAACATACGCGCCAATGCCGAGCGCGGCAATCATGTAACCGAGTTGAGAGATGGTGGAATAAGCCAGCACGCGCTTGATGTCGTTTTGCGCCACCGCAATGGTCGCGGCGAAGAGCGCGGTGAACGCGCCGATAAACGCCACGATGGACATGGTGACTGTGAGGTCGTGACCGTTGTAATCCGCCGTGAGCAGCGGGAACATGCGGATGACCGCATAGACGCCCGCCGAAACCATCGTCGCCGCATGGATCATGGCGCTGACGGGGGTGGGACCTTCCATCGCGTCGGGCAGCCAGACGTGGAGCGGCCACTGCGCCGATTTGCCAACCGTCCCGATAAAGAGCAGCAGGGCGATCAGGCCGGAGGCGGTCATACCAAACCAGGCGGGGGTGGAAGCGAGCGCGTGCAGCGTTTCTTCGGTGAAGATTTCGCGGAAGGTCAGCGTGCCGGTGGCTGAGTAGAGGAAGGCAATGCCTAGCAGCATGAACACGTCGCCGACGCGGGTGGTCATAAAGGCTTTGACTGCCGCGTTGCGCGCGGAGGGCTTGCCATACCAAAAGCCGATCAGCAAGTAGGAGCACAACCCCATGATTTCCCAGCCGACGAACATCGTCAGCAGGTTATCGGAGACCACCAGCGTGTACATGCCAAACGCAAACAGGCCGAGGAAGGCGAAGAAGCGCGAATACATCGGCTCGACCGAGGGGACAACGTGTTTATGCCCGTGTTCCTCTATCGTTGCGCCGTGAGGCGGAAGGCCCTTCACATCATGGTCGCCGGCGGGCTGCCCGTAGTTGTGGTAGCCAATGCTGTAGAGGAAGATCATGAAGATCGTGATGGAAACGAAGAACAACACCGCCGCGCCGAGCGGGTCAATCAACACGCCGACGCGGAACCAGGTATCGCCCGTCGGCAGCCAGTTGATGGCAGATTCAAACGGATGCTCGCCCAAATGCTCCACGCCAACCGCACGGAAGAAAACGATCATGCTTCCGATAAAGGAGAGCGCCGCCGCGCCTACACCAAGCGTATGGCTGAGCGCTTTGCTCTTATTGGTAAACAACACAATCAAGAAGAACGCCAGCAGCGGCGGAAGGGGAATGAGCCAAATCAATGTTTCTGTTGTCATAGATACCCTACCACTTCATCATGTCAATTTGGTCTGCCACCACCGTGTTGCGGCTGCGATAGACCGAGATCACCAGCGCCAGCCCCACCGCCACTTCGGCTGCGGCAACTGCAAAAACGATGATGGCAAACACCTGCCCAGCCATATTCGTCACATTGCCATAGCGCCAGAACGCCGCCAGGTTGATGTTCACCGAGTTCAACATCAATTCGATGCCGAGCAGGATGGCAACTGCATTGCGCCGCGACAGCACGCCGAACATACCGATACTAAACAGCGCCGCAGCAAAAATCAGATACCAGGAAAGCGGAACCATATCTGCACCTCCTATTTGCGGGAGCCGCCGTCGCGGGGATTGAACGCAACATACACCGCCCCCACCAGCGCCGCCACCAACAACACAGACGCCACTTCAAAAGGCAGGATATACGCTTGCGGCGAGACCAGCGCATTGCCCAACTCTGAAATCGCATCGAAACCGACGGGGTAGGCTGCCGCCGTCTTCGACATGCCCTCCCACCCCTGAAGCAGGAAGTACAGCCCGCCGAAGGTCAACACAGCCAGCAGCGCGCCGAACCACCAGTTTCGATTCATCTGCGGACCCTGATCGCGCATGTCCTTGCGGGTGAGCATCACCGCAAAGATGAAGAGGATAGCGATGGCGCCGATGTAAACCACCACCTGAACCACCGCCAGGAAACTGGCGTTCAATGTGACGTAGGTCACCGCCACGCCGAACAAAGCCGCCACCAGCCAAAGGGCGGCATGAACCAGGTTGCGGGTCGTCACCACCATGAGACCTGCTCCAAGCGTGACGAGGGCAACAACGAGAAAAACAATTTGTTCACCGGTCATAAGATCTCCACTTACCGAGTACTCGATACGCAGGATGGGCTGCGTTTTCTAGTGATGCGCCGCTTCTGCGACTTGCGGTTTTCCTTCCACCCGCTGCCGCTCTTTGCGGCTGTAGGAACGGGCAATCTCCAATGCCCCCCATGCAACAAGGACGTTCGAGAGGAACATGCCCAGGGTGTAGAGCCAGGCTGAGGCTCCCGCCAGAAGCGCATGAGCCAGAGCCGTGACGATGATGAGCGTAAACGCCAGCGGCGTCAGGAACTTCCAGTTGAAAGCCAGCATATGGTCAATGCGGATGCGCAGCAGCGTGTAGCGTACCCACATGATGAGCCAGTAACCAATGAAGGCTTTGAAGAGGATCACGGCAATCGCCAGGAAGGGGCTGACCTTCTCCAGCCCAAAGAAGCGATAGCCGCCAAAGAACAGAATTGCCCAAAAGCCGCCGAAGGTGAAGGCGTGCAACAACTCGCCGGCGTAGAACATGCCGAATTTCATGCCCGAATATTCGATGTTGTAGCCGGAGACCAGTTCCGATTCGCCTTCCGCCAGGTCGAAGGGCGCGCGTCCCAGTTCAGCGATGGCTGCCAGCAGGAAGATCAGCGCCCCAAGCGGCGAAAGCAGAACATACCAGATGTCCTGATTGGCAACGATGGCGGCTGTCCCCATGGAACCTGCCAGAATGGTGGGAATGAGCAGCGTCGCCAGCATCGGCACTTCGAAAGAAATCATCACCGCCACCTGACGAAAAGCGCCAATCAACGCAAACTTATTGTTGGAGGACCAGCCCGCCATGATGATGGAGAGCGTGCCGATGGCGCCGGCGGCAATGATGTACAGCGCGCCGATGTTCAAATCCACGCCGAGGATAGTGGGCGCCAGCGGCACAATCGCCCACAAAATCAGCACCGACATCATCGAAAGCATGGGGGCAAGGTTATACACCACCTTATCCGCGCCGGCGGGCGTGGTATCTTCCTTAATCATCAGTTTGATGATATCGGCAAACGGCTGAATCAAGCCGAACGGACCCAGGCGGTTGGGACCGATGCGGTCCTGAAAGCGCGCCACCACCTTGCGCTCCACCCAAACCAGCCCAATATCCAATACCATCAAAATGGTGACCAAAATCAATACACCGAGGAAGCCAATCAAAAGATTAGCGGCAAGTTCGGGCATTCCCCAGCCGGTGAAAACGCCCAGCAACCAGTCCGCAGCAGCCTTGAGGGGATCGTTCCAAAAACTCATGAGTCGCTCCTATTACACAAAGAAAAGGCTGAATGGGTGAACCAATCAGCCTTCTCTATGATTTACACGCCATATTACGCCCATTCCAGCATTCCCTTGCGCCAGGTATAGACCAGCCCCGCAACGAGAATCAGGATGAAGATGATGCCTTCGACGACGGCAAACAGCCCAAGCGCGCCCAGTTTTACCGCCCAGGGGAAGAGAAAAACCGTTTCCACATCGAAGACCAAAAACACCAGCGCAAAAATATAATACTGCGCCTTGAACTGCACCCAACTCTCGCCCACCGTTTCAATGCCGCACTCATAAGCGGTCTGCTTAATCGGGTTGGGTTTCTTCGGTCCCAGCAGCGCCGCGATTCCAATGGCGCCTACAGGAATGAGCAAACCAACGACAAAAAACAAACCAACGAAGATCCACGGGTTCATAGTTTCTCCATCCAAAAGGCTAACAATGCCCGAAATTGTACCATAAAGAACAATCACCCTATATCGAACGCATGTCAATTTTTATGGTGATTTTCGTCATATTTTCGGTTTTCTGCGCAGCCTGCCGAGGAGAAACTTTACAATGTCTTCGAAAAAGGGAAACCCGACAACAGCGCCCACAAGAGAGCCGATGCCGCCAACGGTACGCACCACGCTGGCAGGGAAACCGAGAAAATTCACCGCTTCAATCTCGACGATTTGGGCTGATACTGCCCTTCGGCTTTCTTCTCCGCTGACTTTTTCCACAAACCTCAAGTAGAGCCACACCGTTCCGCGGTAGAGACCTTTCTCCTGCGGGCGGACACTCCAATAAAAAGTGACCGACTGCCCTTGCGAAAGGGTCTGGCTGATGAGGTCTGGCGGCGAAACCTGCAAGCCGGCAATATCGAAACGCGCTTCGGCAATAATGTTATGCGTGTCGTACAGGTTGGGAATTTCAATCGTCTCGCCGGTCACCACATTGCCCGGCACCTGAGCCGTGGGAGTGAGGTTGCCCAGGTCATCCACCTCCAGCGTCAGGCGCACGATGTCCGAATCGCCGGCGCGGATTTGGGCGGGGAATTCCAGCGTCAGGCGCCGCTTTTCGGGGATGGCAGGAAGCGGCGTTGGGGCATCGCCTCCGCCGGTGACGGGAATGACGATTTCGCTGGTAGGGGCTGGCTGGGGCGCCTCGGCAGGGGCGCTGGCAGCAAACCCACAGGCGATGATGGCCAACATCAGGATTACCCACGCTGCGAAAGCGTGAAAGAGGCGCCGGCGAGGGAAAAGGCTGGGGTTCATGAAACAGGGATCGGCGGGATGCGAAGCGAAGAAGGGGTGGGCAGTTGTAAATCGGCGGGAGAGACGGGTTGGGTGCGGCGGATGCGTTCCAGGGGCATGAATCCCCAAATCAGCAGGGTGAGAGAGATGGCAAGGATGAGGAGCCCGAGCAGGATGCGTAGTTTTCGGTTCACTGATGCACCTCTTCCACTTCGAGGTACCAGCGAACGCGCGTGCCTACTTTGGCGCGCATTTGCCACGCCAGTGTTTTGGGGGTTTCTTCGATGGCGGTTTTGAGGCGGGTGAGGCGCTGGCGCAGCAGTTGTTGTTCCTTGGCGGTGAGGGGAAGTTCGCTGCCGCCGAGCAGTTCTTCGATGCGCTCGAAGTTGAGGGTGACGGTTTTGTAGAGACCCCAGTCTTGCGCGCAGAGCGAGGTGATGCGCTGGAGACCGATGTGACCGTGTTGTTCGTCGCCGATTTCGTTATTGAGGAGCAGGGAGAGGATGTCGAGGGCGTCTTTGCGGTTGAGTTGGACGACCTGCGCCTTGGTGAGCAGCAAATCGGCAAGCGGGATGGTGAGAGGGTCGAGTTCGAGTCGTCCGTCGAGGGGCAGTTTGTGGCACATTTCGAAGTCGCCGATAAGGATATCCACGTGCAGGCTGGGGGAAGAGTCGTAGTAGTAAATTTGACGGCGCGAGCCGTTGAGCAGGTTGAAGTGTTTGTCGGGCGAGTAGCCCATTTGGCGGAAGAATGGTTCGAGTTTTTGGCGGTCAGTTTTGGGGACGAGGAAATCCAGGTCGGGCGACTGGCGCTGAAAGAGTTTGGGGTTGGGCTGGCTGTGGGCAAGGATGGCAAGCCCCCCAAAGGCGCGCAAGTGAAGGTGATAAGTTCCTGCTGTTTCCACAAGATGCTTCATCTCGTGGAAGAGTTCTTCCAGAGTTTGCATAAAAAAATTATAACCCTTCTCCCCCAGCGCGAGGGAGAAGGGTTCTGATGTTGGTTTATTCAACGGGGATTTCCGCCTGGACTTTGTCCATGTCAATGCCCTGCCGTTTGCGGGCAGATTTGAAGCCGAAGTAGATGACAGCGGCAAGGACGTACATGGAAAGCATGTAGATGACGGAACTGGTGTTGGTCAGCCCGATGCCGTAGAGAGCATTGGGGTCAAAGAGCCACTGGTAAAGCAGGAACACGAGGAAGGCACCAAAGATGACTCCAGCCACCGTGATGAGCGGAATGCCGAAGACGTTGTATTTGGCAATCGGGGAGGCTTTGTACAGGTCCGGCTTGACATAGGGCAGGACGATGGCGGAGATGGTGGTGCCAAGGTAGGTGACTGCAATGACCAGCGTGGAGCACAGGGTGAGGGATTGGAAATTGGCGATGTTGTAGGAGAACAGGAAGGCAACCAGCACGGAGGGGATGACCATCAGAAGCAGGGCGTTGATGGGGGTTCCGGTGCGTTCATCCACTTCGGCAACCTTTTCGGGCAGCAGGCGGTCGAAGGCAGCGGCGAAGATGACGCGCGTGGAGGAGAGGAAGACGGTGCCGCTCCAGCCGAACCACCATAGGCTCATGAGGACGATGACAAGGAGTTGGAGGAGGCGGTTGGAGGTCAGGAATGCAGCGAAGAGGGCAGGATAGGGCCAGACTGGCAGCGCCGGCGCCGTCTCCGTGTATCCCCAGACGTAATTCCACCATGCCGCGCCAGCCTGCACGTAAAAGTCCCAGCCGATGGTGCGGCTGATGGCATAGAGCAGCACGACCGCCAGCAGGGTGGTGATGCCCAGCGCCCAGCCCATGCCGGCAATGTTGCGCTTGAAATCGGTTGCGCCGCGCACTTCACCGTAGAGAGTAGCGCCCCAGTTGGGCCACAGGTTGAAAAAGACCATGTAGGGTAACACGAGGAAGACCGCCAGGCTCAAGCCTCCGCCCGCCAGCGGTGTGATCGCTCCCGCTTCCGCTCCCAGGGCGGCGGTGGCATCGTACACCCCCGGCTGAGCGCCAAACAAGGCGATGGCATTTGCTTCCAGCCCTGCCTTAAACGCGGCAGGAGAGCCGCTCAGCAGCAGGACGATGACCAGGAGCAAGCCGAGAATGCCGCCATAGAAAGAGTACTTTTGGATTTTGGCGTAGGTCTTCATGCCCAGCGCAATAAAGACGCTCACGATGGCAAGGGTGATGAGGGAGGCGGTGAAGGCGCCGTGATCGGTGCCGGCGAACCATAAGGCGGCGTCTTTTGCGCCAAGGATGCCCAGGATGGGAACCAGCACGATGTGGCGGAACATGTCACCGTAGAGCGGCACCCACAACCATAGGATGAACCACCAGCCGGTGACCGCCAGGATGAAACCCACTGCCCCGCCGAGGATGCGGCTTTGCCAGACGTAATCGCCCCCCGAACGCGGCATGACGGCAATCAACCCGGCATAGACGATGACCTCGAAGAAAATCAGCACCGCGCTGACAATCAGCGCATTGATCATGCCGCCTTCGAAGTAATACATTTGGCTGAAACTATACAGCCCCAGGGTGATGAGGTTGATCGAAAAGAACGCGTAGACGAACGCGTCGAAGACCGACCACGAACGTACCAGGCCGGTCGCCTTACGGACAAACAGGTTGCTCATGAGAACGCTCCTCCTTGAGGTGGATTTGGTTTTCAACGTGCTACATGCTGTAACACGGCACACCCAAAAAAGTTAACCTGATGTCAGAACGTAATTTTCGATCTTGTGATTTCCCAAAACGACAATCGCGCCCAGCAGGGTTCCCTGTTCGTACATCGAACCGGGGTTGATACACAGCGTCTTGCCGATGCGGGTCGCGCCGCGTCCTTCATGGATGTGGCCATGCAGCCCCAACAGCGGCTGCGTCTTTTCGATGGCTTTGCGCAGGGCAGTCGAGCCGACGGGTTTGAGCGCCTGCCCGGCCATTTTGGGGCGCAGGTTTTCGTCCAGTTCTGGGGCTTCGTCCAGCCCGGATTTATAGGGCGGGACGTGGATGTTGAAGATGGCGTTGCGGGGGTCTTTCAGGCGTGCAATCATCGCTTCGTACCGCGCCGCCAATTGCTCCTCGTCCTCTTCGCGGTGCGTATCCCAGGGGGTGCGGTTCGACCAGCCGGAGGCGATCATCTCGTGAGTGTCGTCGAGAGGGATCACCTGCCCCTCGGCGTGAATCACGCTGCGGCTGGAGCGCACGATTTCGTCCACTTCATCCATGTCGTCGTTGCCGGGGCAGCAATAGACCTTCATGCCGGTCCCGTCCAGTTTTTTATCCGCCAGGTCCATCCACTGCTGAACGACCTTGAGCACTTCCTGCAGGAAAATTTTGTTCACCCGTTCGGGGTCTTTTTCGAGTTCGGCAATTTCATCGGGGTTGGTCAGGTAGGGATAATAGCCGCGGCTGCGCACGCGCTTGATCATATCTGCAAGTTCGTCTTCGTTGGTGATTTGAAATTCCTGTTCGAGCAGCGTGACTTTGTAATTCTTTCCGCCCTGATGGATGAACGGCACGACCGCCTTGCCCGTCATATCACCGCCGAGGATGAGTACATCCACGCCATAAAACTTCCCCGCATTCAAAAACTTGCTCCAGCAAATATCCGAACCGTGAATATCGGTGGCAAAGAAGAGTTTGGTCATGGGTTCCATCCGCGCGAGGAGGTCAGATGCCAGGCATTATACCCTTGCGAGGGGGATTGTTGCCAGCATCGGGCGGGTGAAAACCAAAAGCCGAAAAAAGGGGATTCATTGTAAAATGACTTTGTCATTGGAGACCGAATGGCGTCATGCAGGGGTTTACGCCAGGCTCGCTACCCAAGATTCATCTCAAAGACTTCGGAAGTCTGGCAAATATCCGAAGCCCAATCACTCAGGAGCACAATGACTACCCACCCTCCCGAACCGTTCCGTATCAAGGTCGCCGAACCGATCCGCCTCATCCCGCGCGAGGCAAGAGAAGCCGCGCTGAAAGCAGCCGGCTACAATCTCTTTGCCCTCCAGGCGGAAGACATCTTCATTGATCTGCTGACCGACTCCGGCACCGGCGCGATGAGCCACGACCAATGGGCGGCGCTCATGCGCGGCGACGAGTCCTATGCCGGCGCACGTTCGTATTACCGCCTCAAAGCCGCCGTGGAAGACATCTTCGGCTTCAAGTATTTCGTCCCCACGCATCAGGGACGCGCCGCCGAAAACATCCTGGCGGCGTGTCTGGTCAGACCCGCTCAATACGTGCCTTCGAACATGCACTTCGACACCACCGACGCCAACATCCGCGCACGCGGCGGGCGTCCGGAAAACCTGGTCATTGACGAAGCCGCCGACCCGGCGAACCCGCATCCCTTCAAGGGGAACCTGGACATTGCCAAACTCAAAGCCTTCATCGCAAAACATGGACGCGAGAAAATCCCCTTCGGCATGATCACCGTCACCAACAACGCCGGCGGAGGACAGCCGGTCTCGATGGAAAATCTCAAACAGGTTGCGGAGACCTACCACGAAGCGGGCATCCCTTTTTTCATAGACGCGGCGCGCTACGCCGAAAACTGCTACTTCATCCAGCAGCGGGAACCCGGCTATCGGCATCGTTCCGTCAAAGACATCGCCCGTGAAATGTTCTCGCTCGCCGACGGTATGTGCATGTCTGCCAAAAAGGACGCCATCGTCAACATCGGCGGCTTGCTGTGCGTCAACGACGAAAAATTATTTCAGGACATCAAAAACGAACTCATCCTGCGCGAGGGCTTCCCCACCTATGGCGGGCTCGCCGGGCGCGACCTCGATGCGATGGCGGTCGGCTTATACGAAGGGCTGGACGAAGCCTACCTCTCCTACCGCATCGCCCAAACCGCCTACCTGACCTCCCGCCTCAACGACGCCGGCATCCCCACCATCCAACCCGCCGGCGGACATGCCGTGTACATCGTTGCCAATCAACTCCTGCCGCACATTCCCAACTATGAATTTCCCGCCCAAGCCCTCGCCGTCGAACTCTACCGCGAAGGCGGCATCCGCGGCGTGGAAGTCGGCTCGGTCATGTTTGCCCATCCCGACCCCGATACGGGCAAAATGGTCTACCCCCAACTCGAACTGCTGCGGCTTGCCATTCCCAGAAGGACCTACACCCAAAGTCATTTCGATTACGTGGCGGATACGCTCGCCGCCATCAAATCACGGGCGGAGGAATTGAGAGGCTTCAAATTGACGTATGCCCCGCAACTGCTGCGGCATTTCACGGCGCGGTTCGAGCCGCTGTAGGCTGCACTTGTAGAGGCTGATATCGCGCCCATTACTGCACCGCTCCTCGACTTTGGCTCTTTGAGCAAAGTTGAGGAGGAAGAAAGAAGAGC
>JBBITE010000036.1:0-27158 GCA_037440905.1 Anaerolineae bacterium | reverse complement strand
CCCCGCCGAAGATGGAAAAATACCGAATTATTTTTTCAAGTTTCATTATCTTGTGTCTCTTCGTATTTGCTTATCGGGCGAGGGACGGATTTGACAATCGGCACGAGCAAAAAGTGCTGGCTTGGATTGCCAAATCCAAGCCAGCCTGCGCTGGAATGATTGGATTGTTGGCATAATTTGGAAGAGCGCCATCAGCCTCTCACAATGACGGCAAAAAATGAAGGATTGCAGCCCAGCAATGTGGGATAAAATAAACGCGCATAAGCCTGCACAAACATCAAGGAGACTTTCATGCGCGCTGTAGACATCATCATCAAAAAGCGTGATCGAGGCGAACTGACTCGAGAAGAGATCGAATTTTTCATCAAAGGCTTCGCCGCCGGCGAAATCCCCGATTATCAGGCTGCCGCTTTTGCCATGGCGGTCGTCCTCAACGACATGACCCCGCGCGAAACCACCGACCTGACCCTTGCCATGGCGCATTCCGGGCAGATGCTCGATTTAAGCGATGTGGTGGACTTTGCCGTTGATAAACACTCCTCCGGCGGCGTGGGCGATAAAACCTCCCTCGTCGTCCTCCCTGTGGTAGTGGCGTGCGGCTTGCCGGTGGGCAAAATGTCTGGCCGCGGGTTGGGATTCAGCGGTGGCACGCTCGATAAAATGGAATCCATCCCCGGTTTCCGCGTGGACCTCACCACCGAAGAATTCAAACGTCAACTCAAAGAAAAAGGCATTGTCCTCACCGGTCAATCCCTCGACCTCGCGCCCGCCGACGGCAAACTCTACGCCCTGCGCGATGTCACCGGCACGGTGCAGTCCATTCCGCTCATCGCCTCCTCCATCATGTGCAAGAAACTGGCTGGGGGCGCGCAGGCCATTGTGCTGGATGTCAAAACCGGGCTGGGCGCCTTTATGACCACCCTCGAAGAAGCCCGTCAACTCGCCAGCCTGATGACCGACATTGGCCGGCTGGCAGGGCGCGAAGTGGTGGCGCTGCTTTCGGATATGAACCAGCCGCTGGGCTGTGCCGTGGGCAACGCCCTCGAAGTCATCGAAGCCATCGAAACCTTGAAAGGCGGCGGGCCGGCCGATTTCCGCGAGCATTGTTTACACATCGCCGCGCACATGCTGGTACTTGGAAAGCGCGCCCAAGACCTGTCCCAGGCGCGCCAAATGGCGGAAGCCGCCATTGCCAGCGGCGCCGCGCTGGAAAAATTCCGCGTGCTCGTGCAGGCGCAGGGCGGCGACGTGTCCTACGTGGACGACCTTTCCAAATTCCCGCGCGCCAAATTCATCGAAGAGGTCAAAGCCCCTCGAAGCGGATTCATCTCCCAGGTCCATGCCAGAACCGTAGGCGAAGCCGCTGTGGCGCTCGGCGCCGGCCGCGCCAAAAAATCCGATCCGATTGACCACGCCGTCGGCTTCCTCATCCACAAAAAAGTGGGAGACCCGGTTGAGAGCGGCGAACCCCTCTTCACTGTTCACGCCAACGACTCCGCCAAACTTGCCGAAGCGCGCCGGGCAGTGCTGCAAGCCTACGCCTTCAGTGATACCAAAGTCCCGCCCCTGCCATTGTTTTATACCGGATAAGGTGCGTTATAATAGCCGGCAGGAGTAAAACGACTCATGGCAAAAGTTTCACTTCGGGCATACAATCGCGAAATCGAGGCAATGATTGACCGCAATCAACTCGATGAAGCGATTGCCCACTGCCAGCATCTTCTCAAAACCTTCCCCAAACATCTCGAAACCTATCGCCTGCTGGGCAAGGCATATCTCGAAGCCAAACGCTACAACGAAGCGGCGGATATCTTCTCCCGCGTGCTGGCGGCAGAGCCCGGAGACTTTGTTGCCAACGTCGGCATGAGCATCATCCGCGACGAACAAAACAAACTCGACGACGCCATCTGGCACATGGAACGCGCCTTCGACGTTCAATCTGCCAACCCCGCCATACAAGCCGAGTTACAACGCCTGTATGGGCGGCGCGATGGCGTTCCCCCGCCGCGCATTCGTCTCACCCGCAGCGCGCTGGCAAACATGTACCTGCGCGGCGAACTCTACCCCCAGGCAATCTCCGAAGCCAAAAACATCCTCGAAGAAGACCCCGGCCGCGCCGATATTCAGGTGCTGCTTGCCAGAGCCTACTTTCAAAGCGGACAAAAGAAAGACGCGGCAGACGCCGCCTCCGCCGTCCTCAAACGTTACCCTCACTGTCGCGAAGCCAACCTCATCCTGGCGGAAATCCTCGGCGCCGACCGCCCGGAAAGCGCCGCCGCCTATCGTCAGCGCGTCATCGAACTCGACCCCTACGCCGCCCAGGCAGACAGCCTGCTCCACGCTGCCCAGGTCAGCGACGCGGCAATTTCCATCGAGCATTTGGAATGGAGCGGTCAGCCGGTTGGCAGACGCGCCGATTGGGAGACCGCTGCCATCGCCCTCGAAAGCGGCATTCGCGCCGCAGACGACCAGCCCGATTGGCTGAAAGCCTCCCTTCAAGAAGAACCGCCTCTTTCCGCCCCGCAGCCTGAACCCTCCACCCCAGCCTTCCCCTCCTCTGCTGCCGAAGACGACATCCCCGACTTCCTGCGCGCGGCAGGCTGGGGCGCCTCCACCGGCGCCTTCGACGAAAGCAAAGCCTCTGTTTTCGACGAGGAACCCGCCCTTGCCGAACCCCTCGCCCAGGGCGACCTGCCTGAGTGGATCAAAGCCATGGCGCCGACGGAACTTTCCCAGCCGGCAGAAACACCCCCGCAGGAAGAAGAACTCCCCGACTGGATCAGCAAAATCGGCACCGACGAACTGCCCATCCCCTCTGCCGCATCTGCCCCCGCCGAAGACCTCGACTGGCTGAAAAGCCTGGAATCGCAGGCAGAGCAACCGGCAGAAGAACCTCAACCCGCAGCCCCCGCCGAAGAGCTGGATTGGCTCAAAGCCCTCGAACAGCAACAGCCGCCCGCTGAACCCCAGCCTGCTCCCGCAGCAGACCAGCCCGACTGGCTCAAAGATTTCCTCCAGCAGGAAGAACAAGAACAGCCCGCCCCCGCCGCAGAAGAACCTCTCGATTGGCTCAAAGACACCTCTTCACCGCTGCCCCCTGCTGAGCCGGCTGCTCCCGCTGTTGAAAGCGGCGCGCTCGGCGCAAGCGCACAAGAACAGGACGATGCCTTTGCCTGGCTTGAAGCGCTCGCCGCCAAACAAGGCGCCACCGAAGGCTTACTCACCAAACCTGAAGAACGGCGCGAAGAAGAACCCGAATGGGTCAAACAAGCCAAACAAGCAACAGGCGAATTCCAGCCTGCCGCCGCCGAAGAAGCCCCCCTCCCGCCGCAGCCGGCTGCTGCGCCTGAACCTGCTCCCCCAGCAGCAGCGCAGCCTCCCGCTGCGGAAGGCAACATTGACGATGCCCTCGCCTGGCTCGAAGCGCTCGCTGCCAAACAAGGCGCCACCGAAGGCTTGCTCACCAAACCCGAAGAACGCCGCGAAGAAGCCCCCGACTGGGTGAAACAGGCGCAAGACCTTCAAACGCCCTCCGCTCCCGCCCCTCAAGAAGTGGAAGAGCCCCAGCCAGCCGAAGCCGACGTCGCGGCATGGCTCAAGAGCCTGGATGAGGAACAACCTCCAGCCGAACCCCTGCCGCTTCAGGAAAGCGAAACAGCCGAATGGCTCAAATCGCTCGAAGAAGCGCCGGAAGAAACGCCCGCTGCCCCGGCCGAGGGCGAACTGCCCGCCTGGCTCCAAGGCATCAGCGAGGAAACAGCCGCTGAAACAGCGCCAGCCGTCCCTGAGAAAGAAGCGCCGGCGCAGCCCGTTTCCGAAGAATTGCCTGCCTGGCTGAGCAGCCTCGAGGAGGAAGAGTCTCCTTCCATCCCTATTTCCGAAGACCTGCCTGCCTGGCTGCGCGACGAAACCGGCGAACTGGTGGCCGAACCGACGAAAATCGAACCGACCCGCCCGGCAGACTGGAAACCCGCCGACGAAATTTTGCCCGAAGAAGAGCAGCCGCTTCCGTCCGCCCCGCCGCCTGCTCCTGAACCCAAGCCTGAGCCAACGCCGAAAAAGGTCCCCCGCAAGGAAGCCAAACCCGCTCCCCCGGCGACGTATGTGGAACCCGTCACCAAGGTGCGCGGAACCGGCATGTTGAACATGCCCACCGACCCGCTGCTTGGCTCGGCGCGCACTGAACTTTCCCGCAGCAACATTCCCGCTGCGCTCGAGGCATACGGCAAACTCATCAAAAAGGGACGCTTCCTCGAAGAGGTCATCTTCGATTTGCGGGAGGCGTTATACCGTTACCCGGTGGAAGTCAGCATCTGGCAGGCGCTGGGCGATGCCTACATGCGCGCCAATCAATTGCAGGATGCGCTCGACGCCTACACCAAGGCGGAAGAATTGTTGCGTTAAGCAGAAATGACCTGGCAGGTGCGCCGGGCGTACCTGTCAGGTCTTATTTTTTATTTTTGGAGGAACTCTGTGGAAAGATCGCTAGTGTTGGTAAAGCCCGATGGTGTTCAGCGCGGGTTGATTGGCGAAGTCATTGCCCGCTTTGAACGCCGCGGCTTGCGCCTGGTTGGCGCCAAGTTTATGCAGGTCAGCCTGGACCTGGCAAAGGCGCATTATGCCGAACATGAAGGCAAGCCGTTCTACGACGGTTTGATTGCCTACATCACCTCTGCGCCGGTGATGGCGATGGTGTGGGAGGGTCCCAACGCCGTTGCCGCCATCCGCCAGACGGTTGGCTCGACCCGCCCCATGGAAGCCGCGCCGGGCACCATCCGCCACGATTTTGCGCTGGAGGTGGGACGCAACTTGATCCACGCTTCCGACAAGCCCGAGACGGGTATCCGCGAGGTGGGCTTGTGGTTTAAGCCCGAGGAACTGGTGGAGTGGAAGCGCGAGATAGACCGCTGGGTCTTCGAAAAGTAAATTCGAAGCCCTCACAACGACAAACATGCCCGGCAGCGCTGCCGGGCATTGTGTTTTCTTTGAAGGGCGTACGTGGCGTTTGCTCCCCCCGCTGGAGGACGCTCCAGCATGCAACAAAGCGGGAGCACGTCATTACTGCACCCTCAGCAGCACCTTTCCGTCGCTCCAGAGTTCTTCGAGGTCGTAATAGGCGCGCATATCGGGCGAGAAGAGATGCACGACGACATCCCCAAAATCCATCACCAGCCAGCCTTCGCGCGATTGTCCTTCTACGCGGCCCTTCTTTTTATAGTGATTTTTGGTTGCCTCCAAAACGCCTTTGGCAAGCGCGTCCAGCATACGGTCACTGGTGCCGTTGCACAGGATGAAATAGTCGGTAAACGAGGCAATTCCTTTGATGTCGAGCAGCAGAATGTCTTCGCCCTTTTTGTCCTCCAGGGCTTCGACGATGGTGTGAGCAAGTTCAAGTGCGTTCAGATTTCACCTCTGTGGTTGTTTGGGATCGCAGCGGCGCGGAGAAGAGTTTGGTATAGACCGAGCCGCCTGGTTTCAGGTCGCTTTTGTAGAGATGGATAGAGTCTACCCGCGCAGTGCCGAGTGAGTCAATTGTAAATTCTTCCAGCGCCTGGCGGATTTTTTGCTGGTCGGCGGGGGAGAGGCGCTCCCGCACGCGCCCAATGGTGAGATGAGGCGAGAAGGGGCGCATATCCGCTTCATAGCCGAGACGGGTGCATGCCGCTTCGATGCCGCGCTGCAGCGCCTCCAACTCCGCCGGCGCCTGAATTCCCACCCAGAGAACCCGCGCCCGCTTGGGGTTTGGGAAAGAACCGAGCCCGCCGATGGAGATTTCGAAGGCCGGGCATGCGGCGGCGGTGCTGTGGAGGAGACGGGTCAGGTTTTCTACGCTGGCGGGAGAAACCTCCCCGATGAATTTCAGGGTGAGGTGAATGTTTTTGACCGGCACCCAGCGCACAGCGTCGCCAATGATGCGGCGCAGCGGGTCCACATGGTTTTGCAGGGCGTGCTGGAGGGGGAGGGGAATATCTGCTGCAATAAAAGTTCGCAGAGCAGGCATTTTCAGGAATGTACCCCAAGTACACGTTCGACGGCTTCTTTCAGTTCGAGGAAGCCGACCGGTTTGGTAAGATAGGTGGAAGCGCCCGCCTCCATGCCGTTTTTGATGTCGGTGGGCATGCCTTTGGCGGTAACGACGATGACCGGGATGTTTGCCAGGTTGGGGTCGCGGCGCATTTGACGCAGAATGTCCAGCCCGGAGACTTCGGGCATCATGATGTCGAGCAGCACCAGGTCGGGTTTGTCGGCGGTCATCATGGCGATGGCGGGGGTGCTGCGCGAGGTTTTGACGACGCGAAAACCGCTGATGCGCATCATTTCGGCGAACAGTTCGGCAGCGTCTTCTTCGTCTTCGATGATGAATACGGTTTTCTGTTCCATACGCCGGTAACGATAGCATAAGAAAAGGCGAAGCGCAAGAGGCTTGAAGTTACAACGGCATTGTAAGAATACCGCCGTCGTCAGTGTCTATGCAGACAGTCACTCTTTGTGTCAAACGCTGGAGGCAGAATGACCGAGTTGGAAGCATTTCGCGCGGAAAAGGATCAGTTCTTCAAATCGCACCCGCAAAGCCCGCTCGCGCCGGAGCAGAAGCGGAAGTTTACAGGGCTGAAGTATTTCCCCGAAAACGATGCGCTGCGGCTGGAGGTTCGCATCGCACGGCTGGAGGACGAGCGTCCGTTTGCCATGCAAACGACCAGCGGCGATGTGCAGATGTATGTGCGGCATGGGCGTTTCAAATTTATGGTGGAGGGGCAGGAGGCAGAATTGACGATTTACCGCGGCGATTACGGGTATTTCCTGCCGTTTGTAGATGCGCTGGCGGGTGTCGAAACCTACCCTGCCGGCCGCTACCTCGAGCCGGAAGAATTGCCCGGTGACCGTTTTTTGGTGGATTTCAACCTGGCCTATAATCCCTATTGTGCCTATAACGAGATGTGGTCCTGTCCCATCACGCCGGCCGAGAACCGGCTGAAGGTGCCGATTCGGGCGGGGGAGAAGATTTTCCACGATTAAGTCTCTATCCGAAAATTCATTTGTCTGCCCGCTTTGCGGGCTGAGCCGCCTTTTGCGGATTAATAAATTGAGCCTGCCTTCTTTCTTTGCTTATCGGGGGGATGTGCAGATTTGACAATCCGCACGAGCAAAAAGCGCTGTGCTGGCTTGGATTGCCAAATCCAAGCCCCCTTTGAATCATTTTCGGATAGGTTTTAAGCACAAACGGCGGGCCTTGGCAGCCCGCCGGGGGGAACGTGAGACAAACGCTTTACTTTTGTTCGTCTTCCATTTTTTCGACGACATCCAGCAGCGCTTCGTATTCGTCGCAGCATTCCTGGCAGATGTCCAGATGTTCGCGGATGAGCGGCATGACGTGTGCGGCGTCTTTGCAGCCGATTTCGCACTCCACGTATTCGTCTAATTTGGAGTAGATTTCCGCGCAGGAGAGTTCCTCCCTGCGCACATTCTCCAGGACGCGCAGGAAGCCCAATACCGCCTCATTGGAGAGTTCTTCGTGAGGTTTCAGTTTGTTGCGTACCCGCTGGATGAGGTCTCGAAGGTTCATACGTTGAAAGGACGATTAATAATTTCTTAATCTTACTTTTGTTCGAACAAAGCCAGCACTTCCTGGGGGGTGATATCTTCTAGGGCGAGGCGCGTTCTCAACCTTAGGCGGGCATCGTGCAGCAGTTTGTACAGGGCGTTGCGGTTGGTTTTGAGCTTTCGGGCGGCGTCTTCCATGGGCATGTTTTGCACGCCCAGCAGGATGAGCGCCTGCCGCTGGCGTTCCGTCAGTTCCTCTTCGATCACGCGGCGGACGCGTACCAGCATGTCAGCGCGTTCGGCGGCAACATCGGGTCCCGCCTGAGAATCTGCCAACAGGCCGGGCGGAGGCGGCGCTTCCTCATTTTCGGCAAGTTCGTCCAGCGATGAGTCGCGCCAGCGTTTGCGGCGCAGTTCGGTCAGCGCGATGCGCACGGCGATTTTGTGTACCCAGGTGGTGAACTGGCTGCGCCCCTCGAAGGTATCGAGTTGGTCTAACACGCGCAGCAGGGCTTCCTGGGTCACCTCCTCCACCAGCGCTTCGAACTGCGGCTGAGTGGGAGAAAGCCAGCGCGAAAGTGCATAGGGCAATCCCTTGTGGATGATGGTGCGCAGGTCTTCAATGGCATTATTTCTTTGTTCCCCCTCTGCGCGCAAATCTGCGAGCCAGGCTTCATTGGATCGTGTCGTCATCGCTTGAATTATAAAGCAGGATGTTTGGCGTCATGAAATTCTCTTATACCTTTCTTACGCGCTTCGCGCCGCGCTAGGGTTTGATTTCATAAGGGCTGAGCAAAACTTCCTTTTCGAACAACACCCGCAAACCGTCTTCGATCACGCGCTTTGTCCCGCTATCGAGCGGCTCGGCAGCCCATTCCCGCGAGGTCAAACCGTATTCGATTTCCAAGCCGCTCTCATACCAGACGCGCAAAGAGGTCAGTTTGCCGTAGTCCTCCACCTGTTTCGTGATGACTGCGCCAAAATTGTTCAGCCATTCGGTTTGCGTGAGGTACTTTTTCGGGTCGTTGACAATGATGACCAGGTCCACATCGGAGGTTGGGTTTGCCTGCAGGCGGGCGTAGGAACCTGCCAACGCCACAGCGCGAATATCCCTGCGCCGTTTTGCCCAGCGCATAAAGTCCTCGATGAAGTCAATTACCTGGATGAGTTTTTTCATGGCTGAGTACCTGCCAGGAGAATGCCAATTTACTGAAGTGTAAAATGCTTCTACTTGACAACCCCTATCATACTCCATACAATACCGCCTAACATGCCCGGCAGCCCCAGAGCGTAAAGGCTGCGCCGAACAGGCAAATAATCGTACATCATGCTAAACATCATCAGCCCCCAAACTGCACAAGAAACCATCCTGCGGCGCTCGCCGTTTGGCGATGAGGCAGTTCCCGCTTCTGTGTTGGACGGTATCGAAGCGCTTTTCGGCGAACGCATCACCCCTACCGAAGCGGTGACCCGCATCCTGCGCGACATTCGTACAAGAGGAGACGCCGCGCTTCGTTCCTGGACCGAAAGACTGGATGGCAAATCCCCCGACCATTTCCTCGTCCCCAGCCGTGATTTGCAAGCCGCGCTCGATTCGCTCTCGCAGGAAGAACGCTCTGCCCTGGAGCGCGCTGCCCGGCGCATCGAAGAATTCCATGCCAAACAACCGCTGACCTCCTGGCTCACCCAGGATATGGGCGGCGTGCTGGGGCAATTGATCCGCCCGATCCAACGGGTGGGGCTGTATATCCCCGGCGGCACTGCACCGCTCCCTTCCAGTGTATTAATGTCTGCCGTACCAGCCAAAGTAGCGGGTGTAAAGGAAATTGCATTGGCTGTCCCGCCGCAACGGGGGACGGGAATGATTGCGCCAGTGATTCTTGCTGCCGCTGCGCTCGTGGGCGTAAAGGATGTATATGCTATGGGCGGCGCGCAAGCCATCGGAGCGCTGGCATATGGCACAGAATCCATTCGCGCAGTGGATAAAATTTTTGGACCCGGTAATCTGTTTGTCACCCTGGCAAAAAAGCAGGTTTTTGGCGACGTTGGCGTAGATGGCTTGGCAGGTCCCACTGAAACCGTCATCATTGCAGATGAGTCGGCAAACCCCGCTTGGGTTGCCTCCGACCTGCTCGCCCAGGCAGAACATGACGTACTGGCTTCCGCTATTTTGCTCACCCCCTCCAGGCGGCTTGCCGAAGCCGTGCAGGCAGAGGTGGGCAGGCAAATGGAAACCCTGCCCCGCGCCGCCATCATTGCCCAGTCTCTGCAAAATAGAAGCGGCATCGTTCTGACCAAAGACCTGGACGAAGCCGTTGCCCTTTCCAATGCTTACGGACCCGAACACCTCTGCCTGGCGGTCGAAAACCCCTGGCAGTGGAGCGAAAAGATCCTCTCGGCGGGCGGCATTTTCATGGGCGAATATTCTTTTGAGGTGCTTGGCGATTATGTGGCGGGCCCGAGTCACGTCATGCCGACGGGTGGAACAGCGCGTTTTGCCTCGCCGCTCAACGTGTGGGATTTTGTCCGCATCATCAGCCTGGTTGGTTTGAATGACACCAGCGGGCGTGAGTTATCCAAAATCGCTGCCGTCCTTGCGCGGGCAGAAGGCTTAGAGGCGCACGCCCGCTCTGCGGACCAACGACTTGCGTAAATCGCTGCGAGCCTCGCAGTGAAATTTTTCAAAAAGGAGATGAAGAAAATGCCGCCTCGTTTCTATCGTTCGTTTGTGTTTGTTCTGCTTGCCGCTGTTCTGCTGGCAGCCTGCGGCTCCCAGCCTGCCGCGCCGCAGGTGATCCGCATCGGCACACAGCCCTGGATCGGATACGGTCCATGGTGGATTGCCCAGGAAAAAGGCATCTTCGAAAAATACGGCTTGAAGGCGGAACTGGTGGACTTCGTGGAAGATAAGGAAGTCAACGCCGCTTTCGCTTCCGGCAACATGGATGCCGCCAACCTGGCGACCCACACGGCCATCAAACTCTTCGCTTCAGGAGTGGACCTGAGGATTGTCCTGCTCGAAGACGCCTCCTACGAAGCCGATGCCATCCTCGCGCCCAGCGCGGTCAAATCCATCACCGACCTGAAGGGGATGAAAGTTGCGTATGAAGAAGGCACCACCAGTGACCTGCTTCTGAACTATGCACTCTCGCAAAACGGTATGAGCCTTGCCGATATTACCCCGGTCTTTATGCCGGCTGCCGATGCCGGCTCGGCTCTGATTGCCAATCAGGTAGATGTGGCGGTCACGTATGAACCGTATATCTCAAGCGCATTAACCGAAGACGCCGATCTGCGTCTGCTTTACACTGCCGCTGAACGCCCTGGTTTGATCTCCGACGTGCTTGTCGTCCGCGCAGACCTGGACCCGAAGGTGGTCACCGCCCTGCTTCAGGTCTGGGATGAAGCGTTGGCGTTCTATAACAACAACAGTATCGAAGGCAAAGCCATTATCGCCAATGCCGTAGGGTCTTCGCCCGATGAATTGGAGACGGCTTTCAACGGCGTACGCTTCTATACGCTGACGGAAAACAAAATTGAGTTGAGCGGTGCCTTCGCTGCCACCATCCAGGATGTGGCCGAGGTTTCGAAAGCCATCGGTCTGTTCGATACCATTCCCGATTTGAACCGCATTGTAGATATTTCGGCCTATCCGTAACCTTCCGTTCAATCCCTGACAGGCGGACAACCCGCCTGTCAGGGATTTCGATTAAAATTCCTGTATGAACCTTCCTCCGCTCATCAAACGAAAACGCCGTTTGCTCGATCTGCGAACTGATATCCCGCCGTCGGTCTATATTGGGGCGGGCGCTGCTTTTATTGCCGTGTTCTTTTTGGCGTGGTGGCTGGTGACTGCGCGGGGGTGGGTGCAGCCGATTTTTCTGCCGCCGCCGAGGGACGTCTGGCAGGAATTGATGGCGCAAATTCAAAGCGGCGCCTTGTGGCTGGATGTGCGCGCCAGCGTGTACCGCATTTCGGTAGGGTGGATCCTCTCTACCCTGCTCGCCCTGCCGATTGGCGTTTTGATGGGCAACTTCCGTTTCTTTGAGGGGCTTTTCGAGCCATTCATTGACTTTGTTCGTTATATGCCCGCTGTGGCATTTGTGCCGCTCACCATTCTATGGGCGGGTGTGGATGACGGTCAGAAGTTTATCATTCTGTTTATTGGCACGTTCTTTCAGCAGGTATTGATGGTGATGGATAACGTCAAGACCGTGCCATACGAGATGATTCAGGTCAGTTATACGTTTGGCCTGAGCAAATGGGAAGTGTTGGGAAAGGTGATTCTGCCTGCCGCCATGCCAGGGATTTGGGATACGCTGCGCATTACCCTGGGCTGGGCATGGACGTATCTCGTCGTTGCCGAACTGGTTGCAGCAAATGTGGGGTTGGGGTATCGCATTATGCGTGCCCAGCGTTTCCTGCAAACTGACACCATCATCCTTGGCATTCTGATCATCGGTCTTTTGGGGTTGATTACAGATTACGCCTTCAAGTTTGCTTACCGTGCCTTGTTCCGTTGGGCGGAGAGGAGAACATAGGCGATGTTGAAGGCGGAAAATCTCTGGAAGGTGTATAACGCGGGCAGCGGAGATCAGGTACTTGCGCTGCGCGATTTGAATTTGCAGGTGGGGGAGAACGAATTCGTTTCCCTCGTCGGACCGTCGGGCTGCGGCAAGTCCACGTTTTTGTTGATGGCGGCTGGGTTGGATGAGCCGTCGGCGGGGAAACTGCTTTTTGACAGCCAGCCGGTTGAAGGTCCGAGTGCGAAGCGGGGGATGGTCTTCCAGAGTTATACGTTGTATCCGTGGCTGACGGTGACGGAGAATATCCGCTTTGCGCTGCAGAAATCCGGCATGGATCAGAGCGCGCAATATGCTCTGGTGGATGAGTTCATTTCGCTGGTGGGCTTGCGCGGATTCGAGAAGGCGTATCCGAACCAGTTGTCGGGCGGCATGCGTCAGCGGGTGGCGATTGCACGGGCGCTGGTCTATCGCCCTCAGATGTTGCTGATGGATGAACCGTTTGGCGCGCTCGATTCACAGACGCGGCGCTTGATGCAGGAGTTGTTGTTGAATGTGTGGGAGACGCATCGCACGACGGTGTTGTTTGTGACGCATGATATCGAGGAGGCGCTGCTGCTTTCGGACCGTGTGTTGGTGATGACGGCACGCCCGGGGGCGATTCGGGCTGAGATTGGGGTTGACCTGCCGCGCCCGCGCCATGTGGAAATGGAAACGACGCCCGGCTTTTTGGCGCTGCGAAAACAATTGCTGGATTTGATACGGGAAGAGGTTACGCGGTCTTTGTAACTTTACGCCAGGCGGGGATAACCTTCATCCGATGTCATGGGGGCTGCATCAACGCATTGCCAAGCCATCTCGCGGTGTGTGGAAGATTGCTTCGAGAGTGACAGGCGAAGTTCTTATCCCGAATTCACGTTAACTTTTGCGTTTCACCCCCAGCACGGCGATCTTGGTCGAGTGATTGAACGGCTGTGGGTCGGTGATCGGTGTGCCAGTGGGGTGATAACCGATGAAGTCTTCGGGGACAGGGATCAATTCTCTCAGGCTCAAGTATCCATCGCGGCATAGTTCTTCGAGCGTTTGCAGATATTCTCTTCCGCTGACGAAGAGCGCGTTGTTGACGGCAACCAGCATGCCGCCGTCTTTCACCAGCGGGCGTACCTTGTTGATCAGCCGCGCACTTTCGCGGACGAGGTCCACCGTCCCTTTGGGGGTGGTGGAAAAGAAGGGCGGGTCGAGCAGGACGAGGTCGAAGAGCTGACGCGCCGCCTTGAAGCGGGCAACAGCGGAGAAGAAGTCTTGAGCGAGGAAATCTGCTTTGTGGATGGGAAAGCGGTTGAGGGAGTAGGTCTGCTTGGCAAGGTTGAGGAAGAGGCGGCTGCGGTCGGTTTGAATGACGCGGGCTGCACCTCCCGCCGCCGCTGCGGCGCCCAGGCTGCCTGTGTAGGCAAAGGTGTTCAGCACGGTTTTTCCGCGCGCGTTTTCTAGAAGCCATTGACGCAGGTGGCGCGTGTCGAGGTAAAAACTGGCGTCACGGTTGAGGGTCAGGTCAACGGCGTACCACACGCCATGCTCGCGGATTTTGGTATCCGGCGTTTCGCCGAAGATGAGTTGACCGTTTCTCTCTGCGGCGGAGGCGGCATTGCGCGTTTTTAGAATGCCCGCGCGCAGCCAGTTCAGCGCCTGGCGCACATGGTCTGCGGCGGCGAGGGCGGTTTCTTTATCGGGCGGCTCGGCATAGTCATGGATGACCAGCGTCCGTGCGTAGATGTCGAGCGCCAGAGTGGGATACCCTTCGTAAAAGCCGTTGAAGAGGCGGAAGGCGCTTTCATGGCGCGGGTCGAAGGAATGTGCGCGCGAGCGAATCGCCTCTTCGAGCAGAGAAGGGAGGAGGTAGCTGGGAGGCATGGCGGGCTGGTCTTTTCACACCTTGCGGATGTTCTTCGGGTTCAGCACTGAAATCAAACGCGCTCCTCTTCCCAGCGCCGCGATGGCATCCTCATCCAACTCCACCCAGAAGAAACTGCGGTGCGCCGAATACGGCTCGATGCGTACCACGCTTCCCTCGAACCAACCTTCGCTGCCCCATGTTTTGGCATTGAGAAAGACCTGCACCCGGTCGCCGATGCGAATCTCGTCCATCCTACAAGCCCTGCTCTGCCAGCCACTGCAAAATCCGCTCAGCGCAGACCTGCCATTTCGTTTCCAGCATCACATCGTGCGCCATGCCCGGCAGGACGACCGCCTGCGTGCCATAGGCGCGGGCAGTATCTTCAACCGTCTTGAGCGGCACGACCGCATCCTTTTCCGCCGCAATCACCAGCAGCGGCGTCTTCACGCGCTGCGGGCGCACCAGATTCAGCCCCAACTCATCCAGATACGCGCGGAACGATTCATCCTGCAGCCTTTGGTGATATTCCTTCACTTTCTCCGCCGGCATATCCTTCGAAAACAACCCCTCCTGCGCCAGCGCCGGCGTTTCCACTACCGGGTACAGCCGCATCGTTGCCAGCACGCGCAGCACAATCAACGGATGCCGGCGGAAGACCTGCCAGGTTGAACGCCACAACCCATAATAAGGAACCGGCGTCAGCAGCACGGCGGCGGGCGCCGAATGAGTTTCCAGATACTTCTGCGTAATAAAACCGCCCATCGAATGTCCCACAATCACCGGCGGCTTGCCAATTTGCCGCACCGCCCATTCCACATCCTCGGCGTAATCGGCAATCGAATGCCAGCGCAGGCGCTCGTGCCCTTCGCTGCCGGCGTGCCCGCGCAGGCTGAGCGCGAACGAGTCATACCCATGCCGCGCAAAGAACGGCAGAAAATGTTCCTGCCAGCACCACGCCCCATGCCACTTTCCATGCACAAACAAGATGGGCGTCGCCTTGGCGTTCCCTGCCGGCGGTTCGTGCAGCAGTTCGAGTTTCATCGCTCACTTCCTGCGTCTTGCGAACCAAACCAGCGCCAGCCCAATGACGATGGCGGCAGCCCCGTTATATGCCCATTGAATTTGACCCGTCATAAAACTACCGGGCAGGATATTCACCCCCTGCAGCACCCACACCACCCCCGCCACAATCAACAGGATACCGATCACAGAAACGGCTGTCTTCATTGGGACACCTCCTCCGTACATTTTTCGAGATTATACCGTGACGAAACGCTTCTTCCCGCCCTGCCGCCTGATCCTGTTTCCCCCGGCTACGCCTCCGCCCGCGCCTTTTCGCGCGTGTGTTACAATAGAACACCCGTTCAATTTGCAGGGCGATTCCCCGCCTCTCGATTTTCACCGTGAGAGAACGGCTGCCTCTGTTGCAGCGTCAGAGATACTGCATCACTTCCAACTTTAATCTGCCTCATGGCGGATCATTGCCAGAACTCACTCCCCGTCAACCATGGAATTCAAACTACAAGCCCCCTTTCAACCCATGGGCGACCAGCCCGAAGCCATCCGCGGACTCGTGGAAGGCGTGCAAAAAGGAATGAAACACCAGGTGCTGCTCGGCGCCACCGGCACTGGCAAGACCTTCACCATTGCCTCGGTCATCCAGCAGGTACAGCGTCCGGCGCTCATCATGGCGCACAACAAAACGCTCGCCGCCCAACTCTACGCCGAGTTCAAGGAATTCTTCCCTGAAAACGCCGTTTCCTACTTCGTCTCGTACTACGATTACTATCAGCCTGAAGCGTACGTTCCGCGCCACGACCTCTACATCGAAAAAGAGACCGAAATCAACGAAGAAATTGAACGTCTGCGCCTGGCTGCCACCACCGCCCTCCTGTCGCGGCGGGATGTCATCATCGTCGCCTCGGTTTCGTGCATCTACGGCTTGGGCTCGCCGGAGGAATTCGGCAAGGGGACGGTCACGCTGCGGGTGGGGGAGTTGTATCGCCGCAACGCGCTGCTGCGTCAGTTGATCGAATCGCAATATCAGCGCAACGACATGGATTTGCGCGCCGGCACCTTCCGCGTGCGCGGCGACACACTGGAGATTATCCCCGCCTACGAGGAAAAGCGCGGTTACCGCATTGCCTTCTTCGGCGATGAGGTGGAACGCATCATGCAGTTCAGCCCGCTGACCGGTGAAGTGTACGAAGAATTGCAGGAAGTTTCGATTTACCCTGCCAAGCAATACCTGACCGCCGCCGACAAAATGAAAGAAGCCATCGCCGCTATCGAAGCCGAACTGGAAGAGCGCCTGAAGTTCTTCAAGGAAAACGGCAAATTTCTTGAGGCGCAAAGGCTCGAACAGCGTACCCGTTACGACCTGGAAATGTTGAAAGAGGTCGGCTATTGCTCCGGCATCGAAAACTACTCTCGTCACCTCGACCGCCGCGCCCCCGGCACCCACCCCTGGACGCTGATTGACTTTCTGCCCACCGATTACCTGCTGGTGATTGACGAGAGTCACATGACCGTGCCGCAGATCCGCGGCATGTACAACGGCGACCGCGCCCGCAAAGAGACGCTGGTCGAGTACGGGTTCCGTCTGCCAAGCGCGCTGGATAACCGCCCGCTCAAGTTCGAAGAATTCGAGCAGGTGATGGGCAGCACGATTTACACCTCCGCCACGCCCGGCCCCTATGAAATGAGCAAAGCCGAGCAGGTCGTTGAGCAAATCATTCGCCCGACGGGGTTGGTGGACCCGCAGGTGGAGGTACGTCCCACCAAAGGGCAGGTGGACGACTTGGTGGGCGAAATCAGGCAGAGGGTGGAAAGAGACGAGCGTGCCTTAATCACCACACTGACCAAACGCATGGCGGAGGATTTAGCCGAGTATTTGCAGGAGTTGGGAATCAAAGTCCATTACCTGCACTCGGAGGTGGAAACGCTGGAGCGCGTGGGGATTCTGCGCGATTTGCGGTTGGGGGTGTTCGATGTAGTAGTAGGCATCAACCTGCTGCGCGAAGGGCTCGATCTGCCCGAAGTTTCGCTGGTGGGGATTCTCGATGCGGATAAAGAAGGCTTTCTGCGCTCGGAGACGGCGCTCATTCAAACCATCGGACGCGCAGCGCGGCATGTGAACGGCTACGTCATCATGTATGCCGACAAAATTACCGACTCGATGAAGCGCGCCATTGACGAAACCAACCGCCGCCGCGCCAAACAGTTGAAATACAACGAAGAACACGGCATTGTGCCGGTGGGCATTCACAAAGCCATTCACGACCTGACCGAGGAGTTTTCACAAAAGGCTGTGGCGGAAATGCAGGGCGAATATCAGACGAGGGAAAAGAGCGCTATTCCGCGCAACGAGTTGAAGCAGATTATCCATGAGTTGGAAAAGCAAATGAAGGAAGCAGCGAAGAACCTCGAGTTTGAGCGCGCCGCCGCCCTGCGTGACGAGTTGTTTGACTTGAAGAGCCTGCTGGCAGAAGACGAAGGCTTGAAGCCGTGGGAACGCATTAAGTTGATGGCGGGGGAGGAGTAAGCGGAGGGCAGTGATCAGTGGATCAGTAATCAGTAATCAGTCGGCTTTATTCGTATTAACTCACTTTACGTGGAACGTCCCGGAGATTCTTGTGAATCAGGTTGCTCCGTTCCAACCCTTCGGGACGGTGTTAATAACTCACCTTACGCGGAACACCTTCAAGATTCTCGTGGAACAGGCTTGTTTTCCCTGCACGGCGACTGATGAAGGTTTACAAATTAATTCCGTAACCGCGCGCAATCGGCGTTCTCTTACGCCGACGGGCGCGTAAGCCTGCCCTGAGCCTGCCGAAGGGAGAACGCGCCCTACGCAAGCATTACGGAAATATTTTCGTAACAATCATAAGTCGCGGCTGACCCTCGCGAAACCTGCCTGCGCAGGCGCTCAAGTCAGCGAAGGCTGACTTCGTGATTGCTAGATGCGGTTTGAACCGCCAGCAATCAAGAATCGAATACCATCTATAAAAGGAGGTACAAGATGCGATCCAAATTACGCTGGTTGATTCCATTGTTCTTGATTGTCGTTCTGGTGGGGGTGTATCTCTATCCCGTCCCGCATGTGCCGTTCGAGGAACTATATGCCAAAGTGGATACGGTCACGGTTGCCTCGCTGAAAGCATTCCGTGAAGCGCATCCGTTTCAGACTTTGAACGTGGACGGCGTACAATGGACGTATCTTGCCCTCGGGCAGGGTGATGAAACGATTTTGTTTCTGCATGGCATGACCGGCGCATATGATATCTGGTGGCAGCAGATGGAAGCGCTGCAAGGCCGCTACCGCGTGATCTCGGTGACTTATCCGCCGCTGGATAGCCTGGGGGCATTGGAGCAGGGCGTGATGGCGATTCTGGAAGCAGAGGGTGTAGATCATTTTTACGTGGTCGGCAGTTCGCTGGGCGGGTACCTTGCCCAATACTTGGTAACGCGGCACCCAACCATCATCCGCGGCGCGGTCTTTGCCAACACCTTTCCGCCCAACGAGATTATTGCCGAGAAGAACAAGACAATCGGCGCAGCGCTGCCTTACCTGCCTGCCTGGCTGGTGATGAAGGTCTTGAGCGATAGTATGCGTGAGAATGTTTATCCCGCATCGGGAGGCTCGGATTTAGTACTGGCATTTGGTCTGGAGCAAACCTATGGGCGCATGAGCAAGGCGCAGGTGCTGGCACGCTATCGCTGCGTCATCGAACCGTTCGAAGCGCCGAACATGGCTGAGTTAGGCATCCCTGTGATGATTATCGAAGCGGATAATGACCCATTGGTAGAAGCAGCCTTACGCCAGCAATTGAAGGAGACCTATCCAACCGCAAAGGTTGTCACATTGAGCAATGGGCATTTCCCTTATTTGAGCATGCCCGCGCAATATACGAGTTATCTGGAAGCGTTCTTTGAAGGAATTATCTCGAAGTGAACATTCCGCAGATGATTTGCTCCCGGGTTCTCCTTCTGGATTTTCGTCCTCTCTACACCCAGCCAAACAGCCTTGCAGCGCTGGCGACAAGGAACGTAACCAGAAATGCCGTGCCAAGCGTGATCAGCACGCTGACCGCTGCCCATTTGTAACTCTTGGTTTCCTTGTAGATGGTGATGATGGTCGTTGCGCAGGGATTGTGCAGCAGTGCAAACAACATCAAATTGACCGCTGTGAGCATCGTCCAGCCGTGACCGTGGACGAGCAGGTCGTAGATGCCGGCGCTGGTGCCGGGTCCGTCTACCATCATGCCTGCGCCCATATACACCATCATCATGGTCGGCACGACGATTTCGTTGGCGGGGATGGCAATGATGTATGCCAGCAGGATGACGCCATCCAGCCCGAGCAGCAGCCCGAACGGATTCAGCCAATCTGCAATCAGACGCGCCAGGTTCGAATCGCCGACGTGGATGTTTGCCAAAATCCAGATGATGGCGCCGGCGGGCGCGGCCGTTTGCATGGCGCGCCAGAGGACAAAGATAGTGCGGTCAATGAGGGATGTGTACAGGATGCGCATGACGTTTGGTCTGCGGTAGGGAGGCAGTTCGAGCGTAAATGCGGAGGCTTCGCCTTTCAGCACCGTACGGGATAACAGCCACGACATCAGGAACGTGAACGCGATGCCGATGAGAACCACGCCGACGACTGTGCCGGCGGCGATAAAGGAGGTGAGGGCGGGGGGGAAGGCAGAAGCCACGAAGACAGTGGCAAGCATGATTAAAGTCGGGAAGCGCCCGTTGCAGGGGACGAAGTTGTTGGTGAGGATGGCAATCAGGCGTTCGCGCGGGGAATCAATGACGCGCGTGGCCACCACTCCCGCCGCGTTGCAGCCGAAGCCCATCGCCATCGTCAACGATTGTTTGCCGTGCGCCCCGGCTTTTTTGAAGAGCCAGTCGAGGTTGAAGGCGACGCGCGGAAGATAGCCCAAGTCTTCGAGCATGGTGAAGGCAGGGAAGAAGATCGCCATCGGCGGGAGCATCACGCTGACCACCCACGCCAAACCGAGATAAACGCCGTCCCAGAGGAAGCCGGTAATCCACCACGGGATGCCGATCTGGCTGAACAGGGCGCGTCCCCAGTCACCGATGCCGAAGAGCAGATTGGCGATTGCCTCCGAGACGACGTTTGCGCCGGAAACGGTGAGCCAAATGACAATGCCGAGCAGAATCAACATGAGCGGCAGACCGGTGAGAGGGGAGGTGACAAGACGGTCAATTTTCTGGTCGAGGTCGTATTTTTTGTCCTGCACGGTTTTGACGGCGCGCCTGGCAATCACTTCGGCTTCATTGTAGAGGGACTTGACGATTTCATCGCGGAAACTAGTGGAGAGTGTGCCGCGCAGTGTTTCGGCTTTGGTTAATACATCGTTTGGGTTCATAAGGCTGTTCCTGTGATAAGAATAGTCATGTGTGGTGTTCTGTACCGCTGGCAGGTGTGCGGAAGCATTACTGCCGTCCTTCCACCGACATTTTGCGGCTGAATTGCACATCGGCTTGTTTTTGCCGTTGAACGCGCTGCGTCAGTTCGCCCGAAAGCAGCGCCTGTTGGACTTTGGCATCGCCATCCAGCAGGCGGATTGCCAGCCAGCGGGCATTGGGAACGCCGGGCGCAATTTGTTCGATGAGCGGGACGAGTTCGTTCACCGCCTTTTGAAACTCCGGCGTGCCTTCCACCCGCAGCGGTTTGGTGACGATTTCGCCGTTGATGACATCGGCGACGGTGGCAAGCAGGGTGTGAATGCCCTCGCCGGAGCGGGCTGAGATTGGGACTGCCGGCACGCCCAGGTCGCGGCTGAGGGAGCGTGCATCCACTTCAAGCCCCTTGCGCCGCGCCTCGTCCATCAGGTTGAGCGCAACCACCACACGGTCGGTGATTTCCATCACCTGCATCACCAGGTTCAGGTTGCGCTCCAGTGCAGTGGCATCGGTGACGACGATGGTGCAATCGGGTTGACCGAAGAGAATAAAATCGCGCGCCACTTCTTCATCCTGCGAGGCGGAGAGCAGCGAATACGTGCCGGGCAGGTCTACCAGTTTGTACCGCACGCCGTTGAACTGGTATCCGCCTTCGGCGCGGGTAACGGTCTTGCCGGGCCAGTTACCGGTGTGCTGCTTGAGTCCCGTCAACGCATTGAATAAAGTGGATTTGCCGGTGTTGGGGTTGCCTGCCAGCGCAACCACACGGTCGAAATTGCCAACCTTGAAGCCCATTTGTTCCAGCGTGTAAAACGCCGGGCAGGATTCACAGTGTTCGGTGGGGAGTAATGTTTTTGTGTTTGTCATTTTTGTTTCCTGTGTCGAAGGTCAAAAGTCACGCGACCTTCGACGTTTGACTTTTGACTAAATGGGTTTGACCCAAATCTGCGCCGCCTGATCCTTGCGCAAGGCAATCAGTGTGCCGCGCACGCGGTAGGCGCGCGGGTCGCCGAAAAAGTTTCCAAGTTCGGGATAAATCAGCGTGCCGGGAGTCAGCCCCAGGTCCAGAAAGCGGCGGCGGGTAAAACCTTGCACGGCGTCATCGAGTTGGACGATCTCACCGCGCTGGTCGTTTGCAAGGTCGGCAAGCGGGATGGCGTTGGCTTTATCCATCTCGCTTTCGGAGAGCGGCTCCACTTCCACATTGGCTGCTACGGTTGGCGCAAGCCGATATTCGGCTTCTCCATCGCTCAACACCACGCGCTGAGGCGTTTTCTCGATGAGGCGGATTACCTGCCCAAGACGCAGCCCTGCCGCCAGGATTTGTTCATACGCGATGGCCGGCTCGTCTTCGATGTGAACGATTCGCAGCGGACCCTCATCCTGCCACGCCGTAATGGGCATGTGCTTCAGCGAGGGCATTTTCCCCTCGCGCGAGGGGATGGGGTCTCCGTGCGGGTCGCGGGTGGGGTGACCGAGGGCTGCATCGAGTTCGTCCAATTCTGCCGGGGTGAGGGTGTGTTCGCGTTTTTGCGCCGCCTCATGAATTTGATTCAGGGGCATACGCGCTTCGTCTGCCAGGTAGCGCTCCCACAAGCGGTGCGCGCGGACGACATGCATCGCCCAGCGTGTTCCTTCGGCGGTGAGGTGGAGTTGAGCGCCGCGCGTTTCGAGCAGCCCTTGAGCCTCCATCTCAGAGATGAGGCGGGTGATTTTTGCGCGGGGCAGGTTCAAGGTCCCAGCCAGTGATTCGGGCGAAGCGTGTCTGCCTGCCTGTTCGCGGTCGAGGAGATGTTTGAGCGCATCCTCCAATTGTTCGCGTTCTCTGGCGCTGCGCCAGTGTTGGTAGATAGCAATCAAGCCGAGGCGGGGGAAGAAAACGGTGAGTAACAGTAAAAGCAAAGCAAGAGGGATCCAAAGGCTCATAGAAAACTCCAGGTCAGATTTCGATGAAGATTTTGCTGGTAATGTTCAAACCAAGGACAAGGGTCTGACGCCCGATTTTGATGGTCAGGTTGTGGTCGAAGGGCGAGTAATCCACCACTTGAATTTCGGTTTCTGGTACCAGCCCCAATTCTTCGAGGTGGCGCAGCAAAGCGGTTTCGGAGGATTTGACGCAGGTGATGGTGCCGCTTTGCCCGCTCCTCAGGGCGGAAAGAGGGATGGAGGGGTCTTCAGGCATTTTCAGGTCTTCGGTAGGGATCAATTCGCCGTGCGGATCGCGGGTGGGATGACCCATGGCGGCGGCGATGCGTCGTTCGAAATCCTCCGAGATGACGTGTTCGAGGCGCTCCGCTTCTTCATGCACTTCGTCCCACGAGTAACCGAGCGTTTGCACCAGCCAGGCTTCGAGCAGGCGGTGATGACGGATGACCTCAAGTGCGGCGCGTTTGCCTTCGCGGGTGAGGGTCACGCCCTGATGTTTTTGATATTCGACCAGTGCGGGTTTCGAGGCGGCAAGTTTTTTGATCATGCCGGTCACCGAGGGTGCGCTGATGTTTAGTTTTTTTGCCAGGGCATTGGTGCTGGCGCTTTCGCCCTGCTCGGTGAGTTCGTAGATGGTCTTTAGATAGTCTTCGGTGGAAATGGTGAGTTTCTTTTTCATTATTCTATAATAAACAAAAATTTAGTTATACCTAAATTTTATGCAAAGCCGATGATTTGTCAAGAGACGCTGCTGCTGCGGTTTGAAACGACCGTGGCGGAGCATGTTGAAAATTAGACTTTATAGGTAATAAGCCGAGGCCTAATTTGGACGCTGATGAACGTAGGAAACGCAGATTTTTCTCTTTGGATCAGCGTGGGTCAGCTTTTATCTGCATCCCATTTTTATTTCCGATAGAGTCTATTGTGTGAAGCGAGTTTTTAATCTCCCGATGTATTGTCATCAGCGGGGAATGTGTCATAATAGGCAATAACGACTCGAAAATGCTCTGTGATAAACACCTTGAAAATTTGTTGCTGCGAGTCTCACACTGACATTATTACAACAGAGCAACTCGAAAATTTTCTGACAAGGAGATGGCTGATGCGCGTTTGTTTGTTGACCGATGAAGAACCGCAGGATTTCAACCCTGCGCCGTATTTGAAAGATTACGATTGGGAGATGTTTACCGTAAAGGCTCCCGTGCTGCCGTTTATCAAATCCATTGCCGACCAGAATCGTTTCGATGTATTTCTGAACATCTGCGAAGGGTACGAACTGGAAGAGTGGAACGAGTATGCCTATCACGGGATAGAGGTTGTGCGGGCGTTGGATGCGTTGAATCTGCCCTATACCGGCGCTAATGAGAGATTCTTCGACCCCACCCGCGAGGAAATGCAGGCGGTGGCTGATGCGAACGGCCTCGGTTTTGCGAAGGGATATCATGTCAAATCGGTGCAGGAGGCGCAGCGGTTGGTGAAAAATTTGCGTTTCCCCATCATGGTCAAACACCCCAAAAGTTATGGCAGTACCGGCATGTTCAAGGAATCGCGCGTGGATACGATGGAGCAATTGAGCGCCCAGGTGGAGAGGATTTGTTCTCAGTTCGGCGGTGCGCGCATGGAAGAGTTTATTGTCGGAAAGGAATTCAACGTCTTTGTGGTGGATAACCCCGATGACCTTTCTGACCCGTTTGTATACCCTCCGGCGGAGTTGATCTTTCCGCCGGGCGAGGAGTTCTGGCATACGGATATCAAGTGGGACTATAACGTGCCGTTCGATTTCAAGCAGGTGACCGACCCTAACCTGGTTGCCCGCCTGCAGGATTTGGGGAAGCGGATGTTCCTTGCCATGGAAGGGGTGGGCTATGGGCGCTGCGATATTCGCATGAATGAAGCAGGCGAGTTGTTCATTCTGGAAATCAACCCTAACGGCGCCATCATGCTTCCGCCCGAAGAATACGGACCGGCGGATTACATGATTTTGTACGATAAGGACGGCTACAAAGGGTTTTTCGACCGTATTTTCAAAGCCGCTTTGGTGCGGCACAGGCTGCGCGCAAAAGCCTGAAAGGATGTTTTGCCCTTAGGCTTCGTTGCAGCGCAAGAAGGGTTTGGATTTGGCAATATTACGGTAGAGACAAAATAACAAAAGCCGCTGCGGCGCTGCCGTGCGGCTTTGATGTTTACATCAAAAGCGCGGCTGGGGTGGTGGTGTCATTGCAGGAAGCGCTGTAAAAACTTCAGCACTTCTTTGGCATCATCGCCTCCCGCTTTTGCATGTATGATGAGGGGGATGCCGTGAGGTCCCGGCGTGTGAATGGCCTGCGGAAACGCCTCCAGCGCAGCCCGGACAATTTCCAGTTTACCGAGCATGGCTGCGGCAAAGAGATCGAGCCGCGCGCCGTGTTCGAGCAGAAAGTTGGCAATGTCTTTGCGTCCCATGTGTGAGGCGGCGCCCAGCGCGGTTTCAAAATCTCCGCCGCCCCAATCCCATGCGGCGTTGAGCAGGGCAGGCTCCCGGACGAGCAATTCTTTTACACGCTCCAGGTTTGCGTGGGCGTTGCCTACAAAATCCTCTACCAGATGTGCTTCTAAAGCGGGTTTCTTTTCCATAGGGATTCCTGATCTTATCTCCTTCGTGGTCTCAGCCATTTTCCGCCCAGCGCCAGCGAAAGGACGATAAATGCCAGCGCCGCCCAGGTAAAGGCGGTGTTATCCGTGGCAAGCCCGAGGGCGAGAAATGCCATGCCGAGGATTAAGAAGACGGCGGATGTTTTTGAACGGTTTTGTTTCATGGGGTTATCTTTCGCTGACGATCTCGATGTAGTCTTTTGTCACCACCTCGTTTTCGGCTGCGCCGAGCAGCGCCAGCAGTTCGCCGACCAGATGCGCTTTATTCTGCGCGTCTTTGCGGCTCCAGGTGCGGCTCTTGATTTCAAGGAAAGTTCCCAGCGGCGGCGTGGTCACGTTATCGAGGTTGATGTAAAACTCGGTGTCTTTGTACTTGATCAGCCAGCGCAGACGGTCTTTTTCGATGTTGACTTCGGAGGCAGGCTTGAAGTATTCGCGGTAGAAGCGCAGGGAGTTGGCGGCTGGCGCAAGGAAGCGGCTGCGCGAGAGAAGCACATCGTGGGCAAATTCTCCTTCGCGCAGGGCGCCGATGAGGGTGAGACGGGCGCGCACGTTGGTGATGTTGCCTTTGTCGTCCACAAAGTCGTCTTCGCGGAAGCGCAAACGTCCTTGTGAAGGATCGGCGAAGTGGAAGTAGGTATCGTGCTGACGGTAATGCCGTTCATACAGGATGACGATTTCATCCCGCATCAGCGCCTGGACGATGGTTTCTGCGTTGTCAATTTTGACTTTGACCTGCACCTCGAAGGATTCCTCTTCCATCGAGCCGCCGAGGGCGATGAGTTTGGAAAGCACGGATTGTTCGCGTTCGATGAGGAAGGCGTCTATTTTTTGGGCAAGGTCGGCGGCTTGGGCGAGGAGTTCCTCTTCGTTGAGCGTGAGCAGTTTTCGGTTGCGCATGACCCATTTGCCGTTGATCATCACGTCGCTGACATCGGTGGATTTGCTGGCATAAACGATTTGAGCGTAGGTGTTTTCGGAAGAGCGGCGGAAGGCGGGGGAGTTGTGGATCGGGCTGAGGTCGAGCAGGATCAGGTCGGCGCGGCGGCCCGGGGTGAGGGAACCGGTCAAATGTCCGATGTGAAGCGCTTGTGCGCCGAGCCGTGTGCCCATGAGCAAGGCTTGTGAGGCGGGCAGGGAGGTGGGGTCGTTGGTTACGGCTTTGGCAATGAAGGCGGCGAGGCGCACTTCTTCGAACATGTCCAGGTCGTTGTTCGAGGCGGGACCGTCCGTACCGATGCCGACATTGAGTCCGATGGAGAGCATCTTGGCGACGGGGGCAAAGCCTGAGGCGAGTTTGAGGTTGGAGGAGGGGTTGTGTGAAACGCCCGCACCTGCGTGGTGCAGGGTGCGGATTTCGCCGGCGTCAATGTGGACGCAGTGCGCGGCGATGACTTTGGCTTCGAGCAGTCCCTGTTTTTTGATGTAGGGGATGACGGGCATGCCTTCGTCGCGGCGCATGTTTTCGACTTCGAGCGCGGTTTCGGAGAGGTGGATGTGAAGCGGCACGTCGAATTCGCGGGCGAGTTCGGCGGTTTCGCGCAGGATGTCGGCGGTGGTGGTGTAGGGGGCGTGCGGCGCGATGGCTGGGACGATGAGGGGGTGACCTTTCCAGCGCTGGATGAAGCCGCGTGCCTGTTCCATGGCGTCTTCGTAGGAAGTGGCGTCGGCGGTGGGGAATTTGAGGATGGACTGACCGCAGACGGCGCGCATGCCCGCCTGGGCAGCGGCTTTGGCGACTTCTTCTTCGTAGAAATACATGTCGTTGAAGGTGGTTACGCCGCTGCGGATGAGTTCGGCGCAGGCGATGGATGTGCCGAGGGCGACAAATTCGCGCGAGACGAATTCGCGTTCGACGGGCCACATGTAGCCTTGCAGCCAGACATCGAGGCGCAGGTCGTCGGCGATGCCGCGCAGCAGGGTCATCGGAACGTGGGTGTGGGCGTTGACCAGCCCCGGCATGAGGATTTTTCCGCCGCAGTCAATGACTTCGGCTGCGGTGTAGGCTTTTTGGATTTCTTCTTGCGGTCCTACTGCCACGATGCTGTCTCCCTGCACAACGAGCGCGCCGGGGTTGTATTGCGTGAGGTGCTCGTCCATAGTGAGGATGTGGGCGTTGAGGAAGAGGGTGTCGGCTTGTTGGGTCATAAGTTCTCCAATTGTGTGGATTCGGTCAGCTTGCTGGCGAGGAACGGGAACAAGTTCCCTGA
>JBBITE010000035.1:0-27208 GCA_037440905.1 Anaerolineae bacterium | reverse complement strand
CCATCGTCCCAACGTTCAGATGCGGCTTGCTTCGATCAAATTTTTCCTTCGCCATGTCTTTTCTCCTTTTATAGACACAGATCTTGAGTTCAGCAATTGAGCCCTCAACGAGATTCGAACCCGTGACCTCACCCTTACCAAGGGTGTGCTCTGCCGACTGAGCTATGAGGGCTTAACGTGCTGTCCCGCAAGTGCGGGATAGTGGGCGGTGAAGGATTCGAACCTCCGAAGTCTTCTGACAACTGATTTACAGTCAGTCCCCTTTGGCCACTTGGGTAACCGCCCAAGCAAAATATGAGGTTGTAAATTTCACGCGCCGACTCGTTCTCAACGCATGACCAGAGCCGACGACGAGAATCGAACTCGTAACCGCCCGCTTACAAGGCGGGTGCTCTGCCGATTGAGCTACGTCGGCAGACCCATTTAAGCAGCAAGATTATACCAAAGCCGCACTTAATGGGGAAGTGATATTCAATTAAATTGCTCCCGCGCAAAGGGAGCGGGCGATAGTTTAGCAGGAATCTCCGGGCAAGTCAAGAAGTATGCAGCACGAAAAAGCCGTTTTTCACGCCTCTTGACATCTAATGAAATTGGTTTTATATTTAGAACAAGTGTTCTACAAAACGAGGAACCATGGAAAACGATGAAACCCAACGGTATGACTTAATGGTTGACGCCTTCGAAGAAATCAAGGCGGAAATGAAAGCGACGCATCTGCCCAAGCCGGTGCCTGTTCGCCCAGCCCTAAGCCAGATCCTCGCTGAAGTAGGTCCCCTCCCCCGCGAAGCGCTCTTCCTGGGAATGGCATACGACGAGTTGCCGGTACTGTTGAATCTGTACGATCCCTTGCCGGGCCCGCTATTGATTATCGGAGATGCAGGCGCCGGCAAGACTGCACTGCTTCAAACCATTGCACTGGCAGCGGAAAAAATGCATCCAGCGGAGAGACTGCAGTTCGGCGCATTGACCAGCCACCCCGAAGAATGGAACCGTTTCGATGTCACAGCGAACAACGTCGGCGTTTTTTCCGTTCACGATAGAACCGCCGAAGACTTCATCCTTTCGCTCGCTTCGTGGGCGCATGGAAACAAAACCAGCAAACAATCCCTCCTGCTGCTCATGGACGATCTCGAAACTGTCTCGCGCATGGACATGGAGACGGTTCAAAATCTGCGCTGGCTTATGCTGCGTGGGCCGGCGCGTCGTGTCTGGCCGATTTTCACCTTATCCACAGACCGCCTTGCCAGTATGGAACCCTGGCTGGAGGTATTCCGCACACGTATCATTGGGCGCGTGCAAAACACGGATCACATTCGCCGCCTGGGAGCAGATGGGGCTGGGCTGCGCACCTTAAGCCCCGGCTTCGAGTTCACTCTGCGAGAAGGAAACCGCTGGCTCAAGTTCTGGATTCCGAGCCGCGACTGAAAGGAGGCAGCAATGCACACCGGTATGTTATGGTTCGACAATTCCCCCGCCGCACTAGAGACAAAGATCCAAAAGGCGGTGGAGTATTATCAAAAAAAATTTGGCCGCCGCCCCGATCTGTGCCTGGTGCACCCCAGCATGTTGAAAGACACAGGAGTAGAAAGTAAAAAGCCTGTCCTGAGCCTTACCGAACAGATCACCGTGCGCGCCTACCGCCCTGTGCTCCCCGGACATCTTTGGATCGGCGTGGAAGACAGCCTCTAACCCGGCAACATGGACAAGAGTCGAGTCCTGTCCTTTGCACCCCCGTGAAACTGGCTCACGGGGGATTTTTCATCCTGTCGCCACCGCAATCGCCACCGCCTGACTTTGACTATGGCTGATGCTCACAGACCACGTCATCAACCCCAACGCATTCGCTCTTTCTTTTGCTGCGCCATGCAGCGTCAGCACGGGTGCGTTTTGCTCATCACCTAAAATTTCAATTTCCTTCCAGCCCACCTCTCCAATTCCACATCCCAGTGCCTTGGCGACCGCTTCTTTTGCAGCAAAACGCCCTGCCAGCGACTCGACCCGCCTACCGCATTGCTCCAACTCGGCAGGCGTATAGATTCGCTCCAGATAATGCCTTCCATGCCGCGCAATCACCTCCTCGAGGCGCGCAATCTCAATCAAATCAACACCGCTGGCAAGTTTCATAACATACCTGCTCTCCACCATTCACCACTGCCCCGTCACGGCTCACCGATTACCGATGACTGCTCACCGATAACTGATGACTGATGACTGTTCACTACTACCTGAAGACCTCCGACTGCATTACCACTCCCCTCACGGTCCCGCCACCGCAATCGCCAGCCGTTCAGGATGAATGTACTTTCGCGCCACTGCCAACACCTGCTCGCACGTCACCTCATTGACCAAATCAGCGTAACGCTGATAATAATCCAACCCCAGAGCATAGCGTTCGATGTTCAACAACGCCCCGGCCACCCCGCTGTTCGACTCGAGCGAAAGCGGCAGGCGCCCGATGAAATTCGCCTTGCTGTCTGCAAGTTCATCCTCTGTCACGCCCTCCTGCACAAAGCGTTGCAACTCATCCACAATCAGCCTCGTCGCCTTCGAGACATTCGACGGATTCACCCCGGCGCTCACTTCCCACGAACCCGGTCCCACCCCGGCATACAGGCTCGAATACGCATAATAAGCCAGCCCCGCCTTTTCGCGCACTGCATCTCCAATGCGCCCCATCATGCCAAACTGCCCCAAAATATTATTCCCCAAAGACGCCGCCATAAAATCGGCATCTGCCCTTCTGGGACCGTTCGTACCAATGACAATATCCGATTGTGACTTGCCCGCGATGCGGTGATGCTTTGTGACCGTCTTCCGCAGCGGCTTGACCTCCGGCAGCGGCGGCGGTTCTTTCTGACCTCGAACCTGCCAGCCGCCCAACGCGCGTTTCACCTGTCTGACGGCTTCTTCCGGCCACACCGCCCCCACAACGACAATGACCATCCCCTGCGGACCATAACACTCGCGATGAAATTTCATCAAATCATCACGCGTGATACGTTTGACAGTTTCTATCGTCCCATCTTCCGGACGGCTGTAGGGATGATCGCGGTACAGGATTTTATCGAAGGTCTCTGAAGCCATTTCAGCCGTATCCTCCGCGCTGATGGCAAGGCCGGTCAAAATCTGCGCCCGCAACTTCTCCACTTCGGTTTTTGGAAAAATCGGTTGTGTAAGCGCTTCGGCTATCAGCCGCAGCAGCAACGGTAAATCTTCCGCCAGCGAACGACCGCTAAACCCCGATTTATGCACCCCGGTGCTAAAGCCCAAACTTGCCCCCGCAGTTTCCAGAATGTTGTAAATTTCATCGAAGGTATGCTTCCTGGTACCGCGCAGCAGCGCCGAGGTGACAAAATCAGCCAGCCCAAGTTTCTCCTGCGGGTCGAACAGCGAGCCGGCGTCGAAGTATCCCCTAACGACAACCGAAGGGCTGTTGAAATTCGAACGGGCAAGCACTGTAATGCCGTTCGCAAGCGTCTCACGATAAACGTCTTGAGCGCCGGGCAGGGCAGCATTGAATTTTGGCAGGGTCATGCCTGTCCTCCATCTTGTGGAACATAGATACCCACAACGCGCCGTTGCGGTTTGAAATACTCGTTCGCCACACGCTGAACGTCCTTGACAGTTACTGCCGCCAGGCGGTTGAGATAGTTTTCAAACCAGCCATAATCGGCGAACATTTCGGCATAACCCATCCAAAACGCCTGATTGGTAACGTTCTCGCTGCCATAGGCAAAGAGCGCTTTTGCCTGTTTGATGGCGCGCGCAATTTCGGTTTTGGTGACCTTTTCGCGCCGCACGCGTTCGATTTCCCGGTCGAGAGCGGCAAGCGTTTCTTCCGCTTTGCGCCGCGGATGAACCGTAAGGGTGATGGAGTAGAGGAATGGGTCCACCGTCGCCTGGGCGCCTCCGTACACGCTGACCGCATACTCCTTATCCACCAGGGCGCGATACAGGCGGGAGGTTTTGTTCGAGATGCCGCCGCTGAACATGTTAAAGTTGCTTGGTCCCGCCAGCAGGCTGTCCAATACGATGAGTGGGAAAAAGTCCGGGTGAGAAGCGGCTGGAAAGCGGTAGCAAACCTGCAGGTAAGAAGTCGAACCGGGTCCTTCCACCGAAAGACGAATCTCGCCGCGTTGCTCCGCTTCAAGGCGGGCAATGCGCGCGGGTTCCCGTCCAGCAGGAATTGGCTCGAAAAGTTCGCGGATGCGCGCCAGCATCGAGGCGGTATCGAAATCCCCCGCCACCGACATGACGGCGTTATTGGGAATGTAAAAGGTACGGTAGTGATTGTAAAGGTCATCGCGCGTCATGGAGTGCAAGTCTGCCATATCGCCAATGACCTCGTGATGGTAGGGATGAATACGAAACGCCGCCTGCTGAACTGCCTCCCCTAAGAGGAAGAGAGGATCGTTTTCATTGCCTTCACGCTCCGAGATGATGACCGTGCGTTCGGACGCCACTTCCTGCTCATCGAAGCGGCTGTTGACCATACGGTCGGCTTCGAGGCGCAGGGCGAGATCAATTTTGTCGGCGGGCATGGTCTCGTAATATGCCGTCCAATCGAGGTAGGTCATCGCATTCCAGATGCCGCCCTCGCGGGAGATGGCTTTATCGAGCATGCTGGCGGGAAATTGCGGCGTGCCTTTGAATTGCATGTGTTCGACCCAGTGCGAAATGCCGGTGCGTCCTTGCACTTCGTCGCGCGAGCCAACACGATACCACAACCAGGAAGAGATAATGGGGGCAGTGTGAATTTCTTTCAGGAAAACCTTGAGGCCGTTCGAGAGTGTTTCTACGGTGAGGGAGTTGGTCACAATCGTCTCCATTCATGGGCAGGGATTCAACAAACAATAAAACGGTTCTACCACTTGACGCAAGCCGGTAAACGGCTCATGCAGTTCGGTTTGATTCAAGGGAATATCCACCGCTACATCGAGTTCGGCAAGGACTTTTTGATCCACCGGCACGATAAGGTTTTGGATGAAGATCGGCAGGACGGTTCCCTGAGGCAGGATGATATCCGCCCGTGCGCGGTTGATGTTCAACCCGCCGGTATTGACAGTAACCAATGCCCCGCTGATTCTCACGTCCTCGCTCAAGGTCACATTAGTGGAACCGCTGACGTTCAAGGTGAATTGCACGGGGATTTCCTTGCTGACCGGAATGACCGTACGAATGTGCGCCTGATCCATTTTGACGAAATTGGTGTACAGCCCTCCCAGCAGATGATCCGGCAGTTTGGTGAGGGTAATGCCCAACCCACGGAAGTTTTGCAGCAACAGCGCCAGCACAATCAACAGCACCAGGTTGATAGTAAACGAAAAGACGCTGGCTATTGTCCAGAAAGCCGGCAAGAGTTTTAGTTTTCGGCGGGGAAACCGAATGGTTGGCAGTTTGGGCGCCGCCGCTTTGGTCTTTGGCGCAGAAGCCGCCGGTGAAACGGCTGCCGCCGCAGGAGCGGACTGCTTTTGAGCAGGCACACTTCGCCCCACCGACTGTTTCAACTTTTCCAATGGCGAAACCTGTTCTTCCCCTCCGCTCAAAAGTTTCTTCATCTTGCTGGGTTCATTTGAAACTGAATTGGGCTGTGACATACGACCTCCTCGGAACGATGATCAGAAAGACGACTACCGCCGCCACAATCCTTTCGCCCAAACGTGCCTGTGGCGTTCCTTGTGCAAATGCTAATTGGATATTACCCATGCATTTTTGGCATTCTCTAACGTCAAATGAGCGTTCCACCTAGTACTATGCTTTGTAACTACCTACCGACAGCCAAAGGGGAAGAAACCTACCGCTGTGTGTCATTGCGAGGGCTGTTGGTCGAGTAGGGCAAAGCCCGTATCGCGACCCAGCCCGAAGGGCCACGCCGAGGCTCGCCCGAGGCTCAATCTCCAGCATTTGCGGGGAGACTGCCACGCTCGCTGCGCTCGCTCGCAGTGATAGGTAGGCAGTTACTCTGCTTTGCTGTTTCTCACCAAAGAACTACGCTGCATTGGATTAATATTAGCATAGACCACCCATTTTGCCGGATGTGAGTTTTCTTTTCCGTTCTCAGCGGGGTAATGCCGCCGCATCCCGCCTCGACTAAGTGGGGAAACTACTGCCAAGGGACCCAGCCCCCGCCCGCGCCATGTTGTGACATTTTTCACTTGAAAGTGCCGTGTTTTTTTTCTACAATAATTTCATGACCTTTCTCGGAGGCGTCCTCTTCCCCACATCGTTTTGGAACTCAGCGATTCTCAACCTGGCTTTGGGGGATTGCCAGGTTCAGGAAAAAATCTGCGGCGGGAGGCTGTTTGTAACTATTTCCGCTTGTGAAGGTCTAGCATTGAGACTATAATTTGACAGTTTTTGTCTAAAATTATCGCCAGATTCAAGGAGGCACTGTGACTAGTCAATATTTCGTCGCCGTCATCGGCGCAGGGCCAGCGGGGCTGTTTGGCGCCCGCGAACTTGCCAATCAGGGGGTGCGGGTGGTTGTCTTCAACCGCGACATCAAGCCCGGCGGGCTGGCTGAATACGGCATCTACCCCACTAAGCACACCATGAAGAGCGGTCTGCGCAAGCAATTCCGCCAGGTGCTCGATTTGCCCAACCTCGAGTATCTTGGTAACATCACCATTGGCGAGCAGGGCGATCTCACCCTCAACGACTTGCGCGCGCTCGGTTTTCAAGCCATTCTCGTCACTGCCGGGGCACAAGGCACCAAGTGGCTTGGACTGCCCGGTGAAAATCTGAACGGGGTCTATCACGCCAAGGACGTGGTCTATCACTACAACCAACTGCCGCCCTATGCCCAAAAACCGTTCCGCTTTGGCAGGCGCTGCGCGGTGATTGGCGCCGGCAACGTTATGATTGACATCGCTCATTTCCTCATCCGCGAGAAAAAGGTGGATGAGGTCATCGCCATCGTGCGGCGCGGACCGGCGGAGGTGAAGTTCGACAAGAAGGAGATGGAATACGTCATCGCCAACCTCGATGTGGACGCCCTGGATGCCGAGATTCAACGCGTGATGCCCATCATGCAAGCGGTTCATCAGGACCCGGCGGCTGCCCGCGCTGCCATTCTGGAGGCTCTCCCAAAAGCCCTGCCCAAAATTTCCGAGACGAAATTCCGCTTCGAGTTCCTTGCTTCGCCGGTTCAAATCATCGGCGATGCTGAAGGCAACGTCACATCTGTGGAAATCGAAGACAACCTGCTCGTCGAAAAAGACGGGGAGACCAAAGCCCGGGGAACCGGGAACAAGCGTCGGCTTGAGGTGGATACGGTCATCTTCGCCATTGGCGATAAAGTGGACGATACGTTCGGTCTGCCGGTGGAATGGAATGAGTTTGTCAAGCGCGAAAATCCCCGCTACCCCATCGAAGGCAATTCGTTCGAAACCCCATTCGACGATGTGTTCGTGGGCGGCTGGTCGCGTAAGGCGAGTTCGGGTCTGGTTGGGGTTGCCCGCAAAGACGGCACGAATGCTGCGAAGGCAGTCTGGCAATATTTGCAAACCAAACAGCCGATTGAAATTAACATGGATGCCCTGTTCGAGTGCATCAAGAGCCTGGGCAAACCCGTGGTTATGAAAGAGGATATTCGCAAACTGGAAGCGGCGGAAGCCGCCGAGGCTCAAAAGCGCGGGCTGGAAGCCTTCAAGTTCGACAGCAACGAAGACATGCTGCAAGCCATGGGCTTTATGGAAACCGTATAACCAGCACTCCCCTCTTCACGGCGAAGAGGGGATTTTTTTACCGCAGAGACGCTGAGAGCGCGGAGTTGTTATCTTTTTGGTGTACGCTGCGTCTCAGCGGTAAAATGAGATGCCTGCAAGAGACTCAACCATGAAACGCGATTTGTACTTTGGCAAACCCCTGATGAACGCGGCAGGGTCGCTGGGATTTGCGCCAGAACCCCGCGGGCACAAAGACGCTGGAATCTTCGAGAACTTTGGCGCGTTTGTGACCAACCCGTTCTCGCTGCGCCCGCGCCTGCCGGCTGCCCAACCAGCCGTGATCCAATTCCGCGGCGGATTCCTGCTCCACAGCGGCTTGCCGAATCCCGGCCTTGGGGCGGGCATCCGCAACTATGCGGCGAGATGGAAGAAAGCGAACCTGCCGATCATTGTTCACCTGATGGCTGACCGCCCGGAAGAAACGCAGAAGATGGTGCAAATGCTGGAAGAGGTGGAGAATGTGATGGCGGTGGAACTCGGTTTTGCCCCGCTGCTTGCCGATGACATTATTCTGTTGACGCTGGAAATGTGTTTGGGGGAACTGCCTTTGATTTTTTCGTTACCGCTTGAACAGGTATTATCGCTGGGTCCGCGCCTGGTGCAGGGCGGCGCGCAGGCAATTTCCATCTCCGCTCCGCGCGGCGCATGGATGACCGATCACCTGATGACGGGGAGACTCTTCGGTCCATCGCTCTTTCCGCAAACGTTGAATGTGGTCGCTTCTGCCGCCAAACTCGGGCTGCCCGTCATCGGCGGGGGCGGCGTGTGGTCGAAGGAAAACATCGAGGCAATGCTCTCCGCCGGGGCGCTGGCGGTGCAGGTGGATGCGGCATTATGGAATCCTGCCGTTACTCTTTCGGCTCCAACAGCATGATGGGGATATGACGCGGTGCAGCGCGCTCTTTGTATTTTTCGTATCCGGCATATAGTTCAACCGCCATTTGCCAATACTTCTGATACTCATCTCCTTCCGTTTCGCGCGCTAGATATGTTGACACCCTGCCATGGATGGCTGCTTCGCATTCGGGATGTTTTTTGAGGTTGTAATACCAGGCGGGGTTATGTGCGCGCCCGAAACTGGAGGCAATGAGAGCGATTTTCGCGCCATCCATCACTCCAATCAATGGCGTGGTGTGCGGCAGAGAAGTTTTCGCACCGATGGTGGTCAGTTGAATGATCGTCCAGCCGGCAAGTTGAGAAAAGGTGAAGCGTCCGCCGCTCAGTTTCAACGCAAGGGAATCCAGGCGGTGCAGGCGAGGCGCAAAAAAGGCGGTGACCGGACGGCACATCACGATACGATGGATGGCTTTCTGCAAAGCGTTGGGCTTTTTCATTTTTCGAGCCAGATTGTCACAGGACCGTCGTTATGAATTTCCACCAGCATGTGCGCGCCAAATAGACCGCTTTGGGTGGGAACACCGTGCGCGCGGAGCGCTTCCACAAAGCGCTTCACCAGCGGCTCGGCAACTTCGGGCAATGCCGCATCCGTGAAGGAGGGACGGCGTCCTTTGCGAGCATCAGCATACAGGGTGAATTGAGAGACGACAAGCGCTTCACCCTGGACATCTAGCACCGAAAGATTCGTCTTCCCTTGTTCATCTTCAAAAATCCGCAAGTGGGCGGTCTTCTCTGCCAAAAAGCGAACCTGCTCTTCGCCGTCGCCGTGACCGACACCAAGCAAAATGAGCATCCCTTTCCCAATTTGCGAAACGATCCTGCCCTCAACGGTCACACTCGCCTTTGAGACTCTTTGAATCAATACACGCATAGCCTCCCCGATTATTCCTCCTCTAGCAAAGATTCGGCTTTATAGCCGGTGATGCGAAGAAATTCCTCCCGTTCTGCGGGGGTCATGTATTTATAAGCAAGGCGGATAGTATACCCGCCAATCAACGTGCCGTCTTCCTCCACAATCATCCAGTCAATGACATTTTGCAGCGGCACCCGCACCAGATTGTTGGGGTGATAGCCCTGCGAGAGGGTCACCCCTTCGACCATCTGGGTGGTGAACGCGCCGTCGTAGTAATCCACAGGTTCGGTCCAAATATCCTCAAAGGCCGACTCGCCGTGAACGCGTATCTTCAAGCCGATATAGGTATAGGAAGGCTTGGGAGAGAGAAGCGCCTGTCGAACCGTTTCCAGCGAAGACTGCGCCTGCGCTACTGCCGCTTCGAATTCCTCTTCGCTGGCTGCGGCAGGCGTGACAGCGGGAGAACCCGCACATGCCGAAATTAGCACAACGCCGCAAACGATAATTACGATCAGCCCGTAACGCACACTCATGAGAAGGTTCCTCTCTGCGGCAAAGCCGCCCTTTCCTCCCACCCACGGAGAACCGCCCGGCGGTGGAAGTTTCAGGATGTACGCATAAATGACCTTCTCCCTTGCAATTCAGAGATTGTCTACGAACTGATGTGGAGGCGGCGTTCTCTAACGTCGCCCCTGCACAAGAGAGCGCAGAGTACGCTCGACAAGCGGTAAAAACAGACCCTTTAGACAGTCTCTTAGAAATTTTCATGCAAAATGTCCCGAAGGCTCATGGCAGCCAAACCTGTTTTGGTACAAACCCTCGGGACAATGCGTAAGGTACGTTCAATCTATCAGACGCTACGGCAGTTGAATTGCTTCCCTTACTTCTTCCATCGTCTTTTGGGCAATGACGCGCGCGCGGTTGGCGCCGTCGTCCAGCACATCGGTCACATAGTCGGGCTTGGAAGCGAGGTCGGCGCGTTTGGCGCGGAAGGGTTCCAGGTGACGGTTCAGGTTGGCAGCGAAGCGTTTCTTGCAATCCACACAGCCGATGCCCGCCGTGCGGCATTCGCGGTTGATCATCTCCACTTCTTCGGCGGGCGAGAAGATTTTGTGCATCGAAAAGACATTGCAAACATCGGGAGTACCCGGGTCGGTGCGCTTCATGCGCGCCGGGTCGGTGACCATTTCCATTACGCGGGAGGTCGTCTCTTTAGGTGTTGCGGCAAGTTCGATGTGATTGTTCAGGCTTTTGCTCATCTTGTTTTTGCCGTCAATGCCCAGCACTTTCAGCACCTCGGTATGTTTGACCTGCGGTTCGACGAGTACCTTGGTGTTATAGCGGTAATTGAAGGAGCGCACAATCTCGCGCGCAAATTCGATGTGCGGCGCTTGGTCCACGCCCACCGGCACAATATCTGCTTTGTAAAGAACAATATCCGCCGTCATCAGCACCGGATAACCGAGCAAACCGTAATTGACGTTATCGGGCTGCTGCGCCACCTTTTCTTTGAACGTCGGCAGGTCGGTTAGTTTGCCCAGGGCTGTGACCATCGAAAGGTACGTGTGCAGTTCCATCACTTCGGGGACATGCGACTGCACAAACAAAATCGACTCCTCAGGGCGAATCCCCGCTGCGAGCCAATCGAGCGCCATCTCGAGGGTGTTCTTGCGCAAATCCTGCGTCGTCTCCACCGTTGTCAGCGCGTGAACATCCACGATACAGTAGATGCAATCGTAGTCATCCTGCAGCGCCACGTAATTTTGGATGGCGCCCAGGTAGTTACCCAGGTGCTGCCTGCCGGTGGGTCTTGCTCCTGAAAAGACTCGTCCTTTTTTAGCCATGAAAACAAACTCCACTGTTGTGTTTGAAGCGTACTTGAATTATCTGCACTTCGCGCGGCGTTTTCGCAATCTATCCCGATTCTTGGTATTGGAGAACAGAGTTTACGCGACTATTCTCCAACCATCTCTTTCACCAACCCCAGCACTTCACCCGGTTCTGCATGACGATGCAACTGGGATTTTGAAAACAATAATTTTCCGTTCACGGTCACTTCAAATTTGCCGCCATCCGACGGTACAAGCGTAAGCGCATCAATCAGATGTTCGTAATTCTTGAGCAGCTCATCTGCCAAGCTCACGGCCCGGCCAGTGTAATGTCAGACTGCGCAATATACAATCTCGATTTTCAACATGGTTCCCTCCGAAATTTTTGGGGATTATATCATTGCGGCAAGCCCTGCAAAAATGCGCGCACCGACTCATCCACAGGGCGGCTCTTAATCTGCCCTGCTGTTCCCACCTGCCACACAACACCCCCAATCACCACCGCAATGCGATCGCCCAACTTCACCGCTTCATTCAAGTTATGCGTAACAAAGATCGTTGTCCGATGATTCTGCGCCAGCAAAGCAGAGAGATCCTCCAGCAGGTTCGCCCGCGCCGGCGGATCAAGCGCTGCAAACGGCTCATCGAGCAGGAGCAGTTCCGGGTCCAGGACGAACGCGCGCGCCAAACTGACTCTCTGTGCTTCACCGCCCGACAACTGGCTGGCTCTGCGCTTCGAAAGGGATTCGATCCCCAAAGCCCGTATCCACCTATCTATCCGTTCGCGCCTTTCCGCCTGTGAGATGCCGCGAAACTTCAAGCCCAGCGCGACGTTCTCCTCGACGGTCATATCAAGTAATAGCGGCGATTGGAACACGAACGAAATCCTGCGGCGATATTCGAGGTCGTTCCATTCTCTCAGCGGTTTGCCGTCATAGCGAATCTCCCCCCGCGTGGGGTGCAGCAAATGCGCCAGCGCCAGGAGCAGAGTGGTCTTCCCCGCGCCGTTCGGCCCGACCACTGCCAGCGTCTCGCCGCGCTGTATCGAAAGATGCTCGATATCCAGAGTAACCCGCGCATTTCGCTGAACTTGCAGGCCGTTAATTTCAATTAGAGTTTCCATGCCATGAATTTTTCTTTTGTCCAATTTCATCGTTTCTGGCTTCTCTGCTGAATCCACGTCAGCGCGAGGTTGATCAAATACGTGAGAATCAACAGCAGCATCGAAAGCGCCAGGGCTTTGTCAAACTCCCCTTTGCTTGTTTCCAATACGATAGCCGTTGTCAACACACGGGTTTGACCTTTGATGTTCCCGCCTACCATCATCGAAGCCCCCACCTCGGAAATCACCGCGCCAAATCCCGCCATGAGTGCCGCTAAAAGCGGCAGCCGCGCTTCCCGCCACAGATACCAGACCATCTGTGCGCGCGAAGCGCCCAGCCCCAAAAGTTGTTGACTCAAGCGCGGGTCGAGCGCTTCGAGCGCGGCCGCGGTGAGACCCGTCACCACCGGCGCGGCAATGATCGTTTGAGCGATGATGATCGCCACCGGCGTGTAAATCAGGCGCAATTCCCCCAACGGCCCGCTGCGCCACAACGTCATTGCTACCACCAACCCCACGACCACCGGCGGAAGCGCCATGCCCGTATTGATAATGCTCAAAAGAAACGAACGCCCGCGAAAATTGCCCAATGCCAGCCAGGTGCCCAACGGCAAGCCGATGAGCAGGCTGATGCCTGTGGCAATGGTCGAAACCTGTAACGAGAGGACGGTGATTTGAAAGACTTCAGCATCGAAAAGCATGACGCCTCAAACGCTTATCCCCTACAACCCCAATTCCGCATCCGTTTTATCGGCATCGGGATAGAACAACGGCTGACCATATAAATCCACGCCGAACTCGCCAATGATTGTTTGCGTAGAGGGCGCAATCATGAAGTTCAGGAAAGCCAGCGCGCCATCGTAATTCACCTGCGCCCATTTTTCGGGGTTGACCGTAATCACATGATACACATTCAGCAACGCGTTATCGCCCTCCACCAAAATTTCCAGTTGCAGGTTGGCTTTATTGGCAAGATACGTAGCGCGGTCGCTCAGCGTATAAGCGCCCTTCTCGGAGGCAATCGTCAGCGTGGCACCCATGCCCTGCCCCGATTCAAGATACCAGGCTTGCCCGCCCGGTTCGAGCGCGGCTTTCTTCCACAAGCCAAGTTCGGCTTTATGCGTACCCGAATCATCCCCGCGGGAAATAAACTCAGCCTTCACAGCGCTAATCGCCTTCAAAGCATCTACAACGGTCTTGCCTTTCACGCCCGCCGGGTCGGAAGCAGGGCCGACAATGACAAAGTCATTGTGCATCACCAGCGCACGGTCTTTGCCGAAGCCGTTTTGCATGAAAATGACCTCCGCCGCCGGCGCATGCACAAGCAGGACATCGGCATTGCCTTCCTCCCCCATCTTCATCGCCTGTCCCGAGCCCACCGCTACCGTCTGGACCGTGTAACCCGATTCCGCTTCGAAAAGCGGAATCAACACATCGAGCAGACCCGAGTCCTGCGTGGAGGTGGTGGTCGCCAGGATCAGGTTCGGGTTGGACGGCGCGGCGGGCGCGCACGCGCCGAGAACGAATATGAGCAAGAAGCTTGCCCTGAACAGGATCGAATGGAGAATTGAGGAAATTCGTTTCATGGAGGCCTCCTGACTGAGTGCAGCGCACCCTCTAAATTGAGATTTGCTCACCGCTGTGGGACGTGTTGTATCCCGTCAGCGCGTTGAGTTCGTTGCGAAAATCAGACGTCTGCAAATAATCAAGCAATGGCATGAGTGTCTTTTCGTTCTCACGCGGCAGGATAAGGTCATAGCGTTCCTCGAACAGCGGGATGAAGTCGAGGTTGTATTGATGCGCGGCGGCCTGCAGGCCAAGCGCAACATCCACCTTGTTCGTAGAAATCAAAGCGGCGGCTTCCGTATGGGTTTTCACTTCCTTGTCGTATCCGTTGATCGTTCCAACGGGGATTTTGAGCCGCTTCAATTCAGCATCGAACCACAGACGGGTGCCGGAACCCGGATTGCGATTCACAAACCTGACATCTGGTTTTGCGATATCGGCGATCTTTTTGATTCCTTTGGGATTGCCATTGACGAACATCAATCCCTGTGTGCGGTAGGCAAGCGTAACAATCTCCACGTCGCGGTCGGGGAATAAATGGCGGACGAACGGTGTGTTGTATTCGCCTGTCACATCCAGAAGGTGTGAGCCTGAGATTTGACAAAGTCCCTGGCGAAGATTCACAAGTCCATCCAGCGAGCCGACAGGCATACTTAACAATGTGACGTGCTTTTCAAGATGCTCTGCTATTCCTTCCAGTGCAAGGTCGTGGCTGCCTGAAAAAATCACAGCAGGCTTTTTTGTTTTGGGGAGGATGATCTCCTGCAAGAACAACGCGTCCGCTTTGGCGCGATAGAATTTTTCAGTTACCTTGCCGGTCTTGCGGATCTCGCTCACCTCGATCAGGTTTGCAGATTCAAGCGTCAGAATATGATGACGTATCCATGCCGGAGACCGCTTCAAGGTCCGCGCGAGATGCGTGAGCGTGGCGGGGGAGGCCATCAGCAGTCGCAGAATGTCCATGCGGCGGGAATCTGCCAGGAGTTTGATTTTGTCAAACGAATGGAGGGGGTCAACTTTTTTCATATCGTTTAAGTCTTTCCTTAATCGTAAGTCTAAAAGGAAAGCAAGCAAATGTCAAGCAATTTTGGTTTGACATCCCTTCCCCATCGTGATATAACTCGCCAATCAATTTACGTATTGACTCATCCAGAGAGGCTGAGGGACCGACCCTGTGACGCCTCGGCAACCGAGTTTAGTTTGGTAGTTGGATGGTTACATAGTTACGTAGTTTGTGACGACGTAACTACCTAACTACAAAACTACGTAACTACCCACGGTGCCAATTTCGGCGGACGATTGTCCGGGAGATGAGAGAGGACCTGCGTGTTCGGATGTCGCCTCTCATTGCGAGAGGCGATTTTGTTGTGAAGCACGGGGATAAATCCCCTGCCTGCATCTCTTTGAAAAAGAAAAATCTGCGTCATCCGCGAAATCTGCGGATGTCAATTAGGAGTATTTCATGCCCAACCGCACCTACACCAACCGTCGCTACCTCGACGCCCTCGAAACGAAAGTCCTCGTCTTCGACGGCGCGATGGGCACCAGCCTGCAAAAGCAAAACCTCACTGCCGAGCATTTCGGCGGCGAGCAATACAACGGATGCAACGACTACCTCGTCATCTCGCACCCCGAAGCCGTGGAAAAAGTCCATCGCTCCTTCCTCGAAGTCGGCGTGGACGTGATCGAGACCAACACCTTCCGTTCCAACCGCATCACGATGAGGGAATATGGATTGCAGGATCGCGTGCTGGAAATCAACGAGGCGGCGGCGAGGCTGGCGCGGAGGCTGGCGGATGAATATGCGCACGCCCCCTCACCCCTGCGCCCCTCTCCCAAAATTGGGAGAGGGGATGGGGGTGAGGGCCACCCCCGCTTCGTCGCTGGCTCCATCGGTCCCTCAGGCAAACTCCCCTCCACCAACGATCCCGAACTCTCCAACGTCACCTTCGATGAATTGGTTGACGTGTTCCGCGAGCAGGCAGTGGGATTAATCAAAGGCGGCGTGGACCTGCTTCTCATCGAAACCTCGCAGGACATCCTCGAAGTCAAAGCCGCCATCGTCGGCTGTCACAAAGCCATGGAGGAGACTCAGGTCTATTTGCCGATTCAGGCTCAGGTCACGCTCGATACGACGGGGCGCATGCTCCTCGGCACCGACATCAACGCCGCGCTCGCCATCCTCGAAGGCATGGGCATTGATGTCATCGGTCTCAACTGCTCTACAGGTCCCGAACACATGCGCGAACCCATCCGCATCCTCGGCGAGACTTCCGCACTGCCCGTCTCGTGCATTCCCAACGCGGGACTGCCGCTCAATGTGGATGGTCAGGCTGTTTATCCGCTCGAACCCGAACCCTTCGCCAACGACATGTTCGAGTTCGTGACCAAACACAACGTCCGCGTCGTCGGCGGCTGCTGCGGAACGACCCCCGATCACCTGCGCCTCCTCGTTGACCGCATATCCAATTATCGCGAAGCATCCCCGCGGGACCAATTACCAATTACCAATCTCCGCCTCACCCCCGACCCCAAACTTGCCTCCGCCATGTCAGCCATTGCCATGCGGCAGGACCCTCCCCCCACCCTCATCGGCGAACGCTGCAACGCGCAAGGCTCGCGCAAGTTCAAGCGGCTCCTGCTCGAGGAAGATTACGACTCCATTTTGGAGATCGCCCGCGAACAAGTCGAGTACGGCGCGCACGCCCTCGACATCTCCTGCGCCGTCACCGAACGTCCAGACGAAGCCGAACTCATGCGCAAGGTCGTCAAGAAACTCGAAATGGGCGTGGACGTCCCGCTCGTAATTGACACCACCGAACTCGACGTGCTGGAAGTCGCGCTCAAAACCGCGCCTGGCCGCTGCCTCATCAACTCGACTCATCTCGAAGGGGGCCGCGCCAAAGCCGACAAAGTCTTCGCGCTCGCCAAGACGCACAACGCCGCCGTCATCGTGCTGACCATTGACGAAAGCGGCATGGCCAAGACCCGCGAGAAAAAACTGGAAGTCGCCAAACGAATTTACGACATCGCCGTCAACGAGCATGGACTCCGCCCCTCCGATTTAGTTTTCGACGCGCTGACCTTCACCCTCGCCACAGGCGACCCTGAATTTGCGGAGTCTGCCATCGAAACCATCGAGGGCATCCGTCTCATCAAACAAAACCTGCCCGGCGTGCTGACCTCCCTCGGCGTGAGCAACCTCTCGTTCGGCCTCGCTCCGCACGCGCGCCCCGTGTTGAACTCGGTCATGCTCTACCACTGCGTGCAGGCTGGCTTGGATATGGCAATCGTCAACCCCGCGCACGTCACCGCCTACGCCGACATCCCGCAGGAAGAACGCGACCTTGCCGAAGACCTCATCTTCAACCGCCGCCCCGACGCGCTGCAAAGATACATCGAATACTTCGAAAAGGTCACGCCCACCACTGAGTCCACTCTCGCCGACCCCACCGCAGGCATGACTCCCGAACAGCGCCTGCACTGGAAGATCGTCCATCGCAAAAAGGATGGCGTGGAGGCGGATATTGATGAAATTATCAATCATTCCCTCACCCCCCATCCCCCTCTCCCGAAATCGGGAGAGGGGCACGGGGTGAGGGCAAGCCAGCACGAAACCGCCGTTCACACCCTCAACACCGTCCTCCTCCCCGCCATGAAAGAAGTCGGCGACAAATTCGGCGCGGGCGAGTTGATTCTCCCCTTCGTCCTCCAATCCGCCGAAGTGATGAAGAAAGCCGTCGCCCATCTCGAAACCTACCTCGAAAAAGTCGAAGGCGTCACCAAAGGCACCGTCGTCCTCGCCACCGTCTACGGCGACGTGCATGACATCGGCAAAAACTTGGTGAAGACGATTCTCGCCAACAACGGCTACACCGTCATTGACCTCGGCAAGCAGGTCCCCGCCGAGACCATCATCACCAAGGCTGTGGAGGTCAACGCCACCGCCATCGGCCTCTCTGCGCTTCTCGTCTCGACCTCGAAACAGATGCCGCTCATTGTGAATGAACTTCACCGGCGCGGACTCCGCTTCCCCGTCCTTGTTGGCGGCGCAGCCATCAACCGCCGTTTCGGCCGCCGCATACTCCAAACCGAAAGCGGCGACTTCTACGCCCCCGGCGTCTTCTACTGCAAAGACGCCTTCGAGGGGCTGGAAACGATGGATCAACTCATCAACGATGAGCAGCGTCCCGTCCTGCTCGCCAAAACCATCCGCGAATCCGAAATGGAACTCGGCCGCGCCGCGTCCCAATCTCCAATCTCCAATCTCCAATCATCTCGCTCCTCCATTCAGCCATCCCCTCTGCCTCCCCCCGCCAAATGGGGCATCCGCGTCGTCAAAGAAATGCCGCTGGAGATGGTCTTCCAACATCTCTCCATCAACGAACTCTACCGCCTCTCGTGGGGCGCCAAAAACGCACACGGCAGCGAGTGGGACAAACTCAAAGCCGAGTTCGACGCCCGCCTCGAAAAAATGAAACGCGAAGCCCTGCGCGACGGCTGGCTCAAACCCCAAGCCGTCTATGGCTACTTCCCCTGCCAGGCGGATGGCGATGATCTGATCATCTACTCCCCTCTCCCCGTGGGAGAGGGGCTGGGGGTGAGGGAAGAATTGACCCGCTTCACCTTCCCCCGCCAGCCCAACGACGACCACCTCTGCCTCGCCGACTACTTCGCGCCGGTGGACTCAGGTCAACTGGACGTAGTCGCCTTCCAGGTTGTCACCGTTGGGCAGGAAGCCACCGAACGCTTCGACCGTCTGCAAGCCGCGGGCGATTACACGGAAGCCTACTTCACGCACGGACTCGCCGTCCAAACCGCCGAAGCGACTGCGGAGTATCTCCATCGCCACATCCGCCGCGAGTTGGGTTTGACCGAGGAGCAGGGCAAACGCTACTCGTGGGGCTATCCCGCCATCCCCGAATTGGAAGACCATCGCAAAGTCTTCGACCTGCTGCCCGCCGAAAAAGAACTCGGCATGAGCCTGAGCGCGGCATATCAACTCATCCCCGAACAATCCACCGCCGCCATCATCGTCCATCACCCGCAGGCAAAGTATTACAGCGTCGGCGAGTCGCGGGTGGAACAGTTGATGAGGTAAACTGTACTCCGTCTCGGCTGCCCCCCGCCCAACACCGCCAGGATACTCATGAACAAATCACTCGCTGCCAATAAATACCTTCAAATCCTTTTGCTGGGGTTGGCATTTGCGCTGCTGCTCGGCTTGCTGTCTGTTTCCCTGCCTCAGGCTGTAGATTTTCATGGCGCCTTTCGCCCTGCCGCGCTCGAAATCCTGCACGGACGCTCACCCTACAACGCCGAAGGCTTCTTCAATCCACCCTGGACTGCCATCCTGCTGATTCCGTTTGCAGTTCTGCCGGAGAATGGGGGACGCGCCCTCATGGTCATTGCGGCCATGGCAACGTATGCCTACGTGGCGCACAAACTGGGAGCCAACAAATTCACCATTGCCTTGCTTTTACTCTCTCCCCCCAGCCTGCATGGAATCATGAACGGCAACATAGACTGGCTGGCCGTGCTGGGCGTTGTCCTCCCGCCCTGGCTGGGACTCTTCTTCCTGGCAATCAAGCCTCAGGTCGGCATGATCGTTGTTCTATATCTGTTCTTTGCCGAATGGCGCAAAGGCGGCTTCTGGCAGGTGCTGAAAACCTTCGCTCCTGTTGGATTGGCATCGGTACTGTCCATCGCATTATTTGGGTTGTGGTTTCTTGAAATTCCCCGCGTGAACGAAATCGTCATCAACGCCAGCCTGCTGCCGCTGGCTTTACCCATGGGGCTGGCATTTGCCGTAGCCTCCATCCGCAAAAACGACCTCCGCTACGCCATGATTGCTTCTCCCATGCTCTCTCCCTACCTGCTGCTCCACTCATGGATCGGCGCCTTCCTGGCGCTGGCGCCCAAACCCTACGAAACCGCTGCTGCCGTCATCGGCATGTGGATCGTGGTGGCGCTGAGATTTTTCTCATGAAAACAAATTCGGCTCTCCCGCTTCTGGCAGGATTCACTACAGATAAACACGGGTAAACGCTGATGTTCGATAAAAAAATCATCCAAAATTCTTTTGAACTGCGTTCATCCATTATGGTTTCGCTCTTCGCGTTAAGTACAGTAGAGCCGCACATTGATAAATAAATCACCCCAACCCGCATGAATAAACCGCTTGCCGCCAACAAATATCTTCTGCTTTTTTTGCTTGCACTGACCATTGCCCTGCTCATCGAAGCGCGGTCGGTTTTTCTGATATCAGGCATAGACTGGCATGAGACCTTTTACCCTGCCGTCCAAGAACTCCTGCACGGGCGTTCGCCCTACAACATCAAAGGCTTCTTCAATCCGCCCTGGGCTGCCATCCTGCTCATCCCTTTTGCCATTGTCCCGGAGAACATTGGGCAGGTTCTCATGACTATCGCTGGAGCAGCAGCCTATGCCTACACAGCGCACAAATTGGGAGCCAACAAACTGACCATTGCGCTGCTGCTGTTTTCCCCTCCTTTTCTGTATGACATCTACTACGGCAACATAGACTGGCTGGCCGTGCTGGGCGTCGTCCTCCCCCCCTGGCTGGGACTCTTCTTCCTGGCAATCAAGCCTCAGGTCGGCATGATCGTTGTTCTATATCTGTTCTTTGCCGAATGGCGCAAAGGCGGCTTCTGGCAGGTACTAAAAACCTTCCTCCCCCTTGGCGTGGTTTCCATTGTTTCGGTCATTATCTTTGGTCCCTGGTTTCTTAAAATCCCCGCTGTGAACCAAATCACCATGAACGGCAGTTTATTCCCGCTCATCTTGCCCGTTGGGCTGGCATTCGCCGTAACCTCCATCCGCAAAAACGACCTCCGCTACGCTCTGATTGCATCACCCATGCTCTCTCCCTACCTGCTGCTTTATTCATGGATCGGCGCCTTCCTGGCGCTGGCGCCCAAACCCTACGAAACCGCTGCCGCCGTCATCGGTATGTGGTTTGTCGTAGCATTGAGATTTTTCTCATGAAAACCAACACTCTCAAAATCGCTCTGCTGACATTCGCAGGCTTCCTCATCGCAGGCATTTTCCTCATGACCTACCTTCAGGGCGCCCTGCGCGGCACCACCATGACCCTCGGGGTGGACCTCTACCCGCGCTGGGTGGGCGCTCAGGCAGCGCTGGAAGGACAAAGCCCCTACACCTTCGAAACCCGTCAGCGCATCTGGCAGGCAGTGTATGGCAAGCCAGACCTCCCCAGCGGCAACCCATTCGGTTTCTACTATCCGCCTTCCATCGTCACACTTCTTTCGCCATTCATCCTCGCCGGCCTCACGCTCGAAAACGCCGCCGTATTGTGGTGTGCTTTTCTCTGGGCGCTATGGGCTGCCTTGTTCCTCGCCTGGGCGGTCACCCTCCCAATCTCCTCTAAAGCGTGCCTGCCCTTGCTCACCCTCACCCTGCTGAGCGGCATCGCCTTCCGCCCTGCCTATTCCAATTACCTGCTGGGACAATACTCCCTCTTCAGCCTCGGCATGTTTGCGCTGGCATGGCTGGCGCTCAAAAACAAACGCCACACAACAGCGGGTATCTTTGGCGCGCTGGCGCTGATCAAGTTTTCACTCACCCTGCTGCCGCTGGCATTGCTCTTCCTGCTTTACAAGAGCAGCCGCAAAACCTTGCTCTCCTTCATGCTCACATCCCTGATCCTTTACCTGCCCCCCACCCTCCTGCTCGGCTGGTGGATACCAGACTTTCTGCGCGATCTTTCGCAATACGCCTCCGAAAACGCCGTCGCCTGGGATTGGACCCGCATCGCTTCTCCCTCCGGCCTGACCTGGCTCGCCCTCTCGCTGCTGATTCTTCACCGCAGCCTCCGCCTCCGCGATGCCGACCTTGCCATTGCCGCCTCGTTTGCCCTTAACGCCATCTTTGTCCCCCACACTGCCGATTACGACCTGATTGTCTTTGCGCCTCTGCTCGCTCTGCTCAGCCGCCGCCTGCTAGCAGACCGTCGTCTTTCACCGCTGCTCTCCTGGGCTGCATTCGGAATCCTCATCTGGTCTCCCTGGGGCAGTTTGCTCTACTTCATCGGTCAACCGCTTCCAAGCGCCGTTGAAGACTGGTACGTCTTCATCTGGCTTCTCTACCCGCTGATGATTCTGCTCCCTGCACTTCTGTACCATATCCTTCCAAAAACAACCTTTCCCGACCTTTCAGGATAACCCCCACCATGCAAAGAGATACCTTTCTCCAACTTCTTTCCTCCCACACGCTGCTTGCCGATGGCGCAATGGGAACCATGCTCCACGCGCGCGGCATCGGCTTCGACAAATGCTTCGATGAACTCAACGTCACCGACCCCGCCTCTGTAGCAGAGATTCACCGCGAATACATCGAAGCCGGCGCGCAACTCATCCTCACCAACACCTTTGGCGCCAACCGCTACAAACTTGCCAAACATGGCTTTCAGGAAGATGTGCAACTCATCAACGCCAAAGGCGTGGAACTGGCAAAACGTGTCGTTGCCGCCTCCTTCAAGGAGGTGCTGGTGGCGGGAGATGTCGGTCCGCTGGGGGTGAGAATCGCCCCCTTTGGCAGAGTCCAGCCGGAGCAGGCGCGCGAAGCGTTCGCCGAACAGATTGGAGCGTTGGCGCAAGCCGGTGCCGATCTGATCGTCATCGAAACGATGAGCGACCTCTACGAAATCCGCGAAGCCATCAAAGCCGCGCGCGAAGTCTGCGATTTGCCGGTGGTAGCAACGGTCACCTTCACCCGCGATGACCGCACGCTGCTGGGCGATCATCCCGCCAAGGCGGCGCGCACCCTGCTCGAGGCTGGCGCCGATGTGATTGGCGTCAACTGTTCCGGCGGTCCTTCGCAACTGCTGCGGCTGCTGAAGCAAATGCGCCAGGCGGTTGCCGAGCAGGACGTGAAATTTTGGGTCAAACCCAATGCCGGCTGGCCCGAACAAGTGGGCGGACGCATTATGTACCCCGCCGATGCCGAATATTTCGGCGATTATGCGCTTTCCTTCCGCGAGGCGGGAGCGTGCGTGGTGGGCGGATGCTGCGGCACCACCCCGCAGCACATCGCCGCCATGCGCCGCGCGCTCGATACCAACCCTCGCATTGACCCCTCACACATCGTCGTCCTGCCGCAGGAGGAACTCATCGAAGCGGCGCAGGAACAGCCGACAAAACTTGCCCAAAAACTAACCGCCGGCGGTTTCGCCATCTGCGTCGAAATGGACCCGCCTCGCGGACTCTCCACCCATAAACTGCTCGCCGGCGCATCGCTCCTCGCCGACGCCGGAGCCGACGTCATCAACGTCGCCGACTCCCCGATGGCGCGCATGCGCATGTCTGCCTGGGCGGTGTGTGATGTAGTTCAACGCCAGGTTGGCATCGAAACGACCCTGCACTTCCCCACTCGCGGGCGTAACCTGCTGCGCGTACAAGGCGATTTATTAGCCGCGCACGCCCTCGGCATCCGCAACGTCTTTGTGGTGATGGGCGACCCGACCGCTATCGGCGATTACCCCGAAGCAATGGACAACTATGACCTCGTCCCCTCGGGCTTGATCAAACTCATCAAGCAGGGATTCAACGCAGGCGTGGATCACTCCGGCACGAGCATCGGGCAGCCCACCAATTTCTTTGTCGGCGCGGCGCTCAACCTCTGCCCCCCCGACTTGGATAACGAAATCAAAAACCTGCACCGCAAGGTAAAAGCAGGGGCAGATTTCTTCCTCACCCAGCCTGTGTACAACCCCAACGACGGTCCGCGTGTGCTGGAAGCCTACGAAGCGAAATACGGGAAACTGGACAAACCCATCCTGGCGGGCATCCTGCCTTTGGTGAGCGTGCGCCACGCCAACTTCCTGCACCACGAAGTGCCGGGGATTTTCATCCCCAATGATATGCGTGAACGCATCGAAGCCGCCGGCGAGGACGGAGCCAAAGCCGGGGTGGAGATTGCGGTTGAACTGGCGGAACAATTCAAGGCGTGGGCGGGAGGCGTGTACATCATGCCCCAGTTCCACAAGTACGATATGGTCGCCGAAATCATCGAGGCGGTGAGACAGGGATAGTGGAAAGGCAGACAAGTAAACAGGTACGCGCGTATGTACGTAGATAAGTGAACCACGTGTATCTGTTTACCTATCTACCTGTTTACCTGTCTACCCGTTTACGTGTATACTTCACCCCATGCTCCTGACAATTGACATCGGCAACACCAACCTGACCCTCGGCTTGTACGACGGCAACAACCTGACGGCGCACTGGCGTCTCGCCACCGACCACGCCCGCATGCCCGATGAATACGGCTTGCAGTTTCAGGGATTGCTGCAAAACGCCAAACGCTCGCCGCAGGAACTAACCGGCGTTTGCCTGGCGTCGGTAGTGCCGCAACTCACCAGCCGCGTCATTCAGGCATGCCGCGAATACCTGCACCAGAACCCATTTGTGGTGGATGTGGGCATCAAGACGGGCATCAAAGTCCGCTACGACGACCCGCGCGCTGTCGGCGCCGACCGCATTGCCGATGCCGTAGCGGTCATGTACCTTTACAAAGGTCCCGCCTGCGTCATAGACTTTGGCACCGCCACCACCTTCAACGCCATCACCAAAGACGGAGAATACCTTGGCGGCGCCATCACGGTGGGCATCAACCTTGCCACCGAAGCGCTCTTCACCCGCGCCGCCAAACTGCCGCGCATTGACCTGCAGCGTCCGCCCTCGGTCATCGGCAGCAATACCGTCCACGCCATGCAGTCAGGGCTGCTCTTCGGCTATGTCTGCATGGTGGAAGGCATGGTCGAACGCTTTCGCAAGGAACTGGGACCCGCCATGAAAGTGATTGCCACCGGCGGCTTGGCGGAAATCATCGCCCAGGAAACCGACGTCATCCAAATCATCGCTCCGTGGCTCACGCTGGATGGGCTGCGCATCCTATGGGACCTCAACCACCCGCTGTAGCGGCAATGCGGAGAGCAGGTTCCATACCGTTCATCAGCCGCTTTCAGGCGCTCTCTAACAGAACTCTTACGTCCCATCCCTTGCCACGTCCCCGCTGGCGCGCTATAATGCCCGCGCATTTAGAAAGTAAGGAGAACGTACTATGCCTGTTTATACCTATCGCTGTGATTCATGTGGTGTGCAATTCGAGAAACACCAGTCGTTTCACGACCAGCCGTTGAAGACCTGCCCGGAATGCAGAAAGAAATCCGTGAAGCGGGTGATTACCCCTACCAAAATCATCTTCAAGGGCTCGGGTTTCTATGCCACCGACCACAGGTCTCCTTCGGGAAGTGAATCGCGGGATAGTAAGCCGGCAAAAAACGCAAGCAAATCCGCCTCCAAGACCTCCGGCCAAGCAGACGAATAGCCGCCAGGTGAATCCGAACAAAAAGAGAGAAGGCTGTGAACCTTCTCTCTTTTTTATTTTGTCTTTTCGCCGCGGCTAACCCATCCACGGACCGACGAGGGCATCAATGGAGATGCCGTACGCAAGCGCATTCCAGAATCGCCAACTGGGCGGCACATCCTTCACCTTCTGCCAGTACCCCGAAAAGACAAAGAAGGTTGTAATCAGCGCCACTACTAGGCGGGCAATAATGGTGGGCCAGGTGCCAAAATCCCAGGGGGTTTGATTCTTGATGACCTCCACCGCAATGCTGTAAATCCAGCGCAGGATGACGCCCAGGAAGACGCCCAGGAAGACCTGCACTTTGGCGTTGGTATCCTCCTGCTGCGTCGCCATTCGAAAACGCATCGCATCATTGAAACTAAAATACTGCATAAGGCTTCTCCTTTCGTGAACGTGCCAAATTATACGCCCTTATCCGCTCACAATGTGCCATTTCGAGATGTCCGAACGCCCGACAAAGATCATGAGCGACATAAAAATCACAAAGATCAGGACGACGAACAGCAGACCCTGAAAGATGGGCATCAGGAAAATCAACGAGAAGACGACCGTCAACAAAAACAGATAAACGCCCACTACGCGGAAGGCAAACCACTTTCCAAACACATTCGGCGCATAGAGGAAGAACATGACGGCGGTTAACACAATCGAGATGGCAAAGGTTGGGACAATGCCAAAGAAGCGGATGAGGTAAGCGACAAAGAGATAGTAGAACACGTCAATCATCCCCAGGAAAAGGAAGTGCAGCGCGTTGAACTGCACATCGAAAATCTGCGAGAACATGAAAACCACCAATAAGAGCAAAGCCAAAGAGATCGGCGAGAACCTCATCAGGCTTTGAATTTGATTGAGGTATTGCTGCTTTTCAAGGAAAGCCACACCGACATCCTGTGTGGTGGAAAAATCCTTCACATCGAAACGCAGCACGGCACCGTTTGAAGTTTCGGTTTCGGTGTGCGGGATGCCCTCGCGATAGATGGCATAGTTTTTAGTGTTCAGTTTGATTTCCGCCGCCAGCCCCTGAATGACATTGTTCTGATAGACCGACAGGTTGTACTTGTAGATATCCATCCCCTTCGTCGAATAGGTGATAACAACTTCTACTTCCTCGCCGGGCGCCAGAGCAGGGAGCAGCGTCACGGGCGTGTTCATGACCGGGCGAACGACCAGATTTTTCGCAGGGATGGAAATGGTGTAATCGTACAGCAGATTGGCGTTTTCCGGTGTTGTCACTTTTACCTGCAACACCCCGCTATATTGTGTCGTGTTGACAACCGTATACACCTCGCGGTTATGCACCTCAAAGGCGTTAAACACCAGCAGGCTGCGAATCTTTTCGCTGTAATCCAAATCGGTATCGAGCGTAATGGATTTTGGCACCAGATTGTAGCGGTCGGTCTTTTCAATCTCTTCGTATTGCTCTGCATCTTTGTTGTATTGCATTTCCTTGTAGGTGCGCTCCAGCGAAAAAACAGGCGGCACGATGCCAATTTCCCCGCCCCAGCCCTGTTGAAAAAGGTAATACGCATACCCATACGTACTGGAACGATGCTCACCCACCCGCGCGGCGGTCAACCCCAAGATAATACTCCCCGCAACCACCAGCGCCGCTAGCCAAATCAACATTGACAAAATTCGAGTTGAGGCTTTCATCAGTCGCTCCTTTCAATATATCAAAAGTTGATATATTTACTGTACAATATTTTCTCCCCAAAGTCAAACAGCAATTGGTTACAGGGTTCCCGCAATAGTTGCGGATTAATAAATTATCGAACAATCTCGTAGCGCAAGATTTATCTTGTGCCCCCACCCACGACCAGCA
>JBBITE010000034.1:20172-27309 GCA_037440905.1 Anaerolineae bacterium | reverse complement strand
GCGGGGTCATCAAGCCGCTGGCGATGGGTTGAGCGCCGTAGATGTTGCGGTAGTAGTTATCCTTATCCACGCCGCGGACGAAGTCGGTATAGTCGTTGAAGATGTTGTTGCTGGCATGGGCAAAGATCAGCCCCAGGGTGAGGGCAAGCCAGGGAAGAAAACTGAACGAGCGGTCGCGCCAGGCAAAAAGACCGGCCAGCGCAGCGGAGATGAAGGTCATCACCAGCACCGCCGCGCGAGTGGAAATCAGCCATTTGGAGATGATGTCCAGTTCGTCCCATTCGGCTTTGGAAACTTCGGGAATGACTTGAAGGGCTTTGCGCCACATGGCGAAATTCATGGTTCTATACTCCTTTGGTTGATTTGGGTGATTATACGAAATCAGCGCCTCGTATGACGCACCGTTTGAGCAAGTATACCCATCGAAAAGGAAGATTTTGCCGGCGCTCAAGAGGGTTTCTGGGAAGGCAGGGTAAAGTAGAAGGTCGCCCCGTTCCCCGCCTCGCTCTCGACCCAAATCCTGCCGCCGTGAAATTCGACGATGCGCCGGGCCAGCGTCAGCCCCACGCCGGTGCCGTCTGTCGTGGGGTCGAGTTTATTGAACAACCCAAATATCCTCTCGTGATGTTCGGGAGAGATGCCAATGCCATTATCACGCACAAAGAAGATGGGCATGTCTTTTTCACAGCCTTTGCAGCCAATTTCAATCAGCGGCTGCGGACGAACGGCAGAAAACTTGGCGGCATTATCAATCAGGTTCTGCACCACTTCGAGCAGCCTGCGCCGGTCGCCATAGACTACCGGTAGAGAATCGGCAATGTGAATCTCGGCGCGGGTGGATTCGATGCGTCCGCGCAGCAATTCCACCGCTTCATCCACCAGGTCGCGGAAAGGAACCGGCTGCGGCGGATTCATCATCCGCCCAATGCGGGAAAGTTCCAGCAGTTCACTCAGCAGGCGGTGCATCTTATCCACCGCCTCATTGATGCGGAAAAGGTCCTTTTCGAGCCGTTCGACATCTCCCGCACGAGCATCTTCGTTCAAGAATCCAAGAAAACCTTTGAGGGTGATAAGGGGGGCTTTCAAATCGTGAGAAACGGTGTAGGTGAATTGTTCGAGTTCGCTGTTTTTGGCAGCAAGTTCCTGAAGCAACCGTTCCCGTTCAATCTCCGCCTGTTTGCGGTGCGTAACATCCACCACCGTGCCTGCCATGCGAACAGGTTTTCCGCTTTCATCGCGATAGACTCTGCCGCGCCCTTCCAGCCAGCGTTCGGAACCATCGGGCAACAGGATGCGATGTTCGATGACATAATCATAGTCTGCGATGGAAAGCGCCTGCTGGATCGCCTGCTGCACGCCGGCCAGGTCTTTGGGGTGAACCATCGAAAGGTAAGTTTCGTATTTGCCGTCGAACGTGCCCGGCGCGAGACCAAACAACGCCTCGACCCCCTCAGACCAGATCACTTCGCCTGTTTCGATATTCCATTCCCACGTTTCCATGCGCGAGGCAGTCAAAGCCAGGTGAAGTTTCTCGCGCTCGCGGCGCAGCACAGATTCCACCTGCTGACGTTGCTGTAATTCCTTTCTGGCATCGTTCAAAGAACGCTTCAGGGCATTGATAATGAAATAAATTTCGAACGAAGACATGATAAAGAGAATGGTGAGGACAAGCGCCACACGAAAGGGGTGACGATCAACAATTTCGAGCCAACCCGTCGCTTCGAAAATGGCAAGCAGCCACACAGCCAGAAGAGTCCAGGTGGTCAGCAGGGTCACTGCACGCCAGCCCATCAAATACCCCGCCCAGAGAAGCAAGATGAAATACCCCATCACTGCCACGTCGCTCACCCCCTCCATCTGGCTGGCGATCCAGGTCAACGCCACCCAGGCAACAACCATAAATAACAGCATAACCGGGCGGACAATCCCCCTGCGCAGCATCGCTTGAACTGGAATTTGCAGCAAAGCCACAACCGCCAGCATCCCATTGACCGTCCCAGCCCTGACGCCGCCCTCCCATATATTGAGAACAATCAGAAATAAGGGTACAAAAAGCATGACCAGCGAGGTCATGTGCAGAAGAAGCGTCTGCTGCGTCTTCTCGGCATCATTCTCAAAGCGGGGAGGGGAAATGACTCTGCGCAGCACGTCCATTTAATCACCCATCAGAAACAAACGAGAACAGGAACGCCACACACCGCCCGCCCAGCCATACCATTCTCTCAATCCTCTCCCAGTTCAGGAATGGGCTGGACGGACAGGCGGTTTGCCGCATAACTTTCAACAGCAAATACAATCAGCGCCACCCAGACGATTGCAAAACCGATGAAATGAGCAAAGTCGAACGGCTCTTTGTAAACCAGCACGCCGATCAGGAATTGCAAGGTCGGCGCGATGTATTGCAAAAGCCCGACAATCGTCAGCGGAATCTGCTTCGCCGCAGAGGCAAACATCAGCAGCGGAACGGTCGTCACAAGGCCGGCGCCCACCAGGAACACATCCACCTGCAAGCCGTTATGCAGAAACGCCCCCGTCCCTGCGGCTTCGGCAAAGACCAGGTATGCCAGCGCCAACGGAAAGACAATAGCGGTTTCAAGCGTCAGTCCATATAACGAACCCAGCGGCGAAAGTTTCTTCACAAAACCGTAAAAACCAAAGGTAAACGCCAGCGAGAGCGCAATCCACGGCAGGCGGCCATAGACGAACGTCAAGTATCCCACTCCCAGCGCCGCCAGCCCCACCGGCACCCACTGCCACGGACGTAACCGCTCGCGCAGAAAAATCACCCCCAGCAAAACGCTCAACAAGGGGTTGATAAAATATCCCAAACTGGTTTCCACAATAAAGCCGGCGTTCACTCCCCAGACGTAAATCAGCCAGTTGAACGAAAGCAAAACCCCGGCAACCGCATAGATGGCGATTGTGCGGCGACGAAACGCTGCCGAACGGAAGTCGCTCCACTGACCGCTCAATACAATATAGAGCGCGAGCAAAATAAACGACCAGCCAATGCGATGACCGATCACCTGCAGGGCTGGCACCCCATGCAGAAATTTCCAATAAATGGGAAAGAACCCCCACAGCGCATACGCGCCAATTCCATACAAAATACCCTTGCTCATCAAATTGTTACGCATGTTTCTCCGTTGTCATTAGAAAGTTTCGATAGGCTGGCGCCCGGCAAACCCCTCATCCACCTCGTGCCAAAAAGCAATCGTCTCTTCCCCATACTTCCAGCACAAATACACATCGCGTCCCTTGCGCAAGGCAGGGAAATCGAACAAGCCAATATTGATATCCTTGATATGCACGCCGGTCGCCAGGATCTGATGAATAAGCGCATCGAACCGACCGAAATCCTGCACCATCCCGCTCAACATCTTATTCCCCCCGTTGCCCGCCGACTTTTCGACAGCCCCCCAAACTTGCGGCTGATCGGCGAGAATTTTCCTGCGAATCGCCAACACCTCCTCCAGCAGCGGACGGATAACGTTCAACGCCTCATTGGCTTCCGAAAGGGTAAAGTAACGCGGCATGTGATGTCTCCACCGAACGAGTATACACCAAACCCCCACAGCAGTTCGCTTTCGCTCAAGCCGTCTTTTGAACCTCACCCGCATCCTCGCAGCACAAGATTTATCTTGTCCCCTGCACCTCCAGGCAGCGATATGCCCCCTTGCGGGGGCAGCCTATCGCGCCACAGTTTTACACAACTTTCGTGATACCGCCCCAAACGCCTGCCTACACCCGCACCTTCCGCAGCCGCAAACTATTCGTCACCACAAAGACACTGCTGAATGCCATTGCCCCCGCCGCGAGCATCGGGTTGAGATACCCCAGCGCCGCAGCCGGAATGAGAATGACATTATAAAAGAACGCCCAAAACAAATTCTGCTTAATTGTTCGCAGCGTCTTGCGCGAAAGATTGATCGCCCGCGCCACCCCGCGCAAATCGCCACTCATCAAAGTCACCGGCGCGGCAGCCATTGCCACATCGGTCCCTGTGCCAATCGCAATGCCCACATCCGCCTGAGCCAGCGCAGGCGCATCGTTCACCCCATCTCCCACCATCGCCACCACCGCCGGCTTCCCATTTACCACAGACGCTTGAAGTTTCTTCACCTCCGCCGCCTTCCCTTCGGGCAGCACCTCCGCCAGCACCGTATCCACACCTACCTGCGCCGCAATCGCTTCGGCGGTCTTGCGGTTATCTCCGGTGATCATTGCCACCTTCAAGCCCATGCGATGCAATTCGTCAATCGCCTCCTTTGAACCGTCTTTGATCGTATCGGCGACTGCAATCACTCCCGCCACATCCTGGTCCACCGCAACCAGCATCGCCGTCTTGGCTTCGGATTGCAAACGGGAGACCTCTGCCTCGAGACCATTCAAAGAAAAACCGCGCTCCTGCATCATACGCAGATTACCCACCGCAACGCTTCGCCCCTCGACCTCAGCCTGAACGCCCAGCCCGGCCTCCGCCTTAAACCCGGCCGGTTCTGCCAAAGCCAAGCCGTGCGTCGTTGCTTCCGCCCAAATGGCTTCCCCGAGCGGATGCTCCGACCCTTTTTCCACGCTTGCGGCAAGGCGCAGAAGTTCCTCCTCTTTCCACTTTCCATTCACAACAACGTCCGTTACTGCAGGCTGTCCCTTCGTAATCGTTCCGGTCTTGTCCAACACGACCACCGAAACCCTGCCTGCGCGTTCCAGCGCTTCGCTATTTCGAAACAGCACTCCCAACTCTGCGCCCTTGCCCGTCCCCACCATGATGGCAGTTGGCGTGGCAAGCCCCATCGCGCACGGACAGGCAATCACCAGCACAGCCACCATATTGATCAGCGCCCGTGTGAACGGACCCACTTCAGCGCCGGCTGGCAGCGCCGGACCAAAGAAATACCAGCCCGCAAACGTCAGCAGCGCAATCAAAACGACAATCGGCACAAACACCGCCGAGACCTGATCCGCCAGTTTCTGGATGGGCGCTTTGCTGCCCTGTGCATCCTCCACTAGTTTGATAATCTGCGCCAGCGCAGTCTCCTTGCCGACCTTCGTCGCCTCGAATTTGAGCATTCCCAGTTTATTGAGCGTCGCGCCAATAACCGGGTCGCCGGGCTTCTTTTCGACGGGAAGCGATTCGCCCGTCAGCATGGATTCGTCCACCGCGCTGCGTCCCTCCACCACCACGCCATCCACCGGAATCTTCTCACCCGGCTTGACCAGTACAATATCCCCCACGCGCACATCGTCCACCGGCACTTCCGCCTCCACCCCACCCCGAATGATGCGGGCGGTTTTGGCGCGCAGCCCCATCAGTTTTTTGATCGCTTCAGATGTGCGTCCCTTCGCGCGGGCTTCGAGGAACTTCCCCAGCTTAATCAAGGTGATGATAACCGCCGCCGTTTCGTAATAGACGTGCCCCGCCAGCCAGCCAAAGGTAATGGGCAGCGAATAGAAGAATGCAGCGGAAGAACCCATCGCAATCAGCACATCCATATTGGCAGATTTGTTGCGCAGCGCCTTATACGCACCGACATAATACTGCCAGCCCACATAGAACTGAACCGGCGCCGCCAGCGCCAGCATCAGCCAGTTCGTCCATGCGGCGGGTGTGCGGCTCATCCCCTCCATGGCAGCCATGCTATAGAAAACATCCGGCAGGAGCCCGGCATCGCGCAGCATTGCCAAAACGAAAAGCGGTGCAGTGAAAATCAACCCCACCACCAGCAGGCGGCGCTGTTCGTTGATTTCATGCTCGCGCGCTTTGGCTTCGGCATCCTCCGCCTCACCGCCCAACTCCAGCGCCTCAAAGCCCGCCGCAGCTACAGCCCGGCGCAACTCCGCCTGGGTCACAATGGTCGGCACATAGCGGACGCGCGCCTTCTCATTCGCAAAACTGACCGTGGCTTCCAGCACGCCTTCAAGATTCGTCAATGCCTTTTCCAGGCGGCGCGCATCGTTATCATCGGAAAGACGCTTGATGATAAGTTCGGCTTCGCCGGTGGCAACATCGTAACCGGCACGTTGCACGCGGGCGATGAAATCGGTCAGTTTGAGTTTCGAGGCATCAAAGTCCACCGTGGCGCGCTCGGAGGAGAGATTCACCACCGCCGTCTGCACACCGTCCAGTTTCTTGAGGTTACGTTCGACGGTGGCAACGCAGTTGGCACAGGTCATGCCGGTAATGGGGAGAGTGAGTTGTTTGGTGTCAGTCATGGGGAGATTGGATGGGAAACGTACAAAAGTAGACAGGTACACAGGTATATAGGTAGACAGGGGCACGCAAAACTTGTTTACGTGTTTACTCGCTTACGTGTTTACGTCTCTACCTGTCTACCTTCTCACGGTTTACCTTATAAGGTAATCAACCCTTCGGCGGGATAATTAATCTCCGCCAGCAGCGCCTTGATTTTCTCTTCGGTGGCAGGCGCATCGAATGTGACGGTCACTTTCTTTGTGTCAAGTTCCGCATTAACCGATTGAACACCCTGCAACTCGCCCAATTCCATTTCAATCGTGTGAGTGCAGTGTCCGCAGTGAATAGCAGGAACGGAATATGTAACTGTGGTCATGGTTGGTTTCTCCTTGTGTAATGGTTTTTAGAGTATCGCCGGTTTCTTTCTGCCTTGCGGGCGGCTCAACCAGCGGATTTCACACTTTCGTAGACATCTCAAACACTTCCGTGATTTCCTTCAAAACGCGCTCGCGTTCTTTTTTATCGCTGCCCTGAATGGCGGTGATCACACAGGAATTGAGATGGTCTTCCAAAATACGGGAACTGATTTTGTTCAGCGCCGCTTCGATTGCTTGAATCTGACGAATGACGTCAATGCAATACGCATCCTCTTCCACCATGCGGATCACGCCGCGCAAATGGCCTTCCACCGTCTTTAATCGTTTGAGAGTATCGTCGTTGTTCATGATTTCCTCGTAGGTTCAGACGCCGCTTCCGGCTCTGACCTTACCCCCCCCCAGGGGGGATGGGTGTAAAAAATATACCTCACCCCCCTGCCCCCTGTCAACATGACAAATAACACCTGTACGGTCAAAATTCATCCTGCCCAAAAAACGCCCCGCAGGCTGCCGCCTTTGGAGCGCCCTCCCGCCGAATTGCTGCCCCCCCGCGTGGCAGGCTGATTA
>JBBITE010000034.1:0-20072 GCA_037440905.1 Anaerolineae bacterium | reverse complement strand
GCTGCCCCCCCGCGTGGCAGGCTGATTATTTACTTACTCACCTTACGCGGAACGTCCCGAAGGTTCTCGTAAATCGGGCTTGCTTTCGCTCCAATCCTTCGGGACGGTGCGTAACATCAATTACTCATTCAGTGTCTGGTATAACGCCTGTGCCCAGGCAAACAGGTCTGTTTCGGCATCCTTCAAGGGCCTGGCAGACCCGCGCCCATACAAAACCAGGTTGAGCGTCATGCGGTCGGCAACGCCTTCAGGATCGGAGGCTTCGAGCGTTACGGCTCCATACTCGTTCATCCATGCCTGAAACTGCTCCATCTCCGCCGCAGAGAGCAGCGCTGCCAGGGGCTTCATCTTCTCTTCTGTGCCGGCTTTACACGAACCGCCATATACCTCCCCTGATTGAAACACGGTCAAATGGTCACAAAAACCTGCAATGCCGCCCTCGCGCGCCCAGGTTAGCGCAAGTGTGGCAGGCTGGATGACCCTGCCATCTTCGCTGACATGATACTCATACTGCACTCCCTCGGTTTCAAGAACCACAATACGCCCCGGGATGGTCAGTTGAGCGCACATCACACCCGGCAGGGCAACGCCCAGGCAGGCATCTGGGAACTCGACCGCTTCATTGCTGACCACAGAGATAACCGCTTCTTCCAAGCCAAGGTTGGTTGCCAGTTGGCGGATGAGAACCGTCTCAATGAGCGAATCTTCCTGCATCCCTGCGGCAAGCACCGCCGCGCTGCCGTTCTGGTTCGTGTGAACTTCGTATTCCCTGCCGTTCGCCGCCAGGATGATACGATACCCTTCCACCAACGCCTGGGTACACATCATGCCGGGGCGCTGCACGCCCAGGCAGCCGTCGGGCCAGGTCACGGCTTCAGCGGAGACGAGAGTAATTTGGTCGGCGGGCAGGTTCAAGGTCTGGCTGAGAAGCGTAACCGCCGCCTGTTCGGCGGAGGTCAGGCTCACATCAGAGTTGTCGTTTGGGTACGGCGGGTTGGGGTAAGAAGGGTTCGGATACGAATCGGGAGCGGGCATGGCAGGCGCGCACGCGCTCAATAGCAGCAACAGGGGGATGATTTTCAAAAGCAGTTTCATTCGTGCTCCTTTGTAAAGGGGACGAACCCGTTGTCGGATTTGTTCCACAAACTGTATAATCGCGCAATGCGTTATTGGGCGATTTTGCTTGCCGTAATTCTAACAGCCTGCGCGCCTGCCCCGGATCGGCAGGTGGAAATTCAAGTGGCGGTGATGCAAACGGTGGCAGCCATGCCAACGGTCACTGCGCCGCCTTCTCCTGCGCCGCTTCCCACTGCCACTCCGTTCGATTTGAAGGGGGTGTTTTGCGAGTATCAGTTTTGTGTCGGTCACCCGGCTGATATGGCGTTTTTCGATGTGAACGCTCAGAACAATCCCGCCTCGCCCAGCGCCTATTCGCAGGGAATCATTGCGGCGTTCAACGCCAACCTTTTCATTCAGATGATTTGGCAGATTGCGCCGGGGAGCGCCGACCCGCAATTCATGTTCGACCTGATTCTGAACGAGACCGATACCCGCCTCGATACCCTGGACGTGAAACTGGTGCGCGGCATGAACGTGATCTACACCCCCATCTCTTCCACAGCCACCCCCCTTTTACCCTTCGGCGCAGCCGGAGCCTGGATTTGCGGCGAGCGCGCCTTCGCCTGGAAAGTGTACAGCCCGCAAGCGGACAACGCGCAGGCGCTGTTCGAGCAGGCGTTGGAGCGGTTTCGATGCAATCCATGAGAGCAGCGGGCAGGTTATAAGCCGGCGGTTTTGGCTTCCTGCCACAGGGCTTCCATTTCCTCCAGGGTGAGTTCGGAGAGGTTCTTTCCGCGCCGCATGGCGCCCTGCTCCACATATCCAAAGCGTTTCTTGAATTTGAGGTTTGTTTCGCGCAGGGCGGATTCGGCATCCACATTCTTCCAGCGCGCCAAGTTGACGAGGGCAAACAGCAGGTCGCCCAGTTCAGCGGTCAATTCGGCGCTGGTGGCGGCGCGCCGCACTTCTTCGATCTCTTCTGCAATTTTATCGAGCACGCCTTCGATTTCGGTCCAGTCGAAGCCAACCCGCGCCGCGCGTTCCTGATATTCCTGCGCCTGGCTGAGCGCCGGCAGCGAAACCGAAACTCCATCCAGCAGGCCCTTTGCGTTGTTCTTATCTCCCCGCTCTTTCTCTTTGAGTTTTTCCCAATTCGCCAACACACCTTCCACGCCATCGAGTTTCACATCGCCAAAGACGTGGGGATGGCGCCGCACGATTTTGGCGTGAATGCCGTGAATGACCTGATAGATGTTGAAATATCCATCCTCGTTGGCAATCTGCGACTGAAGGACGATTTGCAGCAACAGGTCGCCTAATTCCTCGCGCAAATCGGCAAAGTCGCCGCTGTCAATGGCGGAGAGGACTTCGTAGGCTTCCTCCAGCAAATGTTTGCGGAGCGTGGCATGGGTTTGCGCCCTGTCCCAGGGACAACCGTTGGGCGCGCGCAGGTGAGCCACAATCTCGGTAAAGGCTTCGAAGGAGGTTCCCTCGCCGAGGGCAGGAATGTACCAGCAGGCATCGGCGCCATGTTCCTCGCCGCTCAAATCTGCCAGGGTACAGGACTTGCCCGCCTCCCCTCTCACAAAGTAGAGCGTGTGATCGTTCGGGTAGGCGGTCAGTAAGACGTTTTTGATATGTAGAGCCAGTTCTTTGGTGTTCACGCCGATCAGCAGCGCCGGCAATTCGGGCGGGTAGGGAGGGACGTGGGCGGAGGTGAGTGTCGGCGCTTCGAGCAAAGTCAGGCTGGGGGGCGGGGTGATGCGGAGCGTATTGAAGGTTTGGGTGAGGAGGGCAAAGTCCATGAAAATCTCCATTAAAGCGTACTGCGTAATCCGTATCGTGCAGGGTGCAGTACGAATTACGCAGCAGTGCGTTTCAAGTCAAAAGGACAGGGTTAGCGCTTGGTGTAGGTAGGCGCCTTGCGTGCCTTCTTGAGGCCGGGTTTCTTGCGTTCCTTTTCGCGGGCGTCGCGGGTAAGCAAGCCGTGTTTGCGGAGCGCGGCTGTCCAACTGGCGTTGATGGCTTGCAGCGCGCGCGCCACACCCAGGCGCACGGCTTCGGTTTGCCCGGCCACGCCGCCGCCGCGCACTTTGACGCTGATATCGTACTTGTTGGCGTCTTCGCCCACAACTGCGAAGGGACGCAGAATGTCTTGCAAATCGCCCATGCGGGTGAAATAGGCATTTGCCGCCTTTTCATTGACGACGAACGTGCCGGAGCCGTCCATTAGGCGCACACGCGCCGTGCTTTCCTTGCGGCGACCTACTGCTTCATGATACTGTGCCATATTCCTTCTTCCTCATTTCCTCAGGCCAAAGCCAGCGGTTCGGGGTTGTTGGTGACATGCGGATGGTTGGGACCCGCATAGATTTTCAAACGTTTGAGCAGGGCGCGCCCCATGCGGTTGTGCGGCAGCATGCCCCAGACCGCCGCGCGCAAAACGCGTTCGGGGTGCTGCTGCAACTGGTCGCGCAGAGAAATGGACTTGAGACCGCCCGGATAGTTCGAATGACGGTAATAAATCTTGGAGGTCAGTTTCGAACTGGTTTTAGTGCCGGTCACGGTCACCTTTTCGCAGTTGACGACCACCACGGTATCGCCCATATCAACGCCGGGCGTGAATGTCGGTTTGTGTTTGCCCAGCAGCACGTGAGCGATGCGCGAGGCAAGACGCCCCAGGTTTTGACCTTCGGCATCCACCAACACCCATTTGCGTTCGATTTCGCTTGCTTTCGGATAGTACGATTTGTACACTTTCCAATCTCCGTTTCTTGCTCTGTGATGCAAAATTGATTTTTGAAAATTGACCTTTAACGACGATACTCGACCTCGACCAACGTCAAGCCATGTGCCGGCGCCAGCCCTGCCGGCAAGACGCTTCGGGACTCCGCCGCAGCCTGCTGCGACAACGCCCAAGCGACCGCTCCCGCCTCGACCTTTCCCTGCGCAACCGCCGCCTGCACGAAAACCATGCGGCGCACCATGCGGTAGAGGAAGGCATCTGCCTGCACTTCGAACTGCCATTCATCGGCGGCGGGTTGCGTCCATGCGGCTTTCATCACGGTTCGCACGGTGGTGCCTTTGGGAGTGGTCGGGGAACCGAAGGCAGAGAAATCGTGCGTTCCGATGAAGAGGGCGGCAGCTCTCTCCAGAAGAGATGGATCAGGAGGCTCCGCCAGCCGCCAGGCAAACCGTTCGCGCAGCGGGTGACGCACGGGATGGTAAAACAAGTGGTAGTGATAAGTGCGCGAGAGGGCGTCGAAGCGAGGGTGGAATTTGGGGTCCACCACCTGAACCGCCTGCACCGCCAGATCGAACGGAAGGAGAGAGTTCAGGGCGCGCAGCAGGTCGTTTTCAGAGTGAGACCAGGTCAGGTCTGCTGAGGCAACCTGCCCCGTGGCGTGAACGCCGCTGTCCGTCCGCCCGGAGAGGAGGATGGAGCGTCCTCTCCAGCCGAGGGCTGTGAGGGCTTTTTCCAGCTCGCCCTGCACCGTGCGCCTGCCCGCCTGGCGCTGACTTCCGAAGAAGTTCGAGCCATCGTAGGCAAGGGTCAATTTGTAACGTGCCATTGTAGCGTCCAGCTTCTAGCGGTCAGCCATCAGCCGAATGCCGAAATTCTATTCCTCAACCAGTTCCAAAATCACCATTTCGGCTGAGTCGCCCATGCGGGGACCCAGTTTGAGGATGCGGGTATAGCCGCCGTTGCGGTTGGCGTAGCGGGGGGCGATGTCGTCGAACAGGCGTTTAATCAACTGGTTATCGCCAAGTTTGGCAGCCGCCAAACGGCGCGCGTGAACCTTCTGAGCATCGTCTGCCTGCGCGCTGTTGCGGGCGAGGGTGATCAGGCGCTCCGCTTCGCCGCGGATGGCGGCGGCTTTGGCGCGCGTGGTTTTGATGCGTTCATGTGTAAAGAATTGTTTGATGAGGTTGCGGCGCAGTGCAAGCCGGGCGCCCGTACTGCGTCCAAGCCGGTAGCCGGAAATTTGGTGTCGCATGTCTTAGTTACTCCGCAGAATTCGTATCAATTTTCATGAAGCCCTTTTCCTGCATCTTCTGGCGGAGCTCATCGAGACTCTTTTCACCGAAGTTGCGGATGGACATGACCGCCGTTTCTCCCTTTTCCAAAAGGTCGAGCACATCGCCAACAGTGGTAATGCCCGTGCGCTTGAGGGAATTGAAGACACGCACGGAAAGGTCGAGCGCTTCGACGGGGGTATCTGCCAGTTCGCTGGCGATGCGGCTGCTGCCGCCTTCTTTTTCGACGGCGACGGTCAGGGTTTCTTCACTGACGCCGGCGATGTGGCGCAGGTGGTCAATGATGATTTTTGCGGCGGTGCTCAGGGCGCGTTCGGGGGAGATGGTGCCGTCGGTCCAGATTTCGAGGATGAGTTTGTCGTAGTTGGTGCTCTGCCCCACACGGGCGGAAGTCACCTCCCAGTTTACGCGTTTGACCGGGCTGAAAATGGCGTCTATCGGCAGTTCGCCGATGGGCATGTGCCCGCTGCGTTCGTTGGCGGGGGAATACCCGCGCCCGCGCTCGACGGTAAATTCGATGTCGAGCTTGGTTTTGGGGTTATCCACCGTGAAGAGGAACAATTCAGGGTTGACGATTTCCACTTCAGCAGGGGTGATGATATCGGCGGCGGTCACCGTACCTTCGCCGCGCACTTCCAGATGCATGCGCGTGCTTTCCACGCCATCGAGTTTGAGACGCAGTTGTTTGACTTGCAGCATGACCTGGATGACATCTTCACGCACGCCGGGGATGTCGCTGAACTCATGCAGCACATCAGCAATGCGGATGGATGTCACCGCTGCGCCCTCCAGCGAGGAGAGCAGGACACGGCGCAGCGAGTTTCCAAGGGTCACGCCATAGCCGCGTTCCAAAGGGCTGATAATAAACTTACCGTAATTTCGAGCCTCAGCCTCACGCTCGATTTTTGGCATCACCATGTTCGAGATACCCGTCACGGTTCACCTCTCCCGTTCTTTTCAACAAAAGCCCCGGCGGGCAGGCTGCCTGCCGAAGATAAATTCCAACGCTTCTTATCTTGAGTAGTATTCAACGATCAACTGCTCGTTCAGGGTGCCGTCAATTTCGCTGCGTTCGGGCAGGCGTTGCACGACGCCGGACAACTGTTTTGTGTCGCGGCTCAGCCAGCCCGGGACGGTGCGCGCTTCCGCCTGTTCGCTGAGCGCTTTGAAGTAGGGCAACCCACGCGAACCTTCGCGCACAGCAACAACGTCACCTTCATGCAGCAACATGGAAGGAACGTCTGTGCGGCGGTTATTGACGGTAAAGTGACCGTGAGTCACCATCAGGCGTGCCTGAGCGCGGCTGGAGGCATAACCGAGGCGGTACACCACGTTATCCAGGCGGGATTCGAGAATCTGCAGCAGGTTCAAACCTGTCAGACCACGGCGCTGGAGAGCGACTTCGTAGTAGCGGCGGAACTGACGTTCCAAAACACCGTACACGCGGCGGGCACGCTGTTTGGCGCGCAACTGACGAAGATAGTCGGATTCTCGGCCGGTGCGGCTGCCGCCGCTGCGGCTTCCCGTACGTCCATGCTGACCGGGAGCGTAACTGCGCCGCTCGAATGCACACTTAGGGGTATAGCAACGCTCACCCTTGAGATAGAGTTTTTCGCCTTCACGCCGGCAAAGTTTGCAAACCGGACTGATATTTTTCGACATAAATTACTTTCCTCTACATCAACATCGAATTAAACACGTCGCTTTTTGGGCGGACGGCAACCGTTATGCGGCACCGGCGTCACATCGGAGATGGAACGCACTTTGAGCCCCATGGCCTGCACGGCGCGAATCGCATTTTCGCGCCCCGGTCCGGGACCTTTGACATACAACTCAACTTCCTGAATCCCCAACTGCTGAGCCGCCTTGACCGCCTGTTCAGCGGCAAGACGGGCAGCGAAGGGTGTGCTTTTGCGCGAGCCTTTGAAACCCGCCGAACCGGCGCTCCCCCACGCCACCGTATTGCCTTCCATGTCGGTCACGGTGACAATGGTATTGTTGAAGGAAGCAAAGATATGCACCTGCCCGGAGGACAAAGTGCGCTTGGTTTTCTTGGCGCCGGCACCGCGGCGCGTGGAACGTACACTTTGAGCCATAGTTTCTCCAGCCGTTTATTTCTTGGCACCGCGCCGGCGTCCGCGACCGGCAACGGTCTTCTTGACGCCCTTGCGTGTGCGCGCATTTGTCCTGGTTCGCTGACCATGCACCGGCAAATTACGGCGGTGACGCAGCCCACGGTATGAGCCGATTTCGATCAGGCGCTTAATGTTCATTTGCACTTCACGGCGCAAGTCGCCTTCCACCGTAAAGTTTTTGCTGATGTATTCGCGGATTGCCGCTACTTCCGCTTCCGACAGGTCCTTCACGCGCGTATCCGGATTGACGCGGGTATGCGCCAGAATCTCACGGGCACGGGTGGGACCAATGCCATACAGATAGGTCAAACCGACTTCCACCCGCTTGTTGCGGGGCAGGTCAACACCTTCAATTCTCGCCATAGTTCACACTATCCCTGTCGCTGTTTGTGTTTTGGATTTTCGCAGATAACGTACACTCTGCCTTTGCGCCTGATGATTCTGCACTTGGCGCAGCGTTTCCGTATTGACGGTGCAACTTTCATTTCATTTCTCCTTGCTCGTTGTTCCTCAAAGCAAATAGCCAAGGAAACGATTATATACTTGCATTCTTTTTTCGTCCAGCCTGCACAACGTTCTACAGACTGGTCAGGATGAGAGGCTCGCCATCGGTGACGGCAACCGAATGCTCGAAATGAGCCGTCAGCGAACCATCAGCGGAAACCACCGTCCACGCATCTGGCAACACGCGCGTTTCTGCCGTGCCTGCCAGCACCATGGGCTCGATGGCGATGGTCATACCCGCTCTCAGCGGCACCCCTGTGCCTGCTTTGCCGTAATTCGGCACTTGCGGCCCTTCGTGCATTTGGCGTCCAACGCCGTGTCCGGTATACTCGCGCGTCACGAAAAAGCCGCGGCTTTCGACGTATTTCTGGATTGCCGCCGAAACATCGCCGGTGCGGTTGCCAACCCGCATTTTTTGGATTGCCGCATCGAGCGCGCCTTGCGTGACCTCGAGCAGGGTCTGGGCTTCGCGGGAAATTTCTCCCACGCCGGCGGTGAATGCCGAATCGGCCACAAACCCGTCGAAGATGGTGCCACAATCTATCGAAACGATATCGCCGTTTTTCAACTTGCGCGACTTGCTCGGAATGCCGTGAACGAGTTCGTGGTTGATGCTCACCGTGATAGACGCCGGAAATGGCGGGTGGCCGTATCCCTTGAAGGGCGATTTACATCCGTGCTTCCTCAGCACTTCCTCAGCAGCCGCGTTGAGGTCGGCTGTGGAAACACCTGGTTTTAAAAGTTCCTTTACCGTTGCCAGTACCGTTGCATTGATGCGCCCTGCTTCACGCATAATCTGCAGTTCGGCAGGGCTTTTGATGTGAATCTGGCGCGCCCAACTCATAAGACCTACATTTGCAATGCGGCGGCGAGCGCCTGCGAAACCTGTTCGATGGACTGCATCCCATCAATTTCAACCAACTTGCCGTGGCGGCGATAGTAATCCACCAGCGGGCTGGTTTGCTCCAGATAAACATGAATGCGGCGCTTGACTGTTTCCGATTTATCGTCCTCGCGCTGGTACAGTTCCGAGCCGTCGAAATCGCACACGCCCGGTTGTTTTGGCGGGTTGGTCTTTTCGTTGAAGATATGACCGTTCGCCCGGCACGTCCAGCGTCCGCTCAGGCGTTCTACGAGAATCTCCTCTGCCGCAGTAATGAAGGGTACAAAATCCACGTGACCGTTGAATTCCTGGAGCATTTTTTCGAGGGCATCAGCCTGGGCTGGGGTGCGCGGAAAACCATCCAAGATGGCGCCAGGCCGGCAGTCTGGGCGGCTGAGGCGTTCGCGGATCATGCCAATGGTCACATCATCTGGCACGAGTTCGCCGCGGCTCATATAAGTTTGAGCCAGTTTCCCAAGTTCGGTTTGGTTTTTAATGTTCTCGCGGAACAAGTCACCGGAGGAGATATGCGCCAAACCTGTCCGTTCCGAAAGAATTTTTGCCTGTGTTCCTTTGCCTACGCCCGGAGGTCCCAGAAGGACAAGGTATTTGGTCATTGACTTGTTCCTAACTGATGAGTAGTTTTTCCTGATAGCCGTGCAGTTTAAGTTCCGCCTCGATGTTCATGAAGGTATCGCGGACAACGCCGACGACGATGAGTAAGCCCGAGGAGGAGACAAGGAATAAACCAGCGCTCGACGAAGCCGCCGGCAGCGCAATCTGGATCAGAAAGGGCATGATTGCCACTACGCCCAGCAACAGCGCGCCCGGCAACGTAATGCGGGATTGAATTTTGCTGAGGTACTTTTGAGTGGCAGCGCCGCTATGCACGCCGGGGATTTGAGCGCCCGAGCGCTTGAGGCTGTCGCCGTAATTTTGCTGGTCGAACAAGACTGTGGTGTAAAAGTAGGTAAAGCCGACGACCATGAAGAAGTAAAGCGTCCAATATCCCCAGGCATCTGGGCCGGTGCGGTTGAAAAACGACTGGACTGCAGTGGCGGCGTTCTGTACCCAGGCGGTATTGGATTGCACGAAGAAGCCGGCAACAATGCCAGGGAACTGCAAAAGCGCGCTGGCGAAAATGAGCGGGATCATGCCTGCCAGGTTGACCATCAACGGCAATGTCGGCTGAGGCATCCGCACGTTCTTGCCGCGCTGCATGGCATAGAAGATGGCGCTTTTCTGCGGGTAGATGATTGGAACATTGCGGCGCCCCTGCTGGACGTACACGATGGCAAGGATCGTCAGCAGCATGACAACTACCATGGCAGTGATGAGAGACCAGCGGTTTACCTGGTCATTCCACAGCGCGATTAAGTGCTGCGGAATTTGCGAAACAATCCCGGCGAAAATGACAAGTGATAACCCCTGCCCGCGGATGCCATATTCGGAAATCAATTCACCGAGCCAGATGGCGAACATGGTACCTGCGGTCATAACCATGAGCGTGGTCAGCGAGGACAGCCACAGCTCGGCAGTAAAGCCAAAGGGAATGATCGTCTGCTGTGCCAGGGCGTTGAAGGTGTTGATTTGCCCAATGGCAGAGAGCGCCGCCATCGGCACTGCCAGGTAGTAGGTCCACTTTTCCATCCATTTGCGGCCCTCGCGCGCATCTTCCTTCATTTTCCTTTCGAGGGCAGGGATGATGGGAACAAGCAGCTGCAGGATGATTTGCGCCGTGATATAGGGGTAAACGCCCATTGCCAGCACGGAGAAGTTCGAAAGGGTCCCGCCGGAGAGCAGGTTGAGGAACCCAAGCAAGCCTCCCGAGCCTGCGCCGGCAAAGAAGGTTTGCAGGGCAGCCCGATCCACGCCGGGCGCAGGGACGTTTGCCGCAAGGCGGAAGAGCATGAGAAGGCCCATGGTAATGAGCAATTTCCTGCGAATGTCTTGCGAGAACCACAAATAACGCCAGGCAGACTGTTTCTTGTCAGGCATGGTTATTTCCTTATGAGCCGATCAATTCCACGCTGCCGCCAGCCTTTTCGATTTTGGCTTTGGCGCCCGCCGTGACGCGATGAGCGCGCACTTTCAAGGCAACCGAGACATGGCCGCGCCCTAAAATGGCAACGGGGTTGCGCAGGTCGCGCAAGAGGTGGGCAGAGGCAAGCGTCTCGGGTGTGACTTCGGCACCGGCTTTGAAAGCATCGGTCAGTTGATCCAGGTTGACTTCATTGTATTCGACACGGTTGAGGGGGGTAAATCCCTGACCGCGCATGAAAGGCAGGCGGCGGTAGAACGGAAGATTGCCGCCCTGGCGGTAGATTTTACCGCCTTCGCCGGAACGCGCGCCCTGTCCTTTGGTGCCGCGGCCGGCCGTCTTACCCTGACCGGCAGAGATGCCGCGTCCGACGCGTTTTCGATTTTTCTTGGAGCCCGGGTTGGGCACGAGGTCATGTAGTTTCATCGTTCGTTCCTGCTATTCTTCGACTTGAACCAGATGGATGATCTTGCGAATCATCCCGCGCAAAGACGGGGAATCTTTGTGTTCGACAGTCTGATGCAAACGGCGCAGACCGAGCGCTTTGGCAGTTTCCTTCTGGTCTTTGGTGTAACCGATGGGACTGCGCACAAGCGTCACTTTGATGGTCTTGCCGCTCGTTCCTTGTTTAGGCATGTTGCTTCCTCCGTTCCCAGAAAGGCATCAAGTCGCTGGCGCTCTTTCCGCGGCGTGCGGCTTCTTCCTGGGGTGACTTTAATTGGGAGAGGGCATCGAAGGTGGCTTGCACAACGTTCAAGACGTTCGCGCTGCCCTGCGATTTGGTCAGAATGTCGCGCACGCCAGCCACTTCGAGCACGGCGCGCACACCGCCGCCGGCGATGACGCCGGTACCGGGGGAGGCAGGTTTGAGCATGACGCGCGCTCCGCCCACTTTGCCCAGCACTTCATGCGGAATGGTGGTGCCGGAGAGGTTGACGACGCGCATCTTCTTGCGGGCGCGTTCGGAGGCTTTGCGCATGGCATCGGGTACAGCATTGGCTTTGCCCACGCCCATGGCAATGGTGCCTTTCTTGTCGCCCACTACCACGGTTACTCGAAACTGGAAGCGCCGGCCGCCTTTCACAACTTTGGCGACGCGCGCAATTTCGATCACGCGTTCTTCGAATTGATCCTGAACTTCGTAATCCTGTTGTTCGGTTCTTCTGTTATCTGCCATCTTTTTCTCCACTAGAAGCGCAAGCCGCCTTCACGGGCGCCGTCTGCCAGGGCTTTGACACGCCCAATGTAACGATAACCGCCGCGGTCGAAGACGACCGTTTGAATGCCCTTGCTCAGGGCGCGTTCGGCTACCGTGCGCCCCACTAGTTTTGCCTGCTCAGATTTCTTCATCCCTTTGATTTTGTCGCGCAGGTCTTTGTCGAGTGTCGAGGCAGAGACTAGGGTGTGCCCGGCTTGGTCGTCAATCACCTGGGCGTAAATGCCCGTCAGACTGCGAAAAACGTTCAAGCGCGGACGTTCGGGCGTCCCAGCCACGTTTTTTCTCACACGTGCATGGCGGCGCAGACGCGCAACGGCACGAGATTTATTCGCCATAATTTACTTGGCTCCTTTCCCGGCTTTACCAGCCTTGCGGCGGATCTTTTCACCCGCATAGCGGATGCCCTTGCCATGATAGGGTTCCGGCGGGCGCACCCGGCGGATTTCCGCCGCGGTTTGTCCAACGAGTTCGCGGTCGAATCCCAAAACTTTGATCTGGCGTGTTTTCTGGTCCACCTCAAAAGAGATGCCGGCCGGCGGCTCCACCCGTACCGGGTGAGAATAGCCGACGTTCAAAACCAGGGTTTTGCCATCCATTTCGGCGCGGTATCCCACGCCTTCCACTTCGAGCGTGGTAACGAAACCGGCGCTGACACCCTGAATCATGTTGGCAATCACGGCGCGGGTGGTTCCGTGCAGCGCGCATTCTTCGGGGCGGTCGGAATTGCGTTTCAGGATGACCTGATTGTTTTCCAGGGCAATATCAATCAGCGGCGAAAACGCGCGCTTCAGTTCGCCCTTGGGTCCTTTCACGTGCACATTCGAGCCTTGTACATCAACTTGTACGCCGGCCGGAATGGTCACTGGTAAACGTCCGATGCGAGACACTTATATACCTCCTGCTTGCTACCAGATCTTGCAGATGATCTCGCCGCCCACTCCCAATTGACGGGCGCGGGCACCAGTCATCACACCCTTGGGTGTGGAAAGGATAGCCACACCAATTCCCGAAAGCACCCAGGGGATGTTTTGTTTTTTCGTGTAAATGCGGCGGCCTGGTTTGCTGACGCGTTCCAATCCCGAGATGACCGGGCGGCGCGTGCGGCGTTCTCCAACATATTTGATTTTGAGGCGCAGGATTTTCTGAGCCGCAGTCTCGCCTTCCACTGTTTCGTAACCTTCCAGGTAGCCTTCCTCTTTCATGATCTTGGCGATTTCCACCTTGATCTTGGAGCTGGGCATTGCCACCGTGGATTGACCGGACATCACCGCATTGCGGATGCGAGTCAGCATATCAGCGATAGGATCATTTATAGCCATGCTTCTTCCTCCAGCCTACCAGGATGACTTCACAACGCCGGGGATTTGCCCCTGCAGCGAAAGTTCACGGAAGCAGATGCGGCACAGTCCAAAACGGCGAAGGTAACCGCGCGGGCGCCCGCAGCGGGAGCAGCGATTGCGCACGCGGGAGGGATAGCGCCGGCGAGCTTCACGGTATTGCATACATTTCTTTGCCATAATTACGCTTCCTTCTTGCTGAACGGCATGCCAAGCATTTGCAGCAGGGCGCGTGCCTGGTCGTCGGTTTTAGCGGTGGTGACGATAGTGACTTCCATACCGCGCAGTTTGTCAATTTTGTCGTATTCAATCTCCGGAAAGATCAACTGGTCGCGCAGCCCCAGGGTATAGTTGCCGCGTCCATCGAAGGCGTTGGGAGAAACGCCGCGGAAGTCGCGCACGCGCGGCAGAGCCAGGTTAACCAGGCGGTCCAGGAAAGACCACATCCGTTCGCCGCGCAAGGTGACTTTGGTGCCGATCAAACGCCCTTCGCGCAACTTGAAGTTGGCGATGCTCTTGCGGGCTTTGGTGGTGACCGGTTTCTGACCGGTGATCACGGTCAGGTCTGCCACGGCAGATTCAAGCGCTTTGGGGTTATCCAGCGCTTCGCCCATGCCGATGTTGACGACGATCTTCTCGATGCGCGGCACCTGCATGATGTTCTTGTAACCGAAGGATTTGCGCAGGGCCGGTACAACTTCGTTTTTATAACGTTCGTGCAAAATATTCATCGTTCAGTACTCCAGGGCGCCTAGTCAATCAATTCCTGGCATTTCTTGCAAACGCGGTGAACACCATCCTCTGCGCGTTGAACCGAAACGCGGGTGGGTTCTTTGCATTTGGGGCACACCAGCATTACGTTCGAAATGTCAATCGAACCTTCGAACTGGATTCGTCCAGGGTTGATGTTGCGTCCCGCCGCCGTTTGCACCTGTTTCTGGTGTTTGGTGCGGATATTGATACCCTGCACGACCACGCGGCGTTCATCCAACAGCACATTAATGACCTGACCGCGTTTGCCTTTGTCTTCCAGGCGCCCGCTGATGACTTCGACGGTATCGCCTTTGCGAATCTTGACCTTCATAACTTCTACACTCCTCTTAGAGCACTTCCGGGGCAAGAGAGACGATCTTCATGAAACCTTTTTCACGCAGTTCTCTTGCAACGGGACCAAAGATGCGGGTGCCCTTGGGGTTCACGCCGTCGGCATCCAGGATGACCGCAGCGTTGTCGTCGAAGCGGATGTAAGAGCCGTCTTCGCGGCGCCATTCTTTCGAACAGCGCACAATCACGGCGCGGACCTTTTCGCTTTTCTTCACGCTGCCTTGCGGAGAGGCGGATTTCACCGTGGCAACCACCACGTCACCAACGCCGCCATACTTGCGGGTGGAACCGCCCAATACATGGATCACCAGCAATTCGCGCGCGCCGGAGTTATCCGCCACTTTCAGACGAGACTCGTGCTGGATCATGGCTTACTCCTCCACCTTTAAGTCTGCCACGCCGCTGTCTTCAGTGCGGGTTTCGCGTTTGACGATTTTTTCCACCACCCAGCGCTTGTCGCGCGAGAGCGGTTTGGATTCCACGATTTGAACTTCATCGCCAACCTGGCAGCCGATTTCATCGTGGGCTTTCACACGCTTGCTGGCATACACCACTTTCCGATACAACGGGTGACGGAATTTACGCGTAATCTCGACCACAACGGTCTTGGTCATTTTGTTGCTGGCGACAACGCCAACGATTCGACGACGATTGTTCATCCTTCACCTTCCACAACTTCAGCCTGCGACTGCTCCCGCAGAATCGTCAGCATACGTGCAATTTCACGCTTCAGAATCCGCAGACGGCTGGTATCGGTCAATTGACCTGTCACCTGCTGGAAGCGCAGTTTCATTAATTCTTCGCGGGCGTCAGCGAGTTTGGTCTCGATTTCGCCCGGTTTCATATTTCGCAGTGCAGCGGGCTTTACCGGTTTCATACCTGCTCTCCTGCATCGGTTCTCGAAACAATCTTGGTCTTGATCGAGAATTTGTATTGGGCATTGCGGAGCGCCTGGATGGCAGTTTCCTCATCCAAACCGCCCACTTCGAACATGATGCGGCCCGGCTTGACCACAGCCACATAGTATTCAACGTTCCCTTTACCGGAACCCATGCGGGTTTCGGGGGGTTTGTGGGTGTACGGTTTGGCGGGGAAGATGCGAATCCAGACCTTGCCGCGGCGTTTCATTTCGCGCACGATGGTTCTGCGCGCGGCTTCGATCTGGCGCGCGGTTACCCAGCCCGGTTCCAAAGCCTGCAAACCGTATTCACCAAAACTGACTTCAGCGCCGCGCAGGGCTTTTCCCTTCATGCGGCCGCGCATTTGCTTGCGCCATTTGACACGTTTAGGCATTAACATATTCTTACCTCTCAGATTGCAACCCGCGCGCGGCTATTCGCTCACGTACACGCCTTCGGTTGCCTCCGCTTTTTCTTCAGTTTCTGGCACGGCTTCGCCTTTGTAGATCCACACCGCCACGCCGATTTGTCCGTAAGTGGTGGTGGCTTCGGCGCGGGCATAATCCAGGTTGGCTCTCAAGGTCTGCAGGGGAACACGCCCTTCACGCAGCCACACGTCGCGCGACATTTCGGCGCCGCCCAACCGCCCCCCCACCAAAATCTTGATACCTTCGGCGCCCTGTTTCATCGCCTGCTGGATGGCGCGCTTCATGGCGCGGCGGTAAGCGATGCGGCGCTCCAGCTGGTCTGCGATGTTTTTGGCAACCAGCATGGCGTCGGTATCCGGCGATGCGATTTCTTTGATGTCGAGTTCGACCTTTTTGCCGACCAGGGTTTCGAGGCAGGTGCGCACTTTTTTGACGCCTTCGCCTTTGCGCCCAATCAGGATGCCGGGCTTGGCGGTGAAGATCGCTACGCGAATTTTGCCCGGGTATCGTTCCACTTCGACGCGGGAAATACCGGCTTTGCCGCTGGTGATGGCTTCAGGCAGGTCTCCGCGAAGTTTGCGCACCATCGCATTCTTTGCCGCGCCGCCCTTCGAGGGGATACCCAACAACAAATGACGAATGGCAAGATCCTGGTGCAACTGTTCGCGGTATTGTGTGCCTTCCGCAAACCAGCGTCCCTGCCAGCCCTGGTTGATGCCAAGGCGCATGCCAATCGGATGAACTTTACGACCCATGATGTCTCCTTCTCTCCCGGTTATGACCCGCGTTCCCGCAGCACGACGGTAACATGCGAACTGCGGCGCAAAATCGGCTTGAAGCGCCCGCGTGCGCCAAAGCGGCGCCATTTGCGTGTGCTTGCCTCGTTGGCAAAGATGCGGGCAATGTACAGGTCATCGCGGCTGACGCCGAAGTTTTCTTCAGCGTTGGCAATGGCGGAAGCCAGCAATTTGCGCACGGGACGCGCCGCCGCCTTGTTGACGAAGCGAAGCATTTCCAGGGCTTCATTGGCGTCCTTACCGCGAATCAAATCCACCACCAGGCGGACTTTCTGGGCGGACATGGGGAGAGAACGTAAGTGTGCTTGATAATCGTGCATGGTTCACTCTCCTCTGCTAGGCAGATTTCTCGCCCGCCATGTGCCCGCGGAATGTACGCGTGGGAGCAAATTCGCCCAGGCGGTGACCCACCATGTTTTCGGTAATATAGATCGGAACATGGCGGCGTCCATCGTGGACGGCAATGGTATGCCCAACCATTTGGGGGAAGATGACGCTGGCGCGACTCCAGGTGCGCAGGACTTTCTTCTCACCTTTCTGGTTCATGGCTTCAATGCGTTTCAGTAATTTGGGTTCTACGTAAGGACCCTTTTTGAGTGATCGTGACATAGCGTACCTTTACCTCTTAGCGGCTCTTCTTGCTGCGCCGACGAACAATGTACTGATCGGTCTTCTTATTGCGTCTGGTTTTGTATCCCAGGGTGGGTTTGCCCCACGGGCTTTTCGGGCCGGGCAAACCAATCGGCTGGCGTCCCTCACCACCGCCGTGCGGATGGTCGCGCGGGGTCATCGCCGAACCGCGAACAGTCGGGCGAATGCCCAGGTGTCGCTTGCGTCCGGCTTTGCCGAGTTTGACGTTGCTGTGATCGAGGTTACCGATTTGTCCAATCGTGGCGTAGCAGGTCTGACGAATCAAGCGCACTTCACCGGAGGGCATGCGGATCTGGGCGAAATCGCCTTCTTTGGCTAGCAATTGCGCCGAACCGCCTGCGGAGCGAACCATCTGTCCGCCGCGTCCTTCCTTGACCTCGATGTTGTGGATCAAGGTACCGACCGGGATGTTCGCCAGGGGCAAAGCGTTGCCGGGGCGAATTTCCGCATCCTTGCCAGACATGAGGGTATCGCCAACTTTGACATCCAGCGGTGCAAGGATGTACCGCTTCTCGCCGTCGGCGTAGTGAAGAAGCGCCAGGCGGGCAGTGCGGTTGGGGTCGTATTCGATGGCAGCGACTTTAGCCGGGATGTTGTGCTTATCGCGCTTGAAGTCCACCAGGCGGATGAAGCGGCGATTCCCGCCGCCGCGATGACGGACCGTAATACGTCCCTGTGCATTACGCCCGCCGCTTTTGCGAAGCGGAACGAGCAGAGAACGCTCGGGCTTGGTCTTGGTAATTTCCTCGAATGTGTAACCGGTCATCCCGCGGGTGCCGGGGGTAACGGGTTTATACTTTTTTACTGGCATCACTGCACCCCTTCGAAGATGGGTAAGGTTTGTCCTTGCGCCAGGGTCACAATGGCTTTTTTGAAGCCCGGTTTGCGAATGGACAAGCGGCGGCTGCGCAGGCGGCGTCCGCGTTTGGCGGGGACGTTGATGATGTTGACGCGCGTCACGGTGACGTCGTAAATCGTTTCAATCGCGTCTTTGATCTGTGTGCGTGTGGCTGAGTCCGCAACGATGAACGAATATTGGTTCAAGCCGGTCTGGCGGCTGCTTTTTTCGGTAACGAGCGGACGGCGGAGAGTTTCGTAAAGTGTAATCATGGCTCAAAATCTCCTAGCCCAGGTGCGCTACCAGGACATCCAGGGTTTTGACCGGCAGGATGACCTTGTCGAAACCAAGCAGGTCGCGGATGTTCAGGTAATTGGCAAGCAAGACCTTGGTATCGGCGAGGTTATCTGCCGAGCGCATCACGGCTTCGTAGGAATCGTCCTTGGACGGCATGACGATCAGGGCTGTGGCTTTGCCAACGAGGTTGGAAACAGCCTTTGCCATCACGCGCGTCTTGGTCTCTTCCAGTTTCAAGTCGTCAACAAGAATCACGCCAGCCTCGGCGGCTTTTGCAGAAAGCGCAGAGCGCAGCGCTGCCTGGCGCATTTTCTTGGGCATGCGCTGTTCATAACTGCGGGGATGCGGGGTGTGAATACGACCGCCTCCCACCCATTGCGCAGCCCGGCGGGACCCCTGACGGGCGCGGCCGGTGCCTTTTTGCTTCCACGGCTTGGCGCCGCCGCCAGCAACTTCTCCGCGCACTTTGGTATCGTGAGTGCCGAGGCGCGCGTTTGCCATTTGGCGCACGTAAGCCTGATGCATCAAGTCAATATTGATGGGGGCTTCAAAGATCGAAGATGGGAGTTCCATCTCGTTGACCTTTTTGCCTTCCAGATTCAGTACATCTACTTTCATAAGTATCCTGCTCCGTTATTTCGACGCCTATTGCTTGCGCGCTTCTTTGATCAGCACCAGGCCGCCCTTGCTGCCCGGCACCGCGCCTTTCACGCCGATCAGATTCCGTTCGGGGTCAATCATGACGATTTTCAAAGCCTGAACGGTCACCCGGTCGGTTCCCATGTGACCTGCACCGCGCGAGCCTTTATAGACACGCCCGGGGGTCGTTCCCGAGGAACGGGAGCCTGGAGCGCGATGGCGGTCGGATTGACCGTGAGTTTTCTTGCCACCGGCAAAGTGATAGCGTTTGACGCCGCCGGCAAAGCCTTTGCCTTTGCTGGTTCCAACGACATCCACGCGCTCGCCTACCGTGAAGGCTTCCACAGTGACTTTGTCGCCAACAGCAGCGGGTTCTTTGGAACGAAATTCGCGCAGGAACTTCATGGGAGCCAGCCCGCGGGAATTGAGATGCCCCAGTTCTCCGGCGGTCAGGCGTTTGGGGTGAACTTCACCGAAACCCAGTTGAATCGCAGAGTACCCATCTTTTTCAGGAGTACGCACCTGGGTAACGACGCATGGCCCAGCTTCGATGATCGTCACGGGTTGCGCAACGCCTTGCTCATCGAAGATCTGGGTCATGCCGATCTTCTTTCCAATAAGCCCTTTCAACATACTCTGTTTTCTCCTTGAAGAATTTTTTTCGAGACTGTCAGCCTGGGCTTAGGCTGCATCATCTCCGCACAGCGCAGTCCAACGGTCCGGCGGGACGCTGCGGTTTGTTTCGCCCGTTTCGGTGCCGTTCTTACGCTGTCGAAATTCGAGAGTAGAGATTGTGTCAAACGGTCTCTACTCTCGAAGGAACGACCTGTTTAGATTTTGATTTCGATGTCTACACCTGCAGGCAGGTTAAGACGCATCAACATGTCAATCGTTTTCGAGTCCGGATCAAGCACGTCAATCAGACGGTTGTGAGTGCGGATCTCGAAGTGCTCGTGTGAATCTTTATCTATGAAAGTCGAGCGGCGTATTGTAAACCGTTCTGTGCGGGTTGGCAAGGGTACGGGACCTACAACATGCGCGCCGCTTCGTTCAGCGGTTTCGACAATCCGTTTGGCGGACTGGTCGAGAACACGGTGATCGTATGCCTTGAGGCGGATGCGGATTTTCTGCTTGGTCATACCAGCACCTATTCGATGATTTTGGTGACGACACCGGCGCCGACGGTCAGACCGCCTTCACGGA
>JBBITE010000033.1:25348-27422 GCA_037440905.1 Anaerolineae bacterium | reverse complement strand
GAGCAGGCCGAAGGCCGCATCGAAACCCGCCGCCTGCTCGACCATCGAGCGCGTGCGGCATCATGCCCCATCATGTTCCTCTGCTGGCAGATACAAGCCGTTTTGAGGACCGCGACATCACCGGTCACCCATCGCTCCTCAGCCAGGCCCTGCACCTACTCAAAGAGCGCACGGCGCGTTACGCCAATCAACGGCTGGGGCGCAGCGGCAAATTCTGGCAGGACGAAAGTTGCGATCACTTCGTCCGCAACGGGGCAGAGTTGGAATGAATTCTGTGGTATATCATCAACAATCCCGTCAACGCGGGCCGGTAAAAGAATGGCAGAATTGGCCATCCACATACGCAGCACAAGGTTTATTGTGACGTAGCACAGGATCTATCCCATGCCCATACCTGCACTCTGCCCGCATACCAATCCCCCCATTTCAGGAGCCTCCCATGAAACACTCTTCCTTCGTCACCGTCACCCGCGGCTTGAACCGCGATTTGCCGCCCATGCGCCTGTATGAGCGCGCAAAAAAACTCGGCGTCTGGAACCCCTCGGAGATTGATTTCTCACAGGATCAGCAGCACTGGCAAACATTGACCGCCGACGAAAAAGACCTGGTCTGGCGCCTGCTGGGAATGTTCGTCTCCGGCGAAGAAGCAGTGACGCTCGACCTGCTGCCGCTCATCCACGTCATTGCCGCAGAAGGCCGCCTGGAAGAAGAAATGTACCTGACCACCTTCCTGTTCGAAGAAGCCAAACATACCGATTTCTTCCGCCGCTTTCTCGACGAAGTGACCGGCGCGGCACCAGACCTGGAACGCTATCATGGCGAAAACTATCGCCACATTTTCTACGAAGCCCTGCCCGCCGCCATGCTGGCGCTGCGCGAAGATGCCTCCCCAAAGGTGCAGGTGCGCGCCTCCGTCACCTATAACATGATTGTCGAAGGCGTATTGGCTGAAACCGGTTACCATGCCTTTTTCACCGCCCTCCAGCGCCGCGACCTTTTACCCGGCCTGCGGAAAGGCATTGCCCTGCTCAAGCGGGATGAGTCACGTCACATCGCTTACGGGGTGTACCTCATCTCGCGGCTGCTCTCGGCAAACCCCGGCCTTTGGGACGAAGTACAGCCCCAGATGAACGACCTCTTGCCGTATGCGGTCGGCGTAATCAACGACGCCTTTGCCGCCTATGAAGTAGTGCCGTTCGGTCTGGTGGAGGACGACTTCGTGCAATACGCCATTACCCAGTTCACCAAACGCGCCGAACGCCTGGAAAAAGCCCAAAGCGCCGGCATGGATGAAATCAATCGCCTCACCCATACCATCATTGACGAGGAAATCTAGACGCATCAACCCGCGTCCTCGAACCGCTTCCAGGATGCAACACCCGCCCGGCATTCTCTTTCACGGCGACCGCACACGCCCCGCAATCGCCCTCACCTTCGACGACGGTCCGCACCCGCACGATACGCCGCGGGTATTGGATGCGCTGGCAAGGCACGGCGTCCGTGCGACCTTCTTCCTGCTCGGGCACAGCGCCGAAAAGCATCCGCAACTGGTCAGGCGGATATACGAGGACGGGCATCAGCCGGCACTGCACGGCTATCGTCATCTCCCCTTCCCTTTGGAAAACGCATCCACCCTTAAGGGACATCTGATTCAGTCTCGAAACGCCATTGCCCGCGCCTGCGGCATTTCCCCCAACCCGATTCGATGCGTCCGCCCGCCGTATGGACTCTTCACGGCAAGGACTCTGTCTCTGCTGAACGAATGGGGATACCGCCTTGTGCTGTGGGATACCATGCCCCTGCATTTTCTCCAACCCCTCCGCCGCACCGTGACGCAGATTCTCGCAGGCATAGCGCCTGGTTCGATCCTCGTCCTGCACGACGGAAAAGGACACGGCGCAAAAGCGGCAGACATCCTCGAAATCGTCCTTCCGCAACTAAAAGCAAAAGGATTCGAGTTTGTTACAATTGACCAAATCCAATATGGACTGAGCCCGCTCGCTGGCGACCCTTGACCAAACCAATATGGACTCAGCCCGCTCGCTGGCGACCCTTGACCAAACCAATATGGACT
>JBBITE010000033.1:11964-25248 GCA_037440905.1 Anaerolineae bacterium | reverse complement strand
ACCAATATGGACTCAGCCCGCTCGCTGGCGACCCTTGACCAAACCAATATGGACTGAGCCCGCTCGCTGGCGACCCTTGACCAAACCAATATGGACTCAGCCCGCTCGCTGGCGACCCTTGACCAAACCAATATGGACTCAGCCAGCTCGCTGGCGATTTTTCAAACCCACTTTAGCCTCAGCCAGCCCGCTGGCAACAATACAGGTGACACAAAATGAAACTACTCAGCATCAACATTGGCAGCGAACGCCAGCAGCAGCGCAAGGACTATATCGAAACCACCGGCATCTACAAGATGCCCATAGAAGGACCCGTCGAAATCTCACCTCTAGGCATCGAAGGCGACGCCATCTGCGATACAAAACATCACGGCGGACCCGACCAGGCGCTTTACCTCTACGGCAGCGCGGACTATGCCTGGTGGGAGCAGGAACTGGGGCAGAAACTGGCGCCCGGCACCTTCGGCGAGAATCTCACCATCGGCGAACTCGAAAGCGCCGCCTTCAACGTTGGCGATTTCCTACACATCGGCAACGTGACGCTGCAAGTCACTGCGCCGCGCATCCCGTGCGGCACGTTCGCCGCGCGCATGGGAGACCCGCAGTGGGTGAAGAAGTTCCGTGCGGCGGAGCGGCCGGGGTTGTATGTGCGCGTGCTGAGAGAGGGCGTTGTTGCGGCGGGCGATGTCGTCACTATTGAAAAGTATACAGGCGAGACGATTTCCATTCTCGAAATGTATCGTGAGCATTACAACAAGCAGAAAAGCGAAGCCTCTTTGCGGCGGCATCTCAACGCGCCGATTGCCATCCGCCCGCGACGGGACCTGCAGCATGAATTGGAGACCCTGCTGGCGGCAAAGGCTTCGGAAGGGTAACCGCCCAACCTGCAAGGGACATCTCACGGCAAAGCAGCCCCAAGCCAGCGCGCTGGCTGCTTTTGCGGTTTGAGAACCTGTTTGCTCGTGCGGATTGACAAATCCGCGCCTCATCCAAAGCGAAGAAGGGCAAAAGCCGCCGGGGGCTTTGCACTGTACTTAATCCGCAGGCGCCGCATCTCCTTCCACTTCGCCTCCGGCTTGGGCGTTGGCGCGTCGGATGAAGAATAGCGCGGGGGTCAGGAGCAGGCTCGAGGTCAGGAGCGAAGCGGCGGCAGAACCGAAGGCGGCAATCACCGCCACGAGGGGACCTCCCAACATCTGCCCGATGGCATCCACCTGTCCAAACATCGAGTGCACGGTGGCGCGCACTTTGGAATCCAGTTTGTGGTTGATCCAGGCGGTGTGCAGGGGGGAATGTATGCTGCGTGCGGCGCTGATGACGAGGTAGAGACTCAACGCCAGCAGGAGAGAAGGCGAGAGCGCAAAACCGAGGATCGCCAGCGAAATCGCCGCAGTGACCACCATCACGGCGCGCCCCACAGAAAGCGGGCTGGAGGAATCCACCCGTTTTTCAACCCAACGGACGAGGGGGATGGTGAGGAGCATGCTCATCACACGCAAGGCGGCAAAGAACGCTACTTCGTTGTTGCCGAAAAGGATCGGTAGTTCGAACGTATCCAGCAAGTGCTTGACCCACAACCGATCAAAGCCTTCACTATAGATGCCGTAGAACAGACCGATGAAGACGATGTTGGCAAGGCGCGGCCTGGCACGGATGGCGGCGACGCCCTGGCGGAAGGTGTGCCACATGTGCTGCCAGGTGGTGCGGTCTTCGCGCGGCGTGGGGTGAAAGCCGGTTTCGGGCATGATGAACATCAGCACAATGCCGATGAACAGGACGCCCACCGCCCCAACACGCAGCGGCGCGGCAATGCTAGTTGCGCCGATGAGCGCGGCAAGCCCCATGCCGAGGAGCGCGGCAAACAAGCCGATTCGCCTGGCGCGCAGGAAGAGTCTGTTGGCGTTCTCTTCGCCGGCTTCGTCCGAAATCCATGCCTGGGTGGCGCCGGAAGTAAAGGTGTACCCCAGCCCCCAAACGACCTGCGCCAGCAGAATGGGTAGAAAGGCGGGGAAGAAACCTTCGATGAGGAAGCCAATCCCCATCAGAACATAGCCGATGATGATGGAAAGACGGCGCGAGTACACATCTGCCACAATGCCAGTGGGGACTTCGAAGACGAAGGCTGAAATCTCTAGCGTGGTGCCAACGAGGATGAGCTGCACGGGCGTCAGACCGGCCATGGTGGCTTCGTAGAGCGAGGTGACGGTGAACATCATGGAGAAGAAAAGCGAGGCGGTAAACTCGATGAAAAGGTAAACGGTGGTAGCGTTCCATTTTTGCAATTGCATCATCAGCTCCAAAAGAAAACGTCCCGAAGGGGTGCGCTGCAAGCATGTCCCTTCGGGACGACGTGTGAAGACGGGAGGATAGCAAACACAGGTTAGAGCATTGCCTTCACCTGCTCGATGGCAGATTGGGGATCGCGGAAATGGATACCCTGCATGCCGAGCCGCCGGCAGGCTTCGACGTTTTCGAGAAAGTCATCCACGAATACCGCTTCGCCCGCCTCGACCTGAGCCTGCTCCAACGCAAGTTGGTAGATCTTCGGCTCGGGCTTGGCTACTCCCACTTCCGCCGAGATGATCAGGGTATCGAAGGCGTCGTCGAATTTTTCGCGCACAATGTAATGGCGCAGTCCGCTCCAGGCGTTGCTGATGAGCCCTGTTTTGTAGCGGGGTTTGAGCGAGCGCAGGAATGCGAGTATCTCGCGGTCAATGACATCGCCGGCAAAGAATTCGTCGCGGATGCGTTCGTATTCGGAGGCCGGCAGTTTGAGGGTCTTCATGACATTGCGCCAGTGTTCTTCTTCGGTGATTTCGCCCAGTGAGGCGCGGGCGGCAGAGACTCCGCTGAAGACGATTTTTTCGATGTCTTCATAGTCCATGCCGAGGCGTTCGGCAAGGTGCTGGCGCGGCGCCTGGTATTCGGTGCGGAGGATGACCCCGCCTAAATCGAAAAAGACGGCTTTGATGGTCATTTGCTTTTCTTAGCGGCGGGTTTAGGTTGTTTGGCGGGTTTCTCCGCAGCAGGCTTTTTGGCGGCTGGTTTTTCTTTGGCGGGTTTCTCGGCGGCCGGTTTTTCTTTAGCGGGTTTTTCGGCGGCGGTCTTCTTCCTGGCGGGTTTGGTTTCGGCCGGCTTTTCGGGGACGGGAGGCGGCTGCGCGGGTTTGCCGGCGCGCTTTCTATGCTGAGGCGTGGAAACAGCCTGGGGAACAGGAGCAGGTTCGGGCGCGGGGAGAGGCGCTTCTTTTTGGGGGTGCGCCGTCATTTCCATTTCCAGTTCTTTGAGGGCTTCGCGCCAGTTGGGCATGGTCATTTCCAGTTTTTGCCGTTGCACCGGCGTGGCGCGCCGGCAGCGGGGGCAGTGGGCGTCGTAATGGTTGAGGTTTTTGGCGTACATTTCCTGCAGGGCGTCCAGTTTTTCGAGGCGCCCAAGGGTGAAGGGAGTTTGGCAGTAGGAACAACGCAGGTTCATGTCGGTCTCCTTGTTGTCTGGGGTCCCGCCGGTTTGCTGAGGGGCAAGCCGGCGGGATGGTTTTTTCAGAGCGATTGTACACTGATTTCTTTGCCGGCTCTGATTTCTTTTTCGAACTGGTCGAAAGTGCGATGGACGTGCATGCCCACTGCTTCGTAGAGGCGCAGGGCGCCGGTCAGGTTTTGCGCATCCACCCCCAGACCCGCCATAGGCTTGCCGCGGCGGTAAAATTCGCCAAACGAATGCAGGAGCAGCGCCTTGCCCAGACCTTTCTTGCGCCACGGACGGCGGACGCCGAGGGTGTTCACCCAGCCGACATTGGGGTCGTTATCTGCCTGTTTACGGCACAGGCTGACTCCGGCGATTTGGTCCCCGTCCATGGCAAGGAACCAGAGCGTGGGGTCAAAGTGTTCGTCGGCAGCCATGAAGTGTTTGAAGCGCGCGAAGCCTTCTTCAAAGGGAGTTTCTACGTGACCGAAGTGGTCGCTGAAGGATTCATCCACGGCGCGATAGACGGCTTCGAGGTCGGTTTGGGGATCGCAGGTGCGCAGGGTGATGCCTTGGGGCCATTGCGGCGGAGCAGGCGGGATATCGAGGTGGATGCGCATGGTGTAGAAACTGCGGATGTGGCGGTAGCCGTTTTCTTCGAATAATTGGCGGGCGGCGGCGGCCTCGCGGTAAATTCCAGCACGCGGGGCAAAGCGCACGTCGGGGGGAAGTTCTTCGAGGGCTTTCATGGCGCGCGCCTCTGCCCAGGTGAGCAGGTATGTGCCGAGGCCGAGACCCTCATAACGCGGGTCCACCCGTCCCCAAATCCAGGGGTGGACGGGCGGCTTGCTGGTAGTCCACACTTCGATGTAACCGACCAATTCACCCTGCGGAGAAAAGACGAGGCGGATGTCTTGGGCAGGGTCGAAGCCCGGAGCGCTCCATTCGGCGCGCAGCAACGCCGGATCTGTCAGTTCATCTTCGTGGATGACCGCCTGCGACCAGCGGTTAAATAACTTCAGCGCTTCTTCCACATCGCTCGGGGCAGCGCCGCGCACGGTGAAGCCCTGAGGCAGAGTTGTTTTTTGTCCTTCGTATAAGTTGGTTGTCATTTCATTCTCCTTTTGCGGTTGTGACGCCATTCTGTTCCATCCATTCGCGGCGCAGGATGCCCATCACGAGGATGTCCCAGCGCCTGCCTTCCTTGTGCAATGCCTGGCGCATGCGCCCTTCGTGGCGAAAGCCGGCCTTTTCGTAAGAGCGAATGGCGCGCGGGTTATATTCAAAGACGGTGAGGGTGACACGGTGTAAATTCACCTCGGTAAAGGCATAGCGCAGCATGACCTTCATCACGTCGGTTCCATAGCCTTTACCCCAAAATTCGCGCTCGCCGATGCCCAACCCCACAAACGCATCGCGGGCAGACCAGTTGTACACATACAGGTCAATCTCGCCCAGCAGTTGATCGTCATCCAGTTTGCGGATGCTGAACCAGTACTGCCGGAGGGAGACTTCGTCCAATTCTTTCTCCAGCCAGGCTTGAGCAAATTTTGCGGAGGGCATCTGAAACACGCCGCTGTCAATCAAGCGCCTGAACTCCGAGTCGCGGTGCCAGCGGGCGAAGGCTTTGCCGACTTCCTCCGCATCCATGGCGCTCAGGCGCACAAGTTCGCCTTTGTAAATATCTTTCATGGTTAATCTCCAGTCTGCATCGCCAGCCATTCCTCCCGCAAGACGCCCATCCACAGCGAGTCGCTCCGTTTGCCGGCGCGCTGCACATCGCCGCGGGTGCGTCCCTCAAGGCGAAAGCCCGCCTTCTGGTAGGAACGCAAGGCACGCGGGTTGTAGTCCATCAAACCGAGCGATACACGATGCACGTTCAGCTCGGTAAAGGCATATTGAAGGCAAAGTTTCATCGCGTCGGTGCCGTAACCCCGGCTCCAAAACGCGCGCTCGCCGATTCCGATTCCGACCCAGGCTTCGCTGTGCACCAGGTCCACCCACAGCCCGAAGAAACCAATCAACGTATCCTCAGCCAGCGTGCGGATGGAAAAAACGTAACGGTTGGGGCTGAAGCCTTTCTCGTTCTGTTTCTCGAACCAGTCTTTCAGCCATTTCTCGGATACCGTCATCGCCGGTTCGGTATCTATCATGCGGCGATACTCCGAGTCCCTTTGCCAATGCACCTCGATTTTCGCACGGACCTGCGGGTCTTCAGCCGTCAGGCGGACCAACTCTCCACGAAATAACTCTCTCATTGCATCTCCTTTAGGATTCAAATCCGCTTCAGTCTACGCCTGAGCCCGATTCACCCATTCATCCTTCAACAAGCCGAAGACGAACAGGTCCCAGCGCCGGCCATCCCGCTCAAGCACCTGACGGCGGCGCACTTCCTCGGTGAAACCGAACTTCTTCAGCAGGGCAATCGCCGCCTCGTTATATTCCTGCACACGAGCAGTGACGCGAAAGAGGTTCAACTCTGCAAAAGCGAAGCGCAGCAACATGTGCATGGCTTGTGTGCCGTATCCTTTGCGGCGGTCAGCCGCCAAGCCGATAGCCAGCTCGATCCAGCCATTGCCGTTGGACCACTCGATGCGGTTGACCACCGCCCTGCCAATTAGGCGGTCGTCCTCGCGGGCGCGGATGGCAAAATAAAAGACATTCTTTTCTTCTTCGATTTCCTTTTCGAGTTTTTCGTACTTTTTCTTGATCATCGCCGCCGAGAGCGGGCGCGCCGCCTCGAGTTCGCACAGGCGCATGAACTCCGAATCATGCGTCCAGGCAGATTCAATCGGCGGGTCCTTCTCGTGGTCAATGGGACCGAAGCGGATGTCGCGTCCTTCGAACAATTGGGTTTGAATGTCGAACATGATCATCTCCTCCCCTCCCCCTGCCTCTCTCGCAGTGGGAGATGGGTTGGGGTGAGGGATAAATAAAAACAGCCGCGGGCGAGTGCGCCGCGGCTGTCATTGACAGAACAAGATCTGACCTAGCGGTCAACAGGCGCACTACGACAAGGAACGAAAGCAACACCGCCTTTTTCGATGCGGAACGATTTCGCGATGAGCGTCGGGATGTTCGTTACCATGTCTTGTGCGTCTCCTTTCTTTGGAATATCTAACAAGCGGAGCGAGTGTAACACGCGGCTGGGTTTCCCGTCAAGTAGATGAAACAGCGAAAGGTTTATTCGTATGGCTACCTGGAAAACAGATGTGGATACCATCCCCCTGCATACGGTTTTGATTGCTTCCGATCAGCCGGAAAATATCTCTGCCATCGAGTCCCTCTTTCAGCAGCGCAATTGCATCGTGCTGGCTGAAACCACGGTTGCCAATGCTTTGCAAACGGCGCGTCTGATCGGTCCCTCCCTGATGCTGGTGGATATGAAACTCTCAAAAGCGGCACGCAACTCCATGCTCCGCGAATTGCGCACCGCCAGCCGCGGACCTATCCTGCTGCTAACCACCGCCAACACGGTAGAAGAAGCAATGGAAGCCAATGAAGCCGGCGCGGATGAATGTCTGGTAAAACCGGTCAACCCGGCTGTGCTGGTGGTCAAGGCGATGGCATGGCTGGGACATGGTCAACGCAAAAAGCCCATCACCGGCCCGTTGAACGCATTACCGGCAGTGTAACCTCCTTCTGGTTTCTCCTCCTTTGAACTGAAGCCCCCGCTGCATGCGGAGGCTTCAGTTTTTACGGCGCAATGAGCCCTGCCTGAAGATCGTCCAGCGTGGTTTGGACAAGACGCAGTTTTCCGGGGGAGAGCAGGCTGGGGTCCACATCGCTCAAGCCAAGGGGAGCCTGAACCGTCATCCCGCCCTGACCGGCGAGCAATTGCTCCCAGGCGGTTTGTATGGCTTTGACCGTATCCGGTTGAATCGTCATCACCCAGCCAGCCGGGCGCTGTTGCGGAGCCGAGACGCCTATCATGTAAACGCCGGTTGTGCCGATGTAATCTATCAGGTCTTGGGTTTGAACCGCAGGATGAATGAGGAGAGTTCCCACCTTGCGCTGAAGGATGAGGATATCGGCGTAGGCGTCGTAGTTGTTCGGGTCTTCCTCGGCGGGGATTTCGAGATACTGCGGAAACGACCAGGGCAAAAAGAAATAAGGACGGCACAAGCCGCAATAGTATTTCATGCCGTTGGAAAAAGAATTGAACATGCGGATGGCATCGGTGTTATCTTTGGGCAGCAGCATGCCAATGCGGTAATCGTCGGTGAGCATGGCAGCGGTGTAGCCTGCCAGAAAACCGGCAATATCCACCCGCGAGGTATCTCCCAGCACGCTGACGTTTCCCCCCGCGCCGATGCCGGGGATGCCAATGGCAAGGAACTGTACCTGCGGGGCGGCCGGGGCAAGTACAGCCAGGCCGGGGTCTTCGAAGAGGGCGATGACAATTTTCAAGCCCGGCTCCAGATCGGCGGGCGTCAGATGATTGCGCACCTGAAAGCGCATGCCGGCCGCCTGTGTGAGGTCATAGACGGTTTTTTGATACAGGTTGGAAGTCTCTGCATCCATGTCGGCCGGCAGGACGAGGATGGCAAGAGGAATGATCGGTGTGGGAGTCAACGTGGGCGCAGCAACGACCGTTGCGGAGGGAACAGGCGAGGGTTCGGCGGTAGTCGTCGCTGTGCCGCATGCGCTCAAGAGAATCATCAGAACAAGAAAAATGGGCAGTTTCAAACGCACAGGAAATCTCCAAAGGGGGGAATGGGCGAATTATACTCGTTGAGGTAAAAAACGAGACCGCGCCAGTGCGCAGTCTCGTTTTCGAAGGTCGGCGGTTCTTACTTGACCTTGATTTTGATCTTCTTGGGTTTGACGGATTCAGCCTTGGGCAAAATCAGCGTCAACACGCCATCGGCAATCTTCGCTTCGACGCGGTCAGCATCGAGCGGAACAGGCAGGCGTAAGGTCCGCGAGAAGGAACCGCGCGGCAGTTCCTGCAGCAGGTAGTCGCCCTCGTTCTGGGAATATTTTCCCTCGATGCGAACAACGTCATCCAATACCTGAATGTTCAAATCTTCGGCTTTGAGCCCCGGCACCAGAGCCGAAAGCACATAGGCTTCGTCCTCTTCGCGGATATTTACACCCAGGATTTGTTGGCTGTGTTCCGCCCAGCGGTGCATCATGCGGCGCTGCGGGCGAGCATACGGGTAGGTGGTCAGATAGAAGGTCATGGCTTATCTCCTTGCTTGGTATCGAGTTGAGCCGATGGTACCTCCGCAATATAAACAAACCAAAGGTAAAGGGTAGAATTTTTGTAAGAATTTTGCGGAACCTTTCAAAGGCGGTGTTCGTCTGGAAACAAAGGAGACCACTTATGAAAAAAGTCCGGATTCTTTTGAGCATCGTACTTGCGCTGTTAATCACAGCCTGCACAGGCAAAGCAAATCTGACGCCATCCGAACCGCAGGCGCCACCGCTGGAAGAACCAGCTCTGCCGCCGGCGGATTCCCCGAACCCCACCCAGCCGGTGGAAATTTCGCCTCTTGCTACGCCTTCGCCGGATCCAGCCCTTCAGGGAGATTCCACGCTTATGCCTGACTCAAGCAACCCCGCCCTCCAAAAACTCATCGAAGCCGCCATTCAGGACCTGACCAAACGCTTCTCCATCCCGCCGGAACAGATTCAATTCAAAGAAGCGGCAGCCGTCACCTGGAACGACTCCAGCCTGGGATGCCCCAACCCAGCCCTGATGTACACCCAGGTACTGACCCCCGGCTACCTGATTCGTTTGCAAGCCGCAGAACGCATCTTTGAATACCATACCGATACCAGCGGAACGGTGGTGTACTGCGAAAATCCCTCGGCGTTGCCGCTGGAAGCGCTGCCAAAAGAATAACGAGCCATCACCCCCTGCAGCGGAGCGAGGGTGCGTAAGGTAGTTCGACAATGTTAGATTTAACATTTGTTCGATAAAACTCTTTGTTTTGTGTCACTGCGAGCGAAGCGAAGCAGTCTCCCGGCTTGCGAGGGGATTGCTTCGTCGCACAGAATGCTCCTCGCAATGACAACTATGCGAAAATGTGACATTGTCAAGGTAGTTAAAAGTTCAGGCTGGCAGAGGTTCTCTGCCAGCCTGATGTATTTCATCGCGCCGCTCGATTATGGGCGGTCAATGCGGATGACGGGCGACATCCAGTGTTCCCAATGATCGGGATTACCGGGATCGCCGCCAGCCTTGAGGACTTCCAGTTCGAGGATGTAATCGCCATCCGGCAGGGCTTTCACAATCCTGCCGTTCTCGCTCATGCGGTTGCCATCCCACGCGAAGGCAAAGAAGCTGGTAGTGGTGGAGTTGCGCGGGAAGTACTTTTCGGCATAGGCATAGTTGTGAACCGGGTGGACGGGCGTGCCGTCTGCCTTGTAGATGTGGATGTGAACGACCTCCGCCTGATGGTCGAAGTGTGCCAGAATCCACGGCACATCTTCGCCCTGCATGCTGTACACCCAGTCATTGGGTCCGGTAACGGGACCGTAGAAGGCGCCCTGGTAACTAATCGCCAGCCAGGGGAAGTCGTTGGCAGTGGGCGTCAGCACTTGGATACCCTGGTAGTCACCGACGAAGCCCGCATACGGAATGCGATAGACCTGACCGCCGTCACGCGGGGTGAAGACGATGTAGCCGCCGTAGATGCCGTTGACGGGCCCAGTCGCAGCGTGAATGTAGGCTTCAATAGTGTACTTGTTCCACGCCGGCACGGTGATGGTCGATTCGCTAAACTCCACGTAGGCATCCGAGAGGAAGAAGGACGGGGTAATCACGCCGCCGGTGGAGAGGGCGTTGACATAGGAGATGTCGTAGGTAACCGGCTTGTTGGAATTGTTCTTAATGTCAATCGGCTGCACCCACGGGTCCATCACCTCCCAATAGTCGCCGGTGGCAATCTTGCTCGGCGTGATGACGGTGGTGGCCTTGATGGCGTCGTCAATATCGAGCATACCGGCGCCCTGGCGGTGGACGTTATCCAGGAAGCCCAGGGCGGGGTTGCCCCACCACACTTTCGGGTCGGCGCTGTTCTGCAGGATGCCGCGGACATCGCGCGCTTTGGTCTTGGGCTTGGCCTCGAGCAGCAAAGCCACCGCGCCCGCTACATGCGGCGAAGACATCGAAGTACCGCTCAAGGTGGCGTAACCGCCCAATTCCAGCGGATAGGTGGAGTAGATGTTTCCACCCGGCGCGCCGATATCGGGTTTCAGGCTCAAATCGGGAGCCAGACCATAGGAACTGAAGGATGAAATCAGGCCGCCGTTCGGGTTGGGGAAGGAGCCAATGCGGTCGGTCCAGGTCATGTAGACCGGGGCGGTCTGCGAGCGGATAAACAAGCCATCTTCCAGCGAAATGCTAACCACCGGCACACTGCCATCACCGATGGGAGCGCCCAGCGTGCCGCTGAAGAGCCCCGACGCATTGTTATGGATCACCACCGCAATTGCGCCGGCGTTGATGGCATTCGTGGCTTTTTCGGCAAAGGTACAACTGCCGCGGGCTGCCAGAGCCACCTTGCCAGAGGGGTCTGCCAGCAGCGGCAGGTTGGCGTTACAGGCGAGACCAACATACACAATTTCGTGTGTGCCGGAGGTGGGAACAGGGCCTGAGAACGACATAGGCAGGTAGCCGATGTCGGTGCCGTTTACCTCGAAGACGTTGGCGGTGTTGTGGGTGTTATCGAAAGAGGCAACGCCGATCACGTCCTTGCCCAGGCCCGGAGCGCCGGCCGAATACAGACCGTTGGCGCCGCTGTTGCCAATGGAAGCCACCACCACTACACCCTTCTTGACCAGGCGGTCCGAAGCGACAGCGGTGGGATACTGAGGCCAGGTGAAGGCAGAGCCAATGCTCATATTGAGCACCTGCATCCTATCCGCCAGCACGCGCTCCATCGCAGCAATCATAATATCGGCGGTAGTGGAGCCAGAGCAGCCGAAGACACGGTAGGCGCCGAAGGTCACATTAGGCGCCACACCCTTCACCGCGCCGTTCGCACCGATGATGCCAGCCACATGCGTACCGTGACCATTGCAGTCATCCGGGATAGGATCAGGGGAAGGAATGGGGTTGTAGGAGGGGGAGGTGTCATCGGCATTGAACGCATCGCCGACAAGATCATATCCATACGCCACGCGGCAACCCGGACCGAAACACCCGCCTAAATCGGGATGATCGAAGTCCACGCCCGTATCCATCACAGCCACTTTGACGCCTTGGCCGGTATAGCCCATCTCATTCTGGACGATGTCGGCGCCGGTCATTTGAATGGCGGTTGCCAACTCGGGGCTGGCGCTGTCGAACGTCTGCGGCATGGGAATCGAAATGACCGGATACACGGCCACTACGCCGGGCAGCGTCTTGAGTTTATTCACATCTACGGGATTTACTTTGATGGAAACACCATTCCACAAATTATCAAAGGCAAACCGCTCTGTAAATTTAATCCCCTTGGCAGCGGCGGCAGCACGGAATTTCGCCTTATCGGCATCCGTCAGGGTTTTTGACCCTCCTTCGGAAAGAGGCTTGCTTGCGAATTCCACAAACCACAAATCCGGAGTTTCGTCCACAAATCCACTTGAGTCATCTGAAGGAACCGGGACGAGCGGTTCCACCTTGGTCACGCCATCCGATGCTCCCGCAACAGGCACAATCGCGAGCACCAAAATGACCAGGGCCGAGAGTACACTGAACCACTTTGCTTTCATAACTATTCTCCTCTACATAGTTTGAGTTTGCTTGCGTGGGTTCAATCTGAGATATTCAATTTTTACCGCTGCACCTCCATCCTAAAAAACAAAAACGCCGAAAAATAATAATTTCGGCGGTCTGGCGATCCCCTCATTGGGACCCATGACTTTGCGTCCCCGCCTTACGACGGGTTTGCCCTTTCGACAAATTTAATTATAGTACACCCTTAAAAATTTACAAGCAATTCCACATCTTCAAAATTAGAAAAGGTTACAACGGTATAATCCCATCTCATGCCAAAACGTTCTTTGCTTCTCTTTATCGTGGTGGTTGCCATCCTTGCCGCTTTAGGGACTGCGTTCTACATGTACCGTCCCAACACGGCGCGGCTGATGTCATTCCGAGCCTGGATTCGAAACCCCGCTTCTCACCCCGACTGGAAACTGAGCGCCGGTTCCCGATGCGGAACCTCCCCTTTTATCTTCCCCACCGATGGTTTTGTCGGTTTCCTGTGGGGTGATTCGTTTCGGCCGGGTCATACCCATCAGGGGATTGATATTTTCGCCGGCACCGATGCCGGCGTGACGCCGGTCATTGCTGCTTATCCCGGTTACCTCACCCGTCTGCCCGAATGGAAATCGTCCGTGATTGTGCGCGTCCCCAGCGATCCCTTGCAGCCCGGCACGCAAATCTGGGTGTACTATACGCACATGGCAGATGCGGACGGCAATTCGTTTATTTCAGAGGCGTTTCCTCCCGGCACGTCAGAAACATTCATCGAAGCGGGAACGTTCCTCGGCTATCAGGGAAATTACTCCGGCGACCCGTCCAATCCCGTTGGGGTGCATTTGCACTTTTCGATTGTGAAGGATGATGGCAGCGGCCGCTTCAAGAACGAGTTGGAAATTCGCAACACGCTCGATCCGTCTGCCTACCTGGGCTTGCCATTGAACGCCTACGAAAACCGCGATCAGGTGCCGCTATGTCTAACAGGCGGATAAGCATTTACTCTTCACCTTAGAGAGCGTTTTAAAACTACCTCTACTGCACGTAAGCGACGTTCTCTAACGTCACTGGATGGGCCAGAGAGCGCATCCTACGCATTTGGGAAGAACAAACAAGGACTTTTAAAA
>JBBITE010000033.1:0-11864 GCA_037440905.1 Anaerolineae bacterium | reverse complement strand
TGGGCCAGAGAGCGCATCCTACGCATTTGGGAAGAACAAACAAGGACTTTTAAAACACTCTCTTAGTATTACGGCACAAGGTCCAACACGGCGATTGTCTTCAGGGCTGATGTGCAGATTTGACAAAAAGCGCTGGACTGAATACTGCCGGGTTGAATACTCCCGGCTTGGATACCGCTGGCTTGGATTGCCAAATCCAAGCCCCCTCCCCTGCCTGGCTTGATTGATGGCAATTTGCAGAACGCAACAGGAAAGGCAAAACACAAATGACAAAACTCGCAGGAAAGGTTGTTCTCATTACCGGCGCCGGCAAAGGCAGCGGGCGCGCGCTGGCGCTGGCATGTGCCGCGCGCGGCGCAGCAGTGGCGGCAAACGATGTGTCACCCTTCAACGTGGACCAGGTGGTAGATGAAATTCAAAGGCAGGGTGGGCGCGCCAAAGCCTTTGTGGAAGATGTGGCCAAGAAGGTGGGGGTGCAGAGTCTGATCAAACAGACGGAGGATGAATTTGGCAGGATTGATGTGCTGGTCAACCATGCTGCGGTCCGCCCGCGGGTTCCGCTGCTGGATATGGATGAGTGGGACTGGCACCGCACGCTGGATGTCAACCTGACGGGAGCGTTCTTGATGACTCAGTCGGTGGGGCGCATCATGCGGAGTCAAGGTTCGGGGGTGGTGATCAACCTCGTGACGTTGGATCAGGCTGGGGCGGAGAAAGAAGCGGCGTTCGTCTCTGCCATGCACGGGCTGGCTGCTTTTACGAGTCATGCTGCGCGCGAGTTGAGTCCGTATGGGATTCGAGTCTATTTGCTGGAAACGGGCGAAGGTGTAGTCGAAAAAGCGTTGTCGTTTTTGGAGGCACAATGAAGGAATTGCTGGAATATCGTGCAAGGTTGTTGGAGCGGCTGGCAGAGGCGGCGGCAGAGTTCCGCGAGGCATGTCTGGCAGTCTCGGATCCGTTTGCGCCGCTGGGCGATGGGTGGAATGTGCATCAGATTGCCGTGCATACGCGCGATGTGCAGCGCCTAGTGTATGGTTTGCGCGCCCGCCGCACCATCGAGGAGGAAAACCCGCTGTTCGAGAATTTCGACGGCGACGCGTATATGCAGGAACATTACAACGCCGGCGAGCCGCTGGGGGAAGTGTTGGACGGGTTTGTGGCGGATGTAATGGCGCTGGTGGAAACGCTGCAAGCACTGCCAGCCGAGGCTTGGTCGCGCGAATCGCGTCATGCCACGCTGGGAAGCGGGTTTACGTTGCAAAGATGGGTCGAGCGCGCGTTCGCGCACGTGGCGGAACATTTGCAGACGGTGAAACAGGCGGGCTGAGTTTTACCAACTCACTTTAGGCAGAACGTCCCGAAGGTTTGTGTTCTCCAATAGGATGTTTCGGGGAAGCCTTCGGGACGATGGGTATCATCAGTTTACCAAAGGGGAAAGCCAAGCCAGGCGTTGAGCCAGAGGAAGAGCGCCTCATACAGCTGCAAGCCCAGCAGGGCAACTGCCACACCCAGGATGGCGCCGGCGATCACGTCGGAGAGGTAATGCACGCCCATTGCTACGCGCGCCAGAGCAACCAGCGGCGCCCACAGCCAGAGCACCACCGCCAGCCAGGAGGGACCCAACGCCGTGCCAATGACGGCAATGAGGAACGCGCGCGCTGCGTGGCCGGAGGGGAAGGAATGCGGGTCGGTGTTGCGGTAGATGCCGCCCCACTCTCCTTCCGGGCGCCGCCGGCGCACGAGGAATTTGATTGCCATTACCAACGCCGCCAGCACACTGATGCCCACAAACTCCACCGCTTCCCATCTCTTCCAGAACGAATTGCTGAAAAGCCACAGGAGAATGAGCGCCGCGCCCCAAAACCATGAGTCGCCGGAATGGGCAAAGAAGACCGCCAGGGAACGTAATGCGCCTGGCTTTTCTGCCACGCGCATTTTGTCGGAGAGATGTGCGTCCAGTTGGAGGATGGAGCGCAGATTCATTTTTGCTTGGGCTTCGCTTTCACGGCAGGTTTGGCGGGGGCGGCTTTTTTGCGAGCTGGCGCCGCTTTTGAAGCACTGGCTGCAGCGGCGGTTTTGGAACGCGGCTTGGGTTTGGCAGCGGCAGCCTGCTGCCGGGCAAGGTCTTCGCGCAGCAGTTCCAATTGGTGGGGTTTGTCCACGTCCATGCAGGCTTCGGCATGTTCCCAGAGGATGGCGCGCCCTTTGATGCCAATGCGCTGAGAGACTTCTTTTACCAGGTCATCGAGGGTGATGCTGCGGGTGAGAACCCGAAAGAGGGTTCCCCAGCCAATGAGGCTTGCCTGGCGCAGAGGGCTTTTGCGCATGCCAATGAGGGATTCCCACAGGTCGAGGTGTTCGGTTGCCATGCGGACATGGGTGATGTTAATGTCGGCGCCGCAGAGTTCAACATCCTTGAGGCGGGTGTAGGTGCGTTTGGAGCCGGGGAAGCGGGCTTCCATCACTTCGCGTGTACAGACGCCATAGTACAGGTCATCTTTGGTTTGCATGGCGGTTTCCACCAGCCAGTCCACCATTTCCGGTTTCAGGGCGGGAATGTCGGAAGAGGCGACGAGGAGGTATTTGGTCTTTTTGTTCAGTTCAAGCGCCTTGTTCACTCCCGCCACGATGTTGGCAAGCATGCGTCCCTGGTTGGAGAGAAAGTGCAGGGGCTTTTTGCAGGTCACGCCGCTTTTAGGGGAAAGCCCGATGACAATCACATTGTCCACGTGCTGCGCCTCTCCGAGGGCATCCAGCACCCATTGAACCATCGGCTTGCCGGCGACGTCAATCAGCGCTTTGGAATCGCCGTTGGAATAGGTGTAGAGGGGGTCATCGGGCTGCGGAATTCCACCTGCAAGTACGAGTGCGTCCATAAATTCTCCTTAGTTCAGTTCCTGTAATTGCGGCTCGAAGCCGAGTGTATCGAGCAATTCATCGTATTCCGCCCAGGTGAGGGGGCGTCCCTTGCCGGAGACAGCGACGAGCGCGGCTTCCATCATGTTGGTGCCGAAGGAACGCCCGTCCAGCACGGGGGTGGTGGTGACAAGGTATTTGATTCCGCACTGGCGGAAAAATTCCACATCGTCGGGAGTTGTGGTGTTGGTGACGACCACCTTGCCCTGCATATCGGGCGGCATGTGGCGTTTGATGTAGTGACAGTCTCCCGCTATGACGGTAGCCCAGTGATAGTATTTCTGATACTTGGGAATGCGCTCATCCTGCTTTTCGCCGGTGGGGTAGAGCCACTCGAAGGGGAAACGGGTGACGATGGGAATCATCACTTTTGCCAGGGCGCGCAGTCCGTTCATGGTGCGGATGGGAATGGGCACGCCGAGGGCAAACATCAGGTCGCCGAAGATGACCTCGTAGCCGGCTTCGACAAACGATTTGGAAAGACCCCAGCGATCCACCCCCAGGGTGACGAAGACCTTGCGGCCATGCTGCTTGATGTAATCGCCGATTTTCTTATCCAAAAAGGCGGGGGCGCGGTTTTCGAGGGTGTTTTTCAAACCGCCGCCGTCCACCAGCGGGGTCTTTTTTACAAAGCGCACCATCGGCTGGACGGAGTGAAAGGGATAGAATTTGCCGTCTATCAGGGCGCCGAGGTCTGCGCCGCCTACGCCAAAGGCATCTACCTTGCCGTCGAGTTCTTTGTATTTTTGAGCGGCGGCTTCCATGTCGCCGTCGGTGCCAATGCGTTCGATGCTGACCTTTTCGCCCAGCAGTTCCACCGTCACCGCTTTGTTGCGTTTGGATGATCCAATGCTGATACTGACGGCTCTTTTCATGGGATTCTCCTCAGAGGGTTGGGTAATTGGCTCACTGACAGACGACGCCCATAAGACGAGGCTTGAGCGCTTTTTGGGCGATATAAAAATTATGCCGCGAAAGAACCGCGTCATCGCGGCGCTTCGCTTCCAGCCTGACTGTGAACCTGGGCTATTATAACGGAATCAGGCTGGAGGTCCGGCTGAAGACACGGCAGCGGGGGGCAGGGTGAAGAAAAAAACAGCGCCCTTTCCCGCTTCGCTCTCGACCCAAATCCGCCCTCCATGAACTTCGATAATGCGCTTGACGAGCGCCAGCCCTACGCCCGTACCTTCGCTTTGGGGATCCAGTTTGTTGAACAACCCAAAGATGCGTTCATGATGGAGCGGCTCAATGCCGATGCCGTTATCACGGACGAAGAAGACTGGGAAGCCGTTTTCCTCGCCCCGCTGACCAATTTTGATGCGCGGCTGAGGCTGATTGCCCATATATTTGGCAGCGTTATCGAGCAGGTTTTGCAATACCTCAACCAAACGCGGACGGTCTCCATAGACAGAGGGCAGGTTGGGCTGGATGAGGACGGTCACCCCCCGCTGCTCCAGCCGCCCCTCGACGAGGCTCATGGCTTCTTGAATCAGTTCACCGAAGGGAATTACTTCGGGTACGTTGATGATCCGTCCGATACGGGAGAGTTCGAGCAGTTCGTTGAGCAGGTTTTGCATTTTGCGCACCGCTTCATTGATGCGCTGGATGTCTTTTTGCAGGTGAGGGATGTCGCCGGCGATGGCATCCTGCTCGAGATAGCCGAGAAAACCGCTGATGGTGACGAGCGGCGATTTCAGGTCGTGGGAGACGGTGTAGTTGAATCGCTCCAGTTCGGCATTTTTGGCGGAAAGCTCGGCAATCAGCCTTTCTCGTTCTTCCTGCGCCCATTTGATTTGGGTCAGGTCAGTGATGGAGGCAATGGAGCCGGCAAAGGCTCCGTCTTTGAAGCGCGGCACGCCGGTGATCAACACCGGCACGGCGGCGCCGTTTTTATGCCGCAGGACGCTCTCGTAGGTGGTAATCAAACCGCTGCGGCGTTTGGCAAGCGCCTCTTCGAGGGCGCGCAGGCTTTCGGTAAAAGTGAGTTGTACGGGGCGTTTGCCAATCAATTCATGCGGCTCGTAACCAAGTAAACGGGCGTAGGCAGGGTTGACCAGCTCGAAAACGCCGGCGGTGTTGGTGACTGTAAGCCCCTGCCCCACCGTATTGATAACTTGCAAAGCAAAATCGCGCTGCTCCTGCAATTCATATTCGAGACGGCGGCGTTCCGCCAGTTCCTGCCTGAGCGCCTCTTCGTTCAACTGACGCTGGATGGCGGCGCCCAGCAGGTCCCCGGCGATTTTGATGACATCCACCTCCACGTTGCTCCATTCGCGTTCCTGCACTGCGTCATCGAAGCCGAGCGTGCCCCACTGCCTGCCGTTGACTAGAATGCGGATTTCAAGCAAGGCTTTCAAGCCAACGTGGTTCAGCCATGCCCGCCCTGCTTCGGTAAGGCGCGAAGCGCTGCCGACATACGGTTCGCCCCGTCCCAGGATTTCATAATATTCCTGAAATTCCGGTTCGTCTCCTTTCAAGTTTTGATAGACAGGGTTGTCCATATCCGATTTTTGATCGGGCGCCACCCATTCGTAGCGCATCGAACTCCGCAGTGTGCCATCGGGCGCAGTATAAAATTCAAAGAGATAGGCGTGCGACGCATCGAACACCCTGCCCAGATGCTCCAGCACGCGATTCATCTCTTCGCGCCATTGCGGCGAACGCAGGAGTTTCTCGGCAGCAAAGGTCACTGCTTCGAGCATTTCATCACGCTGGCGTAATGTCTCTTCCACGCGGCGGCGTTCAAGTACTTCTTCTTGTAATCGCAGGCGGCTTTGCAGAACGGTTTCCATCAGTCGCTGCACCATGACAGCGGTTAAAACGATGATGAGCGCAGCAGAAAGAAAATTCCCCCAGGCATTGTACAGCGCAGAAGCAGGCGTGAACCACCGCAACCCCTCTCCAAACGACAGCCAGGCAATGCATAGCAGAGTAAGGAGGGTCAGAAAGAACAGTTTGCGTTTGTTGACCACCAGGCCCGCAATGATGAGAATGGAAGGAAACGCCAGGTTGTTGATACGGGAAATCCCTTCGCTTTTTGTGGAAATGAGGGTATTAAGCGCCAGAAGGACAACCGCTAAAAAGACGGCTGCGGTTTCGAATTTTTTTCTCTGCACGAAATAGAGCGAAGCCAGTACCGGCAAAGCGCCAAGCGCCATCAGCAAGGCGAAGAATGTATCTTTTTCAATGGTCAGCGCCAGCAGAAAACTGACAGCCAGCCCCAGCAGGATAAAAACAATAAAGAGGCGGAAGATTCGGGCAACAAAATCGGCGTTGCCGAAACTTTCCTCCCAGGGAAATTCGCTTTTTTCGGTTGATGAAGATAAATTACTCATACCACACTTCATGCCTGGATGGTGTCAGGGGCGCTTATGGATCGGCTGGTTTGGCCGGCAACGTAAAGTAAAAGGTTGCGCCCTTTCCCGCTTCGCTCTCGACCCAAATGCGCCCTCCGTGCACTTCGACAATTCTCTTCACGAGCGCCAGCCCAATCCCCGTGCCTTCGCCGCCGGCATCCAGTTTGTTGAATAAACCGAAGATGCGCTCATGGTGTTCGGGAGCAATGCCAATGCCGTTATCGCGCACGTAGAAAAGCGGTTTTCCATCCCGCTCGCCCGCACAGCCAATTTCGATTCGGGGCTGCGGTTGATTGCCCATGAATTTGGCGGCGTTATCCAGCAGGTTTTGAAGCACTTCAATCAGGCGCGGGCGGTCACCGTACACGGAGGGCAGGTTTGCGGCAACATGCACGGCAACGCCGCGCTCCACAATGCGCCCCTGCACAAGCGCCAACGCTTCACGCACCAATTCTTCGAACGGAATGTGCTGCGGCTCGTTCATTGCCCGCCCAATGCGCGAGAGTTCGAGCAGGTCGTTCAATAACTGGTGCATTTTGTCGGTGGCGACAACGATGCGTTCGATGTCGGCGCGCAGGCGTTCCTTGTTGCCCTCCAAGGCATCCTGCTCGAGGTATCCCAGAAAGCCGCGAATGGTAAAGAGCGGCGATTTGAGGTCGTGAGAGACGGTGTAGGTGAAGCGTTCGAGTTCGGCGTTCTTGGCTTCCAGTTCGGAGATGAGGGACTGTCGGATGGCAAGATCAGCCTGGAGGTCGGCATAGAGGCGGGCGTTTTCGAGGGCAATCGCAACCTGGTCGGCAAAGGTGACGGCGAGGCGGGCGTGATGTTCGTTGAACTGTCCTTTTTCTTTGCCATCCAGCGCAATCAAGCCGATGACCTTGCCGCGCAACTTGAGCGGAACGCCCAGCCAGGAGTTGATGTAGGTGTGAGGCGGCTCACGAAATCTTGGAAATTCGGCTTGCACATCGCGGCTGATGAGATAGGGCAGTTCGCCGCTGAAGATACGCGCGGCATGGTTTTGTTCGTCAATCTCGAATTCGAGGTTGGCCGAAATTTGAGGGGGCAAGCCGCGGCTGCCGATGAGGATTTGTTTTTTGCCCTCCAGCCGCCAGACCGAGGCGCTGTCGTAGGGCACCACTTGTTGAATCTGGTCGAAAATGCGCTGGACAATTTCGGAAAATTCGAAGGTGCCGACAATGCTCGCCAGGCTGGCGCGCAGGGTTTCGGATTCGATGTTCTTCTCTTCGAGTTCGTTGATGAGTTTTTCGCGCTCGGCTTCGATCCATTTGCGCTGGGTCACATCGCGGAGCATCATCGAAACCGTATCGGCAAAGACCGGTACGACGCGGGCTTCGAGGGTGCGGTATTCCTCCTTCATTTTTTGTTCGAATTCAAAAGCGTGCATCTGCCCGCTTGCCAGCGCGCGCTCGATGGCGAAGAAGGTTTGGGCTGCCGCCGATTCAGAGAGTATCTCGCTTACACGCCTGCCGACGAACGATGCAGGCGGCATGAAGGTCTCCATGCCTTTGGGAGGAACCATGCTTTTGATCACGCCATCGCGCGAGATTTCCAGAATCATATCGGGGAAGGCTTCGAGCAGGATGCGGTTGCGGGTTTCGCTTTGGCGCAGCGCTTCCATCGTCCTCTTCTGCTCGCTCATGTCGTAGAACATGGAGATGATTCGGTCTTCGCCGCCCATGCGCACCAGTTCATAGAAACTGATGACCTGTTTGAGGTTGCCGTGTTCATCGTAGAAGGAGTCGTCGGGGTTGTAAAGCGAACCTTTGCGGCGCAGTTCGCGGGTGAAGTTGACGCGCGCTTCGGGGGTGCCCCAAAGTTTCAATTCATCGGAGGTTTTGCCCAGCGAGGTGGCGGGGTCGAGGCCGGTCATATCCCAGTAGGCGTAGTTGGCTTCGAGCAGGCGTCCCTCCTCGAAGGTGGTGATGCAGATGGCGATGGGGCTGGTATCGAAGATTTTTCGGAATTTCTCTTCGCTCTCGCGCAAAGCCTCCTGCGCCAGCCGCCTTTCTTCGAGTTCTTTTTGAGCCGCTTCATACAGACAGGCGTTTTGAATTGCCACCGAAGCAAGCGCAGCAAAACGCTCGAGCAAAGCCACAAGGTCGGCATTGAAGCGCCGATCTTCTTTCTCGTATAACAACGCCAGCACACCCATCACCTGCCCGCCGGCTTTAAGCGGCAAACCCACGATGGCGTAAAAGCGTCCGTCCACTTCGGGGTCGCGGTGTTCCCAGTGGGCATAATCATTGACAAACTGCGTTTCGCCGCTCTCCCACACACGCCCTGTAAGCCCTTCGCCCTTGTAGGTGAGATGCCCTATAAAGGGCGCCGGAATGCCCAGCCCCAATTCCAGCCGCAGGGCGCTTTGGTCCGGAGTCACCAGTTCGATGAGAGCATGCGGGGTATCTGCCAGTTCGCAGGCGCGGGCAAGAATGGATTCGAGCAGCGGTCGAAGTTCGAGGCGGTTGATGATGCCCAGTGTGGTTTCGTGCAGGGCGTTGAGATAAGCGGTTTGCTGCTGCAGCGCCATTTCGGTTTGGCGTTGTTGATGAATTTCCCGTTCCCCTTCGGCAAGCGATTTTTGCAGACTGCGAATCAAAAAATAGAGCAGCAGCCAGGTGAGCAGAAAGCCGAACGAAAGATTGAAAGCATAAGCAAAAGGATGGGCATCCTCAGCAGCCACAAGGCTGGATGCAAAAGCGCCGCTGTACGCAAATTCCCAAATCACCAGCAGGCTGATTCCCAGGAAGAAAAGAGCTTCGGCGCTGCCAAAGAGAAAGCCTGCCACCAGCGCCAGCGTCAGAAACGCAATCAGGCCGATTCCCTGCAATTCAGGGAAGTTCCACACCACAAAGGCAGCACCCGACCACATCAGGAAAATCAACGCCAGCCCTGCCCAGCGGATGTAACCGCTTTTCAGCGCCAGGCGGCTGATGAGAAACATCATCAACACAAACCCCGCATACAAACCGACATGGTTGAGAATCCCCTCCCCGCTGGCAAACTGAAACACAAAAAACCCCAGCACCACCAGGATGCCCCACATGGTAACCACATGGATCATCCGCCGCATGGGGGCATCTTCTCCTGCCAGCGGCGGCGGAGCGAGAAACTTCTTGAGCCATTGACCTGCCATGTCACCTCATCTGCCCGGCGCTGGAAAACGTTTATGATGGTTCATACAACAAGGGCTGAACGCATTATAAAGCAGGTCAACTTTTGAAAACCGTACAATGTCGTTAGCATGCATCACGCGTCAGGGGGTGCAGGTAACTTTAAAGTTCGCTCCCCCACTGCGCTCGTTGGGAATCAACACATGCAGATTGACCCAGTAATCGTTGACGCTCGCCACCGTCACAAAACCGCTGACTTCTTTCGTCCCTTCCGTTTCGAATAACAACGTCGCCGCTTCGGAGATATAGCCGTTGCTCGCCTCCCAGCGCCAGGTGACGATGGTCGGACCGTTGACCGTGATTTGCCCGAAGACGCTGAAGGTCTGCGGAAAGGCCGTGCACCCCACATTCATCACCACCGGTTCCACCCGGACCCGGATATTGGTCACCCCAATCTCCGGCGGACTCACCACCGGCAGCGTTTCCACATTCCCCGTGACGACGACGAAATCTGCCGAGAGCCAGCAGTTGGTGGAAGGGTCGCTGGGATTGCGGACGTACCACCAGGTGGCATCGGCGTTTTTGCCGATGACCTCTGCCTGCCGGCCGGTGAGCAGCGCGCCGACAATAGCATAGGAGATTTCCGGTCCAAAGCGGCAATTGACCGGCTGGTCTTTGGGAAACGCCAGGGTAATGCGCGAGGTGGCGGTGGGCAGGGGAGCAGGCGAGGTAGGGGTATCGGCAGCGAGCAGGGTTTCGAGGGGAATTGGCGTCGGCGTGGGGGAGGGTTGGGAAGGAAAAGCAGGCGCCGGGGCGGTAGGAAGCGCAGCGGTCGGCGTGGGTTGGACGGCAGTCAGGTTGCAGGATGTCAGCATTAAAACGGCAGTGAGCAGAATAGTAAAGCGAATATTCATCTTTCCTCCTTGTTTTCATCTTATCCGCCGCGAAAGGCTTTCGCAATAGCCCCAAGGGGGCAAGCCGCAGCGAGGAATGTGTGATAGAATAAATAGAACGTTTATTCTATTTTAGAGAGAGGAGCAGATGATGAACAGGAAAGTGATGGTCTTCGTAGGAACAAGCAAGGGCGGCTTGATCTTCGAGAGCGATGAGAAACGCACGCGCTGGCAAAGAAGCGGCTTTCACTTCAAGAGTTGGAATGTGATGCACATGAACCTGGACCCGCGTGATAACCGCCTGCATGCGGCGGCGTCACACTTCGTTTATGGTCCTACCACCCATTATTCGGATGATTTCGGAAAAACATGGACGCAGTCAAAAGTTTCGCCCATGCTTTCGCGCCCGTCGAAATCCGGGCGTCCCGCCAGCACAGTGGAGGAGGCGTTCCGTTCGGAGGGCGGGGAGGACATTACAGGCACTGCGGAAAAAATGATCAGGGTCTGGAATATCACGCCCGGGCGAAAAGAGGAGGCAGGAGTGTTATATGCCGGCGCGCAGCCTGCTTCGTTGTTTGTTTCGCACGATCGCGGCGAGACGTGGGAATTGAATGAGGCTCTTTTCGATCATCCTCACCGCGGGCAGTGGAACCCCGGCGCGGGCGGGTTATGCCTGCATACCATTCTGCCGGACCCATCGAATTTGAAGCGCATGTTCATTGCCGTTTCCGCCGCCGGCTGCTACCGCACCGACGACGGCGGGAAGACCTGGCATCCCTGCAACAAGAATGTGCGTGCCGATTTCATGCCAAACCCATTCCCGGAGTTCGGTCAGTGCGTGCATAAGGTGGCAATGCATCCGGCCTATCCGAATGTGCTGTATCAGCAAAATCATTGCGGCGTTTATCGCAGCGATAACGCCGGCGAGGACTGGATGGACATTGGCGAGGGGAAATTGCCTTCGCGGTTTGGGTTTCCGATTTTGGTGCATCCCGCCGACCCAAAGACGATTTACGTTGTGCTCGAAGAAAGCGACCAATACCGCATGAGCGTGGATGAGAAGTTTGCCGTCTGGCGCAGCCGCGATGCGGGCGTTTTGTGGGAGCGGCTGACGAATGGCTTGCCGCAGCAGGCGCACCTGGTCGTTTTGCGCGAGGCGATGGCAGCCGATACCTGCGACGAGGCAGGCATTTACATCGGCACAAACACCGGGCAGTTATTCTATTCACGCAATGCGGGGGAGAGTTGGGAACTGCTGGCAGATTTCCTGCCGCCGATTCAGTCGGTGGAAGCGGCGGTCGTGTAGGACAAGATTTTGCACTTTTCCAAATTATTCCGGTAATCTAACCATGACAGCGCTAGGTGGAGCAAACCGCCGGCAAGGGCTTGGATTTGGCAATCCAAGCCAGCGCTTTTTGCTCGTGCGGATTGTCAAATCGGCACCTCATCCGATAAGCAACGAGAAAAGGCAGGCTCACTGTTGGACTTTGTGCTGTAATACTAGCCGATTAAAGGGCACAAGATAATGAAGTTTTACAAATTAATTCCGTAACCGCGCGCAGTCGGCG
>JBBITE010000032.1:9788-28174 GCA_037440905.1 Anaerolineae bacterium | reverse complement strand
CGCGGTCGAGTCCCTTGCGGGATTTGAAGGCATAGTAATCGTCACGGTCGCGGAAACCGTACTTGTATTCGCCAATGTCTTCTAAAATTTTTGCATCTTCGCTCATGGTAATCACCTTTCATAAACGACGAAACGCTTCGTTCCCGTCCGCCGCCTGTTTCTGCTCGAGGAAGCGCCTGCTAGGCTGCGGCTTCTTCTTCCACCTTCTCGCGGATCCACTCGTAGCCCTTTTCTTCGAGATGCAGGGCAAGATCGGGTCCGCCCGATTCGACGATGCGCCCATTCATCATGACGTGGACGTAATCGGGTTTGATGTAGTTGAGCAAACGCTGGTAGTGGGTGATGACCAGCACGCCGAGGTCTTTGCTCATCAGGGCGTTGACTCCGTCTGCCACGATGCGCAGCGCATCAATATCCAGACCTGAATCGGTCTCGTCCAAGATGGCGATTTCGGGCTGAAGGGTTGCCATCTGCAAAATTTCGGCGCGTTTTTTCTCGCCGCCGGAGAAACCGTCGTTGAGGTAGCGCCCGGCAAAGTTTTGATCCATTTTGAGCATGGCCATCTTCTCCTTGAGCAGTTTGCGGAACTCAGGGATGGGGATGCCCTTATCTTCGGGGTTTTCGGCGCGGCGGCGGGCGTTGATGGCGCTGCGCAGGAAGTTCGCCACCGTCACGCCGGGGATGGCAACGGGATATTGAAAAGCGAGAAAGATTCCCAGGCGGGAGCGTTCGTCCGGCTCCAGTTCGAGGATATTCTGCCCTTTGAACAGTACTTCTCCTTCGGTCACTTCGTAGGAGGGATGCCCCATCAGAGTGTAGGCAAGTGTGGATTTGCCGGTACCGTTGGGCCCCATAATGGCATGAACTTTACCCTGTTCGACGGTCAGATCGAGACCTTTGAGGATTTCCTTCCCTTCAATGCTGACGTGCAAGTTTTTAATTTCGAGTTGCGGCATACGTATTTGCTCCTGATTGAATAACTGATATTACGCAGTTCTTTCTCCTTTGTCCCTGCACCTCCCCCATTTTGAAGGGGATGGGTGGGCAGGAAGGCATTTTGCGCTTTTTATGAATGCGGCGGCATTATAGCAGGGGGAATGAGAAAAGTCAATATTTATGATTTTTTTCTAGTATATTGACAATACTGACGTTGGCGGGTATACTCCCTGCCGATGAAAAGCACGAAAGACCGCATTCTTCAGACCCTTCTGCGCAAGCCCCGCATTACCATCAACGAAATTGCGGAGGCGGTGGGCATTAACGCCATTTCGGTCCGGCATCACCTTTCGAACCTGGAAAAGGAGGGTTTGATCTCGGCAGAGGAAGAGCGTCACGGTGTGGGGCGTCCGCGCCTGGTGTATTCGCTGACGGAAGAGGGCATGGAGCGCTTCCCCACGAAATACCTGCGCCTGACGACGCGTCTATTGGCGCAACTAAAAGAGACCATGCCGGGGCCGGTGGTAACTCAGTTGTTCAACCAGGTGGCTGAAGACCTTGCCAATCAATACGCTGCCGATATCAAGGGGCTGAGCATGGAGGAACGGCTGGACTTTGTGAAGGAATTGCTGGCGCAGGAAGGCTTCACGGTCGAATGGGAATTGAAGGACGGGCAATATCAAATCCATGAAATTTCCTGCCCTTATTACCAGATTGGCGTGGCGCATCCGGAAGTCTGCACCATGGATCAAACGCTGATTTCAAAGATGCTGGCTGTGCCTGCCAATAAAGTACAATGCATTTTGAACGGAGGCTCACACTGCACATATGTTGTACAGCCTGTGAGTGTGAAAAATTAACCGTCATGGCGAGCCTGCCGGTGCAAAGCCCTCTCTCAACGAGGCGCCTTTACCGGTAAAAGCCTTCTCGCAGTGACAGAGGATTTACATGACCGAACAAACCGTCAACGAAATTCAATGGACCATTCACCAGACTCACCCCGAACTGGTCAGACCGGCGCGTGAGAAACTATCGGAGGTGGTGGACCCCGAAATTGGGATGCACATCATTCAATTGGGGTTGGTGCGCAATATTGCCATCGAAAACGGCGTAGCGCACCTGAAAATGATTCTGACTACCCCGTTCTGCCCGTACGGTCCCGCAATGATCGAGATGACCAAAGCCAAGGCGCAGGAAGGTTTGAACATGCCAGTCACCATTGAAATGGGGATGGAGCCGTGGGATTTTTCGATGATGGAGGACCCCTCCGCGCTGGATTGGGGACTGTACGCCTGAGAAGGTATAGCAGCACCTACCCGCCACAGGGAACACAAAGGCTTGAGCAAGCAGTGTTCCCTGTGGTTTTTTATTTTTGGGGTGTTCGTCCACATGCAGTGAAGTTTCTCCCTGAGGAATGCTGGGCAATATCGCATCGCTGAGATTTTGCCTCCGTCCACGTCGGTGGTGAGGCTGGCAGAGGGTGTATTTGCGTACACTTGCCCCTGTCGCAAGTGCAGGTTTGTCAATAGGATGGTCACAGGGTAGGGGAAAATTTTAAAAACGCCGCCCGCTCACTTGAGTTACAATCGCCTCATGAAAGCCATCCTCTTCCACAGGCACGGCGGACCGCAAGTCCTCGAGTATGCCGATTTCCCCACCCCCCAACCGAAACCCGGCGAAGCGCTCATCCGCCTGCACGCCGCGGCGCTCAACCGCGTGGACGTGCTGGTGCGCATTGGCTGGGCCGGCTTGAAACTGGAACTGCCTCACATCCCCGGCGCCGACGGCGCGGGAGAAGTTATGGCGCTTGGCGAACTTACAAACGAAGAATCTTCGCCTTCTTCGCGCCTTCGCGGTTCAATCAACACCGGCGACCGCGTCGTCATCAACGCCAACCTGGGCTGCGGAAACTGCGAATTTTGCCTCGCCGGCAAAGATAACCTATGCCGCAGCTGGCATCTGCTCGGCGAAACCGTGCGCGGCACCTATGCCGAATACATTGCCCTGCCTGTAAAGCAACTCTACAAGTTACCCCCCGATTTCGATTACCATCGCGCTGCGGCGGCCGCGCTCGTCTATCAAACCGCCTGGCATTCGCTCATCACCCGCGGAAACCTGCAGCCCGGCGAAACCGTCCTCGTCGTCGGCGCGGGGGGAGGAGTCAACACCGCCAGCGTGCAAATCGCCAAATGGAGGGGCGCCCGTGTCGTCGTCGTAGGAAGCGATGCGAAAAAATTGGAAAAAGCCGAAGCCCTCGGCGCAGACATCCTGATTGACCGTTCCAAAGAAGAAGATTGGTCCAAAGCAGTCTATCTCGCCACCAACAAGCGCGGCGTGGACGTGGCGGTGGATAACGTCGGCACGACGTTCATGCAGAGTTTACGGGCATTGCGAAAAGGCGGCAGACTGCTCACCGTAGGCAACAGTGGCGGACCGAAGTTCGAGTTCGACAACCGCTACATGTTTGCCAAACACCTGAGCATCATCGGCTCGACCATGAGCACGCTTGCAGAATTCAGAGAAGTGATGGACCTGGTGACAGCGGGAAACCTCACCCCCGTCATGGACTCAACCTTCCCCTTGAAGGAAGCGGCGCGCGCCCAGCAACGCCTGGAAAAAAACGAAAATTTCGGAAAGATTACTTTGGACATTCACTAATGCCGCGATTTTCTCCGGCCGCCCCACCTTTCACATCACCCCAAACACCGCTTCATCCTCCGCCGAATCCTGATACAGTTACAATCAACCCGATCCACCCTCGTCCAATCTGCCCAACGTTGTGCGCTGCGCCATGCTGCCAGCCTTCCCATCTCACAGACCAATAAGCCTGAACCATGCCCTCAAAAAAACGCCCCTTTAGTGTAACCATGCTCTTATGGATGGTGTTATTGCTATCAGCCTGGGGAGCCGTCCGCTTTGCGACGGCGCTGCGCTGGCAAACCGTGCTGAGAGAGTTCGACTCCAGCTTGAGCGTGTGGTATCTCCTCGTCAGCGGAGCAGGCTGGGGGGCGGTCGGAAGCGTTCTTCTCGTTGGAATCCTGCGCCGAAAACGCTGGGCGGCAGGCGGCGCGCTGGTCGTCATTCTCCTCTGGTTCGCAGCCTATTGGAGCGAGAGACTCTTCTTCGAAACCGCCCGCGCCAACCTGCCCTTCGCGCTGACAAGTTCCGTGCTGGCCGCTGCGCTGGCATGGATTCTGACAACTCTCCCAAGCACCAAATCTTATTTCACACAAAGTGAGGCACATGAGCAACCAGTCGAAACTTCAGATACTGCATGAAAAGCGCATCCGCTCGAGGCTGGGCGGCGGGCAGGAACGCATCGAAACCCAGCACAAGAAGGGACGCCTGACCGCACGCGAACGCATTGACCTGCTGCTCGATAAAGGCTCGTTCCGCGAGGTGGATGCCTTCGTCCAGCACCGCACGCACGATTTTGGGCTGGATAAACAAAAGTTCATGAGCGACTCGGTCGTCACCGGCTGGGGAACCATCGAGGGGCGGCTGGTGTATGTCTTCTCGCAGGATTTCACCGTCTTTGGCGGCAGCCTGGGCGAAGTGCACGCCGAAAAGGTTTGCAAAATCATGGATATGGCGATGAAGAACGGCGCGCCCATCATCGGCTTGAACGATTCGGGCGGGGCGCGCATTCAGGAGGGTGTGGTGTCGCTGGCGGGGTATGCCGATATCTTCCTGCGCAACACCCTCGCTTCCGGCGTCGTCCCGCAAATCTCCGCCATCATGGGACCGTGCGCCGGCGGCGCGGTCTATTCCCCCGCATTGACCGATTTCATCTTCATGACGCGCAACACCTCGTACATGTTTGTAACAGGACCGGATGTGGTCAAGGCGGTGACGCACGAGGAGGTGACGCAGGAAGAACTGGGCGGCGCAAGCGTGCATTCGGAAAAATCCGGCGTGTGTCACGTCGCCGCCGACAGCGAAGCCGATACGCTCTACCTCATCCGCAAACTGCTGGGCTACCTGCCCCAAAACAACATGGAAGACCCGCCCTTTGTGCCAACCGGCGACGACCCGCTGCGCATGGACGAAGCCCTGAACGACATCATCCCCGACGACCCCAACAAGCCTTACGATATGAAGGATGTCATCCGCCTGCTGGTGGATAACGGGCAATTCTTCGAAATCCATGAAAACTACGCTCAAAACATCGTCGTCGGGTTTGCCCGTTTGGGAGGTCACTCGATTGGCATTGTGGCAAACCAACCCGCTGTTCTGGCTGGCGTGCTGGATATTGACGCCAGCGAAAAAGCGGCGCGCTTCGTCCGTTTTTGCGACGCCTTCAACATCCCCATCCTCACATTGGAAGATGTCCCCGGCTTTTTGCCCGGCACGCATCAGGAACACAACGGCATCATCCGCTCGGGCGCCAAACTGTTATACGCCTACTGCGAAGCGACTGTCCCCAAACTGACCGTCATCACCCGCAAAGCCTACGGCGGCGCGTACGACGTGATGAGCAGCAAACACATCCGCGGCGATTTCAACATTGCCTGGCCCACCGCCGAAATCGCCGTGATGGGACCGGATGGCGCAGTCAACATCATCTTCCGCAAGGAACTGGAAAAAGCTAAAGACCCCGCCCAGCGCAAAGCGGAACTGGTGGCAGAGTACCGCGAAAAATTTGCCAGTCCCTACGTGGCAGCCGAGCGCGGCTACATTGACGATGTCATCGAACCCAAAGAGACCCGTCCGCGCCTGATCAACGCCTTGGAGATGCTGAGCAACAAGCGCGATTCCAATCCCGCCAAGAAACACGGGAATATCCCACTCTAAGCAGTCAGCCATCAGCGATCAGCCTGGCGCTGATCTGACCGCTGACTACTCACCGCTTGAGGTGTTTTCATGTTCAAAAAAGTATTGGTAGCCAACCGCGGAGAGATTGCCGTGCGCATCATCCGCGCCTGCCGCGAACTGGGCATCGAGACCGTTGCCGTCTTCTCCGAAGCAGACCGTCACGCCCTGCACGTCCGCTATGCCGATGAAGCCTATCTCTTAGGACCGGCGCCTTCGCGCGAATCCTATCTGCGCATGGATAAGATTCTCGACATCGCCCGAAAATCGGGCGCCGATGCCATTCACCCCGGCTACGGCTTTCTGGCAGAGCGCGAGGATTTCGCCGCCGCCTGTGAAGAGAGCGGAATCGCCTTCATTGGCCCCAAGCCCTCCGCCATTGCCGCCATGGGCGACAAAATGACCGCCCGTAACACCGTCACTGCTGCGGGGGTGCCGGTGGTGCCAGGCACCGAAGGCGAAGGCGCGCTCTCCGATGAGGAACTGCTGGCGGTCGCGCCGCAAATCGGCTTTCCGCTACTGATCAAAGCCACCGCGGGCGGTGGCGGAAAAGGCATGAGGGAGGTCAAAAGCCTGGAGGAAATGCCGACCCTACTGCAGTCGGCGAGGCGCGAAGCCGAATCAGCCTTTGGCGACGGCAACGTCTATCTGGAAAAGCTGGTCGAAGGGGCGCGTCACATCGAAATCCAAATCCTGGCAGATGCGCATGGCAACGTCATCCATCTGGGCGAGCGCGAATGCTCCCTGCAGCGCCGGCATCAGAAACTGCTCGAAGAAGCTCCCTCCCCCGAACTGGACGAGGAACTGCGCGCGCGCATGGGCGCTGTGGCGGTCAAAGCCGCGCAGGCAGTCAATTACCTCAACGCCGGCACCATCGAATTCCTGCTGGATAAAGATCATAATTTTTACTTCCTCGAAATGAACACCCGCCTGCAGGTGGAACATCCCGTCACTGAAATGGTCACCGGCATTGACATCGTGAAGGAGCAAATTCGCATCGCGCGCGGACGGGTGTTGAGTTACAAGCAGGAAGACGTGCGCTTCAACGGTCACGCCATCGAATGCCGCATCAACGCCGAAGACCCCTACAACAACTTCATGCCATCCACCGGGCGCATCACCCACAGCCTGCTCCCCACCGGCCCCGGCGTGCGCGTGGATACGGGCGTTTACCCCGGCTTCGAAATCACCCCCTTCTACGACCCGATGATCGCCAAACTCATCGTCTGGGGCGAAACGCGGGCGCAAGCCATCCTGCGCATGCGCCGCGCCCTGGAGGAATACCGCATCGTGGGCGTGCGCACCAACATCCCCTTCCATCAAACCCTGATGGATTCACACCGCTTCATGGGCGGGCAGTACGACACGCGCTTCGTGGAAGAACGCTTCTCGATGGATGACGCCGAGGAAAACCGCAAAAACTACGAGGAAACCGCTGCCCTGCTCGCCACCCTGGTGGCGCACCGCGCAACCGAACGTTCCGCACAAATCGTCCAGCGCAACGAACGCGATACCAGCAACTGGAAGTGGGTTGGGCGCTGGGAGAGAATGCACAGGTAAACCCGCTATGAAATACATCACCACAGTCGGCGAACGAGAATTTCTGGTCGAAATCATAGACGAGCATCACGTCAGCATCAACGGCAAAACCTACGAGGTGGACTTCGTCTCCGTCAATGACCAGCCGGTCTACTCTCTGATTGCAGACGGGAAATCGCACGAAGCCTACGTGCGCGAAAGCGACGAAGGCTGGCAGGTGCTTTTGCGCGGGCGGCTCTACCCGGTCAAAGTGGAAGATGAGCGCGAAAAACGTCTGAGAGCGGCGGCGGGCGGCGGCGTGGCAGAAAGCGGCGAATTCCACCTCAAAGCACCCATGCCGGGGCTGGTGGTTGCCGTTCCGGTCACGGAGGGGCAGCCGGTCAAAAAAGGGCAGGTGCTGGTGATCCTCGAATCGATGAAAATGCAAAACGAACTCAAATCGCCGCGCGACGGCATAGTCAGCCGCGTTCGCGTCCGCGCGGGCGAAAGCGTCGAACAAAAGCAACCCCTGCTCAGCGTACAATGACACACGAAACCGAAGCCAAATTCTACGTTTTGGATTTGGATGCAATCCGCAGACGCCTCCGCTCTTTGGAGGCGTCTTTAATTCAGGAGCGCACCCTGGAGACCAACCTGCGCTTCGACCTCCCCGATCACGGACTCCGCTCCGAGGGGCGGGTTCTTCGTCTGCGGCAGGATACCCAGGCGCGTCTCACCTACAAAGGCGCCAGCGAAAATCGCCAGGGCGTGTTACACCGCATCGAAATCGAATTCATCGTCAGCGATTATGAACAGGCAAAGCAATTTCTTTCCGCGCTGGGCTATCAGCCGCTGTTCTACTACGAAAAATACAGAACCACCTACGAACTCGACGACTGCCACATCATGCTTGATGAACTGCCCTACGGCACATTCGTGGAAATTGAGGGCGAAAACCTCGAAGCCATTCAAGCCGCCGCGCAAAAACTCGACCTGCAATGGGATGCCATCGTCCCTGCCAGTTATCACCGCCTGTTCGAAAGACTTTGCGCCCGCCGCCCCGCGCTCGACCCTGCCACCCTCTCCTTTGCCGCCCTGCAAGGGCTGAACGTCACAGCTGGGGAACTTTCCATCCGCCCGGCCGATGCCTAACACGTGCGTTCCAACCTGCTCTCGGCAGAATGAGACAAACCTCCCAGCCGCCGGCATTGAATTTCACCTCAAAACAACGTATACTGACTTTATCGTTTTCTCCATCCGCCGAAGGAAAGGAACTCCTCTATGCACAACCATCACCATCCAATGAACTGCATCGTCCCTCCGCACATGCTCGAAGCCATCGCCGAAAAAGGCACCCCCGCCCAAAGAGACATGGCAGTTCAAACCCTGGTCGCCTCCGCCGAATTGCGCGGCAGGCGGCTTGCTCTCTCCGATTACCTTGCCGCCGCCATCCGTCAGGCAGCGCCCGGCGGAAAAACCCGCCTGGTGTACGACGCGAAAAACGGCATCAGCCTGCCCGGCACCCTGGTGCGGCAGGAGGGAGATGCCCCCTCCGCCGATGCCGCCGTCAACGAAGCCTATGACGGCAGCGGCGCCACCTACGACCTCTTCAAAGAGGTGTACAACCGCGACTCGATTGACGCGAACGGCATGCAACTGAAGTCCACCGTGCATTACCGCAAAGGCTACGATAACGCCTTCTGGAACGGCGAGCAGATGGTCTACGGCGACGGCGACGAAGACCTGCCTCCTGAAGACCGTCTCTTCAACCGCTTCACCATCTCGATTGACATCATCGGTCACGAACTCACGCACGGGGTCACTCAGTTCGAAGCCAAACTGGTCTATTCCTACCAGCCCGGCGCGCTGAACGAATCCATGTCCGATGTGTTCGGCTCGCTCGTCAAACAACGGGCGCGCAATCAAACCGCCGCCGAAGCCGATTGGATCATCGGCGAAGGGTTGTTCACGCCCAATGTCAACGGAGTCGGCATACGGTCCATGAAAGAACCGGGCAGCGCTTACAACGACCCGGTCCTCGGCAAGGATCCCCAGCCCGGTCACATGAAGGATTACGTCAACACCACCAGCGACAACGGCGGCGTGCATATTAACTCCGGCATCCCCAACCGCGCCTTCTACATCGCCGCGATGGAAATTGGCGGCTACGCCTGGGAAAAAGCCGGGCAAATCTGGTACGTCACCCTGCGCGACAAGTTAACCGCCAACTCCCAATTCCAGGATTGCGCCAACCTCACCTACGTCACCGCCGGCGAGATTTTCGGAAACGGCAGCCTGGAGCAACTTGCCGTCAAAAAGGGGTGGGCGGACGTAGGCATCAACGTGGATACGGGTACTCCGCCGCCTCCCCCGCCCGAACCCGGTGGCGGCTGTCTTGAGGCGTTCCTGCGCTTCATCGGCGCTGCGCCCGCCAAATCGAGAACGTCATGAAAATCGAAAAGATCAAATTCGAACGCAGCGGCGGCTTCGCGGGCATCCGCCTGGCAGCCGAAATCGAACTGGATGACCTGCCCGAAGACCAGCGCGCCCGCCTGCTCGAACTGCTCGACGATGTGGACCTGGATAACCTCGCCGAAAAACGCTTCCACAGCCGCCCCCTCCCCGACGAATTCACTTACACTATCACAGTGATTGCCAAGGGAAAGGAATATCATCTTGCGGGCGGCGAAAGCACGCTTCCCGCCTCCTTGCAGCCCCTGATTGAGTTTTTGGAGAGCACCGCCAAAAGGCAAATGAGAAACAAAAGGCACGACGATTAAGCCAACAACCGCCCCCGAAGCCGAGGGCGGTTGTTTTTATTCCAGGTATTCCTGAAAAACGAACCGCAGAGACGCTGAGAGCGCAGAGTTCTTCATCTTCTCGTTTCTGTGTGCTCTGTATCTCGGCGGTAAGATGCCTTCTCACAGCAGCCTCATTCCAAATCACGGCGGGGGCCACGGAATGACCGCCGGCTGGGAAAACCCGTGCTTCTCCACCGTGTACAACTTGCCGGAGGAGGGCTGGGAGCATCCGGCTTCGTCCTTGACCGTGTAACTGGTGGTGAATTGATCGGGATATGAATCCGTCCACCACAGATAGGCGCCATCCTGACAGACGAACAACTCCAGCAGATAGCCGCGGTCATCGTCTTGGGTCATCTTGACCTGATCCCAGGAAATAGTCACCTTATTCCCATCCCGCACCGCGTACACATTCTTCGGCGGACCGTACATATTGCTGCCAATGGACTGCAAATTGAGTTCCTTATAGGCAATCTGCGAAATATCCCCCTCCACATCTACCACCGAAGGGGCAACCCAGCAGAAATAATTCAACTTGTCGAATTTGACGTACAGCCAGCGGCTGTAGATGAAACGTCCGCGCACCGTGCCTTTATCGCCGGGGTATAGGTCTGCCGCATGGAGATATGCCTTTGATGGACCGTAACGGCAGTGCGCCTGCTGGTTGACCGTCACCGAGGGGAAGACGTAGGTGGGAGTGGCCGTTACTGTGAAGGTCAATGTGGGAGCGGGGGTGAGGCTCGCCGTGGGAGTGAAGGTGACGGTGGAGGTAAAGGTAGAAGTCGGGGGAACTGCGGGCGTGAAGGTGTGAGATGGAGTCCAGGAAGGAGCAGTTGGCGAGAGGGTCTTGGGGGTTTCGGTCACCTGTGTTTGCGACGCAGGAAGGTTACACGCAAGGATGGATACAATCAATGCCAGCAGGGGGATGAGCCTTCTCACAGCAATTCTCCGTATAAGTTTATGAAAAATTGGATAGAAACGCAGTTATGTTACGCCCAAGCGCTTCGTTGGCGTATCCCCCTTCCATCACAATCACTGCCGGCAGCCCCAGTGAGGCGATGCGCCGGCCGATTTCTCCAATCCCCGCTGTGGAAATTTTGATGGTGCCGAGCGGGTCTTCGGCGTAGATGTCCATGCCGGCGGAAACCACCAGATACGAAGGGCTGTATTCACGGATACGGGCAAGCGCCTCCTCCAGCGCTCTCAGGTATGCAGTATCGTCCGTCCCTTTGGGGAGCGGAAAATTGTGATGAAACCCCAGCCCCCTGCCCTGCCCGCGCTCATCGGCAAACCCAATGAAATGCGGGTACTCGAAATCGGGATCGGCATGGAGGGAAAGGGTCAACACATCAGCGCGTTCGTAGAAAATATCCTGTGTGCCGTTGCCGGCATGATAGTCAATATCCAGCACGGCAACCCGTCCCTGCGAGGAAAGCCAGTGTGCCGCCACTGCCGCGTTATTGAGGAAGCAATAGCCGCCGGCGTAATCGCGCCCGGCATGATGTCCGGGCGGACGGCATAAGGCAAACGCCGAGGGCGCCCCCTGCGCCACCGCCTGCGCCGCACTCAAGGCACACTGGGCGGCAGCCAGCGCCGCCGCATACGTCCCTTCCACAATGCAGGCGCTCAAATCCATGATGTAGTAACCCGCCAGCCCCAGCAATCCCTTTGGTTTGCGGGGCTGACGGCGCAGGGCAAACGTGGCAGGTATCAGCGTGGAGGGGTCTTGGGGAGCCGACTCCAGCCACTCGGTCCAGGCAGAAGCGAGGAAGTTCAGGTACTCTTCATCGTGGACGGCGCGGATGGGGTCGAGTCCAAAATCCGACGGTTCACACAATTCCGCCCAATCCGTTTCGCGCAGGGCGCTCAACACCCGATCCATGCGCTGGGGGTTTTCCAGGTATGGCACACGCAAACCGCCATCGAAGACCTCGAAAGGCGGATGATGCCGGCGGTGCATTTCGGAATAAAATATCTTCATGCCGTCTCCGTGTAAAAGTTTTGCTCTACACCTTTGAAGCAATCTCGTAAGAGGAGGCGCGACAATTGTATCAATAGTGCGGAGGAAACAATGGAACTCTTCGAAGCAATCTACACCAGACAAACGCAAGGGAAAGTGAAGCCCGACCCGCTCCCGCGCGAACTCATCGAGAAACTGCTGGGGGCGGCAGTGCAGGCGCCCAATCATTACAAAGTGCGACCATGGCGGTTCGTGGTGTTGACCGGCGAGGGACGCAAACGCCTGGGAGATGTCATGGCCGCTTCACAAGCGGACCGTACGCCGGATCTGCCGCCCGAGGCATTAGACAAAACCCGCGCCTTGCCGCTCCGCGCGCCGCTGGTCATTGCCGTCGGCGTGGACAAACCAGCAGAAGAAAAGGTGCTGGAAATCGAAAACATCTGCGCCGTTGCCGCGGCGTGTCAGAACATCCTGCTGGCGGCGCATGCCCTGGGGCTGGGAGCCATCTGGCGTACGGGCGAATGGGCGCGCGACGCAAAGGTGAAGGAATTTCTCGGCTTCGCGCCCGACCAGCCCATCGTCGGCTTCATCTATGTGGGGTATCCCGAATTTTCTCCCGAACCGCACCAGCGACCGACGTTCGAAGACCGAACGGTTTGGATGGAGTAGCGGTACAGAAGAGCGGTGAGACGGAAAATCTCATCGCTCTTTTTTCATTTCAAGCCCATCTCTTTCAGCAATTCCACCATCAGGTCGGGGCGGTCAGTGATGATGCCATCCACGCCCCACTCGATGTACTGCCGCATCAAGGCGGGATCGTCCACCGTCCACGGTTCGACGCGGATATTCTTGGCGTGCGCCTCGCGGATGAAGCGCTTCGTCATAATCGGAATGTTGTAGGATTCCGCCGGGTCATACGGCGGCTGAATAGCCTGGTAGCCGGGCGCAACCAGCCCGCTGAGAAAGAGTTTGCCAAGAATGACAAACTTCGTCACTTCGCCGCGTGAAGCGGAGGTGGCAACCTGCGGGCAAACGCCGCGGAAGGTTTGCATCACCTCATCGTGAAAGGAAGCGACCAGGACTTTTGTTTCCATCCCATAGCGGCGGATGAGGTCACATAACGGTTTTTCGACGGGAATGCCGCTGCGTTTGATTTCGATGACATAGCGCATGTGCGGGAAGCGCTCAAACACCTCAGCCAGCGCCGGCACCGTGATTCCCTGCCCGCGAAACGGGAAGGTGACGCCGCCATCTGGCGACCAGTCGTAAGCGGCGTCGAGGCGCTTCAATTCTTCGAGCGTCATCTCTTCGATAAGCCCCGTGCCGTTAGTAGTGTCGTCCACCGTTTCATCGTGCATCAAAATGATGTGACCATCCTGCGTGATGTGCGCATCCATCTCGAGCACATCCGCTCCAACTTCAACGGCTTTTTCGAAAGCAAAGAGTGTGTCGCCGGGCCACACCCCGTCTCCACCCTGATGGGCAATCACCAGCGGGCGCGTTCCCCCTGCGTAATAAGGATGCGAGGGCGCGCCGGGTGTAAACACCAGCAGCAACAGCAGGACCAGCAAAACAAGAATAAGGAACGTTCGCAGCGGGCTGAATTTCATAGCAATGCTCCTCCGTAAAGTGGCGCTATTGTATCCCAGTTCAAAAATCAGGAAAGAAATCATAATTGACATGCGCCGCCGTTTCACGTATAAGAAAATCAATCTTTTCCACGGAGGCGCACATGTACGCAATTCGTCTTGCCGAAGAAGGATCCAATACTGAACTCTCCTGGTTGTTGTTTATCGCCCTGGGATTTTTCCTCCTGATGATCATCATCGGCTGGCTCAGCAGCCGCCGCAGCGCACAGCAGGCTGAGGTCCCGCATGAAGCGCGCGTGCATTCCATCCCCATCCAGCCGGATGATCTCACCCTCCTTGAAGGCATTGGTCCCAAAGTTGCCCAGGTTCTGAATAAAGCCGGCATCCGTTCTTTTGCAGACCTGGCAGCGGCAAATGCCTCCGACCTGCAAAAAACGCTCGACGCCGCCGGCCTGCAAATGATGAACCCCGAAGGCTGGATCGAGCAGGCAAAACTCGCCGCCAAAGGCGACCAGGACGGCTTGAAAAAACTGCAAGCCGAACTCAAGGGCGGGCGCAAGGCAAAATAACTGCAAGACCCGGCCGAAGCCGGGTCTTTTTGTTTTGGTACAATCGGCTCACTTCACCCGGAGGGACGACCATGCGAGCCATCTATGTGGACAAACACATCCCGCGCGTACTGCTGACCAAAGCCATCACCCCGCTTTGGAAAGACTTCATCTGGACGCCTCTCTCTGCCGCCCGCGTCGGGAGGCTAGACGATGTGCCTTTACCCGGTCCCCGCTGGATTCGCGTCCAAAACCAGGCGTGCGGCGTGTGCGCCTCAGATATTTCCCTGCTCTTCGTCAAAGCCGATCCGTCCATTGCGCCTGCTGCGCTGCCCGGCCTTTCACGGTTTTATCTGGGGCATGAAACGGTCTCGGTGGTGACCGAAGTCGGCGACGGCGTCACACGCTTCCGTCCCGGCGACCGCGTCATTATGGATACGCACTTTGCCGGCGCCAACTGCGAGACGCTGGAAATCAGCCCCAAATGCCGCTACTGCGCCGAAGGCGATTACCACTTCTGCACCAACAAATCGGAAGCCGGCATACGCGGCATCGGCGGCGGCTTTGGCGACAGCATCATCACCCACGAAACGGCGATGTACCCCGCCCCCGTCCACCTCACCCAGGATCAAGCCGCCCTTGCCGAGCCAACATCCATCGCCGTCCATGCAGTGCTGCAACACCCGCCCCAGCCCGGCGAAAAAGCGCTCGTCATCGGCGCGGGAATCATCGGACTGCTCACCACCATGGCGCTGAAGGCATTCTTCCCTCACACCCAGGTCACCACCCTGGCGCGTTACCCCCACCAGCAGCAAATGGCGGAACGGCTCGGCGCAGACCATATCCTGAAAAATGCCGATTATCCCGCCATCGCCAAACTCAGCGGCGGCAAATTCTTCTCCGCCCCTCTCAACCGCGGCGTGGTCATCGGCGGCTTCGACCGTATCTACGACTGCGTTGCCAACGCAGCCACCACTAACAACGCCTTGCGGTGGGTTCGGGCAGGCGGCAAGGTTGTCATGGTCGGCTCACACATGGCGCCCATGCCCAAACTTGACCTGACCCCCATCTGGTATCACAAAGTCACGCTGACCGGCACCTACGGTCACGGCATGGATGAACGGAACGGCATCCGCCAACACACCTACGAATGGGTCTTCGACGGCTTCCGCGAGGGTAAATTCAACATAGAGGGGCTCATCACCCACCGCTTCCCCTTTGAAGAGTACAAACACGCCCTGCGTCTCGCCGCAAACCACAAAGGGCGTTCGAACGCCATCAAAGTAATGATGCAGGCATAAACAAAACTCCGGGGTGTGGATAAACCCGGAGTTTTCATTTCCACTTCTCCAGCGCCGCCTTTGCCAGCGCGTGCAATTCGCGGTCGGCGCGGTTTGCGGCAATCTCCTGCAGGGCGGGCAGCGTGCGCGCATCCTTCAATTCCCCCATCGCCGCGATGACATGCTTCTTCACCTCGCGCTCCGGGTCCTTCAACATCTCCAGCAGGACAAGCGCCACGCGCGGCTCTTCGATCTTTGGCAGGACATCCACCGAATGGATGCGAATCCACATCTCCGGATGCTCCAGCGCTTCCACCAGGACCTCGAAACTGACTGCCCCAAACCGAGCCAATGCCTCCGCCGCGGCTTTTCCCACATCGTGATGCAGGTCATAGAGCGCCATACCCAGCGGTTCGATGGCGCGTGGGTCGCCAATGCGCCCAAGCAGGATGGCGGCGAATCTCCGCACAGCGCCTTCCCGCTCACGCAAGGCTTCGATCAACGGCTCGACAATCGCAGCGCCCATGTTCTCGATGGCGCTCAGCAATTCGCCCGCCGCCGACTCGCGCTCGTACCACCAGTACGAGTCGCGCAGGGCTTCCATCAGGAAGGGAATGGCGGCAGGCTCTTTGGTATTCCCCAGCGCCTTTGCCGCCGCCTGCCGCACTTCGATTTTGGGGTCATCGAGTAGGAGGTTGGCAAGTTCATCGAAGGTGGAAGGGTCCTTGAAAAAGCCCAGCCCCAAACAGGCGGCAATTCGAACGTCACTTTCGGGGTCTTTGAGGGTATTCAACAGTGCGGGAATTACGGTTCGCTCGCCGATGCGCCCCAGGGCAACGGCAGCGCGCGCCCGCACCGTATAAAATTCGCCTTTGAGCGCATCCAAAAGGGCGGGCACGGCAGAGCGGTCTTTGCGCAACCCCAGCACATCGGCGGCGCGGGCGCGCAGGATGGGATGCCCGTCCACCAAGACTTTGATCAACGATGGAGAGGCGGAGGGGATGCGGGTAAGAATCTGCTCATAGAGGGCAAGCAGGTTCAAGTCGCGGGTTTGAAGCGCTTCGAGCAGCGCCGGCAGGGCGTCGGCGTCGAGCCGGATCAAGTCCTGCATGGCGCGCTCGCGCAGGGCTGCATCTGCCAACTGTACAATCAGTTTTTTTGCCTCCGCTTGTTTATTGCCAATGAGCCAGTCCATGCGGTTATTTTACAATAAAAACGACAGGTTTTGATAGAAAATCGGAGGAAAATTCTCTGATATAATGCCCGCCTTGGAGTGAAGAGAGCACACCATGGCGCTTCGGGCGCCATGTATTTTGCCTGTTTTCAGCCATTAATTTCGTTTGGAGCGACAATGAAGAAAGAACAACTACTCGATTTGTATTACCAGATGGTACTCATCCGCCGCGTGGAAGAACGCGGCGCGGAGTTGTACCAGGCTGGCAAGATTGGCGGCTTTATGCACCTGTATATCGGGCAGGAAGCCGTTTCGACCGGTTTGATTGCGTCGCGCGAGCCGCGCGACCGCGTAATCACCGCCTACCGCGATCACGGCGTGGCGTTGAATTGCGGCATCTCCGCCAATGAAGTGATGGCAGAACTGCTCGGCAAGGCAACGGGAATGTCGAAGGGCAAGGGCGGCTCGATGCACATGGCAAGCGTGGAAAAGAACATGTGGGGCGGTCACGCCATTGTAGGCGGGCACCTGCCCATTGCGGCGGGCCTGGCGCTCGGCGATCAGTACGCCGGCAACGACAACGTGACCATCTGCATGTTTGGCGACGGCGCAACCAACATTGGTTACTTCCACGAGGGACTCAACCTTTCGAAGGTGTGGGGCTTGCGTGTGTTGTGGGTGTGCGAAAACAATCAGTATGGCATGGGGACGAGCGTGGAGCGCGCCTCAGCCGTAGATGAAATTCGCCAGAAAGCCGAAGGCTATGGGATGAAGAATGCAGCGGTCAACGGGATGGATGTGATGGCGGTCTATGAAGCGGCGAAGGAGGCGATTGCCTACGTGCGCAAGGAAAGTCAGCCCTTCTTCCTGGAAGTGAACACCTACCGCTTCCGCGGTCACTCGATGGGCGACCCCGAACGCTACCGCAAAGCGGAAGAAGTAAAGCAATGGCAGGAAAACGACCCGATTGGCATCTTCAACAAATACCTGCTGGATAAGAAGATCGCTACCCGCAAAGCGCTGGATGAAATCGAAGCGCGCGTGGAAGAGGAAGTGCAAAAGGCGGTGGAGTTTGCGGAGACTTCTCCTGAACCCTCGCTGGAAGAGTTGTTTACGGATGTGTATGCGGAATAGGATTGTTGGCGACTGAAGTCGCAGCAACAATTGCGAAGTCTGCCTTCGCAGACTTCTGAAGACGACGAAGGTCGTCTTTGAAATGCGTAGGAGCGATTTTAATCGCCGCGCACTACCAATGCTATAAAAAGGAGCAAAAGATGCGTGAACCCTACACCCAACTCTACGTTCATCTGGTTTGGGCGACATGGGACAGGCTGCCAATGGTCACTGCAAATTTGGAGCCGCGCATCTATGCCATAATTGCAGAGAAATGCCGCGAACACAAATGCCTGCCCATCGCCATCGGCGGCATCGAAGACCACGTTCATTTGTTGACCAGATTTCACACGACCACAGCGATCGCAACGCTGGTCAAAGAAGTGAAAGGCTCATCATCACACTTGGTTACGCACGCCATTATGCCCGGCGCATTTTTCAAATGGCAGGGCGCATACGGAGCATTCACCATCCGTAAGTCGGAAGTGCCAACCGTGAAAGCGTACATCGAAAATCAGAAACAGCATCATGCAGAGAATCGCCTTATACCGGAACTGGAAGAGGTGTTCGAAAAGGATGAGGAATGATTGTTTGCGACTCAAGTCGCAGCAACAATTGCGAAGTCTGCCTTCGCAGACTTCCGAAGACGACGAAG
>JBBITE010000032.1:0-9688 GCA_037440905.1 Anaerolineae bacterium | reverse complement strand
AAGTCGCAGCAACAATTGCGAAGTCTGCCTTCGCAGACTTCCGAAGACGACGAAGGTCGTCTTCGGAAATGTTGATGCGGTTTCAACCGCCAACATTAACCAATCGAATTGACTGAGGAACCACATTCTATGGCAAAAATCACCATGCGCGAGGCCATCTCGCAAGCCCTAATGGAAGAAATGGACCGCGACCCCGCCGTCTTCATTCTCGGCGAGGAAGTCGGTGTGTGGGGCGGCACGTATGCCGTCACCAAAGGTTTTTACGATAAGTACGGACCCCAGCGCGTCAAAGATACGCCCATTGCCGAAAACGCCATTCTCGGCGCAGCCATTGGCGCGGCGATGGTCGGTCAACGTCCCATCGCGGAATTGATGACCATCAACTTCGCCTTCTCGGCAATGGACTACATCGTCAACCAGGCGGCAAAACTGCGCTACATGTTCGGCGGGCAGTTCACCCTCCCGCTCGTCATCCGCGCCGTGGGCGGCGGCGGACGTCAACTCGGCGCCACGCACTCACAAACGCCCGATGCCATCTTCGCGCACTTCCCCGGCCTCAAAGTCGTCAGCCCTGGCACGCCCGAAGATGCAAAAGGCTTGCTCAAGTCTGCCATCCGCTCGAATGACCCGATTCTCTTCATCGAACACGCCACCATGTATCAGGTGCGCGGCGAAGTGCCCGCGGGCGAGTATCTCATTCCCATCGGCAAATCCAAAGTCCAGCGCCCCGGGCGCGACCTGACCATCGTCACCTACTGTAAAGGGCTCGAACTCTCGATGAAAGCCGCAGACGAACTAGCAAAGGAAGGCATCGAAGCCGAAATCGTGGACCTGCGCACTCTGCGCCCGCTCGATATGGAACCCGTGCTCGAATCCTTCAAGAAAACCAACCGCGCCATCGTCGTCGAAGAAGGCTGGAAGTCCTACGGCGTCGGCAGCGAAATCGTCAGCCGCATCTACGAAGAAGCCTTCGACTACGTGGACGCCCCCATCCTGCGCGTGGCGCAAAAAGAAGTGCCGCTGCCCTACAACCGCACGCTCGAACAAGCCGCATTGCCGCAAGTGACGGATATCATCGCCGCGGCAAAGGAGGTGTTGAAGTAATGGCTGAAATCATCAACATGCCCAAACTGGGCTTCGACATGGCCGAAGGCACACTCGTCCGCTGGGTCAAACAGCTGGGCGAACCCATCAACAAAGGCGACGTGCTCGCCGAAATCGAAACCGACAAAGCAACGGTGGAGGTCGAATCCCCCGCCAGCGGTGTGGTCTTACAGCACATCGTCGAACAGGGAACGGTGGTGCCCGTCAACGCGCCGATTGCGATTGTTGGTGCGGCAGACGAGAAAGTGGACACGCCCGCGGTTTCGCCGTCGAAAGTCGAAAGTCAAAAGTCGGACGCTGCGCTTCAGACTCCGCCGACGCCTGCTCCTGCTCCCCAGGCAGTTTCCTCCCCTGAGCCGTCGTCTGTCGTCAAAGCATCTCCGCTTGCGAAGAAAATCGCCCGCGAAAAGAATCTGGATTTATCCCGCATTCAAGGCACGGGTCCCGGCGGGCGAATTGTCCGGCGCGACATCGAGGCAGTCATCAGTCATCAGCCGTCTGTGAGCAGTGTTCCAGCCGCCGCTCCAGTGACCAGTTACCAATTACCAACCTCCGCCGAAGACAAAACCATCTCCACCACCAAACTCCGTCAAGCCATCGGGCGCCGCCTGGTGGAATCCAAGCAGAGCATCCCGCACTTCTATGTGACGCACGAATACAAGATGGATGCGCTGATGGATATTCGCAAGCAAGCGAATGCCTTCCTGCCCGATAACGAGAAACTCTCCGTCAACGACTTCATTGTCAAAGCGGTGGCGCTCTCCCTGCGGCAGTTCCCCAACCTCAACGCCACCATCAAGGGCAATGAGATCATCCAGTTTGGACATGTCAACGTCGGCGTAGCGGTCACTGTCCCCGGCGGGTTGATGACTGTCGTCGTGAAAGATGCGGATGCAAAGCCTCTGCGGCAAATCTCCGCCGAAATCAAGGCAATGGCGGCGCGCGCGCGCGAAGGCAAGGTCAAACCTGAGGATGTGGAAGGCTCCACATTCTCCACATCCAACCTCGGCATGTACAACGTGGAGGAATTCATCGCCATCATCAACCCGCCCGAAGCCGCAATTTTGGCGATTGGCTCGGCGCACGAAGTCCCTGTGGTGGAAGACGGCGAAATCAAAATTGGCTGGCGCATGAAAGCCACCATCTCCGTTGACCACCGTGTAAGCGACGGGGCGGAAGCGGCACAGTTCATGCAAAAACTGGCTGAATTCCTGGAAAATCCCGTAAGGATGCTGGTGTAAAAAGCAAACTTCCGAAGTCGGTAAGGCTTCGGAAGTTTTTTTATCAGCACAGTCTGGGCTTTCTCCGCCGAAGCGATACAGGGGTGATTGCCCACAATGCGTCCTACGCGCGAGGTGTGAGCCATCACAGCAAATACAGGCTTGACACCGCTCAAAACCAGGGTACAATCTAATTCGATGGTTATCGAATTAGATTATGGATGGTAGCCACCCATTGATAACCGAAATCAGAATCAAACCTGCCACAGGCTGTCATTGCAAGGGCTGACGGTCGAGGAGGGCGAGCGTCCTTCTCGCCCGTATTGAGACCCAACCCACGGCAATCTTGCAAGATTGGCAGGGAAACTGCCAGCCTCGCTGTGCTTGCCCGCAGTGAGAGGCAGAGAATTCCTGTGAGTGACAGATATGAACACACAAAACGCAATATTAGATTTTGTCAAAGCAATGACATCGGTGGAGCGGCTGCGCATTGTTGGAGCGCTGGTGGGCGGCGCCGCCACCCGGGCAGAAATTGCCAGCCGCTTGCATCTCCCTGTGAGCGACGTGTACCGCCATTTGGATCATTTGGTCGCGGCGGGAGTGGTGAGCGAAGAGGAGGGGCGTTATCGGGTAAATGAAAAATCCATCGAAGCACTGAGCAGGCATCAGTTCGAAGGGAAGCGGGCAGCCTACGAGATCAACCGAGAGACAACGGAGGAGGTACGTCAAATCTTGAGGGCGTACCTGAAATCCGATGGGACGCTTCAGCACATCCCCACCGACAGCAAGAAACTGCAAGTCATTTTGAAGTTCATTGTGGAAGTCTTTGATTTCGATGCCGCCTATACAGAAAAAGAAGTCAACACGATTTTGCGCCGCTTCCACGTAGATACTGCCGCCTTGCGCCGTTATTTGGTAGATTACGGTTTGATGGCGCGTCAGAGCGACGGCTCGAAGTATTGGCGCACGAAAAAAGAGGCGGCATGAGCGAAGAACTGGTCACCTTCTTCAAGGCGCTGGCAGATGCGAATCGAATCAAAATCGTTGGTCTGCTGGCAGAAAGAGCCTACAGCGTGGAGGAACTGGCTGCCCTGCTGCGGCTCAAGCCGTCCACCGTTTCGCACCATCTTGCAAAACTCTCCGAAGCAGGGTTGGTTCAATCACACCCCGAAAGTTACTACACCGTCTATGAACTGAACAGGCAAATGCTGGAGGAGAAACGGCGCAACCTGTTCTCACAGGCGGAGCTCTCGTCCATTACCGCTGAAGTGGACGCGGATGCGTATGACGCCAAAGTCATCAAAGATTTTACGCGGCGCGATGGGAGTTTGAAAACCATCCCAGCCCAGCGCAAAAAGCTCGATGCCATTCTGCGTTACATTGTGAAGTCGTTCGAGGCGGGAAAACGCTACAGCGAAAAGAGCGTCAACGAAATTCTGGCGCGCTTTCACAAAGATACCGCCACCCTGAGGCGGGAACTGGTCGGCGCAGGGTTGATGCAGCGCGAAGGCGGGGGCGGGGAATATTGGCGGACGGAAAAATAAAACTGCCGGCGCCAACGTTTATTTCATCTGCTCGCGGTTGACGATGCCTCTCTGCCAGGCATACACCGCCACCTGTGTGCGGTCTGCCAGGTGCAGTTTGCTCAGGATGTTGCTCACGTGTCCTTTGACGGTGTTCTCGCTGATGACGAGCGTTTCTGCGATTTGGCTGTTGGTCATCCCTTTGGCAATCAGGCGCAGCACTTCCAATTCGCGCTCGGTCAATTCAGTGAAAAGCGCCGCTTCGCCGCTTTCACCGCGCAGGTTTTGAAGCACGCGTTCCGCCACCAGCGGGTGCAATGTCACCTCGTGGCGCACGGCGCGCTGCAGCGCTTCCACCAGTTTTTCCATCTTCATGTCTTTGAGAATATAGGAAATGGCTCCCGCCTTGAGCGCAGGGAAGATATGCACGTCCTCGTGGTAGGATGTCAGAATCACCACCTGGGTGCGCGGGCTGATTTTTTTGATCTGCCGCGTCGTCTCCACCCCGTCCATGCCGGGCATAATCAAATCCAGCAAAACAATATCGGGGATTAACTCCGCGACCATCTTCACCGCCTGCTGGCCCGATTCCGCCTCGCCAACTACCTCAAATTCTTTGTTCGTTTCGAGATAGGAGCGGATGCCGTTACGCACCACCTCGTGGTCGTCCACAATCAATACACTAATGAGATTACCTTTTGCCATGTACGCCTCTTTCTTCACTTCGAATGGGCACCTGCACAATGATTTTTGTGCCTTGCCCCGGTAAACTATGAACTTGCACCGAGCCGTGGATACTGCCCACGCGCTCGCGGATCGAGCGCAGCCCCAGCCCTTGCCCCTTCAGCCCCACATCGAAACCGCGCCCGTTATCCGCCACTGAAAGCGTCAGGGCGGAATCGTGATACAAAAGCGAAACATCCACACGGCTGGCGCGGCTGTGACGCGCCACATTTGCCAGCGCCTCCTGCGTAACGCGGTAAATCGCCTGCTCGATGTTGAGTGGTAGACGCTGTTCTCCTTCCAGCGTCAGGTTTACTTTGATGTCAGTGCGATTCTCCCATTCATAGACATATTCGCGCAAGACCGCCGCCAAACCCTTTTCCTGCAATGCCACAGGGTAAATTTCCTGCACCAAAAAGGTCAACTCCTGAATGACATCTGAAACCAGGTTTTCCGCTTCGTACAGATGCAGCGAGGCTCGCTCGCCATTGCCGTTCAACACGCCGCGCGCCGCGCCAATTTGAGCGAGGGCGGCAAAGGCTTTTTGTTTGGCGCTGTCGTGCAGGTCGCGCGCGAGGCGGTTGCGTTCTTCCATCACCGCCAGGTCTTTCGTCTGTTCAAAGAGCAGCATGTTTGCAATCGAAATCGAGGCACGCTGCGCCAGCGCCGCAAAGAGACGCACCGTATCGTCCCCGAGCAGATGCGGCTTGGTAAAACCGACGTTGAACACGCCCACCGTCTTGTTATCCACGCTGATGGGCAGGTGGACGAAAGAACGAATGCCTTCCGCAATCAACGCTTCGCGCACATCGGGACGGAATTCGTCCATCTCGATTTGCCGCACAATCACCGGCTGCCCGCTCTCCAGCACCTTCCCCACCACTCCTTCGCCTTTTGCGAACTGCATCACCCGTAAGGTGTGCGGCGAATAACCGCGGCTGATGCGCGGGACGATCTTTGCCTGCTTCTCATCCCAGGCAAAGACCATGCTGCGGTCTGCGTTGAGAATATCCACCGCCACATCCACCAGCGTTTGAAAGACCTGGTTAAGACTGACGGTACGGAGGATGCGCTCGTCCGCCTGGTAGAGCGCCTGAATTTCCTGACTGCGCTTTTCGAGCGCGCTGGTACGTTCCCGCACCAATCGCTCCAATTGACGCGTGCGGTCCTGCATGGCTTTGGTGCGCAGGCGGATTCCCGCTGCCACCACCCCCCCCAGCGCAGCCACCAGCAGCAAGCGGAACCACGCCGTTTGCCAGAAGGGCGGAATGACTTTGATGGCAACCGCAACGGGCTTTTCGTTCCACACGCCGTCGCTGTTGGCGGCTTTCAGGAAGAGGGTATATTCGCCGCCCGGCAGGTTGGTGTAGCGTCCATCACGCTTGGAACCAATGTACTGCCAGCCCGGATCGAAGCCCTCCAGATAATAAGCATATTGATTCTTTTGCGGCTGGTTGTAACTCAGGGCGGCAAATTCAAACTCCAGCGAGTTGTGCGGCCATTCCAGCACCACGCTTTGCAGGGTGGAAACACCGGCGTTGGGCGCAAGGGGCTGACCGTCGCGCGTGAGAGCGGTCAATGCCACTTGCGGCAAATGGGAATTTTCGAGAATGCTCAACGGTTGAAACACGGTCAAGCCGTTGACGCCGCCGAAATAAAACTCGCCGTCTCTGCCTTTGGCAAAAGCCTTGGGGTTGAACTGATTGCTTTGCAAACCGTCTGCCGCGTCGAAAGCCCAAAAGGTTCTCTGTTGCGGGTCGAAGCGCGCAATGCCGTTATTGGTGCTCAGCCAGAGATACCCCAAGCCGTCCTGCAAAATGCCATACACCACCCCGTTGGGCAGACCGTCTTTTTCGAGGAAATAGGAAAACGAATCAGTTTCGGGATGGTACAGATTCAAACCGCCGCCGTTGGTGCCAATCCACAAACGTCCCTGGGCATCTTGAAAAATATCGAGGATGGATTCGTTGCTCAGCGAGTCGTTATCATTGGGGTCGGCGTGATATTGTTTGAAAGTCTCCGTTTCACGGTCGAAGCGATTCAAGCCGTTTTCCGCAGTGCCAACCCACAAATAGCCGTCGCGGTCTTCAAAAATCACGCTGACCGAGGAACCACTCAGGCTTTGTGGGTCTCCTGCGCGGGGAGTGTAATGTTTGAAGGTGCCGCCGTCACGATCAAACAAATCGACTCCCGCAACAGTTCCCACCCACAGATTATTCGAACGGTCCACAAAGACTTCCTGCACCGTGTTGGCGCTCAGGCTGGCAGGGTTTTGCGGGTCACGCTGATAATGTGTGAAGCGCGAAGTGCGGCGGTCGAAGCGCTCCAGCCCATTGGCGGTGCCAATCCATAAAACCCCGTCCTGATCCTCGGCAATGGCATACAGAATGTTAGATACAATACTGGATTGCCGCTTTGGGTCATGCTGATAACGGATGACCTGCCCCGTGGACCAGGTGAGGCGGTTCAAGCCGTCCCCAAACGTGCCAATCCAGGCATAGCCCTGGGAATCGACGTGAATGGGAAAAATCAAATTCCCGCTCAGAGAATTGGGGTCGGAGGGAACGTGGCGGTAGTAGGCAAAGTTATCGCGCAGGCGGTCATACTTATTGACGCCGCCGCCGTATGTTCCAAACCACAACACCCCGCCGCGATCCTCATAAATGGAGAGGATGAAATTATTGCTCAAACTTTGAAGAAACGTTGGGTCGTTGACATAATGGATAAAACGCCCGCCGGCGCGGCTCAGACGGTCTAGCCCGTTGGCGGTGCCAACCCACAGATTCCCGCTGCTATCCAGATACAAAGCATTGACGCGGTTGCCGGCGATACTTTGCGGGTCGTTATCCGAATGGATAAAACGCTGAAACTTGCCGGAAGCCGGGTCAAAGCGATTCAACCCAAACCAGGTAGCAACCCACAAAGTTGAATTCCCCGCATCCAGAATCGCAGTGACATGGTCGCTGCTGATCGAAGTGACATCGTCGGGGTTGTTTTGATAAGGCGTAAAGGTCTGGCGCTGCGGGTCGAACTGATTCAGCCCGCCAGACGAAGTGCCAATCCAATACCGGCCGCGGCTGTCCTGCAAAATGGCGGTGACGCTCTTGCCGGTTAAGCCATCGGGCGTAAAGGGATTATAGGTATAACGCTTGAAACTTTCGCTTTTACGGTCGAAAACATCCAACCCCTGCTCCGTGCCAACCCACAGGGTATTGTCCTTATCCACGTACAACACATTGACGTGATTGTCGCCGAGGCTGGCGGGGTTTTCCTTATCGTGGCGAAAAACAGTGAACCTTTCCGTGCGCGGATCGTAACGATTCAGCCCGCCCTGCCGCGTGCCAATCCACAAGTACCCATCACGGTCTTCCACGATCGCGGTAATCCAGCGGTCGCTCAGGCTGTCGCGCACATCGGGCTCGGGCTTGAAGGTCTTGAAGGTATAACCGTCATAGCGATTCAACCCGTCTTCGGTGCCAAACCATAAAAACCCGGCGCTATCCTGAAAGATGACATGCACCGCGCTTTGCGACAAACCATCTTCGATGCCGAGATGGTCGAAACGCGGAACGCAGCTGCAAATCTCCGGCAGGGAATTGGGGGAGACGCGGTTCGGGACTACGGGAAGGCTGTTTGCGGCCGAATCCGCCTCGGGCGCGGCTGGAAGCGGATTCCCGCTTCCACAGGCGGGCAAGATCAACGCCAGCAGCAGTCCCAGCGCTCGAAAAAAAGTCAACTTCCTGCTTCTTCTCACGCCTAAAGTATAGCCCATAACACCCCCTGCGCTAGAACCCCTCGCGGGAGGGGTTCTAGCCGGCAAACCTTTGCGCATCCAGCGCGCGGAAGCGGTGGAGGAAATATACCGCCAGCCCCACCAGCACGATGGCATTGGCTTGATGAAGCAGCGCAATGACAATGTTGATATACGAAAGAACCGTCAGCACGCCAAGCGTAATTTGCAGCGCCACCGCCCCCGTCAGCCACAACAAACCCTGCTGAATTTCGGTAGGATAGTTCTGCCGCTTCACCACCCAAAACACGCCCGGCACAACCAGAAGCCCCAGCCAGGCAAACCAGCGATGGATGAACACGATGGTTTGAGGCGACTCGAACAAATTGAGCAGCGACGTGAACAACCCCGGCGGAATCCATTTGCCAAACATGAGGGGCCATGTATCCGAAACGTGCCCCGCTTTGAGTCCCGCCGTAAACCCGCCGTAGGTGATTTGAACCATGAGTACCACAAACGCCGCCGCCGACAATTTCGAAACGAGCGACCATTTCACCTTCTTGCCCGCCGGCGGAAAGCCAAACCGATGTCCCAGCGCCGTCCACAAGGCAAGGCTAAAGAGCGTCAGCGCCAGCAGCAGATGAATTGTCAGATTAAAGTGGCTGACAGCGGGGCGATCCACTAAACCGCTCGCCACCATGATCCAGCCAGCCACAGCCTGAGAGATGAACAGCAGCCCCATCACGAAATAGATGCCAAATTCCCGCCAAGGAATCGCCTTCTTGAAAAGAAAATAAAATACGGGGATGGCATACGCCAGCCCAGCCAGGCGGGCAATGTTACGGTGTATCCACTCAATGTAGAAAATATACTTATATTCTTCCAGCGTCATGCCGGTATTCACTTTGAGGTACTCCGGCGTCTGCTGATATTTGGCAAATTCCGCCTGCCAGGCTGCCTCACCGATAGGCGGCAGCGACCCGCTGATGGGATTCCACTCCACAATCGAAAGACCCGAACGCGTCAACCGCACAAAGCCCCCAAAGACAACAAGAAAAGCAACGACCCCCGCAAAAAAGAACAGCCACTTCATTACAGCAGAGTTTCTGGTTTGAGGCATGGAGATACTCCCAAAATCAAAGTGATTTGATAACTCACCTTACGCGCACCGTCCTCAAGGGTCTCATGAATCAGGTTTGCTTTCGCCTCAACTGTCGCCACGGCAATCCCTTCAGGGCAGTGCATAACGTCAGTTATTATAGCATCGGGCATCCGCCGCCCAACAAAAACCCATCCCTCACCTGCTGCGGCAGGCACAGCGCATATCGTATCTTTGTGTTCTGGCGTATGTCGGGAGCAAGCTCCCTGACTCCAAAGTATGGAATCAG
>JBBITE010000031.1:0-28351 GCA_037440905.1 Anaerolineae bacterium | reverse complement strand
TCGCCGTCGCCGACGTATACGACGCCCTGACCTCCGACCGCCCCTACCGCCCCGCCTGGGACAAAGACAAAGCCATCCGCTATATTGCAGAAGAAAGCGGCAAATACTTCGACCCGCAGGTGGTGGATGTCTTCCTCTTGCTGATGGCGCAAGATAGCGACAGTTAAGCCCGGTGATTGTCCACATCCTGAGGGCAGGGCGTATTCTCGTAAAATTACGATGCAAGTTTGGGTAAATGCTTTCAAGCGCCTGCCGGTAAGGGGCTTGGATTTGGCGATCCAAACCAGCGTCTTTTGCTCGCGCGGATTGTCAAATCCGCACATGCCCCTATGATGGGCAATCACCAGCTTTAAGCGCCTTGCGCGGTTACCTCCTCCTTTCTCCTCTGTAGTGCAGTTTCCAGCATCCCATGCTTTGCCGCTGTCACCGCCGCCAACACCGATAACGCAATCTCTTCCGCATCCACCGCACCAAGCGGAATCCCAATTGGCGCCTGCAAACGGCAGAGCCGTTCCTCTCTCACCCCCAGTTCGCGCAGCGCCGCCAGCCGTTTGCCGATATTCTTGCGCGACCCCAGCACCCCCACATAACGCGCCGCGCTCTCCAGCGCAGCCTTCAAAGCGGGGTTATCAAGTTTCTCATCGTGACTCAGCACGGCAATATACGTATTTTCGTCGGGGCGCAATTTCTCCAGCGCCTCCGCAGGCCACTCGGTGAGCAATTCATCCGCGTGCGGGAAACGTTCGCGCGTGGCAAATGCCATGCGCGGGTCAACCACAATCGTGCGGTATCCCAGCGTCTTCGCCAGCGTCACCAGCGGAATGGCAATATGCACCGCCCCAATGATGATCAGACGCGCCGGCGGCGGCAGCACATCCACAAAGACCTGCCCCGCTTCGAACTCCCTCCAGCCTGATTGCTGTACCCGCATCTGCTCCTGCACCCAAGCCGCTGCCTCCACATCCAACCTCGCTGACCCCAGGCTGCCCGCCCGCCGGCCATCGGACCAGACCAGCATTTTATTCCCCAGCCCCTCCCCCGCAATGACCGTCACCGCCGCCGCCAGTTGATTCTCCTCGAGGCAGGTTTTCAAGGCAGGATAAAGCGCGTTCCAGGCTGGCGAATCCAACGCCTCGATGAACACCTCCAGCGAACTGCCGCAACTGAGACCAATCTCCCACGGACGTTCATCATCCGGCACGCCATAACGCACCAACCTCGGCGCGCCCTCACGCAAAACAGCCAGCGCCTCCTCATACACCGCCCCTTCGATGCACCCCCCTGTGAGAGAGCCGGCAATTTCCATCTCCGGCGTCAGCGCCATCTTGGCGCCCAGTGGGCGCAACGACGTACCGTCTTTTTTGACGTTCGTCACAATCGCAACTCGTTTGCCTGCTCTGCGCCAGGTTTCGATCTCTGTCATCACTTCACGCATATCAGCCTCGCTCCATTAAGTTTTATCGCGCGTACTTTCAACCAATGATCGATCTCTACCATTAGATTTTCGCTGAAGAGCAAAAATTACGCGTCGGAAAAACGTCCCGAAGGCTGCCCCCCAGCGCTCAAATTACTTGAACCCAAACCTTCGGGAAGGTATCTCGCGTTATTTTCAATAATATCTGGTAGTTTCGCCTTTTTATGGCTTATACGAAATATGGTGCTTAACAAGGATTTTACTCCCTCACGAGAGAGCGTATTGGGCGTTCTCTAACGCCGAATTTGCGCAAGAGAGCGCAAAGTACGCAGGGTTTTCGTGATTCACGAAAATCGGCGAAAGTACAGTAATATCCATTATACCGGCACGGAAAGCATCCTTCAGCGTTTGGCAAAACGCCAGAAGCGACAAGCAGGCAAAGTTTTTTCCTGGCACACCTGGCACGCATTCCGCCTCAATACGCGAAGTCACGGTTTGCACAGACAATCCACTTGCCAAACCGATTCAATCGCATATAATCAACGCATCTCATCACCGCAAAAAGAAACCATGCGCCCTCTTCATAACATCCGAATTTTGGACATCACCCGCGCCCTGGCTGGCCCCTACTGCACGATGATGTTGGGGGACTTGGGCGCGGATGTGATTAAAGTGGAACGTCCTGTCAGCGGAGACGAAAGCCGCGGCTGGGGACCGCCCTTCGTGGGCAAACCCTACGGACCGTATCCCGGCGAATCGGCGTACTTCATTGCCGCCAACCGTAACAAACGCAGCATCACCGTCAACATCCAAACCCCCGAGGGCCAGGAAATCATTCGCCGTCTGGCGGGCGTTTCCGATGTGCTGGTCGAAAATTACCGCACAGGAGATTTGGACAAACTTGGCTTGGGCTACGCCGACCTGCACCGCCTCCACCCCAAACTGATTTACTGTTCCATCAGCGGCTACGGGCGCACGGGACCGTACGCCGAACGCCCCGGCTACGACGCCATCCTCCAGGCTGAAGGCGGCATGATGAGCATCACCGGTCCCGTCGAAGGCCCCCCCTCGCGCGTCGGCATCCCCATCATTGACATCACGGCAGGCATGTTTGCCGCCACCGCCATCCTGGCGGCGCTGCGCGCCCGCGACCTGACCGGCGAAGGTCAACTGGTGGACATCTCCCTCTTCGACGCCCATATCGCCCTGCTGACCAACGTCGCTTCCAACTATCTGGTAGGCGGAAACCCGCCGCGCAGGCTGGGCAATGCCCACCCCAACCTCGCCCCCTACGAGGCATTCACCGCCCGCGATGGCTGGTTCATTTTGGGCGTTGCCAACGAACGCCAATGGGAAACCCTGTGCAATCTGCTCGGCTGCCCCGACTTGAAAACCGATCCCCGCTTCGTCAATAACGGCGCGCGGGTTGCCAACCGCGAAGCGCTGGTGCAGGAACTCAACAAAATCTTTTCCCAGCGCAATGTGGATGAGTGGCTGGCAGACATCGCCAAAGCAGGCTTGCCATGCGGACCGATCAACTCCATCCCACAGGTATTTGCCCATCCTCAAACCCAGGCGCGCCAAATGACCCTCGAAACCGACCACCCCACCGCCGGCACAGTCAAACTGACGGGCTTCCCCTATAAATTCTCCGAGACGCCCGCCGAAATTCACGCGCCGCCGCCCACGCTCGGTCAACACACCGAAGAAACGCTGGCAACGCTGCTGGGATATTCCCCTGCAGAAATCGAAGCATTAAAAGCCAGCAAAGCAATATAAAGAACCACATCTCCTTAACGGTAAATGCACACCTGCTCCACTCCGCTTCGCCTGGGGGGGACGATGCGGCGGGCGGCGACAGGGGAAACCGCCCACTACACCCTTTTCATGAAAAACTGACGAGGATTGCCGCAGCTATTCCCCGCCCTCGCGGCGGTTTCGGGCAATCCTCCCGCATCACGCCATAAAGACTTCAAACATCTTATTCGCCATAGGAAAAAATCATGCCCTCCATTCAATCTGAAATTCGTTCCGGCGTATATTACGACTCAGCCGTCCTGATGAAATTACAGCAATCGCTCCTGGCTCTGCCTGGCGTGCTGGATGCGGGCGTCGTGATGGCAACCGAAGCCAACAAGGATTTGCTGGCGCAGGTTGGCTTGCTGGCAGCGGAAGTCAGCGGCGCAGGCCCCAACGACCTGGTCATCGTCGTCAAAGGTGAAAGCGAAACAGCGGCGCAAACCGCCCTGCAGCGCGTGGATGAACTCATCGCGGCGCGGCGCAGCGAGGGCGTCTCGGCGGAATATCGCTCGCAAAGTCTTGAATCCGCTGTCAGGCGGCTGCCCTCCGCTCAATGGGCGCTGGTCTCCGTCCCGGGGCGCTATGCCGCCGGCGTGACCCGTGAAGCGCTCGGCATGAACAAACACGTCTTTCTGTACAGCGACAACGTCTCGCTCGAAGACGAAATCTCTCTCAAACAGGAAGCCGCGCAAAAGGGTCTGCTGGTGATGGGACCCGATTGCGGGACCGCCATCGTCAACGGCGTGGGGCTGGGATTCGCCAACAAGGTTCGGCGCGGACCGATTGGGCTGGTCGCCGCTTCGGGAACGGGCTTGCAGCAGGTCACGGTTCGCATTCATCAGATGGGCGGCGGCGTGACTCACGCCCTCGGCACCGGCGGACGCGATCTCTCGGAAGCGGTCAACGCCATCACCGCGCGCCAGGCGCTCGATCTGCTGCGCCGCGACCCTGAAACCAAAGTCATCGTCCTCGTCTCCAAGCCGCCATCCCCTAAAGTGGCGGGCGAACTCATCGAAGCCGCGCGCCAGGCAGGGAAGCCGGTAGTGGTGAATTTCATCGGCTACGCCACCGCCATGCGCCGCGTGGACAACGTTACCTTTGCCACCACGTTCGACGAAACCGCCGAACTTGCCGTTCAACTCTCGAAGACAGCCGCGCGCGAGGAACAGGATTTCGACCCCGCCAGGTTCGCAGCCGGGCAGCGCTACCTGCGCGGGCTGTTCTCAGGCGGCACGCTGGCGTATGAGGCGCAGTTGGTATTGCGCGATTACCTGTCCGCCGTCTATTCGAATGTGCCGCTTTCGAAGGAACTGCGGCTGAAAGATTCCCTCACCAGCCAGGAACACACGCTGATTGATTTAGGCGAAGATGAATTCACCGTCGGACGCCTGCACCCGATGATGGATAACGACTTGCGCATTCGCCGGCTGGAAAAGGAAGCGGCGGACCCCGAAGTGGCGGTCATCCTGCTGGATGTGGTTCTGGGCTATGGCGCGCATCCCAATCCTGCCGAGGAACTGGCTCCTGCCATAGCCAAAGCGCGCCGCACGGCTGCAGAGGGAGGACGTCATCTGGAGGTGGTAGCGGTCGTCTCAGGCACGGATGAGGATCCGCAAAATATGGCGGAACAGGTTCGGGCGTTGAAAGAAGCGGGCGCGGTCATCGAACTCAGCAATGACGCTGCGGCGCGGCGCGTCGGCCGTCTGCTGCGGGCGCTCAATCCCGCATCTCAGACCGCGCCGTCGGTTCCCTTCACCAAGGTGGATTTGTCTGCCATCCAGAAGCCGTTGTCTGCCATCAACCTGGGGCTGGATTCGTTTGCCGTCAGCCTCGCCGCGCAAAACGCCGAAGTCATCCACGTGGACTGGAGACCACCGGCCGGCGGCAACGAAAAGTTGATGGGCATCCTGGCGCGGATGAAGGGTAAGAAGTAATGTATTGCAGGCGTCAGGCGGCGCAAGTGTATAATCTTGAAGTGGATACAGAACTTGAAAAGAATGGAGTGTGCTGTGGCTGTTGAAAATTCCACTTCAGCCCGATTAAATCAAATCATTCAAGCCGATTGTCTCAAGGAACTCGCCTTCTTTGAAGACAATTCAATTGATTTAACCGTGTTCTCCCCCCCGTATGACGGCATTCGGGAGTATAAAAATAATTGGACGTTCGACTTTGTTGAACTGGGGAAACAACTTTTCAGAGTAACGAAAGATGGTGGAGTCGCCGTGGTTGTGATTGGCGATGGAACAAAGAACTTTGCCAAATCGCTCACATCTTTTCGGTTGGCTGTCAATTGGGTTGATGATATTGGTTGGAAACTCTTTGAAAGCGTCATTTACAAGCGCGATGGCAACCCTGGGGCATGGTGGAATCAACGCTTTCGGGTGGATCATGAATATATTTTGATGTTCTTCAATAAGTTGGCACTGTTGAGTAACAATCTAATCATGCAAATACAAATTTAGGATCGGATCATTCGCCACGCCTAATTGCCCGCAAAGTGGACAATAGTCATCTTCAACTGAGCCATCATAGTTTTCATAAAACAAATCAATATCTTCTATAGCTATTTCAAAAATTACATTTATTGTTTTCCCAAAATTGGAACACTGTTCATTTTCACAAACTATTGGAATTTCTACTTCTCTGCTCTGTGCCATAAACGTTTCTCCGCATCATAGAATATTCGACCCGCCCTTTTTAGATACGCCTGCGCATTTCTTACCTGATGTTTCCACAACTTTCCGAAATGCCTTCCGTCAATAACCCTATCAATTTCGTCATCGCATAAATCAGGATGAATATTTTTTATATGGAAATGCAATTCTTCTGTTGTCATTGGCTTTCGAGATAAGAGATAAAGCAAAGTTTCCGAAAATATAGAGTTTGTGCTCCTGCCTTTTACCCTTATCCGTATCAAATTGTCTTCGAGGATTTTTTCCGCTTGTTGCGTTTCTAAGTGAATTTTTTGAGAGATTTTATTTTGTTCAACCTGAATTGCCCTTCTAATTCTTTCAACTTGCTTTTGAATTTCTGCAAGTTGGACTTGGGTTAAATTTACTCCTAATTTTCTATAAGCATTTATATCGCTCTGAATTTGTTGAACCATAGCAGTGTCGTTGATTTTTACTCCATATTCAAAATTTCTTGTCTCACCTCCATCCGTAAAGTTCGCAGATGTTATTATTGCGCTAGAATTATTAGCAATATAAACTTTCGCATGGATTCTTGGCAAATACGTTATAGACACTTTCGGATGATTGTCAAACAAATACAATAATGCTGTGATCTCAGTGGACCCTTGAACCACTGTTCTCAAAGAAATGTCCGTCAGTATGTTAATTTGAACATCATTATCAATTTTCTTTTCGAAAATTGCTTTTGATAACATCTTAACTGGAGCAAAAGTTATATATGGTGAACAAATTAAGCAATCAGATACAATACTCTTGGCAAATTCCTCAAAAGCGGGCTTGAACGGAGAGAGAAGTAAATCAATCATATACTATAGCCTTTTCGTGATGTTTGTGCTAATTTTAGCAGGCTACTTTGGAATGGAGCAAAATTTCAGCAAAATGGACTGGCGGACATTTTACTTCGAGCTGCTATGCCGCAGGCGGCTGGCAAGCAAATTTTCCATCCCTGGCTGCCAATACGGCTCAACAGCGACGTCCTGCTTCGATCTGAAGCGCTCCGTCAATTGGGATTTGAAAGCCAAAGCGATTAAATCCGATGACCATCGTTCTATTTTGAATGACACAGAAGCAATGAATTGGAGCATCAAGGAATACGGTGTTCATGGTTTGATTATCGGTTTGTGCGATGTTGAATACAACGACAATGATAGGTCTTTTCAGCGATGGCACGAAGAATTAAAGGGCGGTAAATCAAAGTATCAATTGGAAAGAGAGCAAAGAACCAGCGTATCTCGGTATCGAAAGACCAGAGCCGAATTACAAGAAATTCTATTTCTTGCCGTCACCCCTGAAAATATTTCGTTGCTGGATATTCATCATCAGGGAAGAAACGCAAATGGCAAGCCCCGCCCTGCAAAATATATGCTCGATTATGATGAAGAAATCTTGAACGAGTTTTTGATAGACAAAATCACATTTTGATAAACGGCGGGCATGGGGTGGCTTTGAGAGGGAATGTTCAGCCAAGCCTTTTCCCCGTCTGCCGCTCATACCAAACTGGTACAAGCCAAAGGAGAGAGCATGAAGGAGTTTGTTGCCGCATGTGTTCAAATTGCCATCACCCCCAATGATGTCAAAGCGAATATCGAAAAGTCGGTGGTGTGGCTGGAGAAAGCCGTCAAGGAAAACGAAGCGGAATTGATCGTTTTCCCCGAAACGGTGACGACGGGCTTTGTGACCAATCTCGAAGCGAACGAACTTTGGGATCTGCTGGATGACGCGCCGGGGCGCATCACCGCCGAGGTGCAGAAGGCGGCAAAGGCGCATGGCGTTCACGTGGTCTGGCCCACGTATCGGCGCGGACCCGAGCGGGGAATCATATACAACTCATCCATTCTGATCGGCCCCGACGGCGCCATCATCGGCATTTACGACAAGACCCATCCCTTCCCGCTGGAGCGCGCGGTGTGCGGCGGCTGGGTGACGGTGGGCAGCCGCGCCGAAGTGTACCAGACAGCGCTCGGCACGATTGGCATGATCATCTGCTACGACGGCGACTTCCCCGAACTCTCGCGCATTCTGGCAGTGAAAGGCGCGGAGGTCATTACCCGCCCCTCTGCCCTGCTGAGGAGTTTCGACATCTGGCATCTGACCAACAGCGCGCGCGCCTACGACAATCATGTGTACATGGTGGCAACCAACTCGGTCGGTCCCGATGCGGGCGGCGGCTACTACTTCGGTCACAGCATGATCGTCAACCCGATTGCCTGGCGGCTGGCACAGGCGCGCGGCTCGGAGGAAATCATCGCCGCCAAACTCGACCCCGATCCGCTGCGGTATGTGACGACGGGCAGCAAAAGCCTGCAAATGTTCGACCACCTGGAAGACCGCAACCTGGAACTCTACCGTGAGAGTTTGGTAGAGGCACGCTCGCGCTTTGAAATCGGCAAGCGCCTGCCGCGGCAGTGACCCAGCCCTCAACCGCTGCACCTGGATGATGGTCCATCGTCCATCGTCCATTGTCCATTGTCCATCGTCCATCGTCCACCACCCATCGCCTATCAAACCTAATCTCTCTGCACCCGAGTTTTGTCAAAGGAGTAACCCTATGGATATTGAAAAAGCCAATGCCGAGGCAGTCAACCGCATGATGGAGGGGCGCCCGATCACCATCACAATGGCAAAGGCAATCGAAGTGGTGCCGGGCATGCACGAAAACATGCTGCTGCACTCGGGTCCACCGGTGACCTGGGAGCGGATGTCCGGTCCGACTAGGGGGGCCATGATCGGAGCATTGATCTTCGAGGGCAAAGCCAAAAACGCCGAAGAAGCCGAGAAACTGCTCGCCTCGGGCAAGATCGAGTTTTCCCCGTGTCACGAACACATGTGCACCGGCCCCATGGCGGGGGTGATTTCGCCTTCGATGCTGGTCTATGTGGTCGAGAATCAGACCTACGGTATCAAATGCTTCTCCAACCTCAACGAGGGACGCGGCAAGGTGCTGCGAATGGGGGCGTACAGTCCGGAGGTCATTGAAAAGCTGCGCTGGATGGAATCCACGTTGGGACCGACGGTCAAAGCCGCGCTGGAGGCGATGGGCGGCGTGGACATCCGCGCCCTGCTTGCCAAGGCGCTGCACATGGGCGACGACGGTCACAACCGTCTCGATGCCGCGTCCATCCTGTGGACAACTCAACTGGCGCCCTACATCGCCAAAACCGCCAAAGACAGCGCCACTGCTTATGAAACCATCAAGTTCCTGGGCGAGAATGCGCTGAGCGTGCTCAACCCGGTCATGGCAGGCTGCAAATCCATGACCGCCGCGGCGCACAACATCGAAGGCAGCACCATCGTCACCATCATGGCGCGCAACGGCACGGATTTTGGCATCAAGGTCAGCGGGCTGGGCGATCAGTGGTTTACCGCGCCGGCGGCGGTGGTCAAGGCGTTGTACTTCCCCGGCTTTACCGAAGCAGATGCCTGCCGCGACATCGGCGACAGCGTCATCACCGAGACGGCGGGCATCGGCGGCTTTGCCATGGCAACCGCCCCCGCGCTGGTGACCTTCATCGGCGGCAAACCGCAAGACGCCATCAACACCACGCTCGATATGTACGAAATCACCTACACCGAACACAAGTATTTCACCATCCCCTTCCTGGATTTCCGCGGCACGCCGACCGGCATTGACATCCGCAAGGTGGTCGAAAAGCAGATTGCTCCGCGCGCCAACACCGGTGTAGCGCACAAAGACCCTGGGGTTGGTCAGGTGGGCGCCGGGGTGGTCAACCTGCCCATGAGCGCCTTCGAAGATGCCCTGGTGGCGTATGCCGAGAAATACGGCTTCTCATGAATCGAGCAATCCCGTAGCACAAGATTATGATTGTTACGAAAATATTTCCGTAATGCTTGCGTAGGGCGCGTTCTCTTACGCGCCCGTCGGCGTAAGAGAACGCCGACTGCGCGCGGTTACGGAATTAATTTGTAAAACTTCATTATCTTGTGCCCCCACCTATAACCAGCAACCTTCACGCTGTACCGCAAAACGCCAGATTTGGATTGCTGGAATAATTTGGAAAAGTGCAAAATCTTGTACTACGGGCCGCAACCGGCAATCTTCGTAGATTGCTGCTTTGGAAAAGTGCAATAAAAAAACGTTAAGCGCGCGAAGACCACAAATGAAGATTGTTTCGTACTCTTTGCGGGCTTCGCGGTTCAAAAAGTTGCGTTTTGAACAACCATTTCAAAAACGGAGGCTGCGATGGATCGAGAAGGTTTCATCAAAATGATGAGCGAGGCGAAGTTATATGACCTCACTCAGGATTGCAGTATTTTCACCCCTCCCTGGCCCGGCGAAAAAGGACTGGAAATCCATTTCTTCAAACGCGTCACGGGGGCATACGGCGGCGGGCAGGGCGCAAACGGTCAGATTTTGAACTGGAGCAACACCGTAGGGACGCACCTGGTGGGCGAACGCGCCTTCCACTCCGGCGGACGCGCCATTGCCGACATTCCGCTGAGAGACCTGAACGGGCCGGGCGTTATCGTGGACATTTCGGACATGGTTTCGGATTACAGCCTCATCACGCCTGAAATGATCACGAAAAAAGCCAAAGTCAAACCAGGCGACATCCTCATCATCAACACCGGCTATCACAAATATTCCTGGGATCAGCCCCCGGTGAAAAACCCCAACGCGCAGGGCGGCGTCGAATCGATGGAGTTTGGCTTCCTCGTGCGTCATCCGGGACCTTCGATGGAGTTCTACAAGTGGGCATTGGATATGAAACTCAAGGTGGTGGGCGTAGATTGCGGCTCGGCGGAACATCCCATGAACACCCCCATCCGCCGCATGCACGAAAATCACTTCAAACTGGCGGAAGAAAAACTGAAGAAAGAAACCGGCAAAACCTGGGATGAAACCTTCCCGCCGGGCGAGTATTACGAACTGACACACATCACCATGCCCAAGGCGCATCTGCTGCTGGTGGAAGCCATCGTCGGCGAGATTGACAAACTCAAGAACCGCCGCGCCTGGATCCAGATTATGCCCATCCCCTTCGTGGAAGTGGAAACCGCTTGGGCGCGCGTCTCTGCCCTGACCGCCCCCGATGGCATGAGCGACGATGAATTCTTCGCTGCGATGGAAAATGCCGAAATGCTCGACCTGACCGTGCCTTTCAGCGTTCAAACCCCGCAATGGCTGAATTACGTCCCCCTGACCGTTACCTACACCAAGCGCGTCGGGGGGCAATATTTTGGCATGGGGCGCAACGGCTCGATCTGCAATGCCAGCATCCACCTGGCTACCCACATGGACGGGGAAAAGCACTTCTACCCGAACGGACGCACCATCGGGCAGGTGCCGCTCTCTGAGTGGGTCGGTCCCGGCGTCATCGCCGACATCTCGCACCTGGTCAGCGATTCGAGCGTGTACACCCCGCAGATGATTCACGATGTGGTGGACATCCGCAAAGGCGACATCCTCATCATCAAGACCGGCTGGCACAAGTACGGCTGGTTCAGCGAAGAGTCGGACGAGTTCCGCTACATGGTGAAGCACCCGGGCCCCTCGGCTGATTTCGCCCAATGGGCGGCGGATATGCAGATCAAATGGATCGGCGTGGACGCGGTTTCGGCGGATCATCCCATGAACACCATCATGCGCATCTGGCATCCCAAAACCTTCGCCGAAGCCAACGCCAAACTAAAGCGGGATTTCGGCAAGGACTGGGACGAAATGTATCCGCTAGAAAAGTACTATCAGGATATGCACCTCAATCTGTTCCCGAAGAAGATCGTCCATGCCGAAAACCTGGCCGGCGAAATTGCCCGCGCCCAAAGCGGACGTTACTACATCGGCTGCTATCCGCAGAAAGCCATGGAAGCCGAATCCATGTGGGCGCGCTTTGTGGCGTTCAAGGAAAGTTCATGAGCCGGCATCGCTCCTTCGCTTCGCAGCACGGGACAACATGACCCTCACCCCCATCCGACCATGATCCTCATCACAGGCGCGGCAGGCAAAACAGGACGAGCGTTGATTCGGGCGCTGGAGCAGCGGGGCGAACCGCTGCGGGCAATCGTACACCGCCCCGCACAGGCGCAGGCGCTCACCGCTTTGGGCGTGGAAGAGGTCCTCGTCGCCGACCTGCTCGAAGGTCCCGCGATGATGCGGGCGATGAGCGGGGTGCGGGCGGTGTATCACATCGCTCCCAATGTCAGCCCGTATGAGACGGTCATCGGCAGGAACGTCATCGCCGCCGCGCAATCGGCAAAGGTGGAACGTTTCGTCTTTCACTCGGTGCTTCATCCGCAGGTCGAAGCCATGCCGCATCATTGGCAGAAAATGCGCGTGGAGGAGATGCTCTTTGAAGCGGGTTTGCCCTTTACCATTCTGCAGCCGACGGTTTACATGCAAAACATGCTTGGCTATTGGCGGCAGATTTGCGAAGAGGGCGTGTACGCCGTGCCTTACCCGCCGCACACGCGCCTGAGCCTGGTGGATTTGGAAGATGTGGCGCAAGCCGCCGCCAGAGTGCTGACCGAACCCGGCTGGCTGGGCGCCACCCTCGAACTGGCCGGCACGCCGCCGCTTTCGCAAACCGAGGTGACCGAGGTTTTGAGCCGCCATGTGAAGCGCCCCGTGCAGGCTGCCGCTGTGCCGCTGGAGGTGTGGGAGCAAAACGCCCGCTCCAGCGGCATGGGTGAGTATCAACGCACGGCGCTGATGCAGATGTTCCGCTACTATGCGCGGCACGGTTTGGCGGGCAATGCGAGCGTGTTGACATTTTTGTTGCAGCGCCCGCCCGCCTCGTTGGATGAATTTGTAGAACGAACCTTACAGGAACAAAGCCATGCTCTCTGAATTGGAAAACTACCTTCAGCGCCTCGAAGACCTGCGCGGGCAAATGGCGCGGCTGGTGGCAGAGTTGCCCGCCGAAGCCCTGAACTGGCGCCCCATCCAGGGGCAGGATTCGCACGTCACCAACTCGCTGGCAGTGTTGACCGCTCATGCCGCCGGCGCAGAACATTTTTGGATTGCCGAAGTGGTCGGAGGACGCCCGGCCACGCGCAACCGCGAAGCCGAGTTTGCCGTCACCGCCGCCTCCGCCGCCGAACTGGTGCGGCTGCTGGAGCAAACGGCGCAAGAGACCCGCGAGGTGTTCTACGCCCTGCGCGAGGCAGACCTGGATGGCACGCGCGCGGTGCAGGAGCGCATCGTTCCCGTGCGGTGGTGTGTTTTACATGTCATTGACCACACTTCGCTGCATTTGGGTCACATGCAGATGACCTATCAGTTATGGACGGGAGGCCAAGCCGTTCACGCGCCGTTGTGGATGGAACGCCTGCCGAAGCATTCATGAATATCCCCTCTCATGACCCACCTTTCAGGAGATGAAACCCCATGAAGCCAGCGCCATTCGAATATTACGCCCCTGAAACGATTGAAGAAGCCCTCTCGTTGTTGGCGAAGCACGGCTACGACGCCAAAGTTCTGGCGGGCGGGCAAAGTCTGATTCCGATGATGAACTTCCGCCTGGTGCAGCCCTCGATTTTGGTGGACTTGAACCGCATCGCGGCCCTGGGTTACATCCGCACCGGCGAGGACGGCGGGTTACGCATCGGCGCGATGACCCGTCACCGCCAGGTGGAGACCAGCCCGCTGGCAGCGAAACGCGCCCCACTGGTCCATGCCGCCATGTCCAAGATCGCCTACCCACAGGTACGCACACGCGGGACGTTTGGCGGAAGCATCTCTCACGCCGACCCTTCGGCGGAACTGCCCGCCCTCAGCCTGGCGCTGAACGGAAAATTCCGCCTCCGCCGCCAGGACGGGGAACGCTGGGTGCCCGCCAGCGAGTTTTTCCTCGGCTTGTTCACCACCGCCCTCGAAGCGGACGAACTGCTGGTGGAAGCCTCACTGCCGCCCATGCCGCCGCGCTCCGGCTGGTCGTTGCAGGAGGTGGCGCGCCGCCCGCATGATTTCGCGCTGATGGGCGTTGCGGCAGTGGTGACCCTGAACGAGCAAGGCGTATGCACAGAGGCGCGCCTGGTTTTCATCAGCGCGGGTGACCGCCCGATGGCGGCGGAGCGAGCCGCCGAAACGCTCAAGGGTCAGGCGCCCGCTCCGGAGGTCCTGCGCGAAGCGGCGGAAATTGCATCCTCGCAGGAGATTGATCCCAGCAGCGACATCCACGCGACAGCCGAATTTCGCCGTCACCTGGCAAACGTTCTCACCCGCCGCGCGCTCGAGCAGGCTTTTCAGCGTGCAGCAGAAAACAAGCAGGAGGGCTGACATGCAACAGACTTTCGAACTGACCATTACCGTCAACGGCACGCGCTATCAGCGCAGAGTGGAACCGCGCATGCTGTTGAGCGATTTTCTGCGGCACGACCTGGGGCTGACCGGCACACATGTGGGCTGTGAACATGGGGTGTGCGGCGCCTGCTCGGTGCTGATGGATGGGCAGCCTATCCGCTCGTGCCTGATCTTTGCTGTGCAGGCGCACGAACACGAAATCACCACCGTCGAGGGGCTGGGGACGCGGGACAACCTGCACCCCATTCAGGAAGCCTTTCAGGAGGCGCACGGGCTGCAATGCGGTTTTTGCACGCCGGGCATCCTGACGACGGTCAAAGCGTTTTTGGAGCAAAACCCGAACCCCAGCGAGGAGGAAATTCGTGAGGCGCTTTCGGGGAATCTTTGCCGCTGCACGGGGTATCAGCACATTATCGAAGCCGTGCAATTGGCGGCTGAAAAGATGAGAGCATAGGAGGCGCGCATGGACAGAAAACTAATCGGCAAACGTGTGGTGCGCAATGAAGACCCCCGCCTGCTGACGGGGCACGCGCAATTTGTGGATGATGTGCAGCTGCCCGGCATGCTGCACGCCGCCTTCCTGCGCAGCGAATATGCCCACGCCCGCCTGCTCAAGGTGGATGTTTCGAAAGCGCGGCAGCACCCCGGCGTGGTGGCGGTGTTCATCGCGGAAGATATGGGCAAAGACTGGCAGCCCGGTCCTCCGCTCGTCTCGCCGCCGCCGACGGTGAAGGATGTTGTCTTCCATTCGCGGCGGCAGGTTCCGCTTGCCAAAGACAAAATCCGTCACGCGGGCGAAGCGATTGCGGTGGTCATTGCCGAAAGCCGCTACATTGCCGAAGATGCAGTCGAAGAGATCGAGGTCGAGTATGAACCGCTGCCGGTGGTGCTGGACCTGGAAAAGGCGCTGGAAGCCGACAGCCCTCTGGTGCATGATGACCTGGAGTCGAATCTTGCCGCGCGCTTGTCTCAGAAGAAAGGCGATTACGAAGCCGCCCGGCAGCAGGCAGATGTCATCATCAAGCGGCGCATCGTCATCGAGCGCGGCGCGGCGGCGGCGATGGAGAATCGCGGCATTGTGGCGCACTGGGACGCGCAGAGCGAACATCTCACCATTTGGGATACCACGCAGGCGCCGATTCCGATTCGCAACGGGACGGCAGCGCGGCTGGGGCTTTCGGAACATCAGGTGCGGGTGATTGCGCCTTACATCGGCGGAGGGTTCGGCCCGAAGATCATGATGTTCTACCCCGAAGAAATGGTCATCCCCTGGGCGGCGATGAAACTCAACCGCCCGGTCAAATGGATTGAAGACCGCCGCGAAAACTTCTACGCTACCACGCAGGAGCGCGGCCAGATTCACCATGTGGAAATGGCGCTCACCCGCGATGGACGGGTGCTGGGCTTGAAGGATGATTTTCTGCACGATACGGGCGCGTATGATCCCTACGGCTTGACCATTCCGCTCAATACGCAAAGTCATAATATGGGCGGGTACGACATCCGCAACTACTCGTCGGAGTTCAAGGTGGTGTTCACCAACCGCATCATCGCCACCCCCGTGCGCGGCGCGGGCAGACCGCACGGCATCTTCGTCATCGAGCGCATGATGGACGCCGCCGCCCGCGAACTGGGCATGGACCCGGTCGAACTGCGCAAGCGCAATCTGATTCCGCCCGAGGCGTTCCCCTATGAGCATCAAATCATTGACCAAGCGTTTGCGCCTCTCATTTTGGACAGCGGCAACTACAAAGCCGTGGTGGAGAAAGCCGTGGAGATGATCGGCTATGAAAAGTTTCTCAAAGAGGAACAGCCCCGCCTGCGGCGTGAGGGGAAATACGTGGGGATTGGCATCGTTCCCTTCATCGAGACAACCGGCGTAGGTCCCTATGAAGGTGCGCGGGTAACGGTGGAAGCCAGCGGCAAGGTCAACGTCACCACCGGCATCGGCACGCAGGGACAGGGTCATTTCACTTCCTTTGCTCAGGTGGTGGCAGAGCAGTTGGGCGTGAAGGTCAGCGATGTGCGCATCGTGACCGGGGACACCTCGGAGTTTCACTGGGGCACCGGCACGTTTGCCAGCCGCGGCGCAGTGGTGGCGGGCAACGCCGTCCATGCGGCGGCAAAGTCGGTGCGCAAGAAGGTGTTGAAACTCGCCAGCAAAGTATTGGAAGCGCCCGAAGAGGAACTGGAACTGGGCGACGGCATGGTGCGCGTGGCGGATATTCCGCAAAAAGCCATCAGCCTGGGCGAACTGGCAGTGCTGGCAAACCCGCTGCGGGGCGCGGTGGAACCGGGCACCGAGCCGGGGCTGGAAGCCACCTCCTACTTCGGTCCGCAATATGGGGCAACGGCTTTCGGCACTCATGCGATGATCCTGGAGGTGGACCCCGAAACGATGATGATCAAAATCCGCCGCTATGTGGTGGCGGAAGACTGCGGCACGGTGCTCAACCCGCTGATTTTGGAAGGTCAAATTCACGGCGGGGTTTCGATGGGACTGGGCAACGCCTATTACGAGAAACTCCACATAGACGAAAACGGGCAGCTGCTCAACGCTTCTTTCGCGGACTATTTGCTGGTCTCGTCCACCGAAATGCCGCACATCGAGGTGGCGCATCTCGAAACCCCCTCCCCACTGAATGAACTGGGCGCCAAGGGCGTGGGCGAGGCGGGGGCAATTCCGGTGCCGGCCTTGTTTGCTCAGGCGCTGGAAAATGCCCTTTCAGACCGCGCGCTGGAAATTTTGGAAATGCCGCTCAGCCCGAACCGCTTGTTTGAATTGTTGAAGGAGAGGTAGTTTGATAGTTTGATAGTCTGATAGTCAGATAGTCTGGTGGTCTGGTAGTCGGATGGTCTGGTGGTCAGATGGTCTGATGGTCGGATGGTCAGATGGTCTGGTGGTCGGATGGTTGGATAGGATCAACGTGACTGGAGAAACGAATGAGAATCGAAGGCGAATATACGTTCGACAGCCCGCGGGAGGAGGTTTGGAAAGTGGTGCGCGATCCCGAAGTGCTGGCAGCCTGTGTGCCGGGCATTCAAAGCGTCACCAAAGTCAGCGATAACGAGTTTAACGGTGAAATCGCCGTGCGGATTGGTCCGCTGGGAGGGACGTTTGGAGGGCGGGTGATGGTTAGCAATGAAGCGCCGCCTGAGCGCTGCATGTTGACTGTGGAAGGCACCGGCAAGATCGGTTTTCTGAAAGGCATTGGCGATGTGGTCTTGAGCGAACTGGCGGATGGCAGGACGCTGATGAAGTACAGCGGCGAAGCGCAAATTGGCGGGAAGGTTGCCAGCGTGGGGCAGCGCTTGTTCGAGTCGGTCAGCAAAGGCATGGTCAAGCAGGGATTGGACAAGTTGAACGAAATTCTGAAAAAGAGGAGCGCGGCGTAAGTCTGGCAGATGGTTTTGTCCGTCCGCGCGCCGGCAGCAACCAATCTACGAAAGGAGAGAGCCTATTGCCCGAATCCGTACCATTCCAACACCAACGAATTTTCATTCTCACCCATTCTCAGAAGGAGGAAGCAACATGAAACGAAACACCTATTTCACCCTGGCTGCCTTGCTGGTCGTCTTCAGCCTGATTCTTTCAGCCTGCGGCGGCGGGGGGACCGCCACGCAAGAGCCCGCCGGCGGGGGGGCCGCCACGCAAGCGCCCGCCGGCGGGGAACAGCCAACGGCCGGCACGCCCAAAGTGACGCTGGCGATCGAACATTTCAGCGTCATTGCCGGCACAACCTGGTCGGGTGCGCATGACCGCGCCGGCAAACGCCTGGCAAGCACCTACGATAACGTCGAATATATCTACCGCGAGAACGTCGCTCCGGATCAATCCGTGCCGTTTGCGGAGGAGATGATCGCCCAGGGCGCCAACATCGTGGTCGGTAACGCCGAATTCATGGGCATGCCGCTGAAGGACATCGCCAGCAAATACCCGGACGTGTACTTCGTCTCCATCATCGCCAGCGACCTGAGCACCGAGCAGAACTTCATCCGTTACTTCCCGCGCCAGTATCAGGCGTTGTACCTGGAAGGCTTGATTGCCGGCGCGCTGACTCAGACCGGCAACATCGGTATCGTCTCGGCGTTCCCCAATGTTCAGGTGCTGCGCCGCACGGCTGGTTTTGTGCTGGGCGTGCAGGATGCTGCAAAACTGCTGAATAAGGACATCAAGATTTACGTCAAATACGCCGGCGACTGGTACCTGCCGCAGGAAGAGCGCGACATCGCCACCACGCTGGTGGATCAATACCAGGTGGACGTGCTGACCCAGCAGACCGACTCCGGCTCCACGCTGGATGTGGCGCAGGAGAAAGGCGTCTGGTTTGTGGGCAAGGATATGGACATCGTCGGCGAATACGGCTGGTCCAACACCGATACGGTGGCGGTTTCCTTCGATACGCGCTGGGAAGTGGGCTACAACCTGATTCTTCAGGAATTCATGAAAGGCAACAAGACCCCGCCCACCATTTTCTACCCCGGCATGGAAACCACCATGACGCTGAAAGACGGCACCGTCATCCCCACGGTGGACCTGATGAACAACGGCAAGGTCGGCGTGGATGCCATCAGCCCCAAGGCGCTGCCGCTCATCCCGCAATCCATCCTCGATCTGGTCAAACAGCGCCGCGAGCAGATGATGAAAGGCGAGTGGGACCCGTTCACCGATCATGACCTGGTGAGCAACGGCACAGGGCTCGAACTGAGCGGCTTGCCCATCCCGGCCGCCGGCACCGTTGTCAAAGCCGCCGGGCAGGAAGCCACTGTGGAATTCCTGCTCTCGCAGTTCAACTTCGACCTGCAAGGTACAACCATCCTGAAGTAAGCGCGCCGCAGGCGCAGGAATATAACAGGCAGGCGCGCGGGAGTAAAAAAGCAAACGCGCGCCTGCTCAATATCATCGGCTGGAAGAGAGCGTCTGAAAACTGATGTGTAGGCGACGTTCTCTAACGTCGCCCTTGCGCAAGAGAGCGCAAAGTACACTCAACAAGCGACAAAAAGGACTTTCAGCTATTTTCCAAGATTACAGCTTGTCCAATTCGAGGACGAACATGGGCGCTTTTACGAGTGAAAAAGTACAACACGGTGAAATCGTTTTGGAAGCGCGCGGCATTACCAAGCGCTATCCGGGTTTGATTGCCAACGACCACGTGGATTTCGAAATTCGCGCCGGAGAAATTCACGCCATCCTGGGCGAGAACGGCGCAGGCAAAACCACCCTGATGAGCATCCTCTTCGGGCTGGTGCGCCCCGACGAAGGCGAAATTTACGTCTTCGGCAAAAAGGTCAACTTCCGCTCGCCGCTGGATGCGATTGAACTGGGCATCGGCATGGTGCATCAAACCCGCAAACTGGTTTCGGCGCATACTGTTTTGGAAAACATCCTGCTGGGGCATCCCAAAACCGGGCTGGTGCTGGACTTCAAAAAAGCGGCGGAGGAAGTGGCGCGCTTGTGCGACCACTACGAATACAAACTCAACCTGAACGATAAGGTCTGGCATCTCTCGGAAGGGGAAAAGCAAATGGTGGAGATTTTGAAGGCGATGTATCGCGGGGCGCGCATCTTAATCCTGGATGAACCGACCTCCTCGCTTGCCCCGCCCGAAACAAAAAAATTGCTGGAGACGATTCAGATCATGACGCGGGACGAACTCGCCATCGTTCCCTTCATTACGCATAAACTACCGGTGGTGCTGTCGGTCAGTCAGCGTGTGACGGTGCTGCGGCGCGGCAAAGTGGTGGCGCGCCTGAATACACGCGAAGCCACCGAGCAACTCCTTGCGCGGGAAATGGTAGGGCGGGATGTGATGTTCGACCTGAAGCGCGTGGAGGTGGAGCGCGGCAAACCCGTGCTGGAGGTGCAGCATCTTTCTGTGTACGATGAAAAAGGCACGAAGGCGGTTCGAGATGTATCGTTCAGCGTGCATGAGGGCGAAATCTTCGGCATCGCCGGCGTTTCGGGGAACGGGCAGCAGCCGCTGGCAGAGGCGCTGGCGGGATTGCGCAAGGCGGCGGAGGGCAAAGTGTTGCTCGATGGCCGCGACATCACCCGCCTGCCTGCGCTGGCGCGCTGGAAACGAGGCGTAGGCTACATCCCCTCCGAACAGCGGACGGTGGGTTCGATTGGCGATTTTTCGCTGGTCGAAAATGTGCTGATGAGTTATTTCTACGACGATGAATTTTGCAAGCGCGGCATTGTGGATACGAAGAAGATTCGCGCCCGCACCGAAGCGCTCATCGCCGAATACGGCATCGCTGCGCCTCACGCCGATATGTATGCGAAGAATCTTTCAGGCGGCAACCTGCAAAAACTGATTCTGGCGCGCGTCTTTTCACGGCAGCCGCGCCTGATCATTGCCAACCTGCCCACACAGGGACTGGACGTGGGCGCAACCGAATTCGTGCAAAACAAACTGCTGGAAGCGAAAAAAGCCGGGGCGGCGATTCTGCTCATTTCGGAGGACCTGGATGAGGTCCTGGCATTGAGCGACCGCATCGCTCCGATGTACGAGGGAGAGTTTATGGATGTCCTGCCGGGCGGCGAAGCCGAGCGCGACATCGTCGGCGGGCTGATGGCTGGAATCAAGCAAAAGGCGGCGGAACAATGAACATCGCAGGATACAAAATCAAACTCGAAAAAAAAGCGGGCTTCAGCGGGCTGGAAGCGGCGGTCATTTCGATTATCGCGGTATTGGTGGCGCTGTTTTTGGTCGGCTTCATTTTTTTACAGGCGGGGGTGGACCCCGCCAAAGGCTATGCGGAAATCTTCTCCTATGCCTTTCTCAATTCTTTCGGCGTGCCGCTCACCCTTAACCGCGCCATCTTTTTGCTGCTTTGTACGTTTGCCTTTATCCTGCCTTTGCGCGCCGGGTTGTGGAATATCGGCATGGCAGGGCAGTTATATGGCGGAGCGCTGGCGGCGTTTGGGGTGGCTTACGCTTTTGGGGCGCGCACACAAACCGAGGTGCCGGCGGGCATCGTTTTGCCGTTGATGATTTTGGCAGCCATCGCCGGCGGCGGGTTGATAGGCTTCATCCCCGGCCTGCTCAAAGGCAAATTCAACACCAATGAAATCGTCGTGACCATGATGCTGAACTTCATCGCTTTTTGGGTGACGGCGCACATGATTAAGGAAGGCGGTCCGTTTATGGGGTCTGGCGGCGAGGGCGAGGGATATAAACTTCCCGCCTCGCTCCAGCCGGGTTTGTTTTTGGGAATGCCGTTCACAATTTGGTTTGCGCTGGGGCTGGCTGCTTTGCTGCAGTTTGTCTTTGCCAAAACGCGCATCGGCTATGAGATTCGGGCGTTTGGCGCCAGCCCTGCGGCGGCGCGTTATGCCGGCGTGGACCCGTTCAAGATTTCGCTGCTGGTGTTCGTTGCCGGCGGGGCAATCGCCGGGCTGGCAGGGTATCATTACTTTGCCACTGTGCCGGGTCTTTTCAAAATTCCCAAGAATTACGGCGATTTCGGCGACCTGGCGTTTTATGGAATCATCTGCGGCTTGATTTCACAAGGCAGCCCGCTGGCTTCTATTCCGCTGGCGATTCTGTTCGGCGGGCTGACCAGCGGCGGGCGCTTCGTGCAGGGAAAACTGCAACTGGGCTTCGGCATTGATTACGCCATGCTGGGCGTGTTGATGATCATCCTGGTGGCGTTTCAATTTTTCTTCCGCTACAAGATTGTCTTCAAGAAAGAGAAGGAGGCATAACATGTGGGAATTTTGGGTACGAAGCCTGAGCGCTTCCACAATTTTTACCGTTGCCGCGCTGGGAGAAATCATCGGTCAGCGCGCCGGCATTTTGAACGTGGGCGTGGAAGGCGCCATGCTGTTCGGCGCCACCATTAGTTTTATGGTTGCTAAAATCACCGGCGATTATCTGCTGGGGTTTCTGGCGGGAATCGCCGTCGGCGCGTTGATTGGGCTGCTGCATGCCTTCTTTTCAGTCACCCTCGGCGGCGACCAGGTGGTGAACGGCATGGGCATCTGGATTCTCGGCTTTGGACTCACCGCTTACATTGGGTATCCGTACACGGGTCCGCTGGGGCTGCCGCGCATTCCCACCATTGCCGGGCTTTCGCCGTTCTTTTTCCTCTCGCTGGCGCTAGCGGGGGGCATCTGGTTCTTCCTGTTCAAAACTCATCCCGGCCTGAAACTGCGCTCGGTGGGAGAGAACCCCTCCGTGGCGGAAGTGTCGGGCATCAACGTCGTCCGCACGCGCTATGCCAGCGAGATGTTCGGCGGCGCGCTGATGGGACTGGCCGGCGCCATTTACGCGCTGGATTACAACCCCGTCTGGAATTACAACTTTCTGATGGGCTGGGGCTTCATCGCCCTGGCGCTGGTCTTCTTCTCGATGTGGAATCCCCTCCTGCTGGTGGGCGGTTCGATTCTCTTCGGCGCGCTGTGGCAAATTTCCCTCAACCCCGAAGCGCTGCTGCCCAGCGTTTTCTCCCGCTACGTCTGGAGGACCTTCCCCTTCGTCATTACCATCATCATTCTGGTACTGATGTCCACCCAATGGTTCAGTTCCCGCTGGGGCGCAGCCAAACCCGAAGCGCTGGGACTGCCGTATGAAAAATAGCCTCATGCTTCGAGCGCCGCGCGTCATCCCCTCCAACTACCTGACTACCCGACTACCCGACTATCAAACTACCTCAAAAGGAGTTCCTCATGAAATTCATTGACCTCACCATCCCCCTCGGCGTTGCCACCCCGCCCTGGCCCACCTACGAACCGCTGCAACTCAAATACTTCAAGCGTCTTGCACCCAACGGCGCCAACGGACAATTGCTGACCCACTCCAACCACCTCGGCACACACCTGGACGGCGAAATCCACTTCCACACCCCCGGGCGCGACATCGCCTCGCTGGAAATGGACTTCCTGATTCACGAAGCCGCCATCGTGGACCTGAGCGACGTATGCGGCGATTACGACGTGTACACCAGCAAAATGGTCGAGGAGCGCGTCGAAGTGCGCGAAGGCGACATCCTCATCATCCACACCGGCTACCATCACTTCGGCTGGGATTCCCCCTACGCCAACGAAATCCGTTACATGGTTCAGCACCCCGGCCCCGACCGCGAATTTGCCGAATGGGCGAAAGCCAAAAAACTGCGCTGGATCGGCGTAGACTGCGGCAGCGCCGACCATCCCATGAACACCATCATCCGCGATTGGATGCCGCGTCAGGCGCGCCAGGCGGAGCGGGTCTTCCAGAAAAAGTTCGGCAAAACGCTGGCAGAATTCTTCGACGACAGCAAATATCAACTCATGCACCTCGAGATGTTCCCCTACGGCATCATCCACGCCGAATGTCTGGGCGGCGACATTGACCTGCTGCTCAACCGCCGCGTCACCGTCGGCTTCTTCCCCTGGCGCTTTGTGGATGGCGAAGCCAGCATCGGTCGCTGTGTGGCGATAGTGGACGACGCCGAATACGAACAACTGATGGCGAAAAAAGCCTCCCTGCCCAAAACCAAATTCGGCGACGCCTACGATCCCGCCCACGTCGAACGCCTCAATGCCCTCAGCCGCGCCAACCTGGCATAACGCAGCATCTTGCGGATTCACAAACTACTCGAACAATCTCGTGGCACAAGATTATGATTGTTACGAAAATATTTCCATAATGCTCGCGTAGGGCGCGTTCTCCCTTCGGCAGGCTCAGGGCAGGCTTACGCGCCCGTCGGCGTAACACTTGCCCTCCCGCTCCGCTTTGCTGCGGGGACGATGTGGCGGGCAAGCGCCAGGGGAGAACGCCGACTGCGCAGTTACTGAATTACTCACCTTACGCAGAACGCCTTGAAGGTTCTCGTAAAACAGGCTTGTTTTCCCTGCATGGCAACTGAAGTCGCGGCTCACCCTCGCCAAGCCTGCCTGCGCAGGCTCTTAAGTCAGCGAAGGCTGACTTTGCGATTGCTAGATGCGGTTTAAACCGCCAGCAATCAAGAACCGCGTAACATCAGTTGTTAAGTTTCATTATCTTGTGCCCTTTAATCAGCTAGTATTACAGCACAAAGTCCGACAGTGAGCCTGCCTTTTCTCTTTGCTTATCGAATGAGGTGCGGATTTGACAATCCGCACGAGCAAAAAGCGCTGGCTTGGATTGCCAAATCCAAGCCCCCTTGCCGGCGGGTTGCCATGCCCCAAAACGCTGCAAGTTGACAAAAAGGCTCTCTGGTATTGGGTGGGGTCGTCCGTTCATCACCACAGAGAAAACCAGTAACTACCTACCTGTCACTGCAGCGAGCGCAGCAAGCGTGGCAGTCCCCCCACAAATGCTGGAGATTGCGCCTCGGGCGAGCCTCGGCGTGGCCCTTCGGGCTGCGCCCTCGCATGACACACAGCGGAAGGTTTCTCCCCCCTTTGGGCTGTCGGTAGGTAGTTACCATTTTTCAAAAAAAACATTCTATAAAGTAATCCATACAACGGATCGCCCTTCACCCTAAACATTCGAGAAGATACGCGCAAGAAACCGTAACCAAAAGACGACATCCCTGTCACGCTACAAGAAAACTGCACCACAAGCGCACAACAATAACCTCAAGTCAACACCATTTCTATACACTCCAACCTCATGAAACCAGCAGCCATCATCGGCGCAGGCATGATCCCCTTCGGCAGGCGCTACGAAGACACCCTGCTCGACATGCTGGCAGCCGCCTCCTTGAATGCCCTCGACGACGCCGGCCTGGGCAGCCAAACCGTAGATGCCCTCTACGTTGCCAACGTAGGCGGCGGAATGCTCCAGCACCAAACCGCCATCGCCAGCTCGCTCGCTGACCGCCTCAGCCTGCTGCCCGCCGCCGCCGAAACCATCGAAAACGGACCCGCCTCCGGCGCATCCGCCGTCAAGGCGGGTCTGTTAGCAATTGCCTCGGGCTGGTGCAACGCCGTCCTCGTAGTGGGCGGCGAAAAAATGCGCGCCGGCGACGGCGCACATACCACCGACTTCGCCTCCACCATGACGCACCCTCAGGCGGAATATCCCTACGGCGTCACCATGCCCGGCCTGGCAGGGATGTTTGCCCGCCTCTACATGCAAAAATACGGCGTCACCGCCGAACACCTGCAAGCCATCTCCATCAAAAACCACGAAATGGGCGCGCTCAACCCCTACGCCCACTTCCGCAAACCCATCAACCGCCAGGAAATTTTCGACGGTCCCCAAGCCGCCCTGCTTAACCCCATCGTGGCAGACCCGCTGCGCCTGTACGACCTCTGCCCCACCAGCGACGGCGCCGCCGCCCTGGTCCTCTCCAGTGTAGAAGTTGCGCGCCGCCTCGGCAAACCCTACGTCGTCATCGCCGGCTTCGGTCAAGCCACCGATACCCAAACCCTCGCAGAACGCGCCGACCCCACCGAACTGCGCGCCGTCACCCTTGCCGCCCGCCAGGCCTTTGCCATGGCAAACCTCACCCCCTCCGATGTGGACGTGGCAGAACTGCACGACGCCTTCACCATCCTCGAAATTGCTGCCAGCGAACGCGTTGGCTTTTTCCCGGAGGGCGAAGGCGGCGCTGCCGCCCTCCAGGGCAAAACCCGCCTCGGAGGCGTCATCCCCATCAACGTCTCCGGCGGGCTGAAAGCGCGCGGTCATCCCATGGGCGCCACAGGCGTCGCACAAATCGTGGAAATCGTCTGGCAACTGCGCCGCCAACTGCCGCCCGAACGCCAGGTGCCGAACGCCCAAATCGGCCTCACCCTCAACTTCGGCGGCTTTGCCAACAACGTCCTGTGTTTTATCCTGAAAAGGGAAGAACCATGAGCGCCCCCGCACTCACCGCCTACCGCTGCAAAAACTGCGGCCACATCCACTATCCCTACCATGACCGCTGCCTCCAATGCCGAGGGCGCAACTTCGAAGAAATCCATCCGCAGGGCTGCGCCCGCCTGCTCACCTACACCTCCATCTTCAACCTGCCCTACGGCTTCGACCAGCGTTCCCTCCTCCTCGGCATTGCAGAATTCGAAAACCGCATCAAAGCCCTGGGTCAAATCAAAGCCGAATCAACCGACAGGCTCAAAATCGGCATGCGCCTCAAAGCCGTCTGGGAACCCATCCGCCCGCATCAAGACGGGGACATCTTCGGCCTCAAGTTCGAACCGCTGGAAGAATGAACCTCACCGCCCTTTCCATCGGCGAGACCATTCCGCAAGCAAACTTCGATGCCGTCGTGCATAGCGTCTTTCGCTCCGCCGTCAACCTGCGCGTCAACGGCGCCGACACCCTCCTGACCCTCACCGCATCCGATCAACCCGACCTGCCGCAGGGGATTCGCCTGGATACCCCCTCCGCCTTCTCCTTCGAGACGCTTCGCCCCAACGAACCTGCCGCCCGCCGCAGCGGGACCTTGCGCCTCGCCTCACTGACGATTGATCTGCGCTCCGCTTCTCTCTGGACCTGTGACCTGCCCGCCCTCCGAACCGACCTCACCCACCCCCCAGTGACCCTCGCCTGGCGCAGCGTGTGGCGCGCCCTCAACGCGCGGCAGCGCCAGACAAACGCAGAAATCGTTGCCGAAACCCTCCTGCATGGCGCACACAATCCGCAAGCGCCACACGCCCCCCTCCCACGCATCGCTGCCGACGCCCTGCGCCGGCTTCTTGCCGCTGCCCGCCAACTCGACCCCGCCGCCGCCGCGCCTGCGCTCACCGCGCTCATGGGGCTGGGCGGCGGTCTCACCCCCAGCGGCGACGATCTGCTGGTGGGGTTTCTAGCAGGGTTGTGGTGCACCCTAGCGGATGACCCGCAGCGCCGTGCTTTCGTCTTGCAACTGGGAGAAACCGTCATCGCCCTCTCTCCCCGCACCAATGACATCAGCCGCACCTACCTCATCCATGCCGCGCGCGGCAAAGTCTCCAGCCGCCTGAAAGACCTGGCGGGCTCCCTCTCACGCGGCGAAGAAAGCCAGCGCCTGCTCCAAACTGCCGAAGCCGCCATGCAAACCGGTCACACCTCGGGCATGGATGCCGTTACAGGCCTGCTGGCAGGGCTCTCGGTCTGGACAAACGAAGCGCTTCTATAACTCAGCTGCAGCACATTCCGAGCCTGCGGAAACGCCAATTCGGGATAGGGAAGGTTTCTGCAGGCAAAGCCTAACGTTTCTTCATGGATCAGTTTTTATGGGAACGCGGGAACGCTGACTGCTCCTAAAAAAGTGTTATTAGCCCATGAATTAGCAGACGTTGCAGTGACCTGATATACCAGATAATCAGCCTCGGAGAGATCGCCGTTTGAGTCAAAGTCAATAGCAGGGTGGGAAATACCGGGAAAATCCTGCAAGGCGCGTATGGAAGCAGCCACATCCTCACGTTTCAAAATATGGCCTTTTTGCCGAATGGTGTCTTCAATTCCTTTCAAGCAAATGGACATGGCATCATACCCTTTGATTGCATAAAAGATTGTTTTGGGCGGGTGTCCAAAGTAGGCTTGAAAGTCCTGATTAAATTGCTGAACAGCAGGAAATGATGCACGCACGTTATAGATGTCCCCGACAACCGTGTAAATTGTTCCCCGGCCGCTTTTCAGCGCAGGTCCGGCCAGCAACAGGTCAGGGTGATCCAAACTATCGGGTCCCATCAATAATCCCATGTAGCCTTTATCGCGCAGCAATTTGAAAAAGGGAGCAGCCTGGTCGTAGTTACTCTCAAGATACACCGCATCAGGGTTCAACAGAGCAATCTGTTCTACCAAAACGGATGCCTGGTCTGGTTCCAGCATTTCGAACCCCAGAATGTTGATATTAAATACTTCAGCGCCTTTTTTGAAACTGGTCGCGATATTCTCTCTAAACTGATACACAATAAAAACGCTCTGAATACCCTGGCTGCGAGCATATTGCGCTGCGGCAAAGCCCTGGCGATCGTCGCGGCCAATGATGCGGTTAATTTCTGCATAACCCTGTTCGGTCAGCAGGGGATTTGTTACAGTAGGCGAGACCATTGCCAGCCCGGCATTATGATATTCATTGGATATGGGAATGGCCACCCCGGAGTTCAGGTGACCCACCACACAAAGTATGGACGAATCACGCACAATCTGACGGGCATTTTCCAATCCAATATCAGGGTTGGATCGATCATCATAAGGCGCAATGGCGACATTAAACCCCAGGCTCACGATAGATTGCGCGCGTTGGGCGAGGGCAAGTTCCGCACCTTCAAGCGCATCTCTT
>JBBITE010000030.1:0-31101 GCA_037440905.1 Anaerolineae bacterium | reverse complement strand
GGGCGGAGCGCAGGCACAACCTGGCTCTGCGTAAGAGAGCGGGGAATTTTCGCATCCTTAAGAGCGGCTCAACGGGGTTTTTCTCTACGTTAGAGGAATATATTAAAGTTAGCGGCAGTCTATTCCACTGCCCCCCCTGTTGGTATAATCTCCCGCACATTTTGGAGGCAAAGTGAATTCGAGAAACCAATCGTTTATTGTGACCCTTCTTTTGATCGTGGCGGTTGTGGTAATGGCAGTGACCATGGTGCGCAATCAGTCACCTGTTTCCCAGCCGCTCTCGCTCAACGAACTGGCGCAAGACGTTCAACTGGGCAAAGTGGCGCGCATCGTGATTGAAAACGACGGCAGCCTGCGCGTTATCTATAAGACCGGCTCCGAATCGGCAACGACTTCCGGGGTGGAAGCCTACAAAGAAGCGAATTCGACACTTGTCGAACAACTAACGGCGTTGGGAGTAAGCCCGGAGCGGCTGACCCCGGAAAACGTCAAAATCGAGGTAGAACCGCCTTCGGTCTGGTCGGGGCTGCTGGGCGGGTTCCTGGTGTATCTGCTCCCGCTCCTGCTCATGCTGGGCGTCTTCTGGTTCATCTTCCGCCAGGCGCAAGGCTCGAACAATGCCGCCATGTCCTTCGGCAAGAGCCGCGCCCGCATGTTCAGCGGGGAACATCCCACCGTGACGTTCAACGACGTGGCTGGGGCGGATGAATCCAAACAGGAACTGGCGGAAGTGGTCGAGTTCCTGAAAGAACCGCAAAAATTCATTCAGTTGGGAGCACGCATCCCCAAAGGCGTTTTGCTGGTGGGACCTCCCGGCACGGGCAAGACCCTGCTGGCGAAAGCCGTCTCCGGCGAAGCGGGGGTGCCTTTCTTCTCTATCTCCGGCTCGGAATTTGTGGAAATGTTCGTCGGCGTGGGCGCCAGCCGTGTGCGTGACCTGTTCGATCAGGCAAAACGGCACTCGCCCTGCATCGTCTTTGTGGATGAAATTGACGCCGTGGGGCGCCAGCGCGGCGCAGGCTTGGGCGGCTCTCACGATGAGCGCGAACAAACCCTCAACCAGATGCTCGTGGAGATGGACGGCTTCGACACCGACACCAACGTCATCATCATTGCCGCTACCAACCGTCCCGATATCCTCGACCCTGCGCTCCTGCGCCCCGGCCGCTTTGACCGCCGTGTGACCCTAGACCGCCCCGACGTAAAAGGGCGCGAAGCCATCCTCAGGGTGCACACCAAAGGCAAGCCGCTCGAACCGAATGTTGACCTTGCGGCGCTGGCGCGCGGCACACCGGGCTTTGTCGGCGCCGACCTTGAAAACCTGGTCAACGAAAGCGCCATTCTTGCCGCCCGTCGCAACAAGAAAGCCATTGGGCAGGCGGAACTCGAAGAAGCCATCGAGCGCGTCATCATGGGACCCGAACGAAAGTCCCGCCTGATTTCGGATGAAGAAAAACGCATCATCGCCTACCATGAGGCGGGTCACGCCGTCGTGGGCAATGCCATCCCCGAAGCCGACCCCGTCCAAAAGGTGACCATCGTTGGGCGCGGACAGGCAGGCGGCCTCACCTGGTTCCGCCCCGATGAGGACCGCCTCCTCTACTCGCGCAAGAAACTGCTCGCCAACCTCGCCTACATGCTGGGCGGGCGCGTCGCCGAAGAACTTGTCTTCGATGACATCACCTCCGGCGCCTCGAACGACATCGAACAGGTTACCCGCCTGGCGCGCACCATGGTGACCCGCCTGGGCATGAGCAGCGAACTCGGCCCCATGCTCTACGGTCAAAAAGAGGAACTCATCTTCCTCGGGCGCGAAATTTCCGAACAGCGCGACTACTCTGAAACCGTCGCCGAGCGCATTGACGCCGAAGTCCGCCGCATTGTGGATGACTCGTACAAACTGGCGAAAAAACTGCTGACCAAATACCGCAAACAATTGGATGCTGTCGCTCAGCGGCTGCTGGAAGTGGAAACGCTCACGCGCGAAGAGTTCGAAGCCATCTTCCCGCCGCCGGTCCCCAAGAAAAGCGGCACCCCGCAGATGGTTTCTTCTTCGTCATCCGCATCGGCATCCGCGTAATACGGCAGAAAAGCCGTGTTCCAGCAAATCAAAAGAGCCCCGCGCTGTGCGAGGCTCTTTTTTATTTTCAACAGGGCGGAGGTTACCCGCCGCTGGCTTCCTTGTGTTGACGCACCAATTCGCGGCGCAAAATCTTGCCTACGGTTGTCTTTGGCAGTTCCGTGCGGAACTCGTAATGCGTTGGCACCTTGTAGGCTGCCAGCCGCTCCTTGCAGAACGCTTTGATCTCCTCCTCGGTGGCGGTCTCGCCTGGTTTCAACACAATCCACGCCTTGACCGTCTCACCGCGATACGGATCGGGGATGCCCGCCACGCCGGCTTCCATAATCTTCGGATGCTGGGCAAGTACTTCCTCCACCTCGCGCGGCCACACCTGAAAACCGCCCGGCTTGATGAGTTCCTTCTTGCGGTCCACGATGTAAAAATAACCGTCCTCGTCCATGCGGGCGATGTCGCCTGTAAAGAGCCAGGTCTTGCCGTCTTTTAATTTCCGCAGGGCGTTGGCGGTTTCAGTGGGCATATTGTGATACCCCTTCATCACCATCGGTCCGTTGATGACGAGTTCGCCCACCTCGCCCACCGGCACTTCCGTCTCGCCGTCATCCAGGCTGATGATTTTCGCATCCACATTTGGCAGCGGCAGCCCAATCGAGCCGGTGCGGTTCTCGCCGAGAAGCGGGTTGCAATGCGTGGCAGTGGGCGCTTCAGACAAACCGAACCCCTCAAAGACCTTGCCGCCGCTCAACGCCTCGAAGGTTTCCTTCGTTTCGCGCAGCAGCGGCGCAGAACCGGAGATGCACGCCTTGATCGAACGCAGGCTGACCTTGCCCTCCTTCACCTCGGGGCGGTTGTTGATGGCGTTATAGAGCGTCGGCACGCCGGGGAAGATGGTCGGCTTGTATTTGTGGATGTTTTCCAACACATCGGGAATATCGCGCGCGTTTGGCACCATTACCATGCTTGCCCCGCCCGCCATGGCAAAGTGCATGCCTGCCACCATGCCGTAGACATGGAAGAGCGGAATAGCCATCAATACAATCTCCTTCCCCTCCTCCAGCGTTGTCATCCAGCTCTTGATCATCAGCGTATCTGCAACGACATTGTAGTGAGTGGCCACCGCTCCCTTCGAGACGCCCGTCGTCCCGCCCGAGTATTGAAACAGGGCGGTATCTTCTGGACCAACCTCAACATTCGGCTTGGGCGCGCCCTTATATTTGGCGAGCAAATCCTTGAGCCAGATATCGCCGTCCCTCAAACCGCCCTCAATGCGGAAACCGCCCTTCTTCTCGCGCGCCAGCGTGAACAACACGCGCAGCACGGGCGGCAGGGTTTCCTTCAGGTTGGTCACAATCATTTTCTTGATTTTGGTCTTCGGCTGGGCTTTCTTGATCGTCTCGTAGAAGTTCGTCATCACGAACATATACTCGATGCCCGCATCGCTTGCCTGATGCTCGATTTCCGGCGGCGTATAGAGCGGGTTCGTCGCCACCACCACACCGCCAGCCTTGAGGATGCCAAAGTACGTCATCACAAACTGCGGCGTATTCGGCATGAAGATCCCTACCCGGTCGCCTTTCTTCACACCCATATCCACCAGCGCGGCGGCAATACTGTCTGCCAGCGCATTCATCTCCTTGAACGTAATGACCGCGCCCTTAAAGATCGTACAGGCGCGGTCAGGATATTTACGGGCAGACTCCTCCAGAAAATGATGCAACGGCACTTGTGGAATTTCAAACGAATGCGGCACCCCTTTATCATAGTGAGCGAACCACGGTTTGTCAGCCATACTGCCTCCTCTTTTGGGTGAATAATTTCAGTATATACAAGCCCGCATCAAAAGTCAACCAACCAGCGGATGTTTTTCTCGATTTCCTCCACCACCCCTTCCTGGACTTTGAACCAGCGGATAGCGGGATCGGACTCCTTAAACCAATTCGCCTGCCGGCGGACATACACCCGAGTCGCGCGTCGTATCTCGACCTTAGCCTGCTCCTCCGTCCATTCGCCTTCCACCACGCGGACGCATTCCCGATAACCGATGGCAGACATCGTCGGCAGGGAGGGGGAGTAACCTTTTGCCAGCAGACCGCGCACTTCGTCTACGAATCCATTCGCAAACATCGCCTCGATGCGCGCATCCACGCGCCGATACAACTCGTCGCGCGGACGCATCAGCCCGATGGTGATGAGGTGATAGGGAGATTCGCCATGCCGCCGCTGCTCGGAGAATTTTTTGCCTGTGGTCAGGATGACCTCCAACGCGCGTATCGTCCGGCGGACATTGCGCGGGTCAATTTTTGAGGCGGCTTCCGGGTCCAAACTCTTTAATTTTTCGTATAGCCAATATTCCCCTCTTTCCACTTTCCACTTTTCCAATTCTTCCCTCAACCTCGGGTTCGGGGCAACCTCCGGCGGGCTCCAGCCCTCCGTCACTGCGCGGATATACTGCCCCGTGCCGCCCACCAAAAACGGCAGTTTACGGCGGCTGTGAATCTCGGCGATGGCTTCGCGCGCTTTCTGTTGAAAGACCGCCAGACTCAGAATCTCATCCGGCTCTGCAATATCAATCAAATGATGAGGCACGCGCGCCCGCTCCTCGGGTGTTGGTTTTGCCGTGCCAATGTCCATGCCGCGGTAAAACAACCGCGAATCGGCGGAGACGATTTCACCGCCCGCCGGATGCCGTTCTGCCAGTTGAATCGCAATCTCCGTTTTGCCCACCGCCGTTGGACCTACGATGACGACGAGCGGCAAACGCTTCTTTTCTTCTGGATGGGGGAGGAGTGAGGAAGGATTAGACTGCATTCTCAAAATAAGTAATCTTGGGCGTCTCCCCCGGCTTCCCTTCAATCGCAATGACATCAATCTGCCAGTGGTCTATGGCGTGTTCTGCGGCGTAATGCTCGGCGCAGGCAATCATGTGTTCCCGTTTGCGCGCGGTGACCGAATCCTCGGGCAAACCCATTTTGTCCGAGGTCCGCGTTTTGACTTCGACAAAACGTATCGTTTCGCCCTGCCTGGCGATGATGTCAATCTCGCCATACGGTGTGCGGACATTGCGGCTGAGGATTTCACAGCCTCTTGTCATCAGGTGCCGGGCGGCAATCTCCTCGCCCCACGCGCCGATGCGCCGATTGCGCTTCATTTGAGGAACTCTTCCAAAATGGATTTGAGGCGTTCATCGAGTTTGGGGGTGACGGGTTTGGTAGTTTGCCGTAGGCGGCTGTAATGTTCGAGCATAATTTTCGTGGTGCGTTCGATGGAATATTGCTCGGAGGCTTTGCGCGCCGCCGCCCCGAATTGTTTTTGCAGGTGGGAGTTCAGGCAGAGACGGGTGAGTTTGGCGGTAAAAGACGCGATATCCTCTCTGGCAAGCAGCCCCGTTTCCCCGTCTGTGACGGAATCGCCCACGCCGGGCGAATCAATCCCCACGATGGGCAGCCCGGCTCCCATGGCTTCGATCACCGAAAGCGGGTGGACTTCGGTAACAGAGGGGGTGACGAAAATATTGCACATCGCCAGGTAGGAAGGAAGTTTCTCATAGGGAATCATCCCCATAAAGCGGACGCGGTCTGCAATGCCCAGTTCGCCCGGCAGGGGGGTAATTGCCCCCAAATGTTCCTTTTGCCCGCCGCCAATGATGAGCAGATAGGCGTTGGGAATGGCGTCTGCAACGCCGGCAAAGGCGCGCAGCAGCAGTTCGAGGTTCTTTTCGGGGGCAACCCGCCCGGCATAGACGAGCAGAATATCGTCTTCGCTGAAGCCAAAATCGGAGCGGGGCAGGGGAACGGCGTTGTGGAAGCGGGTGAGGTCTACGCCGTTGGGGATGATTTCAATCGGTCCCTGCACACCATACTGCCGCAGCACCTTTTCCATCCCTTTTGAGGGAGAGATAACCAGGTCCATTTGCTCGCAAAAGGCGGGCATGTAGGCTTGGAGCAGTCCCAGGCTTACTTCCTCGGGCATGAGCGGCAGGCGCGCCTGGGCGTACAGGTCGAAGCGGGTGTGGTTGGTGTAAACGATGGGAATGTGCGCCGGGCGGCAGTAGGTGATTGCAAGGCGCCCGCTCAAAAAGGGATGATGCACATGCACCACATCCATCGTCTGGAGCAGTTTTTTAGCGGCGGTTTTATAGCGCAAGGAGAGGTAAAAGCCTGTATCTGCCAAAGGCAGGCCCGGGCTGCGAATGACGCGCGGTTCGTCATCCTTGTAATCGAGATCGCCAAAGGTGAAGACATAGACTTCGTGCCCGGCGGCTTCCATCGCTTGTTTGCTCAGAGCAATGAGATTCGTCACCCCGCTGATATAGGGTTTGTAAGTGTCTGCCATCATGCCGATTTTCATAAGTCAATCGTACAAGCGGAAGCGGCGGATGTCAAGGAGAGTATGCGGATTGTCCACATTTCACTGCGGATTGCCTACATCTTGAGGGCAGGGTGTATTCTCTAAAATTACGATGTAAGTTTGGATAAATGCTTTCGAGCGCTCCGCCAGTAAGGGGCTTGGATTTGACAATCTAAGCCAGCAGTTTCCAAGCCGCCATTTTTTTGCTCGTGCGGATTGCCAAATCCGCACATGCCTCCCTTGTGGGCAATCACCAAACATTTCATTATCGGGGCTATGGTAGAATGCCACCAAAAAACAGGAGTAAATTTGGTCAAATTGATTTTGCGCGATAAGGAATATGAGGTGAAGGCGGGGATGACCCTGCTTTCGGCGCTGAAGAAGTGCAACATCGTGCCCGAGTCGGTGATTGCGACCCGCAACGGCGAGATGATTCTCGAAGACGAAATTCTCAACGACGGCGATGTGATTAAACTGATTGCGGTTATCTCCGGTGGAAGCGCCATTTCCTGAAGCACGTCAGGATGTTGACTGCTTTGTGATAAGAAGGTTTGTATGAAGTGCAAAAAATGCGGAGCAAAAGCCTCGGTCAACATGCGCCAGCATAAACTGGCGCTGTGCAAGGAGCATTACCTCGAATGGGTTCCGGAGCAGACCGAGCGCTTCATCAAAAAATACGGCATGTTCACGCATGAGGAAAAGGTCCTTGTGGCGGTTTCGGGCGGCAAGGATTCGCTTGCGCTGTGGGATATTCTTCACCGCCTCGGCTATCAAGCGGACGGGCTATATCTCGGCTTGGGCATAGATGAAGGCGTGGCTTATTCACAGGAGTCGCAGCGGCTGGCGCAGAAGTTTGCGGATGAGCATGGTCTTGTATTGCATGTGGTGGATATTGAGAAGGAATACGGGCAGCCTATCCCTGTGCTTTCGGAAATTTCCCACCGCGGGCATGACAAGCCGTGTGCGGTGTGCGGGCTGGTGAAGCGGCATGAGATGAACCGCATCGCGCGTGACCTGGGGTATGCCGTGCTGGCCACCGGCCACAACCTGGATGACGAAGCCGCCGTGCTTTTTGGCAATACGCTGAACTGGTCGAGCGAATATCTGTTGAGGCAGGGACCGATTCTCCCTTCGACCGAGGGTCTGGCGCGCAAGGTCAAGCCTCTCTGCCGTTTTTACGAGCGCGAAATGACGGCGTATTGTCTGCTACGAGGCATTGAATACATCTATGAGGAATGTCCCTTTGCGGAAGGCTCGACCTCCATTTACTACAAGGAATTGCTCAACCAACTGGAAAACGCCCGTCCCGGTGCAAAACTGACCTTTTACCTGCGCTTCCTCGAAGCGCGCCAGCGCGGCGACCTGTTTGTGGAGCAAAATGAGGGGCAGGCGCACCTGCATCCCTGCCCCAGGTGCGGGCAGCCCACCTCGGCGCCCGGCCTGTGTTCGTTTTGCAGGATGATGGAAAAAACACAACAATTTGATAAGGTGAATTGATCCATGAAACAATACAAATTCTTCGACCTGATCATGGCTCTCTTTGTCACGGTGCTGATCTTGAGCAACATTGCCTCCTCTGCCAAGATCGTGGACCTGGGGTTCAGCCTGTTCCATGTTCCTATGGCGTTCGACGCCGGCACGATTCTCTTCCCGGTCAGTTATATCTTTGGCGATATTCTCACTGAAGTCTATGGCTACAAACGTTCACGGCGTGTGATCTGGACGGGCTTTGCCTGCCTGGCGTTGAGCGCGGTCATTTTTGGAATTGTGCGCGCGCTGCCGGGCGAAGCAACCTGGCAGAGCTATGCCGGTGACGAAGCCTACAACGTCATTTTGGGCGGGATGAGCACCGGCGGTATTGTGCTGGCAAGCCTGGCGGCGTATTGGGCGGGCGAGTTTACCAATTCCTTTACGCTGGCAAAAATGAAAATCCTGACCAACGGACGCTGGCTGTGGACGCGCACCATCGGCAGTACGTTGGCAGGCGAACTGGTGGATACAGTGGCGTTTGTGGCGGTTGCTTCGGTGTTTGGGGTCTTCCCGTGGAGTTTGTTCCTGACTCTGACGGTGACGAACTATCTGTTCAAGTGCGGGGTGGAGGCGCTGATGACCCCGGTCACTTATGCGGTGGTTGGGTTCTTGAAGAAGGCGGAGAACGAAGATTATTACGACCGCGGCACGAACTTCAACCCGTTTGCGGTGTGAGCCGCGTGAACCCCATCGTTATTTCACGGCAGACGGCGCGCCGCTTTGTCCTGGGCAGGCAGGGGCTGTGGCCCGGCCGGCGCTGGAAGGGGATGAAAGGCGTTGCTCAGGCGCTGCGTACCTGTGAGGCAGTGCAATTGGACCCCTTGAATGTGGTTGCGCGCAGCCAGGATATCGTCTTGCACAGCCGCGTGCTGGGGTATAAGCCCGAATATCTTTACACCGTTGCTTACGAGAAACGTCAGGCGTTCGATTACGGCGGCTGGCTGGCGATGTATCCGATGTCGGATTTGCCGTATTTTCGCCTGCACATGAGCCGCCGCGCGCACGAAGAGTATGTGGCGTATTTTGTGGCAGAACATAAGGCGCTGCTGAAGTATGTGCGCGAGGAATTGCGCCGGCGCGGTCCGTTGGGGAACCGTGATTTCGACGGCAAGCGTGTGGAACGCTGGAGTTATCGCGGGCGGAAAGAGACGGCGGTGGCGCTGTTCGACCTTTGGCTTTCGGGGGAGTTGATGATTCATCACCGCGAGGGGTTTGAACGGGTGTATGACTTTCGGGAGAATGTGGCGCCGAAGGAGTTCGATTATGTGGCGGCTGAAAAGGATGCCGAGGCGTTCTTTGCCCGCAAGGCAGTGGCGTTTATGGGGCTCCAGCGCGAAGCCGCCCTGCGCGCCGAGTTGACGTACTATCTGCGCCGCGAGTACTCGAAGGCGCAGATGGCGGACCTGGTTGGGGGGTGGAGCGAGTCTGGGATGTTGAGGCAGGTTCAAGTCGAGGGGGGACGCGAAGTGTATCTTGTTTTGGGAGAGGATGTAGCGGCGTTGGAATCGCTCGAAAGAGGGCGAATTCCCAAAGGCTGGAATCCCAAAGAGACGACCACACTGGAGGAAGTGACGTTCCTCGCCCCGCTGGATATTGTCAGCGCGCGCGGACGGGCGAAGAAGTTGTTCGATTTCGAGTACACGTGGGAGGTGTACACGCCCGCGCACAAGCGGCGCTGGGGGTATTACGTTCTGCCGATCCTGTACGGCGATGACCTGGTAGCGCGGCTGGACCCGAAACTTGACCGCACGACGATGACGCTGGAGATTCGGGGCTTTTGGCTCGAGGAGGACGCGCCGGGGAAGGATGCGGACTTTGCAAACGCGCTGGCGAAGGGATTGCTGCGGTTTGCGAGGTTCGTGGAGGCGGATAAGATCAGGATTGACGCGGTAGAACCTGCCGGGCTGCAGCGGGCGGTGAAGAAGGCGCTCGGTGGGGAGGTGAAAGTGGTTTAGGGGTCGTTCGAATGGAGGGACTTTTCACCACAGAGACGCTGAGAACGCTGAGAAAATCAAAAAACCTCTGCGGTGTTATTTGTTTGCAAGATAAATTTGCAAAACATTGACAAAATTTGTGCAAAATGTTAGACTTGGGGGCGTTAGGAGAAAACCTGTTCAATGCCAAAACTTGCTCATCTCAAATTCAACGATCCTGCGCCCGACCTGGAATTGCAGGATGCCGAAGGGAAACCCGTCCTGCTTTCGTCTTTTTGGAAAGAGAAGGCGCTTGTCCTCGCTTTCACGCGCCACTTCGGCTGTCCGCAATGCAAGGAGATGGTTGACCAGCTGGTCACCGTCTCTCCCGAATTGAAGGAGAAAAACCTTGCTCTGGTCATCGTCACACAAGGCACGCCGGAAGCGGCAAAAGCCTTTTGCGCCCAACGCGCCCCCGGCGTGACCTGTCTCGCGGACCCGCAGCGCAAAGCCTACCGCGCCTACGGGCTGGAGCGCGCCAACCTCTGGCAGTCGTTCCTCTCGCTCAAGGTCTGGCGTTCCAACCGCCGCCTGAAGCGTGAACGCGGCTGGAATACCGAACTGCCTCCCAAAGGGCAGGATGCCCTGCAAATGGCGGGCACCTTCATCATTGCCCCCGATGGGCGCATCCGCCTGCCGTATTACTACGACAATATTGCCGACCATCCTTCCGTGGATTTGCTCCTGCACGGCGTGATGGGCATGGATTGGGAACAGCCTTTCGACGGACCGGTGGCGCCAAAATGAAAAGTATCTTGCTTGCTTTCTACCTTGCTATCAAGGAAGTCCTGCGCAACAAGGGGCGTTTTCTGCTGGTCAGCCTTGTGATCGCGTTGATCACGCTTCTTGTTTTGTTCATTGCCGCGCTCGGCGAGGGACTTGCCAACGGCAACCGTCAGTACGTTGCCAACCTGGATGCGGACCTGATCGTCTTCCTCGAAAAATCGGATTTCCAGATCGCCGCCAGCCGCTTGGAGACCAACACCATCCGCTCGGTTCGCCGCGTGGACGGGGTGGCGGATGCCGGCCCGATTTACACTTCCTCGGCTGAAATCGTTTCCCTCGACGAGCCGCTCAAAGTCTCCATGCTGGCGGCAGAGCCGGGGCGGCCGGGCATGCCTCCGCTTCTCGAGGGTAGAAATTTCCGCGGCGGCGAGGCGCGCGAAGCGGTCATTGACCGCAACGTGGCTTTGCGCTCGAACATCCAGATTGGCGATGAGATCGTTATCCGCTCGACTCAGGGCGTGGACGATGAGTTCTTCACGCTCGAGGTCGTCGGACTCGTGGACGGTCAATCCTACTTTTTCCAGCCGTCCATCTTCGTGCCGGCGTTGACGTGGGAGAAGATTCGCCCGCAGTCTGAGGCGGATTTGAACAGCAATACACCGTACCCGAACATCATCGCCGTCAAATTGACCGACCCGGCGCAAATCGAAGTCGTCAAACAGCGCCTGCTGGATAGCATTTCCCGCATCGAGGTGGCAGATATCCCGACCACCATCAACAACATCCCCGGCTATTCTGCCCAGCAGGGCACAGTTCAGACGCAGGGCTTTTTCACCCTGCTGATCGGTGTGATGGTCATTGGCGGGTTCTTCCAGATTCAAGTTCTGCAGAAAGTGCCGCAAATTGGCGTGTTGAAAGCCATCGGCTCCTCGAACGGAGTGGTAGGCTGGTCGGCGGTGATTCAGATCGTGATGGTAACAGCCTTCGGCGTCGCGGTGGGAGGCGGGTTGACGTATCTCTTCTCGCTGTTTCTCCCGTCCACCATCCCGTTCGTGTTCGACGGCGTGCGTTCCATCGCAGCGGTCATCCTGCTATTGTTGATCGGTCCGCTGGGGGGCATGGTTTCCATCATTCATGCGGTTCGCATCGAGCCATTGAAAGCGTTGCGGTTGGGATAGAAATGTCTCGGTGGTCGAGTAGGGCGAAGCCCGTATCGAGACCACGTGTAACCCTGAAAACAAAAATTGGTGGTCTCGGTAGGTTCCTCGTTTCACTCGGAACTACTCGACCACCGTTAGGAATATGCAATATGACAGTAGCACTCGAAGTCAAAGACCTCGTCAAATCCTTTTCGTTGGATGGTTCGACCATCTATGCCGTGAACAACGTCTCATTTCAGGTGAGAGCCGGTGAATTTGTGGCGCTGGTCGGTCCCAGCGGATCGGGCAAGACCACCCTGCTTTCGATCCTTGCCGCGCTGCTCTCGCCCACCAGCGGACAAGTCCTCATTGATGGGGAAGACCTTGCCCGCATGACCGACAAGGAGCGTGTCAAACTGCGCCGCGAGAAGATCGGCTTCACGTTTCAATCCAACAACCTGATCCCTTTCCTGACCGCGCAGGAGAACGTGGAATTCATGCTGAGACTCAACGGTATGGCAGACAAAGCTGGGCGCATGCGCGCGGCGGAGATTCTCGCCCGCCTCGGGCTGAGCGACCGCCTGCACAACCTCCCAGCCCAACTCTCCGGCGGACAGCAGCAGCGCGTCGCTATTGCCCGCGCCCTGATCCACAACCCGGCTGTTGTCCTCGCCGACGAACCGACCGCCTCGCTCGACACCGAGCGCGCGTTTCAAGTGGTGGAGACGTTTGCGAAGTTGGTGCATGAAAACAACCGCGCGGGCATCATGGTCACGCACGACCTGCGCATGTGCCAATACGTGGACCGCGTCCTGCAAATGCAGGACGGTAAACTGGTGCGAATTTACGAGACAAGGGAGGAGATTATGGAACTGGCAACCGGCACGGTGAAGCACTAAACTCCCAGCGCGCTGGAAATCACCCCCAAAAGAACCATCATTACGATTGCGGCGACGATTGCCCCGCAGCCCCAGCCGAGGGAAACCCCTCGGCTTTGTGCTTTGGTGATGCCCGGCTCCAGCCTGCGGATGTGGCGGACGGCAAGCCAGCCGGCGAATGTTCCCGTCAAGAACCAGGCTGAGATGACGAACAAGATAAAGATGACCAAAAGCAGAACTACCATCCCAATCGCTTCGCCAAGAGACGCGGCTATCACCCGTCCCATACAATCCCCGAATCCGAGACCGCTGCAGTCGGCTTCGCTGCCTTGAACGCTGAGTGCGCCAAGACCGATCATAACAGCCAGGATCAGCCCTGAAATGAACATGCCAAGCGGACCGCTGATGCTCCAGATGCGAATGGCGGGTGACATGTGCTTCCAGGAGACGCTGACGGCGTATGGCCGCAGCGCCAGCATCGTGAAAAGACCTGCAATAAGACCGCCCGCAAATCCGCCCGCCCCGCCGCTGACCAGCAAACTGACGAAACTAAAAACATACTCGCCCTTCAAACCATCCTGGCTTGCTGCAAGAACGAGCAGGAACAGCAGGACGATGAACCAAAAAACCATCCAGCCAATTCCCCAGGCAAACGCCCAGCCAGGGACTTTGCTGAATACAATGCTCAATCTTGTCTTTGTGGGCTGTCGAAGAAACGGTCTTTCTCTTGCGATTCTGGCTGCCCCTGCTTCAACGAGACCGTCCACCAGTTTCTGAAAGTTGTCGGTGTAACTTCCCGAGCGCAGGTCGAGCGTTTGCACTTCTTTGACCAGCGTCTCGAACACCCCGTTCCATTCGGCAGGGCGGTAGATGACCGGGAAGATGGTTTTTCCCAGTTCCAGCGCTTTGCTCACCTCTTCCTGCACATACCTGGATTGTATGGAATCGGGCGAAAGCACCAGGATAAAAGCCTTGCAATTGTGGATGCCTTCCATGATTTCATCGTGCCATTTTTGCCCCAGTTGAATGGTGGATTGGTCAAACCACACGCCCGCCACCTGCGCATCCAGGTCTGAGGCGAGGCGTGCAACGAATTCCGAGTCGCGGCGCGAATAGGAGATGAAAATCTCTTTGGACATGGCGACACCTCCAAGGCTATGGTTTCATTATACATAAAAGACCTCCGAGAGAAGAAATCCCTCGGAGGTCAACCCCCTCCGCCTTCAGCAGCTCCCCCAAAATCCGACTGGGGTTCGTCGGAATGTGGGGGAGGATGGGTGGGGGTTACGCTGTCTCCAAATACCTCTCGATCTCGTAGTCGCTGACACGCAGGCGGAACTCGTCCCACTCTTCGGTCTTCGCGCGGACAAACGCTTCATAAGCCGAAGGACCCAGCGCATCCACCAGCACCTTGTCTTTGCTCAACTCTGCCAGCGCCTCGCCCAGCGAACCGGGCAATTCACCCACGCCCAGTTTCTTGCGCTCTTTCGCGTCGAGGTGATACAGGTTGATATTGTTGAGCGGCTTCGGAGGAGTCAGGTTGTTGTCAATGCCGTCGAGCGCGGCGGCGAGCATGCCGGCAAATGCCAGGTAGGGGTTGGAGGATGGATCGGGGAAGCGCAGTTCCGCCCGCATGGACTTGTCGCGCCCTTTGGTGTAGCGCGGAATGCGAATCAGCGCCGAGCGGTTGATTTGCGCCCAGCCGATGTACACCGGCGCTTCGTACCCCGGCACCAGCCGTTTGTATGAGTTGACTGTCGGCGCCACGAGGGCGGCAAGCCCGCGGGCGTGTTTGAGTTGACCGGCGATGAACGAGTAGGCAATCGGCGAGAGGTGGTATTCGTTCTCTTTATCGAAGAACAGATTGTTCCCCTTATCGTCGAACAGACTCTGATGACAGTGCATGCCCGAACCATTGATGCCGAAGACCGGTTTGGGCATGAAGGAGGCGGTCAGCCCGTGCAGGGCGGCAATGGCCTTCACGGTGTATTTCAGCGTCAGCACATTATCCGCCGCCCGCACTGCATCTGCAAAACGGAAGTCAATTTCGTGCTGCCCAAGCGCCACCTCGTGATGTCCCACTTCCACTTCCAGCCCCATGCTGCGCAAGGCTTCCATCAACTCGGTACGCACACGCACCGCTTCATCTGCCGCCGAAAAATCGAAGTAACCGCCCACATCGTGCGGAACGGGATGCACGCCATGGCCGTTTGTGCCTTTGAACAGGAAGAACTCCGGCTCAGGACCGATGTTATACGTCCAGCCGCGCTCGGCGATTTTGGCGGTCATGCGCTTCAGCACACCGCGCGGATCGCCCTCGAAAGGCTTGCCGTCGGGCGTTTGAATATCGCAGAAGATGCGCGCGCGGCGGCGTTCGGGCAGGCTCCACGGCAGCACCGCATACGTATCGGGATCGAGCAGCAGCCGCATGTCCGATTCCTGGATGCGGGCAAAGCCCTCCACCGAAGAACCGTCGAACCACACCCCGTCTTCCAGCGCGCCTTCCAGCCCGCTGACGGGCATATCCACACTCTTGACCGAGCCCATCACATCCGTGAACTGCAGGGCAATGAACTTGACGTTATCCTCCTTCACCCGTTTGATCAAATCTTTAGCGTCCATTTTCTTCTCCTTTCTATGATTTCATATTGGATGATTGATTTGGCTCGATGTTCTGATCAACGAGCCTCCCATGACGAAACAATTACTCGATTTCCAATGGAACAACTTCCCGCGCCTCCTTCCTGACTGAAACCTGCCGCGCCCAATTGATCAGAATCACCGCCCCGACAATGACCGCCGCGGCAATCCCGATGCGCGCGTTCAGCGCCTCGTTTGCAAACAGCCACCCCAAAAACACCGCCACTACAGGGTTGACATACGCATACGTGGAGACGAGCGAAATGGGCGCGTTTTGCAGCAACCAGCCATACGCAACGAATCCCACCAGTGACCCAAAGGTAATCAGGTAGAGCAGCCCCAGCCAGGAACGCAGCGAGACTTGCTCCAGGCTGAAGCCGCGCAATTCACCTGTCAACACGCTGACGACGAACAGCGCCGCCGCTCCTGCCAGCATCTGCATTCCGGTTGAAATCAGCGTGGACTTGGGCATTTCTGCATTCTTGGAATAAATTGATCCCGCCGACCAGAGAACTGGCGCAATCAGCAGCATCACCGCCCCGAAGGGGTCAATTGCCTGTTTGGCCCCCGTAATTTCGGCAGGACCAATCAAGAGGAAGACCCCGCCAAAGCCTGCCAGCAGCCCCACTACTGCCAGCCAGTTCGGTTTTACGCCGCCCGCGCGAAACGCCTCAAACAGCGTCAGCCAGAAGGGCGAGGTGGCAATCACCAGCGCCGCAACGCCCGAAGGCACGGTTTTCTCTGCCAGCGAAACCAATCCGTTGCCGCCGAGCAGCAGAAAAATGCCCACAATGGCAGCCGCCCGCCAATTGGCTTTCGTGGGGGCTGCATCGCCTGCATGCCGCCTCCAGAGATACAGGATGATGCCCGATGCCAGAAAGCGCAGCGAGGCATGAAGAAACGGCGGAATGGTCTCCACCGCAAACCGAATCGCCAGGTAGGTTGAGCCCCAAACGATGTACAGCGCAAATAATGCAATCCAAAGTTTTGTTTTCATGATCCTCCAGGTGGACTTACACAACAGATGAGTGGCGCGCGTAAATGGTTGTTCAAAACGTCTTTGCGGGCGGCTGTGCTTCTGGCTGCAGGTTGAACACAAATTCTCTTGCCAGCAGCGCTTTTTTCCTTGCCGCGCCGTAACGGTAGTTTCCAAAGCCGCCCACCTTGCGAATGACGCGATGGCAAGGGATGAGAACGGCGATGGGGTTGCTGCCCACCGCCGAGCCAACGGCACGGACGGCGTTCGGCGCGCCAATGTGGGCGGCAATGTCGGCGTAGGTGGTGACTGCGGCAGGCGGGATTTGCAGCAGCGCCTCCCACACTTTCAGTTGAAAGTTCGTGCCGCGCAGATACACCTTGAGTGGTTCTCCCGTCTGCGCGCTGTGGCGCAAGTCGAAGATGGGACCGACGAAGGGGACGGTGGCGGCGGAGTCTTCGATCAAACTCGCCTGCTTCCAATGTGCTGCCAGGTCGGCAAGTGCGTTGTTGGGGCTGCCTTGCACAAAACTCAGGTGGCAGATGCCTCTCTCAGTGGCGGCAATCAGGCACTTCCCGAAAGGGGTGGGATGGATGCCGTAGCGGATGGTCACGCCTGCGCCGCGCGATTTGTATTCGCCCGGCGAAACCGCTTCGGTGGAGACGAAAAGTTCGTGCAGGCGCCCCAGGCTCGAAAGTCCGAGTTGATGCGTTGCCTCCAGCAGGTTTTCCGAGCGGTCGAGCAGTTGCTTGGCGGTTTCCTTCGTCAAAAACTGCAGGAAGCGTTTGGGGCTGACGCCTGCCCAGCGGGTGAAAATCCGCTGAAAGTGCGAGGTGCTCAAACCCAGGCTGGCGGCGATTTCTTCGAGGCTGGGCTGGTCTCGATAATGCGTTTCAAGGTACAGGATTGCCTGCTCGATGCGCAGGTAATCGTCGGATAATTGTTCGAAATGGGTGGACATGGGTGCTCCTTTCGATGCGATTCTATAAAAGGCATCTCATTTAGGCGACCCGCTTTCCATCATCTTTTTTTATCTGTGTGTGGGGTGAGGGCAGGTAACAAAAAAGGCATGCGCGGGCATGCCTTAATAACAGCAGATGCTATTAAAAAAACAGCCCTTCCCAAACACACCCCGGCAAATGCCGCGGTTCACTGCGCTTTCTTGTCCCGAAGGTTGCCCTTCGGTTTTCGATGGGGGCGGTCATGCTCCGCCAGCCCTGCGCTTGTTTCGGAAGGGAGAAAGGAGTTCGTGACAAACTCCAGAGGCATCCGCTGATCAAATCCGATTTTCGACCTCACGTACTCGTCAGGCCTTAGCGTCCCGTTCGCACGGGAGAACCTCCACCTCGTAATCCCGCTGGTTGAGCAGCCCCACGGGGCATATCGAAACCAAAACGGGACCCAGCCGCTATCTCTCCGCTATTCAGTTGTTAACGGCGGCGATTGTATACGTCCGTGCGTGCTTTGTCAAGCGAAAAATAGGTGATTGTTTTTTGATTCAAATCTGGATACCATAGGTCATCTTTACAAACGGAGGCTGAGATGAACCCTCAACGTTCGATTGCCGAATATATTGACGTGGTCAAGGAGGGAATTGCCGGGAAGTTTGGGAGGCAAAAGCCCAAAAAGGTGGTGATTGTGGGGGCGGGTCTTGCGGGACTTTCAGCCGGGTACGAGCTCAAGAGGGCTGGTCATACGCCGGTCATTTTGGAGGCGCAGCAGCGTGTGGGCGGACGGGTGTACACGCTGCGCGAGCCATTCACCGAAGGACTCTACGCCGAAGCCGGCGCCATGCGCATTCCGCGCGCTCATTCATTGACGATGGCGTACATTGAAAAATTTGGGTTGAAAACCAATGATTTTACGATGGATAACCCCAATGCCTATTATTACATCGGCGGGAGGAAGATGCGCGCGGCCGAAGCCCAGGCGAATCCGTTGCTGATGGGCTTCGATATTTCCCACCGCGAAGTGGGAAAAACCTCCAGCCAAATGTACATGGAGGCGCTCAAACCGCTGCTGGACCTGCTCGAAAGCGAGGGCGACTCGGCCTGGGAGCAGATCACCGCCAGATACGACCAGTATTCCACGCGCGAGTTCTTGGAATTGAACGGCTGGTCGGAGGGGATGATCGAGATGTTCGGTCTGCTGGCAAATCAGGAATCGGTGATGAATTCTTCGTTTTTGGAATTATTCCGTGAGGATGCGGGCAACTATTACACCAACATGATTGAAATCGAGGGCGGGACCGACCGCCTGCCGTATGCCTTCTTCCCCGAACTAAAGGACAACATCCGTTTCGGCGCGAAGATGATTGCCATAGACCAATCGCCGCAGGATGTGACGATTCATTATCAGACTCCCGCCGGGCGTTTTTCGGAAAGCGGCGATTATGCCATCATCACGGTTCCTTTTCCTGTTTTGCGTCATGTGGAGGTGCTGAAGCCGTTTGCACGCGCCAAGAACCGCGCTATTCGGCAGTTGCATTACGATGCTTCCGCTAAAATCCTGTTTCAGTGCCGGCGCCGCTTTTGGGAGGAGGATGACGGCATCTTTGGCGGCGGCACCATCACCGACCTGCCCATCCGCAACCTGTACTATCCCGATCATGGACGTGAAACCGGGCGCGGCGTGATCCTTGCCAGTTACACCTGGTCGGAAGATGCACAGCGCTGGGGTTCTCTCAAAGCGGAGGAGCGAATCGTCCAGGCGCTGGAGGATGTGGCTGAGATTCACCCGCAGATCACACAGGAATTTGAAGTGGGCGCTTCGTGGATGTGGCACGACGATGAGTTTGCCGGCGGCGCTTTTGCCCTCTTTGACCCCGGTCAGCAGACCCTGCTGCACGATGACATCATCAAGCCAGAGGGGCGGATTCACTTCGCGGGCGAACATGCCTCGCTCTATCATGCCTGGATTCAAGGCGCGTTCGAATCGGGGCTGCGCGCGGCGATTGATGTACATCGAGCGCCATAAAAAAACTTCACAGGCGCAGCCGCCTGTGAAGTTTGATAAATTCGATGCCCCGCAAGTGCCGTGTGTTGCGGAGTTTTGAACCTGCTTTCGCAGGTGGGTCCCGACCCAGAAACGCCGCCTTGGCTCAGGCCTATCGCGTTATTTCTTAGGAGTTTGAGACCCTATAAGTGGGTGTTGGCTCAAAACGGATGGAGCAACATCACGCACACCGCAGGGACACCAATTTTTATACCATAATCAATTCTGCAATGGTAGGGAAACCTTAATTGCGGATTTGATGGGTGATTTGCCTTTTGTCATGTTTTATGCTACGCTTGTTTTGTTGTAACAGGGCAAGTTGCGATTGCTAGACCACTGTTCAAGGAGAGAATTATGGCGACCGTTCCCGGCATAGATGTATCCTACTGGGATGCAGGCATTGACTGGCCCAAAGTCCGCGCCAGCGGACAGCGCTTTGTTTTTGTCAAAGCGACTGAAGGCACAGCCTATAAAGACCCTACCTTTCCCACAAATTGGAAGGGCGCAAAAGCCGCCGGCTTGCTGCGCGGGGCGTATCATTTCTTCCGCGCCGACGTGGATGGAGGCAAGCAAGCGCAAAAATTTATTGACTATGTCAAATCCACTGGCGATAACGGCGAGTTGCCCCCCGTCCTCGACCTGGAAACGCACGACGGTCAGAACAATGCCCGTATCATCTCGCGCGCTAAAGACTGGCTTGATACAGTAGAAACCGCCTTCGGCAGAAAGCCCATCATCTATTCCGGTCAATACTTTCTGCAATCGTACTTTTCCGAAACCGGCGGCGGACCGCCCAAATGGGCGAACGATTATCCCCTCTGGCTGGCGCAATATCCGAATGTCTATGTGGAAGGGCAGCAGCCGTTTTTGCCGCGCGGCTGGTTCAAATGGATGTTCTGGCAGTACAGCGAAAAGGGCAGGGTCAACGGCATCAACACCAACGTGGATTTGAACGTCTTTAACGGTACGCTGGAAGAACTTTATAAGTTTGCCGGCGCGCAAATGGTCACCGAAACGGCTTCGCAGGAAAAAACGCACACGGTTGAAGACGGCGATACGTTCGAGAGCATTGCCATCAAATACGGCGTGACGGTGCGCGAACTCGTCAGCGCCAACCCGCATCTGCTCAAAAAGGGGGAGACGTTGAAAGTCCCTGTTGCGGTGGCGATCCCCGCCGAGGGAGGAGGAGCAGGTTCCGGGTCCGCAGGAAGCGAATCTCCCAAAACGCATGTCGTCCAGGCCGGAGATACGCTTTATGCCATTGCCATCCGCTATAACACAACGGTCGCCGCGATTGCCGCCCTGAACAAGATTGCCGATCCCAATAAAATCAAAGTGGGACAGGTGCTGCAAATTCCCTGAAGCAGATAACAATCGTCCCCGGCGCTTCATCCGCCGGGGACGATTGATTCTGTTTCGAGGTTACGGATACACCCTCTTGATGGTGCGGGGGAAGGGGATAGCCTCGCGGATGTGTTCGATACCGCACAGCCAGGCGACCACCCGTTCCACGCCCATGCCAAAGCCGGAGTGGGGGACCGAGCCGTACTTGCGCAGTTCCAAATACCATTTGAAGGCTTCCTCGGGCAGCCCCTCCTTGCGGATGCGCTCCAGCAGTTTGTCGTGATCGCTCATGCGTTCGGAGCCGCCGCAGATTTCGCCATAGCCTTCGGGGGCGAGCAAATCCACCGACTTGCACACCTCCGGGCGACCCGGCCACGGTTCCATGTAGAAGGCTTTGACCGCGCTGGGGTAGCCATAGACAAACAGCGGTTTGTCGTGCAGTTTGGTCAGTTCCACCTCGTGCGGCGCGCCGAAGTCCATGCCCCATTCGAATTTGAGCAGTTCCTTGCGTTCGGGGTCGGTCTCTTTTTCGTAGAGTTCGATGAGGTATTTTGCCGCGTCGTCGTAGGACATGCGCGGGAAGGGCGGCGTGATGTGCTGTAATTTGGTCACATCGCGCTCGAGGAATTTCAACTCCGCCGCGCAGTCGCGCAGCACGGTCTGGACGATGTGGGTGATGAGGCCCTCTTCGATTTCCATCAACTGCTCGAGGTCGCAGAAGGCGATTTCGGGTTCGAGCATCCAGAACTCGGTCAGGTGGCGGCGCGTTTTCGATTTTTCAGCGCGGAAGGTGGGACCAAAGCAATACACTTTGCCAAAGGCGAAGATGTTGGCCTCGTTGTAGAGTTGTCCGGTTTGGGCAAGATAGGCTTTGCCCTCGTCGAAGTATTCAGTCTCGAAAAGGGTGGTGGTGCCTTCGGCGGCGGCGGGGGTGAGGATGGGCGTATCGAGGTTGAAGAAGCCGTGGCTGTCGAGATATTCCCTCACCGCCGACATGACGCGCACGCGCACTTTGAGGATGGCCCACTGGCTGGGGAAGCGAATCCACAGGTGACGGTTGTCGAGGGCAAAATCCACGCCGTGATCTTTGAGCGACATGGGGTAATCCAGCGCCGCTTCCTGCACGATTTCGATTTGCTTCATGCCGATTTCGTATCCGCCGGGGATGCCGGGCGCGCGCTTATCTTCGCGCACTGTGCCGCTGATGATGACCGAGGATTCCTGCGGCAGGCGCATGACGCGGTCGAACACTTCGGGCGGCAGGTCGCCTTTGAATGCCACACATTGCGCAAAACCGCTTCCATCGCGCACCAGCAGGAAAACGAGTTTGCCTTTGTCGGTGCGGTTATAGACCCAGCCTTTGATCGTCACTTCCTGCCCGTTGTATTGTGCAATTTCCGAAACGCGAATTGTCTGTGCCATACTGCCTCCAAATTACTCCACCACCTTGATATGTAGTTCCTTCAATTGTTTTTCGGTCGCCGGTGAAGGCGCATCTGCCATCACGTCGCGCCCGGCCTGATTCTTGGGGAAGGCAATCACCTCGCGGATGTTCGGTTCGTCTGCCAGCAGCATCACCAGGCGGTCAATGCCCGGCGCCATGCCGCCGTGCGGCGGCGCGCCGAACTCAAACGCCTCCAGCATGTGACCAAACTTCTGCTTGATTTCCTCCTCGCTCAACCCAAGCAACTGGAAGACCTTGTGCTGAATGTCGCTACGATGGATGCGGATCGAGCCGGACGCCATTTCGTAGCCGTTACATACCATATCATACGCATCGGACAAAATCTCCGCCGGGTTGGTTTCGAACTTGGGTAAATCTGCCAGTTTGGGCATGGTAAAGGGATGATGTTCGGCGTCCCATTTTTGTTCTTCCTCGTTCCAGGCGAACATCGGAAAATCCACCACCCAGGCGAACGCCATCACATCCTTGTCGGCAAGCCCCAGTTTGTCGCGCAGCACCAGGCGCAGACCACCCAGCACCTTGTTTACCACTGCGCGGCTGTCTGCCGCCAGCAGGATTAAATCGCCTTCCTTGGCTGCGGTTCGAGATTTGAGCGCCTCCACTTCCGCCTCGCTGACGAATTTGGCGGCGGTTCCTTTGACACCTTCGGCGGTGAGCGCCAGGGTAGCCAGCCCTTTTGCGCCCAGGTCTTTGGCGGCCTCGGTCAGCGCATCCACTTCCTTGCGCGAATAGCCGGCGCAGCCCGGCGCGACGATGCACTTGACCACTCCGCCCGCCTCCAGCGCCGCCCGAAAGACCTTGAACTCGCTCGCAGCGAAAACTGCGCTGACATCCACCAACTCCATGCCGAAGCGCAGGTCGGGTTTATCGGTGCCGTATCGTTCCAGCGCTTCGTTGTAAGAGAGTTTGGGCCAGGGAGAGGTGAGCAGTTTTTTGTGAGGCGCCACCGCGGAGAGCATTTGGGTGTACAGGTCTTCGACCAGCGCCAGCACATCGTCGCGCTGAACGAAAGACATTTCCAGGTCGAGCTGCGTAAACTCAGGCTGGCGGTCACCGCGCAGGTCTTCATCGCGAAAGCAGCGTGCAATTTGAAAGTAGCGGTCCATGCCTGCCACCATCAGCAGTTGTTTCAATTGCTGCGGTGATTGGGGCAGGGCGTAGAAGTGACCGGGGTGGATGCGCGACGGCACGAGATAGTCTCTGGCGCCCTCAGGCGTGGCTTTGAAAAGGATGGGGGTTTCGATTTCGATAAAGCCGTGCTGATCCATGTAGTCGCGCATGAACTTGACGACTTTGTGGCGCAGCACCATGTTGCGGGTCATGCGTTCGCGGCGCAGGTCGAGGTAGCGGTAGCGCAGGCGGATGTCTTCGTTTTCGTCTTCGTCGCGGCTGACGACGATGGGCGTGGCGCGGGATTGATTGAGGACAATCACGTCCTGCGCTTCAACTTCGATTTCGCCGGTCGCCATTTTGGGGTTGAACTGGTCCGCCGGACGCATCTTGACCGCCCCTGTGACTTGCAGCACCCATTCAGCCCGCGCCTCGGCGATGATTTTGTGTGCTTCGGGGAAGGCTTCAGGGCTGGAGACTACCTGGGTGATGCCATAGCGGTCTCGCAGGACGAGGAAAATCACCCCGCCAAAGGTGCGGATATTGTGCACCCATCCCGCCAGCGTGACGTTTTGCCCTGCGTGCGCCGGGCGCAGTTCCCCGCAGGTATGAGTTCGAAACATAGTGCGCCTCCAGAAAGGTTTTCTTACAGACAAAATAAATCGCCCTTCGCGGTGCCGTGGCTCCACGTTGGGCGATGAGGTTCGGCTTGGTTTGCCTTCAGCCAGCCAGGCTTCGCCCAACGATTCGAGGATCGTCATTGGCGTTATTGTTATCGCTGGCGAAGAAAGCCTGGTACTTCATAGCAAGGATGGCGGCATTATAGCACAAACTGTCTACCGCAGGGCGGAAAGATTCTTCGAAGCGGGATCAGGCTCGAGGTCCGGGGAGAAGCGCGGCGGTTGTTAGGCAATTGAAAGGTCTGGAGGATTTCGATGCTTTCTGTTTGGCGGGCAGTTGTTGTATATTTATTTTGTAATCCAATTCATCTTGCGGAAGGAGAATCCCCATGAGTTACAAAGTCTTGTTTGTTCTCAATGCATTGGTTGCCGTAGTGGTTGGAGTGGTGTTTATGTTTAGCCCAGATTTTGCGCTGCCGCTGCTTGGGGTCACCGAGCAATACGCGGCTACGATGTGGGCCTCCCGCTTTTTCGGGTCGGCGATGCTGGCGCTGGGGCTGGTGTTGTGGTTTGCTAAAGATGCCGCCGAACCCGTTCAAAAAGGGATGGGGTGGGGGATGCTGATTAGCGTGATTATCGGGCTGGCGCTGACCATTGTGGCTTCGGTTTCGGCAACTGCTGTGCTGCGCCAAAATTCATGGATTCCGATCGTCCTTTACGTTCTGTTTGGGCTGGGGTATGCCTTCATGCTGTTCCTCAAGCCTAAAATGAAGGAATAGATCGGGCTGTATCCGCATATTCCGCGAAGTTCGCAAAGAAACGCGATTTTTTTCATCTTCGTGGTGAGAGAGAAGGAAGAAAAACAAACCGCCCGCGCCTGGCGCGGGCAGTTTGTTATTCCGTGATTTTGTCGCTCATTTCGTCGAGGCGGGCAACTTCGTCGTCCGTCAGACGCCAGCCCAGGGCGCCGATGTTTTCCTGGGCTTGCCGCGCGTTTTTGGCGCCGGGGATGGGCAGCGCCCCTTTGCAAATCAGCCAGTTGAGCGCCACCTGGGCGTTGGTCTTTCCGCCGTGATCCTGCCCGATGGTGGTCATTAGTTTGAGCAATGGTTCGATTTTGGGTAAAAGGCTGGCATAGGCGCCGCTGCGCATGCCGGGCGGGCGGTTCTTTGTGTTGTATTTGCCTGTCAGCAATCCTTGCTCCAGCGGGCTGTAAGCAATCAGGCGCACTCCCAGTTCGTGGCACCTGGCGAGCAGTCCATTCTTTTCCACTTTGCGGTTTAAGAGGCTGTAGTGTACCTGGTTGGAAGCCAGGGAGATGTTTTGCCGCGCCAGCGCCGAATATGCCGCCAGCATTTGCGTCTGATTGAAGTTCGAAACTCCCACCGTGCGCGTCATGCCGCTCTTAACGCACTCCGCCATGCCGTCCATCAAACGATCCACGCTCATCAGGGGGGTGGGCCAGTGAACCTGATACAAATCCACGCTTTCGACCCCGATGCGTTCAAGGCTGTTTTTCAGCGCGCGCGGGATTGACGAACGTGACAATCTCCAGGGGAAAGGGAAGTATTTGGTGGCGATCAAGACCGGCTGTTCGATTTCTTTGAGAAAGCGCCCCAGTAAATGTTCCGAAAGACCGTTGCCGTACACTTCCGCCGTATCCACGAAGCGAATCCCTTCCTCAACGGCGAGTTTGAACGCCTCCCGTACTTCCTGGTCGTGGTAGGCATGTCCAAACTGCCACACCAGGCGGTCGCCCCATTGCCATGCTCCCAGCCCTAGTTCGATGGCGTGTAAAAAACGAGTTTCGATGCTCATGGCTGTCAGACCTCCTCCGTAAAAGCGGAGGAGATTGTAACTTAAAACCCAATTCTTGCGCGGCGGCAGAACATCCCTCCAACTTCAGTCATGATACAATTCTGCCCGCTCAAACGGTATGGTACAGAACTCTGAACTTCCCGATTTCGAATCCGCTTCGGACCTCTGCCGGCGCCTGAATCTGCCCTTCTCGAATTTATCTCTGCTGACGCGCGCTCTGACTCACCGCTCTTACGTCAACGAGAATTCCACCGCCCAGGAAGACAACGAACGCCTTGAATTTCTCGGCGATGCCGTACTCGATTTCATCGTGGGCGCCTGGGCGTACAACCGCTTTCCGGAAATGTCTGAGGGCGAGTTGACCAAGATTCGTTCTGCCATCGTTCGCAATGACCAGTTGGCGAATTTTGCCCGCCGTTTGAACCTTGGTGCGGCGCTGCGTTTGGGGCGCGGCGAAACCTCCTCCGGCGGCAAGGAGCGCGATACGCTGCTTGGCTCCGCGTTCGAAGCGTTGATCGGCGCTTTATATCTGGATGCGGGCTTGGGGGCGGTTGAAGCGTTCGTGAATCCCATTCTGGACGATGTGCAGGATTACATCCTGGACGAGATTCAGGACCCCAAAAGCCGTTTGCAGGAATGGGCGCAGGCAGAGCGGCTTGGCACGCCGCAGTATGTCACCGTTGCCACCAGCGGGCCCGACCATGCCAAAGAGTTCGAGGTGGAGGTGCGCATCCAGGGCGTGACCTATGGCAGAGGGCGCGGTTCCAGCAAGGGAATAGCCGCCCGTCTTGCGGCGCAAACCGCTCTCGAGGCGCTTGGCATCGCCTTCAAGTAGCCAAAACCAAATTTCATCATCCCACATCCCAAATCTAAAATCATCCATCCGAAATCACCATGCCTCTTCGTCTGAAATCACTGGAACTTCAAGGTTACAAAACATTTGCGTCAAAGACCACGTTCGAGTTTGCGAGCGGAATTACTGCGATTGTCGGTCCGAACGGTTCAGGGAAATCGAATATCGCCGATGCCCTGCGCTGGGTGTTAGGCGAGCAATCCTACACATTGCTGCGCGGTAAAAAAACCGAAGACATGATTTTCAACGGCTCGGAACACCGCGCGCGCGCGAGCATGGCTTCGGCGCACATTGTCTTCGATAATTCCGATGGCTGGCTGCCGGTGGACTTTACCGAAGTTGCCATGACCCGCCGCGCCTACCGCGACGGTCACAACGAATATCTGCTCAACGACCAGCAAGTGCGGCTGCGCGACCTGAACGAACTGCTCTCCGCTTCTGGGCTGGCAGACCGCACCTACACCATCATGGGGCAGGGATTGGTGGACGCCTCGCTGGCGCTCAAAGCCGAAGAACGCCGTAAACTCTTCGAAGAAGCCGCGGGAGTGGGGTTATACCGCTCCCGCCGCGAAGAAGCCCTGAAGCGGCTCGAAACCACCCAGCGCAACCTCGAGCGCGTGCTCGACATTATGTCCGAACTCGAGCCGCGCTTGCGCAGTCTGGAACGTCAGGCGAAACGCGCCTCGGAATATGCGCGCGCCCAGGCAGACCTGAAGGTGATTTTGCGCGAATGGTACGGCTATCACTGGCACAAGGCGCAGCAGGAACTTATGGCCGCGCGGGAAACCGTCCGCGCGCAGGAGGCGCGCGTGCAGGAAGCGCGCGAAGAACATGCCAAAGCCCAGGCGGAATACAATACGTTCCGCGAGCGGCTTTCGGGGCTGCGGGCGCAGTTGAACGCCTGGCATCGTCAATCGGCGGAACTGCACAGCCGCCGCGAGGAAATCAGCCGCGAACTGGCGGTTCTGGAAGAACGCCGCCGCGCGCTGCTCTCGCTTCAAACGTCAGCCCTCTCTGACCGCGAGCGTCTCTCCGATGAGGAACGCCTTGCCCACGAGCGCCTCTCCGAGGCGCAGCAGGAGGCTGCCCGCTTGCAGGCGGAATTCGAAGAGGCGCAAAGGCAGTACGAAGAAGTGCAGCGCGCGCTGCAGGCACGTCAGGCAGAGCGCGCCGCGCTGGAAGCAGACCTGCGCGCCGCCCGCGAACGGATCGAGAACTATAGCGCCCAGCGCGCCGAATCGCAGGCGCGGCTGGATGAACTGAATTTGCGCCTCGAAACGTTGCACACGCGCCTTGCTGCCGCCGAGAGAAACATTGCGACGGCGGAACAATTGGCGCGCGAAGCCGCTGAAAAGCACGCAGCGGCGCGTGCGAGGCGCGAAATGCTCGAAGCGCAGCTGCGGCAGGCGGAAGAAAAAGAACAACAGACCAAACGCGAAATCGAAAAACTCGAGGAAGAGCGGCGCGTCAACACCGAAGAACGCACCAATCTCCTCGCTGCACATACCCGCGCCTCCGCCCAGTTGGAAGTCCTCCAGCAGGCGGAGCAGTCGCTGGCGGGGTATGCCGAAGGGGCGCGTTTTTTGCTCGAAGCCGCGCGGCAGATGAAATTGCAGGGCGCACATGGCGCTTTGAGCGCAGTGCTGGATGTGCCTGCCGAACTGGAAACTGCTATGAGCGCCGCGCTCGGCGATACGCTCGATGCCGTCCTGCTCGAAGCCGGGGAAGTTGAAAATGCGCTGCAATTGCTCGAGGCGGAAGAGGCAGGGCGCGCTGTTTTGCTGCCGTTAGCCGGGGCGGCGCACCCGCCGTTGACTGTTCCCGCCGCTGACGGCTGTTTGGGCATTGCTTCGGAACTTGTCGGTGCGCCGGCTGATTTGCGCGCTGCAGTGGATGTGATGCTCGGGCAGACTCTCATCGTGCGCGACCGCCAGACGGCGCGGCGTTTTCTCGCCTCGCTGCCCAAACATGCCCGCATCGTGACTCTGCGCGGCGAGGTCTTTCGCGGCGATGGCTTGATTGTGGCGGGAAAATCCGCTTCGGGCGAGACCTCGGCGCTGAGCCGCCCGCGCCAGAAACGGGAGTTGACCGAAACCCTGGCGGTGTTGGGCGCGCAAATCGAGGCGTTGAATCTCGCGGCGGAGGCGCTTTCGGAACGGATGCGCGCGGCGCAGCATGCCTGGCAGGAAGCAGCTGAAGAGGTACGCCGCGCGCGCGTCAGTGGGGGGGAGGCAGAGGAGTTGGAGAAACAGGCCGGGTTGGAGTCTGAAGCGAAGCGGCGTGAGTTGGAATGGCAAAGGGAGCAGCAAGTCCAATTGAGGGCGGAGGCAGCGGAAGCGGAGTCGCTTCGCTTGAATTTGACGGAGACGCTTTCGGGCGTGGAAGCGGAGTTGAGCCGCGCGGATCAGGTCTGGAAGGAAGGGGCTGCCCGTTTGAGCGGGATGGACCTGGCGGAAGCGCAAGGGCAGGTTTCGTATTGGGGAACGCGGGCTGCTGTGGCAGAGCGCGCGCTGGCAGATGCGCTGGCGCGGCGGCAGGAGCGCGAGCGGGAGTTGGAGAAGTTCGAGGCGCGGCGCTCTGAATTGACGGCGCGGCTGACGGAAGCGGACTCTTTGCTGGCCGGCCTGGAAACCCGAAAGGCAGAACTGCACGAGCAGGAGAATGCCCTGCGCGAACAGATCGAGGCGCTGAATGTGGAAATGAGCCCAGCCGAGAAGGAATTGGAAACGGCGGAAGCGGAAGAGGCGCGCCTGCAGGAGGTGGAAGCCGGCGCCCAGCGTGCGCTGGCGACTGCCGAGCGGTTGCATGGTCAGGTGCAGTTGGAGCAGCTGCGCAAGCAGGAGGCGCTGGATACGCTGCGCCAGAAGATTATGGATGATTTCGGGCTGGTGATGTTTGAGTATGCGGAGGAAGTTTCGGGGCCGGTGCCGCTGCCTTTGGAGGGGATGGTGGAGGAGTTGCCGGTGGTGGCGGAGGTCTCTCCCGATTTGGAGGCGCAGTTGATCCGTCAGCGGACTCAGGTGCGGCGCATGGGACCCATCAACCCCGAGGCGAAGCAGGAGTACGAGCGCGAGTCGGAGCGTTATGCGTTCATGCAGTCGCAGGTGGAGGATTTGCGCAAGGCGGAGGAAGATTTGCGCAAGGTGATTGCCGAGCTGGATGAGTTGACGCGGCAGGAGTTTGCGAAGACGTTCGATGCGGTGGATAAGCAGTTCCGCGCGATGTTTACGCGTTTGTTCGGCGGCGGTTCGGCGCGCCTTTCCCTGACGGACCCCGAGAATCTGGTGGAAACGGGCATCGAAATTGAAACGCGTTTGCCTGGGCGCCGCGAACAGTCGCTGGCGCTGCTTTCGGGCGGTGAGCGCAGTTTGACGGCGGTGGCGCTGGTGTTTGCGCTCTTGAAGGTTTCGCCGACGCCGCTGTGTGTGATGGACGAGGTGGACGCGATGCTGGATGAGGCAAACGTGGGACGTTTCCGCGATTTGCTGGTGGAGTTGAGCCGCGATACACAGTTCATCATCATCACGCATAACCGCAATACGGTGCAGGCGGCGGATGTGATTTATGGCGTGACGATGGGACGCGATTCGGCGAGTCAGGTCATCAGCCTGCGGCTGGATCAGGTGACGGATGAGATGCTGAAGAGAGGTTAATCGGCTTCCTCTGAAACAACGAATTTATCCACGGAGTACACGAAGAAACACGAAGTGAACTTTAGCAGGAATTGGGAAAACGTCCAGCAGGTTGCTGTCTGGTGCGCAAATTACTCGAAAACAAACCTTCGGGACGTTCTGCATAAGGTGTGTCAATGACCCAAAGAAAACCGCCCGCACTCTTTCGATGCGGGCGGTTTTGGTTTGATGCGTTGGTTATTGCGGAATGGGCTGGAAGTTGGGCATGGGTGGAATGTGCTGCTTCCAGGTTTCGAAGGTGGTGATTTGAGCGGCTGCCTTTGCCGAGTTGAGCCATTCGTTGAAGGCGTTTTCGCGGTTGCGCTCCAACTGGCTGGAAGAAAGCGGCAGCACCTGCCGGTCGAGCACCTGGATGATGTGATAACCAAACTGCGATTTGACCGGCTCGCCGATTTCTCCGATCGGCTGGGTGAAGGCAGCGTTCTCAAATTCGGAGACCATGACGCCTCTGCCGAACCAGCCCAGGTCGCCGCCCTGGGCAGCGGAGCCGGTATCTTTGGAGAATTCTTTGGCGAGACGGGCGAAATCGGATCCATTGCGCAGCAGTTGGATGATGGCTACCGCTTCGCCTTCGGTCTCGACCAGGATGTGCCGCGCCCAAACCTGTTCTTCGCTGGTGGGAAGGTCGGCGGCGATGGCATCCTGCAGTTTTTGGCGCAGAAGGTTGTTGCGGTACACGTCGCGCAGGGTGGCTTCACTGACGCCGTATCCTTTGAAGCGCTCCACTGTGTCGCTGTATTCCGTTTGGAAGCCTTCCAGAGTATAGGGCGTGGCGGTGGGGGGGATGTCTTCCGGCACGAAGGTGGGGGTGGGACGCCAGCTGGCTTGAGTGGGGGTTGGTGTGGCGGTGGCGGAAGCATCAGGCGTGGAGGTAGGAGCATGCGTGAAGGTGGGAGCCGGGGTGGGAGTGGCGGTG
>JBBITE010000029.1:21788-33178 GCA_037440905.1 Anaerolineae bacterium | reverse complement strand
ACAAACTTTCCCACTTCGCAGTGACTTCCTCCCTCCAGCGTCTCACTCTTTCAAATTGCTCTTTCGTGAAAATTACCTCTCCGCGAGCCGCGCGCCGAATGGCAGAGATTAAATCCCCGGCGCGCAGCTTCTTATCCAGGTATCCCATTGCACCTGCTTCCATCATCCCTGCCAGATAGGCATCGCGGTCGTGTGCAGTCAGGACAAGAGTGATCGTTTCGGGATGATTTTCCCGCACCCATTTTTCGAGTTCGGCGGGAGATAGATTGGGCATGATCAAGTCCAGCAGGAGGATTTGTGGATGGAGTTTTGCAACGAGACGTTTGATTTCCTCTCCGTCCCGCGCTTCGCCCACGACCTGCATCTCCGGCACCTGCTTGAGAAAATCGCGAATACCTTTGCGCGTTATCTCGTGATCGTCTGCAATCAGCACGGTAATTCTCTTTGGTGGGTCAGTCATTCTTTCTCCTTGCCGTTTCCTGACATTGTCCAAGTTGAATGTACAACTATTTTATATTCCCCCCCCATGATTTTGTCAACACAAATGACTTTAATCAAAAAGGTCGCCCTTTTTTGGGGGCGACCTCATCAGTTGACCTTGCGGTATTATGGCGTTGGAACAGGCGCTCCTGTCGGCGTGACCGAGAGCGCCGCGGCCTCTTCAGCCGTTTTGGGCATCCCGTTCATGATCCAACGCACGAAGACGTCCACCACGTTCGGTTTGAGTTTACTCTTGGGCGGCATGACTCCGATGATCTCTTCGCCGTTCTCGTTGAGAATGGGGGTGCCTTGAATGACCTGCAACAGGTAACTATTCATATCGCCTGCGATGATATTTTGATCTGCATGATCGCCTGTGGTGAGAATTTCTTCGTAGGTGGTCATCAGATAATTGTTGTTGTCTTTGCCGGCGCGGTGGCAGGAGACGCAGTAGCGTTTGACAATCGGCGCAATGTGAACCTCATACGAAGGGACTTCGCCCTCTGCCAGCGGCGGGAAGAGTTCGGGGATGACGGGCGCTTCGAAACGATCATCCCAGGTGTAACGCATGAACAGGATGATGTAGTCTATCTCGCTGCGGGAGAGTTCGCCGCCGTAGGTCTTGCCGAAGGGAGGCATGCCGGCATTTGGACGACCATAGGCAATCACCTCGTACATGGCGCCGTCGGTGATGGTGTACAGCACATCGCGGCTGTTGATAGGCGTGATCTTCTCGCCCTCGAGTCCCTCCACGCCCTCGATGACTGCTACCGAACCGTCGTCGCCGTGACATTCCACGCAATGGACGGAGTACAGGTCTTGCCCGGCAACGATTTGATCTACTAATGTAGAGGGGACTTCCGCCTCTTCTGACGCAGGATAGCCTGCCGCCCGAATGCTGACAACCAGGGTCATCGCAACCATCGCAACCGAACCCGCTGCCGCCACCCAAAGCGGGAGGCTACGCCTGGTCGATTCCTGATAAACCTCGCGTCTGAAAGCATAAAGCCCAACCAATACGACCAACACTGCTGCTGGTATCCACAACCCACCGATGGCTTGCAGGGTGGTGGTTGCGGCTAATTCCTCTGCATTCGGAGGTACCGGCAGGCTTGCCATAATCGTCAACAGCACCATATCCAGCACAACGACTCCCATGACGGTAAGCGCGAAGATGCGGCGCGAATAGTGGCGGTAGGGGGATTTATCTAACAGGGGCAGGAAGGTTAGTAAGCCGATGCCCAGCGACGGAACCAGTACCGTTGCCAGCCATTCGATCTTGCCGATGACAGGGATTTGCCCATACAGCGCCAGGAACTTGAAGAGAAAGAGGAAATACCATTCCGGGCGCGGCAGGTAGGAGGTGTCGCTCGGGTCGGCTTTGGGTTCGTTGGCAACGCCGATGAAAGTGGCGAGTAGCACAAGGACGATGAAAATTCCAAGCGAGACGATAATATCTTTGAAGATGCTGTCGGGCCAGAAACGCTCGCCCTTGTTCAATTCCTGCTGGTAGCGTTCGCGGATCTGCTTCGTGGTTTCTTCGTTCATGATGTCTCCCTATTCGTCCTTCTTGGGGAAGTGCGACTCGCCGTGTTTGATGATGAGGTACAGGTGAACGCCAATGAGCGCTGCCAGAACACCGGGGATGATCCAGATATGGGCGGCGAAGAAACGCTGCAAGGTGAGCGCGCTCAATTCCGGTCCGCCGCGCAGGGCTTTGAGGATAAATTCACCGATCAAGGGCGCCGTGCCAGCAATTTGAGTGCCGACGGTGGTTGCCCAATAGGCACGCTGATTCCAGGGGAGCAAATAGCCGGTGAAGCCCATGCCGATGGTGGCTAGCAGCAGACCGATGCCGATGAACCAGGTCATTTCGCGGGGATATTTGTAAGAAGCAGTGACGAAGACGCGCAGCATGTGGATGAAGACCACCAGCACCATCAGCGAGGCGCCCCAGTGATGAATGCCGCGAATCAACCAGCCAAAGGCGACACCTTCCATGATGTATTGAATGGAGTCGTAGGCATGGTCGGGGGACGGGGTGTAGTAGATGGTGAGAAAGATGCCGGTTAGTCCCTGTAAAACAAAAAGGAACAGGCTGGCAGAGCCGAGCGTGTTCCACCAGTTGCCCCTGGGTTCGGGGCGGTCGAGCAGGTTGTTGTACAGGTCGTTCAGACCGAGGCGTTCATCCAGCCAGTCGAAAAGTTTTTTCCACATAGATGTACTCCGGTGAATGTCATTCTGAAGAAGCGCAGGCTGCAATCAAAGAACCTCATCCCAGCGGGGATGAGACGGTTTGCTCAGAATGACAGATGGCGCTATCCTTCCTTGTAAAAAATCTCAAGAATCCCCTCTTCGGTGACGCGGAATTCGGCATAACGGTCCAGCGGGCGGGGCGGGGGACCGTCCAGCACTTCGCCCTGTTGACCGAATTTGGCGTCGTGGCACGGGCAGAGATACACCTGGTCGTTTTCCGACCAGTTGACGGTACAGGCAAGATGCGTGCAGCGGCTGTTGAGGATGAGCAGGTCGTTCGGGTCTTCTGATTTGCGGATGACAAATCCCCCATGACTGGTGGCTGTCCGTTCCCAGCCGTTGACCTGGACCCGGGTGAAGGAAAACGGCACCGGTCTGCCAATGGGCATATCGGACAATTTGCCGACGGGAATCCACGCCTCTTTGGCGCTTTCACGCAAGGCAGGGTCAATCAGATAGGCAATGGAGGGGATACCAATAACGGTTGCAATCAAACCTCCCACCACTGCAGTGACTCCTTTGATGAAATTTCGCCTGCTGACAGGTTCGGACATAGGCACCTCGAACGGGAATTATAGTACATTGGATGCATGCAAACTCTTTCATGCGCCCGACAACGTGGAATGTCACTGCCTGCGCATGATGGAGAAGTATGGAATATTTTGCAGGCCCAAAAGTGGTGTAGAATATGACCACTTTAGCAAAATCGTATTCTGGATTATAAAGGTCAAGCCCCTCTTTTTTGGAGGAAGTCTGAAACCAATAACCTATGAGTATTGTCACTTTTAAGGTATTAAGCGGGAATGAGATAATCCATCAACTTCCCAATATTTTCATTTCATGGAGGCATGGATGAGCCTGAAAAGGAATGTCAGTCTTGCGACAGGCTTGCGGTATAAGGGTCAGGGCCCTTACCTGACTTTTATTCTGCATCGCATCGGCGGGCTGGGCATGGGGATTTTTGTCGCCGTGCATATTTTGGCGTCGTTTGTAGGGGGGAGCGTTGGCAGTTTCCTCAACGGTATCTACACCCATTGGGCATTTCAAATCTTCATTTTCTTCTGCGCGTTGTTTCACGCCATCAATGGGCTGCGCATCACCATCAGCGATTTGTTCCCCAAACTGATCGAGTATCAGCGGGAAGCCATTTGGGTGGAGTGGGCGGTCTTTTTGCCGATTTTTGGAATCGCTGTATTTGTGATTCTCACTTCTGCATTGGGAGGTTGATGTGACAACTACCAAACCCAGAATTTTGCCTCTTTCCAAGCGGGGACTCAACTTTGAGATGCTGATGTGGATCTTCACGCGTCTTTCCGCCCTGGCAATGTACGCGTTGATTCTGATAGCCGTTATCGGCGCTTTGATCATGGGCGCGCGCACACAAATGAACATGGCAGATGTTTTGCGCTGGGGCTTTATGCCCAATTCCAGCCACGTCCAAAGCACGAATGTTCCGGACCTTGCGCCCTGGGCGAGCCCGTTCTGGAAGGTGACGGCGAGTCTCTTGCTGCTGGTGGCGGTGGCGCATGGCGTGCATGGGCTGGTGGTCATTGCGGATGATTACATTGTCTCTGCCCGCGGCAGGAATATCGCCCGCATCATCAGTATTATCATGGTTATTTCGTTCAGCCTCATGGGGCTTTACATTATCTGGACTTCGTAGGAGCGGCAGTACATGGCAAATATTCATCAGTTCGATGTAGTGGTTGTTGGTGCGGGGGGAGCGGGTCTCATGGCGGGACTTTACGCTTCGCGCACTGCAAAGACTGCGGTCATCAGTAAACTTTATCCAACCCGTTCTCATACCGGCGCGGCACAGGGCGGTATCGGCGCGGCGCTCGGCAACCTGGAAGAAGATCGTCCCGAATGGCACACATACGATACCGTCAAAGGCTCCGATTATCTCGGCGACCAGGATGCCATCGAATTCATGTGCAACGAAGCGCCGCAAGCCGTGATCGAACTCGAACACATGGGTCTGCCTTTCGACCGCACACCGGAGGGGCGCATCTCTCAGCGACCGTTCGGCGGTCACACCAACAACGTGACCGGCAAACCGGTGCGGCGCGCCTGTCACGCCGCCGACCGTACCGGTCACATGATTCTGCAAACGCTGTATCAGCAATGCTTGAAGAACAAGGTGGCTTTCTTCGATGAATATCAGGTGCTCGATTTCATCATGGTCAACGGAAGAGCCGCCGGTGTAGTGGCGGTGCAATTGGCAACCGGCGAACTGCACACCTTTCATGCCAAGGCGGTGATCTTTGCCACCGGCGGTCATGGACGCATCTTTGAGGTGACCTCAAACGCCTATGCCTACACCGGCGACGGCGCGGCGATCCTGCTCCGCCGCGGCTTGCCCCTCGAAGATATGGAATTTTTCCAATTCCATCCAACAGGCATCTACAAACTCGGTATCCTCATCACCGAAGGCGTGCGCGGCGAAGGCGGCGTCCTTATCAACGGGCTGGGCGAACGCTTCATGCCGAAATATGCGCCGACGGTCAAAGACCTGGCTTCGCGCGATGTGGTCAGCCGCGCCATCTACACTGAAATCCGCGAGGGGCGCGGCGTGAATGGCAAGAATTACGTCTGGCTCGACGTGCGTCCCGAATCGGTCAATAAATACGCCGCCATGGACGGCCGCCTGAACCCCGACGGCACGCCCTACACCATTACTGCTGAACAAGTCCTCGCCAAACTGCCGGATATCATTGATTTCTGCCGGGTTTATTTGGGCGTGGACCCCGTCACTCAGATGATGCCCATTCAGCCTACGGCGCATTACACCATGGGCGGCATTCCCACCAATAAGTACGGCGAAGTGGTCATTGACAGCCAGAATACGGTTCTGCCGGGGTTGTATGCGGCAGGCGAATGCGCGTGCGTCTCTGTGCATGGCGCCAACCGCCTCGGCACAAACTCCCTGCTCGACCTGGTTGTCTTTGGCAAGCATGCAGGGATGAAAGCCGCCGAGTATGCCAAACATGCCGATTTCGAACCCCTGCCTGCCGATCCCGAAGCAGAAGCGAGGGCGCAGTTCGAAACGTTGAGAAACGGCTCCGGCAAAGAAAATGCGTTCGATATTTCCACCGAGATGAAGAAGGTCATGTTCGAGGATGTCGGCATTTACCGCAATGAAAAGGGAATGAAGACCGCTATCGAAAAGGTCCGCAATTTGAAGGAACGCTACAAGCACATCCGCGTGCAGGATACCGGTCGAGTTTTCAACACCGAGCTGCTCAACGCTTGGGAACTTGGCAATATGCTCGATGTTGCCGAAGTAGTGGCGGAAAGCGCTTTGAACCGCCAGGAAAGCCGCGGCGGACATTCGCGCGAAGATTTCCCCCAACGCGACGACAAAAACTGGCTCAAGCATACGCTGGTGTGGAAGCAGGACGGCAAAATCAAGATTGACTATAAGCCGGTGACGATTACTAAATATCAACCCAAGGAACGCGTTTACTAGTGAGGCAACCATGCAGGTAACGCTGAAAATCTTCCGCTACAACCCAGAGACCGATAAGACCTTCCGTTACGAGACGTACACCCTCGAAGCCGAAGAGACCGACCGCATTCTCGACCTGCTCGAAAAGGTAAAAGGATACAACGACGGCACGCTCTCCTTCCGCCGTTCGTGCGCGCACGGCGTGTGCGGTTCGGATGCGATGCGCATCAACGGGCGCAACATGCTGGCATGCAAAGCCCTGGTGCGCGATGTGGGTGACAAAATCACGGTGGAGCCTTTGCTCGGTTTGAAGGTCATGAAAGACCTCATCGTAGATATGGAGCCGTTCTTCGACAATTACAAGAAAATCCTGCCCTACTTTATCAACGACTCGCCGCTGCCCGCCGACGGGAAGGAACGCCTTCAATCTCCCGAAGAGCGCGCCCGCTTCGATGAAACGACCAAGTGCATCCTGTGTGCGGCTTGCACCACCTCCTGCCCCTCTTTCTGGGCGAGCGACCAGTATTACGGTCCCGCCGCGCTGGTGACCGCCCACCGCTTCATCTTCGACAGCCGCGATGAAGGCGCCGCCGAACGACTGCACATCATCAGCGAAACGGACGGTCTGGCGCGCTGTCACACTGCTTACAACTGCACCATCGCCTGCCCGCGCGAGATTCACATCACCAAGGCAATTGGCGAGTTGAAACTGGCGACGATCACGGGAAAAGTGTAGTGAGAAAGTGACCAGTAAACAGTAGACCGCGCTTATCGCGCGGTCTACTGTTTTTCAGGGTAGGTGCAGCAGCGCATTTGTTTATCTGCAACACATAAGGCAGGTTTTTACCGGCGTGCTTTTCAACACCCCTCTCCCACAAGCGTAATCTTATCCTCCTTGTTGGGGATGATGCACAAAAACTCGAACGGTTCTGCGCCGGTGTTTTCGTAGGAATGGACGGCGCCCTCCGGGATGAAAACCACATCTCCGGCTTTGACGTGATACGTCTCTTCACCGATGGTGATGGTCGCTTTGCCGCGCAGCACATATTGCTCGTGTTCGACGGTGTTGGTGTGGCGCGGCATGCCTCCGCCCGGCTGCATGGAAAACTTCCGCAGGGCAAAGTTCGGTCCCTCCTGCGAGGAGATGAGCACCTGAATGGTTGTATCCTTGCCGGCAAGGACAGGTTTGGCTTCCACATCTTGGGAATGTTTGACGGGCATGAGAACCTCCAGGGGTGTGCGGTTATTGGTAACTCTATCTTCCAAAACTCAGCCGCGCTAGGGGATGGCGGTGTTCGTGGGCCAGGGTGTGAGCGTGGCAGTGGGCAGAATCACCTCCGGCGCCGGGCTGGGAGTGAAGGTGGGCGGGGGGGAGGCGAGGGTCGCCGTGGGGCTGATGGCAGTCACGGTGGGTGTGGAGGTGGCAGCCGAGGCGCGGCGCAGCAGGTTGAAGGTCAGGATGGAAGCGACGATGAGGAAAAAGAGCAGGCTGGCAAAAATCCCCATCACCCAGGGGAGCCATTTCAGGCGGCGCTTCCGAGGCGCAGTTCGATGTTTGAAGTCGGGCGGGGCGCCAATCAGAATGACAGTGGTGTTATCGTATCCGCCGCGTTCGTTAGCAAGGTTGACCAGTGCGCGGCTGGCTTCCTTGAGATTGGGGCGCGTGCGCACGATTTCCAGAATTTCGTCATCCCACACCAGGTCGGTTAAGCCGTCGGTGCAAAGCAGGATGACATCGTTGGGCAGAATTTCGGCGCCTTGATTGTTTTCGGCGTGATGTGCCCCTTCGCCGTCGAACAGGTTGAGGCGGAAGTCCGGTTCCGGCGGGACGGGGGAACCCAGGTAGCGGCGGATGACGTGAACGTTGGGATGATCGCGCGCATGTTCGGGCTTGAGGATGCCTTTTTCGATGGCTTCCTGCACCCACGAGTGATCTACCGTCAGTTGCTGAATGCGTCCACCGCGCAGCAGGTAGATGCGTGAATCGCCCACGTAGGCGGTGTAGAGTTTGTTGTCAATAATCCAGGCGATGGCGCAGGTGGCGCCCATGCCTTTGAGGTTTTCGTTGGCGGCGGAGTGCGCGGCAATGGCGCTGCTGGCTTCATTGACCGCCTGTTCGATCATGTGGCGCGAGAATTTGCCATCGCCCCGCGCCACACTTTGCATGATGTGGTTGACCGCCAGTTCTGCCGCTACTTCTCCACCTTTGTGCCCGCCAATGCCATCGGCAAGCACGGCAAACAGCACGGGGGTGTTGTCTTTGTCGCTCACGCGAAACGACGCCACCGCATAACGGTCTTCGTTGTTCTTGCCCGTCATGCCCTGATGGCTGTAGGCTTCGACGTTCAGGTGTGCGCGCGAGGTGCGGATCATAAGCAGCGGATTATTTGTGCGAGACGATCTTCGGTTCAGACTCCGCCGGAGGCTGATTCAGATCAAAGCGGTAATACATCATCCCAAAGTGAATCCGGTCTCCGTGCTTCAGGCGGATGCCTTCGCGCGTGACCGGTTCGTAGTTCAGCCATGTGCCTGCCACCGAGCCGTGATCCATGAGCAGGAAGGTCCCCTCTGCCGTGCGGCGGATGCGGGCATGCAGAGGCGCGATAGAGGGGTCGTCCAGAACGTGCATGGATTGTACCGGATCGGCGCCAAAGGTGGTCTCCTTTTCGAGCAGGGGAATGGGGGAGGCGCTGGCGGGTTCGCCGCCGTTCTTCAGGCGTATCAGGTAGGCTGGCGCGGCAGGCAGGCGGTTTTGCCGCGGGTTCATCCAGGCAAAGCGCGCGGGCGATGACTTGGATTTTTGAGACGGCGGCTCTGTGAGAGCGGGGACCGGCTGGGTGAGCGGGTCTTCCTGTGCGCGGCGGGCTTTTTGACGGCGGCTTTGCGGCAGACGCTTTGCCCGGCTGCGAATCAGAACAGCCAGCAGGGCGGTTGCCGCCAGAAGGAACGAGCCGAAGATAATCTGCTGCCTGTACTTCAGCAGCACCTCCAGACCGCTGGGCGGGTGAATCACGGTGAAGTTGACCGGAATGGCGATGCTCGATTTCTTCAGCCCCAGCACATCTTCCGCCTCCACAACGATTTGGTGCTGCCCGCTTTCGGTGAAGGCGCTGAAATCCCAGATGAACGTATCGAAAGGCGGCTGAATGTTTTCGGCGGCAGCCTGTCCATCCACGTAGAGCGTGGTGCGTACCAGGTCGCGCGGGTAACCATCGGGGAATTCGACGATGATTTGGATAACTTGTTGCGCCGGCTCGAGGATTTCCGCATTATAGGGGTCTTCGACGGGCGGCTGACGGGTGATTTGCAGCGGCGGGGTGACGAAGATGGGGTTGGGCGGTTGAATTTCGAGGCGGACGGTTTCTTCGGCAGAAGAGATGACCAAAGCGGGGGTTTTGAAGTCGAAGCGCAGGGTGTGGTCGCCGGCGGTGTTGAGCGCGGAGGTGTACTTCACTTCGTAGATGAAACGCAGAGGGGCAAAGGCATCATCCAGGCTGGGAAACGTTTCGCTGCGGGAGAAGGCAAAGAATTCTCCGCCGCTTTGCTGGGCAAGCAGTTTGAAAGCGTTGGCGCTCGGCGAGACGAACTGCTGCTCTGCATCCACAAACCAGACGAAGACGCGCACCTTTGCTGCGACAGCGCGCTCGATGAGCGGAACGATGGTGTTGTCTATGTTTGGGTCGTCCATGCGGGGGGTGATGAACAGCACGGCGCGCTTGCCGCCCGGCACAGCGACGGGCGCGGCGGCGGTATCGAGCGCAATGGCCAGGGTTTGCAGGTTGGGCGTCGAGTTACGAAAGTCGGGTTTGAAGGCGTTCAGGCTCACCAGCCAGTCGTTGAGGCTGGCATGGCTGATGAGCGAGCCGGAGAGCGAAACCAGGCTGAAGTCGTCGCGGGAGGGCTGCGGCTGCGCTTCTCCCCAGCGGCGCAGCGCCTCCACTACGCGCTCGAAGCGCGCAACCCCGTTTGCATCGCGGATTCCCAGCGGCGGGCCGGGGTTGACTGCCACCACCAGTTGCAGCGGCACTTCCACCTCGCGCAGCGAGAGCGCCGGGTGCTCCTGCCCGTCCTCATAGACGGTCACGTCTGCCGCTTTCAGTCCGCGCAGAGGAACGCCATCTGCGTCGTAAACATCCACCAGCGCAGAAATTTGCGGGAAGGATGAAATGTCGGTGCTGGCGATCTGGGCGGAGGCGGCGGTTTGAGCGTGGACGAAGGTTCGGGTCGCAGCCAGCAGGCTGAGGCTGAGGAGGAAGCGGAGGAGTTTAGGCATTCGTCTCACTGACGATGGACACGTCGGCTTTGGGGCGCGTCAGGCGCAGGTAGGTAATGGCGTATGCCGCTTTTTGAAAGGTAATCCCCACCCCCTGCACCAGCGCCGTGACCGGCACCAGGAGCAGGCTGATTCCGCCAGCGAGGAGCATGAGGTTGCGCATGTCGGCCGTGTCTCGCAAGACGAAGGGTGAGAAGAAGAAAGGCAGCATGAACGGCAGGACTACGAGCATGTTGAGCACGGCGACGGCAAAATACACGATGAACGAGAGGAGGAAGATGCTCCAAAATCTGGCTTTCAGTAGTTCCCAGCCGCGCTGAATGGAGGCAAAGATATCCAGGTTGTCGGCGATGAGGGCAGCCAGCGCTTCTTCAACACCGCCGTACACCACCAGCATCAGCGGGTAGGTGAGAAGGATGAGCGGCTGGATGCACAGGAACCCTACTCCCGCCGTCAACACGCCAAACAGCGAGAGGCAGGCGAAGAAGACAAAAAAAGCGGCGCCAATGGTTACGGTGAGCAAAAGCCAGACCCCCAACGTTCGCAGCCAGTATGTCTTGCCCTCGTTGAACAAATCGAGCAGGCTCAAAGATTCTGCGCCGTCTTCCGCCCGCAGCGCCCCAGCCGTGAGCGAAGCGGACGAGAGACCATACAGAATAACACTCAGCAGACTGAAGAAAGCGATCCCGATGAAGAAAAAGACGAAGTAGAGCGGCTCTGTAAAGAAGAGAGGATTTCCCGATTGGTCGAAGCCTGTGAAGAGCAAGCCGCCAAAAAACAGCGGTATGGCAATGATTCCCACCAGCGAGGGCAGAGCGCCAAACAGCCATAATGCTTTGTGCTTCCAGGTGATTTGTACGGCACGGGTGAGTACTTCGCCAAAGTCAAAGTTCATGGTTTCTCCTTGTTCGCCTATCGCATATCGCGTATCGC
>JBBITE010000029.1:0-21688 GCA_037440905.1 Anaerolineae bacterium | reverse complement strand
TATCGCATATCGCCTATCGCATATTGTGGAGGGTTACTCCCATTCGATGGTGGCGGGGGGTTTGCTCGTAATATCATACACCACGCGGTTGATGCCGTCCACTTCGTTGACGATGCGGTTTGCCACCCGCGCCAGCAGGTCGTGCGGCAGGCGCGCCCAATCGGCGGTCATAAAATCCTCAGTGGTCACCGCGCGGATTGCCGCCGCCTCCTGATAGGTGCGCTGGTCGCCCATCACCCCCACCGAGCGTACCGGCAGCAAGACGACAAACGCCTGCGATGTCTTTGCGCCCTTGCCCAAAAAGCCGGCATTGGACAATTCCTCGAGCAGGATGGCATCCGCCGCCCGCAGACGTTCCACCCGCTCGCGCGTCACCTCCCCGAGACAGCGCACGGTCAGCCCTGGACCTGGAAACGGCTGCCGCCAAACCAGCCTTTCCGGCAGCCCCAGCGCTTCTCCCACTGCCCGCACCTCGTCTTTGAACAGGTAGCGCAGCGGTTCCACCAACTCGAACTGCATCGCCTGCGGCAAGCCGCCCACGTTGTGATGCGTCTTGATTTTTTCCGCTTTATTTCTATCGGGCGCCGAAGATTCCACCACGTCCGGATAGATGGTTCCCTGCACCAGGAATTTGGGGTTGCCGAGTTGCCTTGCCTGCGCCTCGAAGATGCGGATGAACTTTTCACCGACGATTTTTCGCTTTTGCTCCGGTTCGGTCACCCCTTTCAGCGCGGAGAAGAACTCGTCCGCCGCGTCCACTGTAATCAATTCGGCGTGCAGGTTATCCCGAAACGCCGCCGCCACCTGTTCCGCCTCGTTTTTGCGCAGCAGACCGGTATCCACAAAGACTGCTACAAGTTGATCGCCGACGGCTCGATGAACCAGCGCCGCCGCCACCGAAGAATCCACCCCGCCCGAAACCGCCGCCAAAACGCGCTCATGCCCCACCTGCTTTCGAATACGTTCCACCGCCTCGTCAATGATGGAAGCAGCCGTCCAGGCGGGTTTGGCGCCGCACACCTCCACCACAAAACGTTGGAGCAGTTTTTCGCCGCCCGGGGTGTGATGCACTTCCGGGTGAAACTGCACGCCGAAATATTTGCGCTTCATATCGCCCATAGCCGCCAGCGGACTGTTGCCCGTGCGCGCCAGCGCAATGAACCCCGGCGGAAGTTTGGTGATGCGGTCGCCGTGCGACATCCACACTTTGGAGAGGCCCTCCAGGATGGTATCGGGCAGGTTGAGTTCGATTTCGGCGGGACCGTATTCCCGTTTGGCAGAAGCGTCCACCTGCCCGCCGAGGGCGTGCGTGAGCGCCTGCATCCCGTAGCAGATGCCGAGGATGGGCAGACCGGTCTTGAAGATGAACTCTTGAATGTAGGGCGCGCCGGCTTCATACACGGAACACGGTCCGCCGGAGAGGATGAATCCCTTGGGGTTGATGGCGAGAATTTGTTCCATGGGGACATCCCAGGGAAACAACTCGCAATAGACCTGCGCCTCGCGCACGCGGCGCGCGATGAGCTGCGCGTATTGTGAACCGAAATCGAGAATAGCAATTGAGTCCATGAAGCAGCCTCGGTCAAATATTGAAGGTCAAAAGTCATGATCCGTTTTTGGGCAGACCTTCGACTTTCGCCTTTGACGATTACGATATTGCCTGTTTTGCCAGCGCCAGCGCGCCCAGCATGCCGGCGCGGTTTCCCAGCCCCGGCGGGACGATGAAGCCGTCAATCTCCTGTGTAATAACAGGCGACTGAACGTAGCCGTTCAGCAGTTCCTGCACTTCGCGGCGGATGAGAGGAAACAACTCTGCGCGCCCGCCCACGCCGCCGCCGATGATAATGCGCTGGGGCGAGAATGTCACGGTGTAGTTGGTCAGCGCGAGGGCGATGTAATGCGCCTCCAGCGCCCAGGCGGGATGATGCGGCGGCAGAGTCTCGGCGCGCTGCCCCCAGCGTTTTTCCATGGCAGGACCCGAAGCCAGCCCCTCGAAGCAATCCTGATGAAAAGGGCAGGCGCCTTCAAAAGGGTCGCGCAGGCGGTCGTGGGGGAGGAGGATATGTCCCATTTCGGGGTGGAGGAGCCCGTGCAGCAGTTTGCCGTTGATGATTGCCCCGCCGCCGATGCCGGTTCCAACCGTCAGGTAGAGGAAGGTATCGAGTCCCTGCGCTGCGCCCCACGTCCACTCGCCGAGCGCCGCGCCGTTGACATCGGTGTCGAAGGCGATGGGAATATCGAAGGCTGAACGCAGTATTCCAACCATGTCTGCGCCGGTCCAGCCGGGTTTGGGGGTGGGCAGGATGCGTCCGTAGGTTGCAGAAGCGGGATTTGGGTCGAGCGGACCGAACGAGGCAACCCCCAGTGCCGAAAGTTTACCGAAGTCGCGTTCTGCCTGCCGGAAAAAAATCACGGCCTGCTGCAAAGTCTCAGCGGGAGTGGTGGTGGGAAAACGCGCCTCACGGCGAATATCCTGCGGCGAGGTTCCCACCGCACAGACGAACTTGGTCCCGCCGCCTTCGATACCGCCAAAGAGTGGTGTCATGGTCCCCATTTTAATCGCTGTGCGAAGGGGATAAGCACAACATTGGGACGTCCGTCGAGATAGACGATTTCCACGCGCCCGCCAACGTAAATATCGGGGATGGGCGCCAACGCTGCCAGGACGAAACTTGCATCGGGCGCCCACAACGCTTCGTTCAAAAGTTCGAATGTGTCGGGGCGCAGCACTGTTCGCCCGCTTACGCCGTCGGGAGCCGAGCGCACCAGTTGCAGCGGCGCGCGCTGGACGAAGTCCTGGTCGGGTCTGAAATTGACGAAGAAGTAATACAACTGCCCATCGGGGGCAAGGTAGGCATCGGAGGGAATGTTGAAGGTGCCGTCGCCGGCTTCGCCTTGCAGCAGCGTGGTGACTCTGCCGCTGGAGGCATCCACCCGCCACATGCCGGCGCTGAACATGCCCATGTAGGGATAAGCGGAATACAGGGCGGTGCTGTCCGCCGTCCAATTGGGTTCCCCGCAGCAGATGACCGCCCCGTCTGCACCGTTGAGATGCACCAGCGCCCCGCCGTTGGGATAGTAAATGGCGGAAGAGCTGCCTTCGTAGTAGCCGAGCGAAATGAGCAGTTTTTGCCCGTCGGGCGAATATTTTTCGGGCCAGTATAGTTCGCGCGGAAACAGCTGCCCCCTGCCGAAATCATCCCATTGATTTTCGATGACCAGGTTGGAAGCGCCGCTTTCCAGCGAATAAAAGTTCAAACCGCCTCTGCCGTAGGCGATGCTTCTGCCATCGGGCGAGAAGACCGGGGAAATGATGCTGGTGAGGTAGGGGTTATTTTCGTCCACGGCGCCGCCATCCACGAGGATGCGCCTGCCGCTGCCATCCGCCTGAATCAAAATCAATTGATTGTTCGCCACATAGACCACGCTTCCATCCAGCGGGGAGACATCGTAAGCGCTGACTGAATCCGCTTCGAAGGTCAGTTGGCGGGCGGTGACGCCATCGCGCTCCATGCGGAAGACCTGGGAGAGGTTGGCGCTGTCGTTACCCAGGTAGTACAGGCTGTGAGGCAGCAGAGAAGCGGGTTCTTCGGCTGCGGGGGTGGCGCTGGCGACGGGTTCGCTGGTGGGTACCGCTGTCAGCGTGGAGGCGACGATGGTCGCCACCTGATCGGAAGAGGGAGGCGGTTCGGTGCCGCCGAGAGGAGAGTTGCACGCCAACGCGGCAAGCATCAGGACCAGAAAGACACTAAAAAGACGCAATTTATTCTGCATGGTGACCTCAAAGAAGATTTGCAACTACCTACCGACAGCCAAAAGGGGGAATAAACTTGCCGCTGTGTGTCATTGCGAGGGCGCAGCCCGAAGGGCCACGCCGAGGCTCGCCCGAGGCGCAATCTCCAGCATTTGCGGGGAGACTGCCACGCTCGCTGCGCTTGCTCGCAGTGACAGGTAGGCAGTTACGAAGATTTACAAAATACGGAGACACTGAAACCATGTGTCTCCGTATGTCAGACCATTGACAGGATGACTTTGTTCCCGTTCACACCTGTTCAAAACGTTCTACCGGCACAACGAACAGGGTGGCGCGCCGTTCGCCCGAAGGCAAAGGGGGGAGTTTGGAGCGGATCAATTCGAGGCAGGTTTCCACGCGTTCGTCGAGCACGCCAAGCAAAAGGGTCACGATACCGCTGCGTAAGAATCCCCCGGTGGATGCCACGCGCGTCACGCGGTATTTATCGGCGGTCAGCGCCTGCGTCACTTCGTCCGCGTCGCTGTCTTTGACGATGAGAATAATCATTTTCATCACTTCACGCTCCTGGCTAAATTTCCTCAAAGTGTTCCACCGGCAGGGCAAAAATGGTGGCGCCGCCCACGGTCACCGGAACAGGCGTCGGCATGGGAAGAGGCGAACCTTCCAGCGGCAAGGTCAGATATTCAATGTGTTGTTTGCAAGTTTCCTGCAGGATGCGGATCGCTTCTTCCTCCACGCCTTCCCATAGCCCAACCAGCAGGGTGGCATTCCGCCGCCCCAAAAAACCACCGGCGCTAAAGAGATATACCACCGGCAGGTTCAACTTCATCAGAGCGCGCGTCGCTTCATCGCGGTCCTGTTCTTGAACAACCGCCAGCATCAATAAACCAATTTGACCTTTCATCGGCTCTCTCGCTTCTCTAATCCGTACGCCTTTACAATCGGCAGCACCAACAGCACCCCGGTCTCATGATCTTGCAGGCTGCCCACCACGCTTTGGGTTGCCTCGAGAATTTTTTCAATCATAGACTCATCCCTGACAGTTGTAAAGACCGTGCGGCTGAAATTTTGCGACACCTCGTAAAAATCCTCCAGCGAGGGCATCAGCGGCAGGTCATCCCGCAGTCCCTCCTGCTGGCGCAAGCGGCGCATACCGGTGCTGAGCATCACCGTTGCGCGCTGAACCCCAACCGCCTCCCAAGCCTTGAGCAGATCGTCGAGTAAATCGGGATTGTGCATTACCAACAAGACGAAATACATCAGGACACCTCCTCACTGGATTTGGACGCTTCTTCCTGGACCTCATTCCGTCTGCTCTCCACCGGCCTTTTCTTCTCTCCTGCTTTTTTCTGCGCAAAGAGCGCCCGCAAAATGGGCGGCGTAATCAACGTGGTGACCAATACCATCATGACAATAGCGGAGAATTCCTGTCCATCCAGCAGCCCCGAATGGATGCCGACATCCGCCACAATCAATCCCACCTCTCCACGCGAGATCATGCCAGCCCCAATTTGAAACGCCTCCACCTTGTTCAGCCCGCCCGCCCTGGCGCCCAGCCCGGCCCCCAGCCACTTTCCTGTCACTGCCACCAGGATAATAACGACCGTCAATAACAGGGCATCCAGGCGGAATTCCCGCAAATTGATGGAAAGCCCGATATTCACAAAAAAGACCGGCACAAAGAGACCATACGCCAGCGCGTGCGCGCCGGATTCGATAAATTCCTTTTCCGGGCAGCGTCCCAGCATCAGCCCGGCGAGAAAGGCACCGGTGATTGCCGCCATACCGCCCAAAAATTCCGCCGCGATTCCATACGTGAACATGACAATCAATGACACCGTCAACAACCCCTGGCTGATGGGCAGGCGTGCCGTTTGCCGGATAATCCAGGGCAGCCCCCACAACCCCAGCAACACCGAGAGCAGCAAAAACAACGCCATCCGCAGCACAATCATCCAGATGCCGGCTGCCGTCTCACCCCCGCCTTGTATGCCTAAAAACACCGAAAGGAACAGGATGATGAGGATGTCGTCGAAGACGGCGGCGCCCAGCAGACTCAACCCCACACGGCTGCGCAGCGCTTTGAGCTCAATCAACGTCTGTGCCGAAATGCTGACGCTCGTAGCGCCCAGGGTAAGACCAAGAAACAGAGCGGCATCTTCACTCAACCCCAAAAGCACACCGCTGCCCCACCCCATCAGCATCGGGAAAAGCACCCCCAAAAAACCTGCCAGCGTTGCCACCCGCAAATTTTGGCGCAGTTCACCGAAATGTAATTCCAACCCTGCCAGGAAGAGCAGCAGCAACACCCCCATCTCGGCAAACTCCGTGATGGTTACAGACATGCCTGGTTCAATAAACGGCAAATCCAGCAGGTTGATGACAGAAGGTCCGAGCAGAATACCGACCAGCAATTCGCCCAGGACAGAAGGCTGCCCTAGCCGAACGCTCAAGTATCCTGCAAGTTTTGCGGAAAAAAGGATGACGGAAATCAGAAAGGCAAGTTGAAGAAAGACAGGCATGAGGCTTTCAGGAGTATACAACAGGTTTGAGTGAAAAACCGAAACAGGGAAAGAATTTCAGACATCGTAAAACAATCGGACAGCGCTCCTGTTGCCGCCCCATTGTTTTACAGAGGTTGTTTGGCGGGAATGCCCGGTTTGCGTGGATATTTGGGAGGAGTTGCCGCCACCTTTTCCACCACCACCAGGTAGCGGTCATCTGCCACACCTGGCAAATGGACCGGTATCAACTGTTCCAATTTACCGCCCAGCACCTTCATCGCTTCCTCGGCGGTCTGCGCTTCGGCGGGACCGCTTTCGCCTTTTTGCGCCAGCATCCGCCCGCCGATTTTGAGCAGTGGAATTAAATACTCGCTCAGCACGTTGAGATTCGCCACTGCGCGCGCCACCGCCCAATCGTATGTCTCGCGGTAGCGGGGGGTTTGCCCCAGGTCTTCCGCGCGTTTATGAACGACTTCCACATCCTCCAGCCCCAGCACACGGACGATGTGCTGGCAGAACATGGCTTTCTTGCCCACCGATTCCACCAGCGTCAGTTTCATGCCGGGGTAGAGAATTTTGAGCGGAATGCCCGGAAAGCCGGCGCCTGTCCCAACGTCAATGAGGCGGGCCGGCGGGCTTGCCTTCCAAGCCAGCACACAGGAAAACGAATCCAAAAAATGTTTGGTGCGAATCGAATCCATATCTCGAATGGCGGTCAGGTTGAATTTCTGGTTCCATTCCATCAACTCTTTTTCGTAGGTGATGAGCGCCATCACCTGCCGCCCAGTGATGTGGATATGAAATAATTCCTGTGCTTCGCGAACGAGTTTTTCCATTGGTCGAAATTATAAACCGGTGCAAGCCGCTTTATAAAAAAAAGACCGCCATTTCTGACGGTCTTTTTTTGCAAAAGAATGGGTTACTTTTTCACGTCCTCTTCTTCGCTTGCTGCCTTTGTCCGCTTGAAGCGGCGGTAGAGCGCGCGCCCGCCGAGGAAGACGCCGTAAGCCGGCAAGGCAACCAAAATCAGCGACGGCAGATACGACAGGAAGAGACGGATCAAGAAGCGGGTGAAGCCCTGCGTGAAGCGAATCAAATCCTGAATGGCATCGTTGGCGGTGCCTTGCAGTTTCCAGCCGCCGATCTCGATGGGTTTCACCTTTTCCTCAGCCACCAATTGAATGCTGATGGCGGAAAGTGCGGCAGACTCTTCATAATACTTGATTTGCCCTTTGAGCGATTCGATTTCGGCTTGAATGTTCTGTATCTGCATGTAGATGGCAAGCACCTCATCCGCCTTTTCCGCCTTGTCCATGATGCGCTGCAGGTCCTGTACCGCTTGTTCCTTCGCCGTCAGACGCGACTTCAGATCCACATACTGACTGGTGACATCCTGCCCGGAACGGTTCTCATACGTGACCTCGACCACGTCCGCCTTGATTTTCTCCAGCGCTTCATCCAGGCGGTTCGCCGGCACACGGATGGTCAGGCTGCCTTCCGGCACTTCGATTTGGTTGGGTCCATACGTGGAGCGATACAGGTTGGACGAAACCACAAAACCGCCCATTTCAACCGCCATATTGGCAATCTCTTTCATGCGCGTTGCAGGGTCGGCAACGACGATGCTCATATCCACGTTTTGGATGACCAGGCGTTCGGTCGCATTCGAAACGGCGCTTTGTTCATAATACACCTTGGCGTCTCCGCCGCCCACGCCATACTCCGCCGGCAGAGGGGCGGCGGCGGGCATCTCCATGGTTGGATAAAAGGCAGGTTCGCTGTAACCGCCAATATCGCGCGAGATGGGGGTAAAGGAAGAACCCAGCGGCATGCTCCATGCAAATATGCCAATGACCGTCAGCACGACCACCGCCGTAACCAATACTGTAATCAGCGTTCTTTTCATGTTCGCTTCTCCTTCATGTCGGTATGGTGATTTCACTCTACAGACGAATCGGACAGAAGGAAGTTCCCCCGTTGGGCGCTTTTACCGTCAACCGCCCGCCGCCCTACCATCCCTCTGCAAGGCGGATGGCATGTTTTTCCGGCAACTTCGCCTCGCGGATGCGCTGCTGCACTTCGGCAATATCGTATTCCACACGGCGGGGTTCCCAAATATGACCGTTGGTATCGTAAATGGCATACGCCGCGCGCGGGTCACGGTCGCGCGGTTGACCCACCGAGCCGGGATTGATAATGGCCCGCGGCCTCAGCCGATAATGCTCCCCCGCCCGAATCGGCGCCAGGCTGACGCGGTCGCTGTCGGTGTTCAACTGAAACATGCACTGCAGGTGCGAATGCCCCACAAAACACCAGGGCGTTGTGAAGTGGTCGAAGTTCAAGCGGGCGGAGAGCGTGTTCAAAATGTATTCCCACACCGAATCGCGCGGGCTGCCATGCACAATACTCACCTCGCCGCGCACCTTCAGGTTCGAAGGCAGCGAACGCAAAAATTCCATGTTGTCCGCCGTCAACACTCGTTCGTGATATTCCAGCGTGCGGCGGGCGTCGTTGTTGAACACCTCCAGCGGAATCTTGCCGATGACTGCCATATCATGGTTGCCCAAAATACACGTCAGGTTGGGAATCTCGCGAATTTCCTCCACCACTGCGTTCGGATCGGGACCGTATCCCACCATATCCCCCAGGCACCAGGTCTCGTCTACAGTGCCCGCATCCTTCAACACCGCTTCGAGAGCGGTGTAATTGGCATGAATATCCGATATGACTAAAATGCGCATTCTACTCCAAAAGTGCCGCAACCCGTTCGACGATGATGTTTGCCGCCTCGCTTTTACTCATCAATGGCAAGACTTCCCTGCGCCCATCGGCAAATAACAACGTGATGCGATTGGTTTCAACGGAGAACCCCGCATCGGCAGCCGAAATGTCGTTTGCAGCGATCAGATCCAGCTTTTTGGATTGTAACTTATTTGCCGCATTTTCAAGAAGACTTTGCGACTCGGCTGCAAACCCTACCACTACCTGCTGCCGCTTCCTTTCGGACCGTAAGCCTGCTGCCGCTTTCAAAATATCTTCCGTCGCTTCGAGCTCGATCTGCGGCACGCCGCCCTCTTTTTTGATTTTATTTTCCGCTGCCCGCTTCGGGCGGAAATCTGCCACGGCTGCCGCCATGAGCAGCGCATCGCAGGCGGGAAATTCCCTCAGCACCGCCTCGTACATCTGCTTTGCCGTTTCCACGCGAATCACCTCCGCACCGACCGGCGGCGTGAGCGCGGTGGGCGTAGTCACCAGCGTGACGTGCGCCCCGGCATCGAGCGCGGCTTGCGCCAGGGCATAGCCCTGCTTGCCGGAAGAACGATTGGTCAGCACCCGCACCGGGTCGAGCGGTTCCTGAGTCCCGCCGGCGGTGACCAGCACCCGTTTACCGGCGAGCAAGCCATGGCGTCCGAGGACGATGCGGATGTATCCGATGAGTTCCGGCGTTTCGGGCAGGCGTCCCTTTCCGCTCAGCCCCGAAGCGAGATGTCCCTCCGCCGGTTCGATGATGAAGACCCCGCGCTTGCGCAGTATGGCCAGGTTCTCCTGTGTGGCGGGATGATCGTACATGCCCCCGTCCATGGCGGGCGCAAGGATGATGGGGCAGGTGGCGGCGAGCGCCGTCACTGTCAGCAGCCCGTCTGCCAGGCCGTGCGCCAGTTTGGCGAGCGTATTAGCCGTGCAGGGCGCAATGACCAGCAGGTGGGCGGCATGCCCCAAACCGACGTGTAACACATGCGCCTCATTGCCCCACAAATCGGCATCGGTGTAGGCGCGCCGCCCGGTGACCGATTGAAACGTGAGCGGCGTGATGAATTTTTCAGCGCCGGGGGTAAGCAGCACATCCACCTGCGCGCCCGCCTGCGTAAGTTTGGACGCTAAATCGGCGGATTTATACGCGGCAATCGAGCCGCACACCCCCAGCAGAATCCGCTTGCCGGAAAGAATCGTCATGCCGGTATTATACATCCCTCACAGAGTAGAACAAGTCACAGACTTGTTCTGCGGACACATTTTGCATCTTCGCGATGTACAACGCAAAGATGGGCAGGCGTTCTTAAGCGTCCCGCAAACAAGGGGCTTGGATTTGGCAATCCAATCTAGCGCGATGGCTCGAGCAATCCCGTAGCACGGGATTATGATTGTTACGAAAATATTTCCGTCATGCTTGCGTAGGGCGCGTTCTCCCTTCGGCAGGCTCAGGGCAGGCTTACGCGCCCGTCGGCGTAACACTTGCCCTCCCACTCCGCTTCGCTGCGGGGACGATGTGGCGGGCAAGCGCCAGGGGAGAATGCCGACTGCGCGAATTTGTAAAACTTCATTATCTTGTGTCCCCACCTATAACCAGCAACCTTCATGCTGTGCCGCAAAACGCCAGATTTGGATTGCTGGCATAATTTGGAAAAGGGTAATATCTTGTGCCCTTACCCATGGAACTTTGCGCTGCAATACTACTCAATACGGGGGTTGGTGTACATTCCGTTCCAATACTTGCCTTCATGAAATCCTGAAATGGAACTTGTCTCAACCGCTCTCTGAGCCTATAATACTCACTGAGATTACATAGTTCTTTCTCCCTCACCCTTACACCCCTCTTCCAGCGGGCGATGGGATGGGTAGAGGGCGCGTCAAAGGAAGTACTTGCACAACCGAGCACAACCGCCCAGGAGGTGAGCGATGAGATTCTCCCACTACGAACTGTACGACCTGATCAACCGTCCCGGCCCGCTTTGGCTGGCAGATGCCGACCTGAGCGAAGCCCGCCTGCGTGCCGCCAACCTGCGGCGCTACGTGTTGATTGGCGCGAACCTCAGCAAAGCCGTGCTGACCAATACCGACCTGAGCGAAACCGATTTGACCGAAGCCAACCTCAGCGAAAGCATGCTGATGGAAGCCAACCTCAACAAAAGCGTGCTGGTCAAAGCCGATTTAGGAGGGGCAAACCTGGGCGGCGCCAACCTGAGCGAAGCCAACCTGGGCAGCGCCAAACTCAACCTTGCCATCGTCACCGAAGCCAACCTGCGCGAAGCCAACCTGCGCGGCGCAAAACTGGTGCGCGTCACCCTCAACAAAGCCAACCTCTTTGGCGCCAACCTGGGCGGCGCTGACCTGAGCGAAGCCCGCCTGACCGAAGTCAACCTGCAGGATGCCAAATGCGTCAAAGCCAACCTTGGCGGCGCAAGTCTCGCCGACAGCATCCTCACCGAAGCCGACCTCAGCCGCGCCGTTTTACTCGGAGCCAACCTCAGCCGCAGCCTCCTCGTCCGCACCGACCTGAGCGAAGCCAACCTCTCCAATGCCACCCTCCACGACGCCGACTTAAGCGGCGCCAACCTGAGCGGCGCCAACCTGCACGGCGCATCCTTCCTGAACGCCAACCTGAGCGGCGCCAACCTGAGCGGCGCCAACGTTCAGAACGCAACTTTTGTCAAAGCCCGTTACAACGCCGCCACCCTCTGGCCCGAAGGCTTCGATCCGCAAGCCGCCGAAGCCGTCCTGATTCAGGGAGAATAAAACGCCACCTCGTAGCGCTGCATCGCCTCCCCCTCATACTCGAACTTCGCCGAAAAGAACTTCCCCGCCTCGATCCACGGCAGGAAGATGTGATCGCTGGGCCACAGATTCAGGCTGGTCAGCCGCTCATCCTCGATCCATGCCAGCCCGCCCTCTGCCGATTCGCTCAACTCCCCGCTGAATTCCGTCGCCGTAAAAACAAAGACATACCAGTCATCCCCCTTGAACCTGGGAAACATCAACAACCCATGTAGGCGCGGATTGTGGATGACCAGCCCCGCTTCTTCCTGGACCTCGCGCCGGACACACTCCTCCGGCGTTTCCCCCGCCTCGAACTTCCCTCCCAGCCCGTTCCACTTGCCGGCGTGCATATCGCCCGGCTTTTTGTTGCGGTGCAGCATCAACGTTTTGCCGCCCCGTTTCACATAGCAAAGCGTGGCGAGAATCCTTTCGGGAACAGCGCCTCCAGCCCGCGCCACACATCGTCGCGCCAGGCGGTGTAGTTGTGACCCGCCGTAAACTCGCGGTATGTCACGTTATATCCCTTCTCTTGTAACAGAGTGTACAGAGTGCGGTTATCTTTGAGCAGAACATCCAGCCGTCCAATGTCCATCCAAATCGTCAGCCCGCGCGCCTGCCCGTGACGAATGAGGTCCACCGCCGCGAAATCGCGCCCTTCCACATTGAAAGCCCCCGATTGACACAACACTTTGCCAAACACTTCCGGCAGGCGCAGCCCGGTGAACATGGCCATCGTTCCGCCCAGCGAAGCGCCCAGCACCCCAAACGCGCCGGGCTGTTTTTTCACATCCAGCAGGTTGAGTTTTTCCCGCGCCAGCGGCAGCACAGTTTGCTCCAGCCAGAGCAGCGTGCCGTCGGAGCAGGCGTATTCCACAGTGCGCCAGCGCCCGCCGTTGGGAAGGAAGGCCATTGCCAGCGGCTGGATGCGTCCCTCGGCGATGAGGTTATCCACGATGACGGTTAGTTTGGCGCGCTGCAGGTAATCCTGCCCATCATAAACGATCAGCAGAGGAACCGGCTGTTTGACCGGGGGGCGGTAGAAGTAGATTTCGCGTTCGTAGTCTTCGCGCAGCCATTGCGCCTCCACGCGGTGACTGGTGAGCGAGCCGGGCGTCACCTCGGCGCGGCGGAAAGAGTAGGGGGCGGGCATGGTCTCCGGCATATAGAAGAAGTTGTTGCGCCCGCCCATGCCGTTGCTCACGGTTTTGCGGTTGAGAGGATCGGGGAAGTTTTTCTGTGAGGTCGGGTCGCGGAAGGTGTATTCGACGTAGGCGTCGCGGGGAAAGGTCAGGGCGGCGTACCAGAACGGTTGGGTAGAGTCGGGCAACAGTCGAGGAGAGATGCGTTTGAATCGGCGCGGTTTGCCGCCCCAGTGGTCGAAGTCTCCAATCAGGTGCGGGGCCGTCTCCCCCTGCCAGATGAAGACAGCACGCTCGCCGTGAATGACGGGGTTGCCAACTTGGAGCGCGCGCTGCAGAATGGATTGGGAGACGGTCATTTGCTGAAGGTGCCCATCAGTTCGGCGGTGGCGAGGATGTGGCCCACCATGGCTTTTTCGAGTTCGCCTTTATCGGCGCCGGGCTGAATGGCGAGGGGTTCATCGAGGGCGTAGAGTTTGAAGAAGTAGCGGTGTGTGCCGCTGGGCGGGCAGGGACCGCCGTAACCGGTGCGGCCCCAACTGTTTTTTCCGCTCTGGCTGCCATCGGGGAGAGAGGCTTCGGAGGGGAAGGCTTCGGGCAGGCTGCGCGCCGAGGCGGGGATGTTGAAGAGGACCCAGTGAACCCATGTACCGGCGGGAGCGTCGGGGTCGTCCATGATGAGGGCGAAGGTTTGGGTGCCGGCGGGCGGTTCGCTCCAGGCGAGGGCGGGGGAGATGTCTTCTCCCCGGCAGGTGTATTTGACGGGAATTGGCTGCCCCTGCGCAAAGGCGGGGCTGGTGAGTTCGATAGTCATGGCATCCTCCATGGCAAGCGGGTCGGCGGTGGGCGGCTCTGCTTCAGGGGCAGAGGGGGCGCACGCCGACAAGACAATGACCATTATCAGCAGCAGGCGTTTCATGGTATGTCCTTTTGAGGAGCATGGGCGGCGTCATTCGCCGAAGACGAATAACTCATTGATGGACTCGTGGTGCAGGTTGTTGTAGATGGCGTGGGCAAAGACCGGCGCGACGGAAAGTATCTTCAATTTGGGGTGACGCCGTTCGGGGGGCAGGTACACCGTGTCGGTGGTGACGATTTCGCTGATTTGCGGGATTTCCGCCAGCCGCTCCAGGCCGCCGCGGGTGAAGACGCCGTGAGTGCAGACGACGGTAATATCCTCCACGCCTTCTTCGATGAGAACGCGGCTCAATTCGGCGATGGAGCCGCCGGTGGCGATTTCGTCGTCGTAGATCAGGGCGTGTTTGTGTCCGCGCACCTGATTGCCAATGAGACCGCTGATTTTGACCTGTGTGTCGGAGATGCGTTCTTTGTTGCCGGCGGCAATGGGCAATTGCAGGCTTTTGGCAAAGCGGGCGGCGGATTTTGCCGAGCCCATATCGGGCGCAACGACGATGTGATTGCTCAGGTCGCGGCTGGAGAGGTATTCGCGGAAGACCGGGCGCGCGCTGAGCGGATCGGTGGGCATGGCGAAGAAGCCGTGTACCTGCGGCGAGTGGAACATCATGCTCATGACGTGGGTGGCGCCGGCGGTCTTGATCAGGTCTGCCACGAGGCGGGCGGTGATGGAGATGCGCGCCGCGTCCTTTTTGTCGGAGCGGCCGAAGGAGTAGTAGGGGATGATGGCGTGGACTTCGGATGCCGCCGCTCCGCGCGCGATGTCGAGCATCATCAGCAGTTCCATCAGGTGGTCGTTGACCGGCTGGGAAAGCGATTGGACGATGTACACGCGGCGGTAGCGCACGGTGGCGCCGAGTTGAATGTAGAGGTTGTCGTTGCTGAAGCGGGTGATGTGCGTTTCATCGAGAGGGACGCCCAGCGCGCGGGCGATATTTTCTGCCAGCGGTTTGTTTGAACTGCCGCTGAAAAAACGAACTTCGTCAGCGGGAATGGGGGGAAGGGTCATGGAAACAGCCTCATGGGAAGGGGAGTGAATTACTTTTCTGTTTTATTTTATCCGCGGAATCCAACGGGGGACAAGTTTGCAATATTCCGCGTATTCGCCGCCGAATGTTGCGCGAAGCGTTGGCTCTTCGTAGAGCGTTACAAATAGATGCGCCGCGCTCAAAAACAAGAGCGGTGCGCCAATCAACGGCAGCGAAGGGGACCAAAACGCCCAGCCCACCAGCGCCAGGATGCCGGAAACATACATTGGGTTGCGGACGAAGCGATAGAGTCCCATCGTCACCAGTTTTTTGGGAGGGTCAATCGGCGCGGGGGTGCCTTTGCCGTTGACGAGAAAATTCCAAATGCACCAAAGCATGGAAGTTCCGCCTACCAGCCACAACGGATATGCCAGATAAGCAAACCCCGCCAACGAGAGAACCTCCGTATCTACGGCGGCGATTCGATAGGGAATATATCCAAGCAGCAGCCCCGGCACGAGGAGCAGGAAAACGACGGCTTTCAGCGCGGTCATTGCCGTTTTCCTCGGCTTTTCAGCCATTTCAATAACTTGTCTGTGGACCAGCAGTTGATGACATCGTTTTTCGTCAGCCAGGCGCGGCGGGCGATGGCAACGCCGTAGAACAACATGTCGAAATCGCCTTCGGAGTGCGCGTCGGTGTTGATGCTGATGGGGATGCCCAATTCCTTTGCGCGGCGGGCATAGGCATCGTCCAGGTCGAGGCGCGAAGGGTGGGCGTTGATTTCCAGCGCCACGCCGCTCTCTGCGGCGGCATGGAAGATGGCTTCCATGTCGAGGTCCGCGCCTTCGCGGTCTGGAATCAGTCGTCCCGTAGGGTGACCGATGATGTCCACGTGCGGGTTGCGGATGGCGTTGAGCAGGCGCTGGGTGGCTTTTTCGCGCGGCTGCCGCAGGGAGGTGTGCATCGAAGCCAGCACCAGGTCGAGGCTTGCCAAAAAATCATCGGGGTAATCGAGCGAGCCGTCGGCTTTGATTTCCACTTCCGAGGCATGCAGAATCAAAATCTCATCGCCGAGTTGTTTTTGAATCTTGCGAATTTCAGCCGCTTGCTCCTTGTGCCGTTCGATGCTCAACCCGCCTGTAACGCCAAGGCTGACGGAATGATCGGTGAAGGCAATGACCTTGATGCCGCGTTTGGCTGCGGCGCGCACCATCTCCAGCATCGAGAGTTTTCCATCGCTCCAAGTGGAATGTACTTGCAGGTCTGCCTGAATATCTTTGACTTCGATGAGTTTGGGAAGTTTGCCCGCCTGTGCCGCCTGCACCTCGCCGCGGTCTTCGCGCAGTTCGGGCGGAATCCACGGCAAGCCGAGGGTGCGATAGACTTCTTCTTCGGTGGCGCAGAAGATTTCTTTTTTATCCTTCAGGCGGGTGAACGAATGCTCCGAGAGAGAAAGTCCCTTTTCGAGCGCCAGTTGACGCAATTGCACATTGTGGTCTTTAGAGCCGGTGGCGTATTGCAGCGCCGTGCCGAATTTTTCCGGCGGGTGTACCCACACCTGTGCGCGGACGCCGTCGGCAAATTCGATGGAGGCTTTCGTTTCGCCTCTTCCCAGCACGCGGCTGACGCCGGGCAGATTGACGAACGCTTCCATGACCGCTGCCGAATCGTTTGCCGCTGCCAGAATATCCAAATCGCCGACGGTGGAACGCATCCTTCTTAAACTGCCGGCTGGTTCTACCGCCACGACGCCTTTCACCCCCTTGAGAGCCTTCACGATGTCCTGCGCCAGCGGGTATGCCCGCCCCAGCGGAATGCGCCCGGAACGGCGGGCGAGAGAGGCAATACCCTCCAAGATGGCGCTTTCGGACTTGGCGCCCATGCCGGGCAGGCTGCGTACCTTCCCTTCTTTGGCGGCGGTTTCGAGGTCGGTGAGAGAGGTGATGCCGAGGCTTTTCCAGATGAGGGCAACCTTCTTCGGTCCCAGCCCCGGCACGGCGAGCCAGCCGGCGAGTTCGGCTGGCACTTCCTGTTTGAGGTTTTCCAAAAATTCGAGTTTGCCGCTGCGCAGCAACTCATCTATTTTTTCGGCAATGGCTTTGCCCACGCCGGGGATTTCTTCGAGCTTGCCTTCCTTCCAGTATTCCGAGGCTTCACGCCCCAAACTCAGGAGACTTTCTGCCGCTTTGCGGTATGCGAGAGTCTTGTAGATGATTTCGCCCTTGATTTCCAGTAAATTTGCGATGAGGGTAAATGTGTCTGCCAGTTGACGGTTGTTCATCATGCGACACCTCCAGGGCGATTATACGCTCGAAACTCAACGCACCGTGAGCCACACGCCCAGCAGCACAACCCCCAGCCCCAGCAGGCGGGTTGGATCGAGAGGACGAATAGCGGAGTGGAACAGCCCGAAGTGGTCAATGACGGCGCCGGTGAGGATTTGTCCTGCCACGACGGTGGTGATGGCCGCCGCCACCCCCACGCGCGGAATGGTGTAACTGATTGCCGCAATCACCACCAGCCCAAAGACGCCCGCAGCCAGCGTGTACCAGGGCGCCTCCCGCCAGTGAGACAGCCTGCCGCCCGCGTGCGCTAGCAAAGGAAGCAGTGCAATGACCGCCCCGCCAATATGAACGATGAAGATGCTCTCGAAGATGCCCAGTTTTTGTGTGAGGATGCTTGCCATGGGGCTTTGTAAGCCCACCGCCACGCCGCCTGCCAGCCCGATCAGAATGATGATGAAAATCGTTTCCATGGGATGTCCTTTGCTTTTTGAGATGATGATACCTGATTTGTGAAAGCCGCGGTTGTTGCCACATACGCGCTTGCGTGACGGTGCCGACGATCCTTTTGGGCAGGCAGCCGGGCGCGAATTTCGTGATTTGCCGAAAATAAAAAATCCGAAGCCGAAACTTCGGATTTTTTGCAGGCAAAGAATGGGGGAGTTTAGTTCAGGAATTTTGCCAGCACGTCATTGGCTTCGAGCAGCAGATACTCGGTGCCGTCGAGTTTAAATTCGGTGCCGCTGTATTTGGCAAACAGCACTTTGTCGTTGACTTTCAGTTTGATGTCTTCGTCATCGCCCACCGCCACAACGAGACCCGTCTGCGGTTTTTCTTTTGCGGTTTCGGGCAGGAGCAGGCCCGAAGCGGTTTTGCTTTCCTGTTCGAGCGGCTTGACGAGAACGCGCGTGCCCAGGGGTTGAAGATTGATCTTTTTCGACATTTCTACCTCCAAGATTAGAGTCCAAGATATTTGTTGATTTTGACGCGGTCAAAGCCGACCACGATTTTGCCGCCGATATCAATGACGGGAACACCCTGCTGACCGGAGCGGCGCACCATGTCGCGCGCGGCAACAGGGTCGCGGCTTACGTCCACATCCTTGAATTTGATGCCCTTTTCGCGGAAGTATTTTTTTGCCATGTTGCAAAAAGAGCAGGTGGGAGTGCTGAAAATGATCACGCGGGGTTGGGGTTTTGTTTCTGCCATTTGCACCTCGAAACGAATGGATTTGACGGGCGTTGTTGAGAACGCCCGTTTCTTTGTTTAGTTTTCTTCCCTGATCAACGGTGTGACGTACTTCTCCAGCATTTGCATGCTGATTTCACCCGTCCATGCCAGGCGGACGATTCCCGTGCGGTCTATCACATAGGAGTTGGGAAGCGTCCCGTTTCTGAAGGCGGTGAGCGCTTCGCTTTGCGGGTCGAGCCAGACGGGGAAGTTCATCTCGTACGTTTTCGCAAATTGCAGCACCTCATCAGCCGGGTCGCCGGCTTCGATGGCGATGACGGAAAAACCCTCCGCCGCATATTTGTTGTGATACGCCACCAGAGTGGGCATTTCCGCTTTGCAGGGCGGGCACCAGGTTGCCCAGTTGTTGACCAGGACGACTTGCCCGCGATAGTCTGCCAGCGACTCGGTTTCGCCGTTCAGATTTTGCAGGGCAAGAGCGGGTGCTTCGAAACGGACTGTTGCCGGAACGACTGAACCTTGGGTGCCGGCGTTCACCTGTGCGCCCGGAGAGGTTAATGCCAGGATGGCGAAGCCAATCAGGAGCACACCAGCCGCCACGGGGAGAATGGGAAAGGTCTTTCGCTGCTGACGGCGATATTTCTTCTTTGATTTTGCCATGTCAACGCCTCGCGCCTCGAAGGCGGAAAACACGGACTTGCAGATGCCTCCTTTGAGGAAATGCGTGTCCGTGTCCTCCGTAATTCAAGAGGTTAGTTTTGCAGCGCGCGCATGATCTCTGCCAGCAGGTTTTGCTCCGGCACGGCGCCCACCACCATCCCTGCGCCGTCGTTGATGACGGTCTGCGGCACGCCGCGCACGTTGAAGCGGTCTGCCCGTTCGGGGAACTCGGTCGCTTCCACGCCTTCGGCGCGGATCATCTTGGGGTTTTCCATCGCCATTTGATGGGCGAGTAAAACGGCGCGCGGACAGTATGGGCAGGTGGGGGTGACGAACACCTGCAGGTGCAGGGGTTTGTCGAGGGCTTTGAGAAAGGCGCGGGTCTTGGAATCCAGCCCGGAGTCTCGTTTGGAAACGATGAGGATGTCGTTGATGAGGGTGCTGAATTCGTGGCCGGAGGGAATCCCCGAAAATTGAATGCCCAGGTCGGTCACTTCGGCGTTGTCTTTGGCGGCAATGACAATGCCCGGCGCATACGAGACGTTGAACTGTTTTGCCGTCTCGGCGTTTTCCTGCAGGTCGTACACGCTCAGTTCGATTTTGTCGCTGAGGGCGCTTACTTCCTCGAGGAGTTGACGGGTTTCGTCGCAGTAATCGCAGTTGTCTTTCGAGCTGAAGTACAACACCTGCACGGGGTTCTGCAAGCTGGCAAATACTTCGTTGATTTGCTTTACGATCTGGTCGTTGAGAACTTTTTCCATGACTGTTCCTTTTTTATGCCATTTCCATTTTGGTCGTTGTGATCTCAAACGTGGGCGGATTCTCAAGGTGCTTTTTTACGGCGCACAAATCCGCCGCGCGGATAAGCGAGTCGCGGTATTTATCGGGGAAATTGGCGGGGACTTGAATATCCAGGTCAATTTTGCTGACCATACCGGTAAACGGATTGCTGTGAATGCGTTGGATGATGCGGATGCCATCGGTGGGAATGCCGCGCTGGCGGCAGAAGCCGAGGACATAGATGCCGGCGCACGTGCCGATGGAAGAGAGGAAGACGGCAAAGGGCGTGGGGGCGCTGGCGGCGGGGGGCTGGTCGGTGGGGACGGTGAAGCCGCCGAAGTGGGCGTCCACGCGGGAGCCGCCGGGGAAGTCGATGATCATTTCCATACGAAATCTGAGTCTCCTTGTCGGATGGTGTTTTTGAGTGTAATCATCCTTTGGATGCGGCTGGCGCGAAAAAGTTGCAAAATTTACAAGGCAGGATGTTATACTCTTGGGGCTGTCGGGCGGTTGCGTGGCTGCCCGCCTGATGGAGAAACCCTGCCAATCTTCAAACCTGCAAACTGAATTATGAGAAAAGGTCAAAACCCCGCCAAATTCGTCAAAACCGTTGCTAAACCGCAGCGCATCACCGTCGCACTGCTGAATTACATCCCCTTCCTGAGCGGATTCTACGCCGAGACGCTGGACGTGTTGAAAGTGTGCCTGGATTCGATCCGAAACGACGCCGGGCTGCCGTTCGATTTAATGGTTTTCGATAACGGTTCGTGCGCCGAAGTGCGCGATTACCTTGTGCGCGAAAAGGAAGAGGGGCGAATCCAATATTTGATTCTCTCCGAGAAGAATGTGGGCAAAGGCGGCGCATGGAATGTCATCTTCGGCGGCGCGCCGGGCGAGATTATTGCCTACACCGACTCGGACGTTTTGTTTTCCCCGAAATGGCTCTCGCGCTCGGTGGAAATCCTCGAAACCTTCCCGAATGTAGGCATGGTCACGGCGCGTCCGTTCCGCACGCCGCCGGAGCTCTATTCCTCCACGCTCGATTGGGCGCGAAAAAATGCCACACTTGAAGAAGGTCAATTCATCCCCTGGGAGACCTTCCTGGAATTCAATCTCTCGCTGGGGCAGACGGAGGAAGAGAATAAGAAGGTGTATGCGGAAACTAGAGATTGGCGACTGACCTATAAAGGCGTGACCGCCTTCGCGGGCGCAAGTCACTGGCAGTTCACCGCCTACAAGTCCACGCTTCAGCAATTCCTGCCTTTCGACATGGACAAGCCGATGGGACAAGTTCGCCAATTGGACAAGCGCATAAACGACGCCGGTTTGCTGCGCCTGATGGTCAGCGATCCGCTGGCGATGAACATGTCCAACACGCTGGGGTACTTGCGAGGGGAGTTGCGGAAGGAAAGAGGAAAGAGGAAAGAAGGGGTGATGAGGCGCGTGTTGGAGGTTGGATTTGTGAAGAAAATTTTGTTGGCGGTGTATAACAAGATATTCGGCTGGTATTACAGCTAACAGTGTCATTGCGAGGAGCCACGAAGTGGCGACGAAGCAATCTCAACGAATCTGCAGCGTAAGACTACATACTAATTTTCGGATTGCTTCGCTACGCTCGCAATGACGCTTGAAAAGAGTTTATGACGAAAAGAATCTTTATTAGCGCCGATCACGGCATGGCAATCATCTACTTCCTGCAAAGCGACGTCGTCCCGACGTTGCTCGAAGCAGGCATCGAAGTCGTCCTCCTCACCGACGACGAAACCAAAGACAAAATCTCCGAACGCTTTAGCGGAGGAGGGTTGAGTAGCGCCGAAGGCGCGTATCGAAACCCGCGCCTCATCTTTGAAGGGCTGCGCCTCAAACAAGCAAATGATTACGCCAAAAAAGTACAACCTCGTCTCCAATGGCTGCTCGCCTACCTGCGCCGCGTGGGCGGCTCGCGCCGCATCAACAC
>JBBITE010000028.1:5622-33864 GCA_037440905.1 Anaerolineae bacterium | reverse complement strand
ATGCTCATCCCCGAAGCCAACGGCGTGATGGTCGTTTCGCGTGAAGATACATCCATGACTCCCGCAGGCATGACCTTCTCGACTCTCGCGGGCATCGCGGGCGGCGGCTTGCAGACCCCAGGCGTGATGGGCGTGGGCAAGTTCTACCTCATCAGCCCCAAGTTCATCTCCGCCGACGGCGGCTTTAAGCGCGTGGTGTGGATGTCTTCCGTGCTGAAAGAGACGATGAAGGATGAGTTCAAAGCGGTCTGCGAACGCGAAGGCGACCCCGACCTGCTCGACCGCATCGCCGACGAACGCAATGTCACCACCGTCGAAGAGCTGCTCGCCTGGCTGGAGGCGCACAACCATCCCGCCATGGCGATGGAGCCGATGTTCTAGTGAGGAAGTAAACACGTACACACGGAAACAGGTTTACAGGAAAGCATAATCAATCGGTGTATCCGTGTACTTGTTTACCTGTGTACCTGTCTACGTTCCCTATAAGGAGCAAAACATGAAAGGCGACGAAAAACTGATCAAAGTCCTAAACGACCTGCTGGCGGACGAACTGACCGCCATCAGCCAGTACATGGTGCATTCTGAAATGTGCGACAACTGGGGCTATGGAAAACTGCACAAGGAGATCGAAAAGAAAGCCATTGACGAAATGCACCATGCCGAATGGCTCATCGGGCGAATTCTCTTCCTCGAGGGGATGCCCATTGTTTCCAAACTCAACCAGATGAAGATCGGCAAGAATGTACAGGAAATGCTCACCAACGATCAGGAAGCCGAACTGGGCGCCATCAAAGCCTACAATGCGGGCATTGCGCTGGCAAGCGAGGTGGGCGACGAGTCCACGGGCGACCTGCTGGTGACCATTCTCAAGATGGAAGAAGGTCACCACGACTGGGCGAAGAAACAGCGCATTCAAATCGAGCAGATGGGTTTGGAAAACTACCTGAGCAATCAGGCAGGCGAAGGAGAGTAACCTCCATTCCCTGCCTTCTCCCAAATCGAAATGCGGGTTTTGGGGAAGGGACCTTCGATGCCATGACTGAACAAAAACTCGTCCGCGACCTGATGACCGTCGGCGTGCCAACCTGCAAATGGGATACGCCCATCGTAGAGATTGCGCGCTTCCTCGTGGAGCACAACGTCGAGGAGATGGTCGTGCTGGGGAATGAGGGCGAAGGCGTGGGCGTGGTCGGATACGAGGAACTGGTGCGCGCGTACGGACGCGAAGATGCCAGGTCGCTCACCGCCGAGGAGGTCATGCGCGAGGGCGTCCCTGAATTCCCCTCCGACATCCCGCTGACCGCCGCGGCGCAGATGATGAAGGATCAGGGCATCCGCGTCGCGTACATGACGCATAACTCCGCAGGCATCATCTATCCCGCCGCGATGATCTCGTACAGGCACATCGTTCGTCACCTGGCGGCGAAGGACGAAAGCGAGTTGAAAGATTTGGGACTCGCGGCGGAAAGAAAATCGCCGATCGAGCAGTTCATCGAAAGAAGAGACGAGGCGAGGAGAAAAGCAGGATTAATTTGATGTCGTTGCAAACGGTGGTCGAGTAGAGCCGTGTTTGTCGGCTCGTATCGAGACCACCCGAAGCAATCCTCGCGAACAGGAGATTGCTTCGCTCCGTTGGTCTCGATATGCTCACAGCGAACGCTCGCTACTCGACCAACTCTGCTCACAATGACATAGGTGAACCAAGGAGATACCATGCCCATAGAAATTCCAAAAGACAAATGGCCCGGAAGCATCCGCACCGTCACCCTCGGCGCAACGAGCGCGGAGGGCGGGACGCGCGCCAAAACCGTCACTGTGGGCGGCGCAGCAGCCATGCCCTACCTGCACTTTGAAGCGCCCACGCCGAACCCGCCCGTCATTGCCATCGAAATCAAATCGCGCAAGCCGGAAGACTGGTCGCCGCTGCTGGCGGAGGTCTGGGGCGGGGCGATGGCGGATCCTGCTCAATGGGCGAAAAAGGCTGAAGAGGCTGGGGCAGACCTTCTCGTCCTGGCGCTGACCGTTGAAGATACTCCCGCAGAAGCGGTGAAGGCAGTCAAATCCGTGTTGGAGACGGTAGGCCTCCCGCTCATCGTCTGGGGGCCGGGGCAGGCGGAAAAGGATAACGAACTGCTCGTGGCGGTCTCGGAGGCGGCAAAGGGTGAGCGGCTCGTGCTGGGCATTTGCGAAGACAAAAACTACCGCACCATCGTCGCCACCGCCCTGGCAAACGGACATCTCGTGCAGGCGCGCGCACCGATGGACGTGAACCTCTCCAAGCAGTTGAACATCCTCATCAGCGATATGGGCATGCCCAAAGACCGCATCCTGATGGACCCGACCACCGGCGCGCTCGGTTACGGCATGGAATACGGCTACTCGGTGATGGAGCGTCTGCGTCTTGCCGCCTTGCAGGGCGACGCAATGACGCAATTCCCGATGATCGTCACGCCTGGCTTCGAAGCGTGGAAGACGAAAGAGGCGAAGGTCGGCGAGGGCGTGCCCGAAGCGTGGGGCGATTGGAAAGCGCGCGCGATTAATTGGGAAACGCTCACCGCGATGACATTGATCGAATCGGGCGCGGATGTGGTTGTGTTGAGGCATCCTGAGTCCGTGAGACGTGTGCGTGAGGCGATTAAGGAATTAGTAACTGCATAGAAGATGGAAAGTAGAGAGTAGAGAGTACGTCAAGTTTCCACTTTCCACTTTCCACAAAGGAGACTCACATGGCACTCAGCGGCATCCAAATCTACAAACTCCTCCCGCAAACCAACTGTAAAGAGTGTGGTTTCCCCACCTGCCTCGCCTTCGCGATGAAACTCGCCGCCAAGCAGGTTGCACTCAGCGCGTGTCCCTACGTCAGCGAAGAATCGAAAAAACAACTTGCCGAATCTGCCGCGCCGCCGATTCGACTCATCACCCTCAAAGCCGAAGGCGGCGAAGTCAAGATCGGCAACGAAGTGGTGATGTACCGCCACGAAAAGACCTTCTACAACAAACCCGGTCTCTTCCTGCGCCTGCGCGCCTCCGACCCCGACCTCGCCAAAAAAGTCACGCAAGCCGATTCCTACAAAGTCAACTACGTGGGCATGGATTTCTCCCTCAACGGCTACGCCATCGAAGCGGATGGAGATTTGCCCTCCGCCCTCAACGCCGTGCGGCAAGTGACGAAGCGCCCGCTCATTCTGATTGCAAACGACGCAGCGGTTCTCGACTCAAGCCTCAGCCTGCTCGCCGGTGAAACGGCTTTGATCTACGCCGCCGACTCATCCAACTACGAATCCCTGGCAGAAGTCGCCAGGAAACACAAAGCCATCCTTGCCGTCAGAGCCGATTCGCTCGATGACCTCGCCAACCTGACGCAAAAGATTCAGGCGAAAGGCGTGGAAGATATGGTGCTGGATTTGGGCGACGGGACTCTCGGCGGCTGGCTGAACCGTTCCACACAGGCGCGGCGGCTGGCGCTCAAAAACTTCCGGCCGCTGGGATACCCGGTCATTTTCTTTGCCGCCCGCAACGGGGTCGAGAAAGAAGCGGTGTATGCCGCGCAGGCGATTGCCAAATATGCAGGCATCGTCGTCATAGATACCTTCGCGCCCGAAATGATCTATCCGCTGCTCGTCCTGCGCGAAAACCTCTACACCGACCCGCAGAAACCGATTCAAGTCCAGCCTGGCGTGTACGAAATCAACGCCCCCAAGCCCGAAAGCCCCGTGCTGGTCACCACCAACTTCAGCATCACCTACTTTGCGGTGGCCAACGAAGTCGAAGGAAGCGGCTTGCCCGCCTGGCTGGTCGTCACCGACGCGGAAGGTATGTCTGTGCTGACGGCATGGGCGGCGGGCAAATTCGACGCGGAACGAATCGCCAAAGCCATCAAAGGCTTCAACGTAGCCGAGAAAGTCAGCAGAAAGAGAATCGTGCTGCCCGGACACGTGGCGGTGCTTTCCGGCGAAGTGGAAGAGGAACTCCCCGGCTGGGAAGTCCGCGTCGGTCCGCGCGAGGCGGTGGACCTGCCCGCGTTTATGAAGCAGGTGCTCAACTAAGTCATTGCAAGCGATGGTCGAGTAGGGCTGAGCGCTTTTCTCAGCCCGTATCGAGACCTGAGCGAAGCAATCTCCCTTATACAGGTACTTCTAATAAGTAACAGGAGATTGCTTCGTCGGGCTGGTGGTCTCGATGCGCAACGAACGCTACTCGACCACCGCCCTCCTCGCAACGACATATCAAATTTTATGCAACACACCCTCACCTTCACCCACAACGAGAAGCAAGCCAGCGTCACCGTCCCTACCAACACCCTGCTGGCAGACGCCGCGCGCCTCGCAGGCATTGACATCACCCAGCCATGCGGCGGGCAGGGACGCTGCGGGCGCTGCGCGGTGCAGGTGACGGGTGGAAACGTTCGGCGAAGAAGCACCCTCCGCCTCTCCCCTGCCGATCTCCAGCAGGGTTACGCCCTCGCCTGCCAAACCGTCGTCGAAGGCGACGCGGCGATTTACATCCCACCGCAGGAGAAGATCGAACGGCGGCTCACCACCGACCGCGTCGTCGCCGAGGTCACCGTCCCTGCCGATTACGATTATGACTCTGCCCAAACCGTCCGCCGCGTGCATGTGACCTTGACCCCTCCTTCGATGGATGACCAGACCGACGACTGGTCGCGCTTGCAGACGGCGCTGCGTTTACAGCACCGCATCGAAAACCCGACCTGTTCCCTGTCCCTGCTCCGAAACATCGGCTCCACGCTGCGGCAGGATGACTGGCACATCACCGCCGTCATCGAAACAAGCAGACCATCCGACCACGCGACTACCCGGCTAATAGACGTACTCCCCGGTTACGTGGACGAAGGCGCGCCTCTCTGGGGCTGCGCCATTGACATTGGCACAACGACCGTGACCTTATGGCTTGTTGATTTGGTGACGGGTCAGGTGCGGGCGCAGGTTGCCGAATACAACGGGCAAATCGCGCGCGGCGAGGATGTGATTTCGCGCATCATCTACGCCAGCAAAAACGGCGGAGGAGATGAACTCCGTCAGCGCGTGCTGGAGACTATCAACAGCCTGCTCGAACTGGCGTGCAAGCGCGTGAAACTGCCTCAGGGCAAAGTGACGCCGGAGCAAATCGTCAAAGTAACCATCGCGGGCAACACCACCATGATGCACCTGCTGCTGGGCATTCCCGCCGCCAGCATCCGCCTCTCACCGTTCATCCCGGCGGTCAACCACCTCCCGCTGCTGACGGGACGGGAAGTCGGCTTGAACATCCACCCCGAAGCAGCAGTGGACTGCCTGCCCGGCGTGGCGAGTTACGTCGGCGCAGACATCACCGCAGGCGTACTCTCTTCGGGTCTCGCCGACGCCGAAAACGTGACGCTCTTCCTCGATGTTGGCACCAACGGCGAGACCGTGCTGGGCAACCGCGACTGGCTGGTCACCTGCGCCTGTTCGGCGGGGCCCGCCTTCGAGGGCGCGGGGGTGGTCAACGGGATGAGGGCGACGGCTGGCGCCATCGAAGAGGTGTGGATCAACAGCGAAACGCTCGAACCGACGTACCGCGTCATCGGCGGAGGCAAGCCGAAGGGAATTTGCGGCAGCGGGCTGATTTCGCTGCTTTCGGAGGCGTTCATCACGGGAGTTATTGATAAGGGAGGCAATGTCAATTTAGGCGCGCCCAGCCCGAGGGTCCGTGAAGGAGCGCATGGCGGGGAGTATGTCGTGGCCTGGGGCGCGGAAACAGAGTCGGGCGAAGATATCGTCCTCACGCGCGTGGATATTGACAATCTCCTGCGCGCCAAGGCCGCCATCTATGCGGGCTTCACCGTGCTGGCGGAGAACGTCGGCATCCCGCTCGAAACGGTGGACAAGGTGCTGGTGGGCGGGTCGTTCGGAAAATACATCAACGTGGAAAAGGCGGTGCAGATTGGCTTGCTGCCCGATATGGATTGGTCGCGCTTCGAGTTTTTGGGCAATACGTCGGTGAAGGGCGCGTATCTTGCCTTGCTCGACTGGCGCAAGCGCGAACGGATTACGGAAATTGCGAAGCGCATGACGTATATCGAGTTATCGGCGGATAACACTTTTTACGAAGCGTTCACATCCGCGTTGTTTTTGCCGCACACGGAGTTGAGCAGGTTTCCGAGTGTGGCGGAGGCGCTGGCAAAAACATAATCTTACATGTCATTGCGAGCGGAGGTTGAGACGCAAGCAGTCGAGACCGAAGCGAAGCAATCCCCAATTATGTGAGGAGATTGCTTCGTCGCAAGGAACGCTCCTCGCAATGACATCATGAAACGGAGGCACACATGTACATCATTGGCGAAAACATCCACATCATCTCCGAAAAAGTAAAGGAGGCGCTGGCCAACCGCGACCGCGAGTTCTTCATGGATTTGGCGGTGCGGCAGGTGGAGGCGGGAGCAAAGGCAATTGACATCAATCTCGGTCCGCGCAAGAAGGATTGGGCGGAGGTCTTCCCGTGGATCGTGGAAACCATCGAAACGGTGGTGGACGTGCCGCTTTCGATTGACACCACCAACGTGGACGGCATGGAAGCCGCGCTCAAAAAAATCACCAAGGCGCAGCCGATTCTCAACTCCACCTCCGCGGAGCCGGAACGGCTGGAAAAAGTGCCGCTGCTGGCGAAGAAATACAATGCCAAACTCATCGCGCTGACGATGAAGACCGAAGGCATTCCCGTCGAAGCGGATGCGCGCGTGACCATCGCCGTCGAGCAATTGATCCCGCGCATGATGGAGATTGACCTCCCGATGGAAAACCTCATCATTGACCCGCTCGTGCTGACCGTGAGCGGCTGCCAGCAATACTGCCCACATCTCATCGAAGCGGTTCGGACTCTGCAATATGCCTGGGACCCCGCCCCGAACATTTCCGTCGGCTTGAGCAACATCTCTAATGCCGTGCCGAACGAAAACCGCCCGCTCATCAACCGCGTCTATCTTGCCATGCTGATGGGCGTCGGCTTGCAGATGATGATCGCCAACCCGTTCGACCAGAAGCAGAACGATGTCATCCGCTGGATCGAAACGAAGGATACATCCACGCCGCTGGCGCGCGTCTATAACAAGATTGCCGAACGAATCGCCAACAGCGAAGAACCGCAAATCGAAGACTTCGACCTGAGCGACCCCGAACAGGCTGCCATCTGGAAGACGACGCAGATTCTGCTGAACAAAGTGATTTACGCGGATTCGTATTTGATGAATTAGCCCTCGCCCTAACCATCTCCCGATGGGAGAGGGAACTGACTCCCTTCTCCCTTTGGGAGAAGGGTTGGGGATGAGGGAAAGGAGTTGCCCCCATGCCCATCTTCACCCCTGGCCGCCGCTGGCAGCCGCCCTACCTGCCCTTCAAGCGTGAACCGTTCAATAAACGCGTCCTCGCCGCGCTGGAAAAAGCCATCAAAGGTCCGCTGTTTGGCTGCCGCATGTGCGGCAACTGCCTCTTGCAGGAGACCGCCTTCATCTGCCCGATGGAATGCCCGAAAGGAGAACGCAACGGTCCCTGCGGCGGTTCGACGCGCGAACACTGCTACGTAGACGAAACCCGTCCGTGCATCTGGTACAAAATTTACGAGCGCTCCTTCAAACTGGGACGCGAAGAACACCTGCTCGAAGTGCTGCCGCCGCTCGACTGGGACAAAGTGGGCACGGAGCAATGGAGCGGCGTGCTCAACCGCGTGAGGGAAATCGGCACGGGCAAAGTGATCCACGGGCTGGCATTCCAGCCGCCCGAAGTCCGCTACAAGGTGTGGGATGAAATCTTCCGCCCGCTGCGCGAACCCGACTGGTGGCAGGGCGATAATCAATACCACCCGCCCAAATACACCGAACCCGTCTCCGAATTGGAGCGCCGCCTCAAGGCGGGCGAGTTCGTCGTCACCGCCGAGGTTGCGCCGCCCGTCTCCTGCAAAGTGGACAAGATGTGCCAGCACATCGAAAACCTCAAGCCCTACGTAGCGGCAATCAACTTTACCGATAACCCCTCCGCCACGCCGCGCACCGCATCATGGGCTTGCTCGAAGATGGCGCTCGAACGCGGCGCCGAACCAGTGATGCAAATCGCCGCGCGCGATCGAACCCGCGTCGGCCTGCAATCCGAAGTGATGGGCGCGGCAGACCTGGGCATTCGCAACATCCTGTGCATCTCCGGCGACTCGATGAAAATGGCGCCTCCGCCGCGCGGACGGATGGACGTGATTGATATTGACTCCATCCAAATGCTGTGGATTCTGCGCCGCATGCGCGACGAAGGCAAATACATGGACGGGCGCGAAATCAAAACGCCGCCGCGTTACTTCCTCGGCGCCGCCGCCTCGCCCTTCGCCTCCGAACCGAAGTTCCAGGCATTGCGCGAACACAAAAAGGTCAACGCAGGCGCGCAATTCTTCCAAACGAACCTGGTTTACGATGTGGCGCACATGGAAATCTGGCTCAACGAACTCGCCAAACGGGACATCCTCGATAAAGTGTACATCCTCATCGGCATCACCCCGCTCAAGACCTTCAAGATGGCAAAGTACATGAACGACGAAGTGCCGGGCGTCTTCATCCCCGATACGCTGATGAAGCGCATGGAAGCCGCCGAGCAAGCAGGCAACGCCCAGGAAGAAGGCGTGCAAATCGCGCTGGAACTCATCGAGCAGATCAAAAAATTCCGCGGGCAGGGTGTGAACGGGCTGCACATCATGGCGGTGGGCTGGGAAGAGATCGTCCCGCGCATCGTCCGCGAGGCCGGGCTGATGAAGCCAGAAGCAGCCGTCCCGGCGTAAGCGATGACTCCCTCTCTGCGGCGCATCGTCAAAGACAGGGCAGGTGTGGACCTCGCCAAATGCCAGGCGTGTTTCGATTGTGATGTCGCCATGGAGGACGAGATGGATATTTCGCTGGGAAGCCTCGTGCAACTCATCCTGCAAAACGACGAAGAGGCGCTTCATTGCCGGACTTTGTGGTCTGATCCCGTTTTAGAAGCCTCGCGCGGCGCCTGCAAGCGCGGACTCGACCTCCAGCGCGTCATCACCGCCCTCCGTGAAGAGTCGAAGCGGAGAGATAAAACCTAAACACGAAGGTCGCGAAGGAAAAAATCTCGCATCACGCCCTATTTCCTTTGTGTACGTAGTGTCCTTTGTGTTTGAGAAATTGAAATTAAAGGAGGCAGGTATGAACACCGAAGAACTTCTTGCCAAAGCCAAGAAGCCTTCTGCAGATGCGATGAGACTGCACCCATTCTACCGGGGGAAAATCGAGACCACACTCAAATGCACCGTACACAGTTTCGACGATTTTGCCATCTGGTACACCCCCGGCGTCGCCGCCCCATGCAAAGCCATTCAAGCCAACCCCGAACTGGTCTATGAATATACCAACAAATGGAACACAGTCGCCGTGGTCAGCGATGGAACGCGCGTACTGGGCCTCGGCGACATCGGTCCCAAAGCCGGCCTGCCTGTGATGGAAGGCAAGGCGCTCTTGTATAAATATCTCGGCGGCGTGGATGGCGTTCCCATCATGCTCGACACCAAAGACCCCGAAGCCATTATCAACACCGTGTTGATGCTGCAGCCGGGCATCGGCGGCGTGAACCTCGAAGACATCGCCCAGCCGAAATGCTTCTACATTCTCGATACCCTGCGCGAAAAAGCGGAAATTCCCATCTGGCACGACGACCAGCAAGGCACTGCCACCGTCACCCTGGCGGGGCTCATCAATGCCTTGAAGGTCGTCGGTAAGAAGATGGAGGATGTCAGCATCGCCTTCATCGGCAGCGGCGCATCCAACGTCGCCTGTTCACGCCTCATCTTTGGTTGGGGCGCCGACCCGGCAAAATGCTACATGGTAGATAGCAAAGGCATCCTCGGCAAGCACCGCGACGACATCGAAAGACGCAAAGCCGAATTCAAAGATAAATGGAAACTGTGCAACATCACCAACGCTGAGGGACGCACAGGCGGCATCCCTGAAGGGATGCGGGATGTGGATGTGGTCATCGCCCTTTCCAAATCGGGCCCCGGCGTCATCCTCCCGGAATGGATCAAAGCAATGGCAAAAGACGCCATCGTCTTTGCCTGCGCCAACCCCGTCCCGGAAATCTGGCCCTGGGAGGCAAAGGAAGCAGGCGCGGCGGTGGTCGCCACCGGGCGTTCCGATTTCCCCAACCAGGTCAACAATTCGCTGGGATTCCCCGGCATCTTCCGCGGCACGCTGGACGTTCGCGCCCGCACCATCACCGACGAAATGTGCTTCGCCGCCGCGCAGGCGCTGGCAGATCACGTCGGCGAGCGCCTCGCCCCGGACTTCATCCTCCCCAACATGGACGACTGGGAGGTCTTTCCGCGCGAAGCGGCCGCGGTCGCCATGAAAGCCATCGAGCAGGGGCTGGCGCGCATCGAGTGCACCTACGAACAGGAATTTGAGTGCGCCTCCAAAATCATCAAACGCTCGCGCGATATGACCAAACGCATGATGGAGGAGGGCTTTATCCCCGAACCCCCTCCCGATGAAGCCTCGCATGATGTTGACCTGGAAACCATCAAGTCGGCTTATTAACTCACCTTACACTGATGTCACGGAGAAAAGAGAATCAAAGTAACTACCTACCGAAAGCCCAAAGTGGGAAGAAACCTGCCGCTGTGTGTCATTGCGAGGGCTGTTGGTCGAGTAGGGCAAAGCCCGTATCGAGACCCAGCCCGAAGGGCCACGCCGAGGCTCGCCCGAGGCGCAATCTCCAGCATTTGCGGGGAGACTGCCACGCTCGCTGCGCTCGCTCGCAGTGACAGGTAGGCAGTTACGAATAAAAAGCTCCGTGCGCTCTGTGATGGAGGCTCTTTCAATTTGTTCCAATGAAAGGAGCGTAACCCATGTACGATCTGATTATCATCGGCGGCGGACCTGCCGGCTTAACCGCCGCAGTCTATGCCATCCGCAAACGCCTGAACGTTTTGCTCATTTCCAAAGACCTGGGCGGCAAAACCAACTTCCGCCTCGCCCTGCCCTGGATCGAAGACTACCAGGTTATTCGCGGGCTGGAAATCGTCAACAAGTTCCGCAACGAACTGGAGTACCTCGACTTTGCCCGTCATATTGAAGCGGTGGAAAAAGTGGACAAGAAAGACGGGCGTTTCATCGTCACCACCAAAAGCGGAGCGGCGCTCGAGTCAAAGGCGGTCATCCTGGCCACCGGCGCCCGCCAGGTACGTATGGACGTGCCAGGCGAAAAAGAATTTACCATGCGCGGCTTGTGTTACTCCGCCCTCTCCTATGCGCCGCTGTTCATTGATAAATCGGTGGTGGTCATCGGCGATGAAGACCTGGCGCTGCGTTCCGCCGCGGAACTTGCAACCGTCGCCCGCAGCGTGACAATGGTCTGCGCCAGCGACAAATTGCTGGATGCCCCGCTCGGGCATAAACTCCAGCAATCTGGCAACGTTCGCGTCCTGAAAGACTGCGAAATCGTCGAAGTCCAGGGCGACGAATATGCCCGCAAACTGATACTCAGAGATAAAGAAGGCAGCCTCCGCACGCTGGAAGCCGACGGCATGTTCGTCGAAAAAGCGCTCACCCCCAACACCGACATGGTCAAAGGGCTGGCGGCGCTCGATGCCCAGGGACGAGTCATCGTGGACAATGCCTGCCGCACGAACGTCCCCGGTCTCTTCGCGGCGGGCGATGTAACCAACAACTTTGCCGAGCAGGTACTCATCGCCGTGGGCGAGGGCGCCAAAGCCGCCCTCAGTGCCTACGAATACCTGCTGCCCAAACTCTGAAACCCGCCGGTAAAAAAACGGGACGGGCAACGCGCCTGTCCCGTTTTCTATTACCCTTTCAACAACTCTTCCGCTTCGGGCGCTTCTTCTTCGGGCTGGGCAAGCGGCGGCATCTCCAAAATGGAACTCAAGCCAAAATGCTGGAGAAACTCCGGCGTTGTCGAATACAAAATCGGCCGCCCCGGCCCCTCCGCGCGCCCCGATTCGAGAATCAACCCCTTGCTCAGCAAACTCTTCAACATACTATCGCTGTTCACGCCGCGGATGGCGTCAATCTGCGGGCGTGTAATCGGCTGCTGATAGGCGATGATCGCCAGCGTCTCCAGCGCCGCGCGGCTGAGGTGAGTCGTCGCCTCAAGACCGAGAAAGCGCTCGACCACCTCCGCCAATTGCGGTGCGGTGGTCAATTGCACGCGCCCCGCATGACGCTGCAAGCGCAAGCCGCGGGCCTGGAGGGCAGCGTCCAATTCGTTCAAGCCGCGCTCGACCACAGAAGCCGCCACATCCAGCGCCGCCGCCAGTTGAGCAATGGTCACCGGCTCCGCCGCCACAAACAACATCGCCTCCAGTTTGACCGCGAGTGGCAAATCAGTTTCAAAAATCTGCGCCTCAGTTTGTTCAAATTCGCTCATGCTATAATTGCTCCGCTTAAACCCTTATATTGGATTGCAAATGAAAAAGAGATTACCGTTATTCCTCGCAACGCTCATCCTGGCTTCCCTCGCCTGCACGGTTCACATCGGCGGACCCGATTACTCAGACCGTCCCGTCATCCCCGTCTCTACCGAAGCGGCAGAGACCCTGAAGGATGAAATTCGCCGCGCCTTCGAAGCCGGCGCCGCCACCGGCCAGGTCACCATCCAAATCACCGAAACTCAAATCACATCCGTCCTGGCGCAGCGCCTTCAAAGCGACCCCAGCCTGCAGCAGGATCAAAAACCGCTCATCACCGACCCGCAAGTGTACCTGCGCGACGGGCAAATGCAAGTCTTCGGCAAAACCCAGCAGGGCATCTTCACCGCTAACATCAGCATCATCGTTGCCGTCGGCGTGGATGAAAACGCCAAACCGAAAATCGAAATCCTCTCCGCCGATTTCGGTCCCCTGCCCGTGCCGGAGGGGCTTACCGCCGCCATCTCCGCCATGATTCAGGAAGCCTACACCGGCGCAATCGGACCGGTCGCCACCGGTTTGCGCATTGAAAGCATTACCATTGCCGATGGAGTGATGACCATTATCGGGCGCATCCGATAGCGCACGGATTATACACCAGACGAAATGCCCCGCATCTTTCCCCGCCGCTGCCTGCTCCTGCTTCTCCTTTTTTCCCTCACGCTGACAGCCTGCCGCTCCCCCAAACTCAGCGGCGAAGACATCACTATCCGCATCACCGCCGACGGCGCAACCCGCTCCCTCACCCTGCCGGCGGGCAGCACCGTTTCGCAGGCATTTCAGGCGGCGGGCATCCCCATCGGCAGCCTCGACAAAGCGGAACCTCCGCTCTATACCGTGCTGAAAAACGGCGACTCCATCCGCCTCACCCGCGTAGAAGAAAAATTCGAAACCGAGGAACAGGTCGTCCCCTTCGAGCGTCAAATCGTCCGCAACGAAACACTGCCCGAAGGCGAAACCCGCCTCGTCCAGGCAGGGGTGAACGGTTTGCAGGAACTCACCTACCGCATCGTACTGGAAAACGGCGAAGAAATCAGCCGCTCCGTCGTCAAAATCGTCACCCTCAAAGAAAGCGCTCCCGAAATCGTCATGGTCGGAGCGCAAGCCTCCTTTGCCCCGCTTCCCATCGCCGGCAAAATCGCCTACCTGGCGGGCGGCAACGCCTGGCTGATAGATACCGTAACCTCCAACCGCACCCCCATCGTCACCAGCGGTGACTTGGACGGGCGCATTTTCTTCCTCTCCCCCAACGGCAATTATCTCGTCTTCACCCGTAAATCAACCAAACCCGCCGACCAGGAAATCAACACCATCTGGGCGGTCCGCACCAATGGCGGCAAGCCGTTCAGCACCGGCATCGCCAACGTCGTCCACGATGCCCAGTGGATTCCCGGCACCAACTCAATCGCCTACTCCACCGTCGAACCGCGCAGCGCCGCCCCCGGCTGGCAGGCAAACAACGACCTGCAGCGATACAGCATCACCACCGGCGCACGGGCAAAAATTCTGGATGCCAGCAGCGGCGGCGTGTATGGCTGGTGGGGCAGCGTGTACTCCTTTTCGCCGGATGGACGTCTAGCCTATGCACGACCGGATGGCATTGGGCTGGTAGATATAGATGGCAAATACATCAAACCGCTCATCGAAATCACTCCCTACAACACACGCAGCGACTGGGCATGGCTGCCCTCCCTTGCCTGGGGCGCAGACGGAAACACCCTGTTCTACACCCACCATGCCCCGCCGCCCAGCCTCATCAACGAGGAAGACTCGCCGTTCTTTGGCATTAGCGCCATCTCCTTTGCCAACAACACCGGCATCGAACTCGTCCCAAACACCGGCATGTTTGCCTACCCTGCCGCCTCCCGCCTGCAAACAGGCGGCGGCGAAAAACGGTATCAACTTGCCTACCTGCAAGCCATCTTCCCGGAACAGAGCGAAACGAGCCGTTACCGCCTTGTGGTGATGGACCGGGATGGGTCGAACCGCCGCACCATCTTCCCCGCGAACGATGCGCCCGGGCTGCAGCCGCAAACTCCTGTTTGGGCGCCGGGTCCCATCGAAGGGCAAAGCGGCGACTTCATTGCCGTCATCTATCAGGGCAACCTCTGGCTGGTGGATAGCGGCAGCGGGCAGGCATATCAGGTGACCGGCGACGGGCTGGTCACGCGCATTGACTGGAAGTAAATTCCCCTCCCCGCCAGGCGAGGGATCACAACAAAAAGGAACTCATTTATGCGAATCTTGATTACCGGCGCGGCTGGATTTCTCGGCTCTCACCTGTGCGACCGCCTGCTGGCGGAAGGACATGAAGTGGTCGGGCTGGATAACTTCATCACCGGCAACCCCGAAAACATCGCTCACCTGCAGGGAAACGAGCGTTTCTCCTTCCAGCGGCACGATGTCTCCAACTACATCTTCGTCAAAGGCAAGGTGGATGCCGTGCTGCATTTCGCCTCTCCCGCCAGCCCCAACCCCCAATCGCCTGCCGGCTACTTCAATCTGCCCATCCAAACCATGAAGGCGGGCGCGCTCGGCACCCATAACTGCCTGGGCGTGGCAAAAGCCCACAAAGCCAAATTCCTCCTGGCTTCCACCAGCGAAATCTACGGCGACCCTCTCGTCCACCCTCAGCGGGAAGACTACACCGGCAACGTGGACCCTGCCGGCCCGCGCGCGGTGTATGACGAAGCCAAACGCTTCGCCGAAGCGTTGACCATGGCATACCACCGCTATCACGGCGTGGATACACGCATCGTGCGCATCTTCAACACCTACGGTCCGCGCATGGACCTTGAAGACGGCCGCGCCCTCCCCAACCTGCTCAAACAGGCGCTGCTTGGACAGCCCCTCACCGTCTACGGCGACGGCAGCCAGACCCGCTCCTTCTGCTACGTGGACGACCTGATTGACGGCATAGTCAAACTGTTGTATTCCGACGAACACCTGCCCGTCAACATCGGCAACCCCAATGAGATGAGCATCCTGCACTTTGCCGAAACCATCAACCGCATCGTGGGCAACCGCGCAGGCATTGCCTTCATCCGCGATGCGCGCAGCGTGCGCGACCCGCAGCAGCGCCAGCCCGATATCACCCGCGCCCGCCAAATCCTGCACTGGGAACCCAAAGTCAGCCTGGAGGACGGCATCCGCAAAACCATTCCCTACTTCAAGGAAAAACTGGGGCTTGCATGATCGTGCTGGACAAAAGAGAACACATCCGCTTCGTCAAATTTGCCATCGTCGGCGCGGTTGGCTCGGTGGTGGATATTGGCGTAATGAATCTAATGACACAGGTCTTTCACCAGCGCCTGGTGTTGGGCGGGAGCATCTCGTTCGTCTGCGCCGTCATCAACAACTTCATCGGCAACCGCTATTGGACGTATCCCGATTCGCGCTCCAAACCGCTTCACCGTCAGTTGGGCATGTTTTTCCTCGTCAACGCCATCGGCATCGGTATCCGTATTCCCATTCTTAAATACCTCGAACCGCCTCTGGCGGCGCTCTTCGAGAACATCACCCACCTCTCTTTTGAAGCCGCCGATGCGCTGGCAAAGAACGCCACGCTCATTTTTGCCATTGGCGTAGTCATGTTATGGAACTTCTTCGTCAACCGCTATTGGACGTATAACGACGTTGAATGAGAACGAAAGGGGTAGAACATGTCATCCAACCCGCGACGCATCATTCCCATTTACACTTCCAACGGCGAAGCAGAAGCCTTCCTCCTCTTCCCTTATCTCTTCAACCGTAACGGCGAATGGATCGGCTGGGTAACCCCCAAACGGGAGGTCTATTCGGTGATGGGGGCATACGTAGGCTATCTTTCCGATGACCCGCGCATCATCCGCCGCCGCGCCGAGAACGAACTCAGACCACGCCTGCAGCCCCCGCCGCGGCCAGCCAAGATCACCGTGCCTGCTTCCGTTCCGCTGGCGCCGCTCATGAGCGACCTCCCTCTCAGCCTGATTGACGTGCTGCTCGAACAGCCCGAACGCCTGCACACCGTGGACAGCGGAGAACTGCGCGAAGATATGGACTAAAACGCTGGAACCCGGCCGCCTCTTCAAACGTCTTTAGGCATGGTCAAATCACATCGGAGGCTCGGATGTTCTTCCAACGTTTTCGCATTCTATCTGCTCTGACTGCGGCGCTCGCCGTCACCCTGGCATGCAGTCTTTTTACCCCCGCCGCCCCGCAGCCGGTAGCAACTTTGGATTCTCTCTACACCGCTGCGGCTCAAACGCTCAATGCCATGTCCACTCAGGCAGTGGTCACCCAAACAGCCGCGCCTTCCTCCACCCCCACCCTGCTGCTGCCCATCGAAAGCCCCACCCCCTTCCCCTCCTTCACCGCCGTCCCGCCTTTGCAGACCGTCGCTGCCGCCAAATGTGACGCCGCCGCCTTCGTCACCGATGTGACCTATCCCGATGGCTCCACCGTCGGGCGCGGACAGACCTTCACCAAAACCTGGCGCATCAAAAACATCGGCACCTGCACCTGGACAAGCGGCTATGAACTGGTCTTCATTGGCGGGGAAAAATTCGGGGCGAAAAATGCCGTTGCTCTGCCGGCAGGCGTCGGTCCGGGCAGAAGCGTGGATGTCTCGGTGCAGTTGACCGCCCCCAATCAGGACGGACGCTTCCGCGGCGATTGGAAACTCCGCAACGCATCCGGCGTGCAGTTTGGCTTTGGTTCTACAGGCGAGGCGTCCATCTACGTGGACGTAAAAGTGGTCGGTTACACTGTCACCGGCTACGATTTTGCCGCCAACTTGTGCGATGCCGTCTGGCGCACCAAAGACAAGGAATTGCCCTGCCCCGGCACACAAGGCTCGGCAGACGGCTTCGCCCTCAAACTCGACGCGCCGCAAATGGAAGATGGCAAAGTGCGCGGCGTTGGTTTGCTCACCCACCCACAGATGGTCAATAACGGATACATTACCGGCAAATACTCCGCCATCACCATTCAAAGCGGTGACCGCTTCCAGGCGTTGATTGGCTGCCTGAACAAAGCCAACGACTGCAACATGATCTTCAAACTCGAATACCAGATCGGCAAAGATCCGCTTCAGCCGCTTGGACAATGGAACGAAATCTACGAAGGCAAGTATTACCCGATTGATATTGACCTGAGTTTCCTCAACGGGCAAAAGGTCAAGTTTGTGCTGACCATCCTCGCCAACGGCTCTTCGCACGAAGATTACGGGCTGTGGGTTGCGCCGCGCATTGCCCGCCTGAGCGCCCAGCCGCCCACCGCCACCCCCACCGCCACGCTTTCCCCGACGGTCACTTTTACGCCAACCGGAACCTTCACACCAACCATCACGTTCACCCCGACCGCCACTTTCATGCCTACCGCTACCTTCACCGAAACGCCCACTGCGACCCCCTCCGATACCCCCACCCCCTAGCGGTCGCTCTGCCAGTGCCTTGCAGTATAATGAGACGGGGAACGCGCCGCATCGCCGTTCCCCGTTTGTACAAAATTTGTCTAATTCTTTCAATGGAGGCAACTCTTATGTTCTTTCGCAAATCCCCGCCGGTGACGCTGTTTGCGCTGCTCACCGCCGCATTCCTTCTCGCGTCCTGTAACATCGGTGCGGCTCCCACTCCCACGCTGGATATCAACGCCATTAACACGGCTATCGTCGGCACTACCATTGCCCAGTTCTCGGCGCAATTCACCCAAACCGCGCTTGCCGCCCCCACCAACACACCGGTCCCCACCAATACTCCCCAACAGCTGCCCACCTTTGCCCTCCCCACGCTGGATACAAGCGGCACAACCGCCCTGCCGACGATATCTTTCAACACTACGCCGGGCTCCATCATTACGCCGCTGCCTGCCTTTACCCAACTGGCTTCACCGGCGGCGCCCGCCGCCACCCAGGCGCTGGGAGACGCCTGCAACAACAGCGCCTTTGAAGCCGACGTCACCATCCCCGATGGCACCGTCCTGAAAGGCGGAGAAGATTTTCAGAAAATCTGGAAAATTCGCAACACCGGCACCTGCACCTGGGACGATGGCTACATGCTCGTTTATATCGGCGGCAGCAACCCGGATCTTGACCCCTACAATTTCGAATTTAAAAAGAGCAGCGACTTTGTCACTGGCGGCTCTGCCATCAACATCGCACTCAATCTGACTGCTCCCTGCCCCCCCGGCAAATATGAAGGACACTGGCGCATGCGCAATGATCAGGGTTACTACTTCGGCACCATTCTTTCCGTCTATATTGAAGTCAAGGAAAAAGGCGCCAGTTGCAAATAACAAAGGGAACACTCATGAACCCCAAATTTACCGCCCTCCTGCTCACCGCCGTCCTCCTGCTTTCCGCCTGCGGAGGCGCTCCCACCCCGGCAGAACCTACTCCTGATGTGGCTGCCGTGCGCACCTCCGCTGCCAGCACCGTGGAAGCGCGCTTCACCCTCACCGCTGCGGCATTCACCCCCACTCTTCCGCCGCCCCCACCCACCGACACCCCCACCCCTGAGCCGGAAGACACCCCCACTGCCACCTCGCCGGTGGTTGCCGTCGTCACCAACGAGCAAGGCACCGAAGTTCCCCTGTGCGACAGCCTCACCTTCGTGGCGGATGTGACCGTTCCCGACGGCACTGTCATGTCGCCCGGGCAGGACTTCGTCAAAACCTGGCGCGTCAAAAACACCGGTGCCTGTCCCTGGGGAGCGGGCTACGTCCTCGCCTATGCCGGCTACACCACCCAGATGTCCGGGCAATTCGTCCCACTGACGGAGGTCGTCCAGCCGGGCGAGGAAGTAGAAATCTCTGTCCAATTCAAAGCCCCCGATCAGGTCGGCGAATACGTCAGCGCCTGGACGATGAAAAATCCCCAGGGAAAAACCTTCCCGCAAATCGTGTACGTCAAAATCATCGTTCAATAAATGTGACTCAGACCCTCAAACAAATCATCAAAGACAAAGCACGCCAGTTAGGGTTCGCCCTGACTGGCGTGACCACCCCCGACCCTCCCCCGCACTATACAACATTTGAACGCTGGCTTGCACAAGGACATCATGGCAGCATGGCATACCTCGCCAGCGAACGCTCCCGCCTGCGCCGCGCCGATCCGCGTCAGATTCTCGCCGAGTGCAAATCCATTCTGGTATTGGCAACGCCCTATAGTCCCCCTCTCCCTGTGGAAGAGGGGTCAGGGGTGAGGGTAGCCGCCTACGCCCGCGGGCTGGACTATCACGACGTGCTTCCCGCCCGGATGAAAGAACTGGTTCACTTCATCGAGGAGCAGGCCGGAGGTCCAGTGAAGAACCGCTGGTACACCGACAGCGGTCCCCTCCTCGAGCGCGACCTCGCTCAGCGCGCCGGTCTTGGCTGGATCGGCAAAAACACCTGTCTCATCCACCCCAAAGGCGGCTCCTACTTCCTCCTCTCCGAAATCCTGCTCGACCTCGAACTCGAACCCGACCCGCCCTTCCTCACCGACCACTGCGGCGCCTGCACGCGCTGCATCGAAGCCTGCCCCACCGGCTGCATCCTGCCCAACCGCACCCTCGACGCGCGCAAGTGCATCTCTTACCTCACCATCGAACTCAAAGACAGCATCCCCCTCGAACTGCGCCAAAAAATTGGGGATTGGACATTCGGCTGCGACATCTGTCAGATGGTCTGCCCTTGGAACCGCTTCGCCGCTGAAGGCGACCCTGCCTTTGAACCGAATGCCCCGCTTCCCTCCCCGACCGAGGAACTGGCGCTCACCCCCCAAGCCTTCAACCAACGCTTCAAGCGGACTCCCCTGCAGCGTGCCAAGCGGCGCGGCTACCTGCGAAACATCGCCGTCGTCCTCGGCAACACCGCCGACCAGCGCGCTCTCCCTGCCCTGCAAAACGCCCTCAATGACGACGAACCCCTGATCCGCGAACATGCCAAATGGGCAATTGAACAGATCGGCAAGCGGGCAAATGAGTAACTGATGTTACGCGGTTCGTGATTGCTGGCGGTTCAAACCGCATCCAGCAATCACGAAGTCAGCCTTCGCTGACTTGAGAACCTGCGCAGGCAGGCTTGGCGAGGTTGAGCCGCGACTTCAGTCGCCGCGCAGAGAAAACAAGCCTGTTCTACGAGAATCTTGAAGGCGTTCCGCGTAAGGTGAGTGAGTAAATGAGCAAACAACAATTACCAATCTCCAACCTCTAACATCCAATCTCCAATCCCCATGAACCAACTTCTCATCGCCACCAACAACCAGGGCAAACTTGCCGAATTTCAAGCGCTGCTCAACGACCTGAACGCCGAACTGGTAACACCTTCCCAACTCGGTCTTGATCTGGACGTTCTCGAAGACGGCGCCACCTATGCCGAAAATGCCGCCCAAAAAGCCCTCGCCTTCGCCGCCGCCAGCGGCTTGCCCTCCCTTGCCGATGATTCGGGGCTGGAGGTAGATGCGCTCGGCAGCGAACCGGGGCTGTATTCCGCCCGCTACGGCTCATCTCACTCTCTTCCCCTAAATTCGCAGAATTTTGGGGGAGCCGGAGGGGGGCGGCTTTCCGACGGCGACCGCCGCAACTACCTCCTCGGCAAACTGCAGCCCTTCCCCCGCCCGTGGACGGCGCGATTCCGCGCTGTGATTGCGATTGCAATGCCTGATCGCCGTTTGGGTCTTCGGGAGCAGGCTTCCGCACACCAAATTTTTGCTCGACGTTTAAACTTTCGGGAGCAAGCTCCCGGAGTCCAGAGTTTCGGTCGCCGTTTGAATTTTTGGGAGCGAGTTCCCGCACTTCAAACTTTTGCTCGGCGTTTGGGTCTTCGGGAGCAAGCTCCCGGAGTCCAGAGTTTCGGTCGCCGTTTGAATTTTTGGGAGCGAGTTCCCGCACTTCAAACTTTTGCTCGGCGTTTGGGTCTTCGGGAGCAAGCTCCCGGAGTCCAGAGTTTCGGTCGCCGTTTGGGTTTTCGGGAGCAGGCTCCCGGAATCCAAATTTTTGAAGGTGTTTGCGAAGGCGAGATCATTCCCGAAGAACGCGGCATGGGCGGCTTTGGCTACGACCCCATCTTCCTCCTGCCAGAGTTGGGGAAGACCATGGCAGAACTGAGCATGGATGAAAAAAACCGCCTCAGCCATCGGGCGCGGGCGGTGATGAAAGCCAGGGAAACCTTGAAGCAGATGCTCACGTGAGGCTTGCCGCCCCCTATTTCTTCGCGTGGTGCAGGCGGTCGGCGGCTTCTTCCGAAAGCGGGATATAGACTTGAATCCTCGTCCCTTTGCCAGGGGCAGAGTCGATGTTGAGCAGGCCGTTCACCAGTTCGGTGCGCTCCTTCAAATTGACCATGCCCAGGCTGCCGCGTTTGTCGTAGGATTTATGGACCGCCGCTACATCGAACCCCGCACCGTCATCCTCGATTTCCAGCAGGGCAATTTCTTTCTCGAAGGGACGCAGCCGCACCCAAATGTGCGCCGCGCTGGCGTGCTTGCGGGCGTTGTTCACCGCCTCTTCGATGATGTAGAAAATCACGCCCTGCTTGCCCATCTCCATATTTTCCACCACCCGCTCATCTACATTGACGACGACATTCTGTGAAAAAGTTTCGCGCATCTTCTCCGCCATCGCCTGCAGCGCGGCGTTCAGCCCCTGCGACTCAAGGATGAGCGGGCGTAGGGTGAACAGCATGTGACGAATTTCCTTCGTGGTGCGGTGCGCCAAGTCTTCGATCTTTTTCAGTTCGTCCAATGCTTCCTGCGGATTTTTCGTCATCATGCGGCGGACGAGGTTGATGCGCATCGCCATCGCCGCCACCGATTGAGTCGGTCCGTCGTGCAGGTCGCGCGCCAGTTTTTTGCGCGTCTCCTCCTGGACTTCCATCATGCGTTCTTTTTCCTCCACCAGGTCCTGATACAGGCTGGCGTTTTGCACCGCAATCACCGACTGTCTGCCGATAATATCGAGCATTTCACGGCGTTCCTGCGTGAAGTAATTCGGGTCGGGGTGGGCAAAGATCAGCGCGCCATAGACGTTGAACCCGCTCCGCAAGGGAAGACAATACGCAGAGGAACAGGCACGCAGCGCTATAATGCGTCCCAGTTCGGGGTCATAACCGACATCCTGAACAAGAGTGGCTTCGCCTTCATCCAACACCCGCTTGAGGATGCCTTCTTTGCCGTGCAGGATAACGCGCAGGTCGGCATTGGTGAAGCGCCGCGCAGAGCCTACCCGCAACTCATCGCCGCGGATCAGGAACGCCGCACTGACCAGCCGCTCGTCGCGTTCTTCGTCGGGATCAATGATGGGGTTGAGGGCGTTGTACCCCAGGTCGAGGGCGGCATCGAGGACGCGCTTGTAACTGAGAGTCGCCGTCAGCGAGGAGCTCAGTTCATAGATGGCGCGCAGGCGTTCGGTCTCGGCGCGGCGGCGGCGTTCTTCCGCATCCATTCTCACCTGCCGCGAAGTACGCAGGCGTTTTATCCCCACACGGCCAATCAGCCCGCCTGCCAAACCAACTGCCAGCGTGAACAGGATTTCAGTGGAGAAGGTGAAATGAAGGGCTGCAAACTGCAAAGCGGCAAAAGCCAGCGCAGCGAAAAATGCCCCCCATATTTCAAAGTAGATGGCTCCTGTAAGAATGGGCAGTACCGCCGCCCAAATGGAGGCGCTGCCCGACGAAAGGCTTTGCGTCACTACAAACAATGTTGAGAGGAAAAAATCCACTCCCACGCCCAAATGACGGTGGTAGGGCAGACGCACACTCAGCCCCGCCAGCACGCTCATCGCAACGTTCCACACAAACAACGCCACCAACACCCAAAAAGGAGCCGCGCCAATTTGACCGCGCAGCGCCAGCGAAAGTGTGAGAACCACCAGCATCAGCCAGCGCAGCGAAATGGCAAACCAGTCGGCGGTGTACGGCGTGTCGTACCGTTGCATGCGGCTATGATACCCCAAAACGAGCAGCCCATTTCCTCCTGGGCATTACAGATGGATTAACTGATGTTACGCACCGTCCCGAAGGGTTTGAGCGAAGGTACACCTGATTCACGAGAACCTTCGGGACGTTCCGCGTAAGGTGAGGATTAAATCTCGTATCCCATCCGGGATAAATACACTCCCAACTTTTCCTGCAGGATGCGCTGCTGTTCAGCGGAATAGGCTTCGCGGAAACGCCCGATTTTGCCTTTGTAGAAATGCAGTCCCTGCTGTCCCTCTGCCGCGCCGGGACGATACTTTTCGATGACCTGGCGCACCTCGGGCTTGTCTCCGTTCAATTGGAGGAAGCCCAGCAAGCGGGCAATCTCGTCCTCGTAGTGCATCAACAGGTCTTCGTAGCGCGCAATCAACGCATTTTTTTCCTTCATCCACGCTTCCCAAATGCGGACGTACTCCAAGATAAAGGCAAGGCTCTTATCGAAATCGGTGAGGTGCGAAAAGGCGTTCGGGCGTCCCTTTTGTAGGGCGCGCTGACCGTACTCGTATGCCGAGAGCATGGCGTCGCGCGGGTCGCGGTAAATGTAGGTGATGCGCAGCAAACCCAGCCGTTGCAGGAGGCGGGAGGCGGCGGAAGGTCCTGCGTGCGCTTTGATGACGAAATGATTCCCCAGCAGGGCGGGAATGGTCACCATCGTCATCCGCCGCGCCGAAAGCACGCCGATATTGCAGTTGACCTCGGTCAATATGCTTTGCAAATGGTACTTCTCACGGATAACGCGCGCATCCACGTACCCGGCCGTTTCCATGAGATCGTGAATCAAATTATAGTGCCAGCCGGAACCTGCGCGCGGCATGCCAACGGAAAGTACGATCATTGTTTTTGAGTCTCCGCAATTGAAATTTGTACCACGATATTTTTATGCCGCATCAGCGCTGCGGCTCGAAATTTGCGATGGGGCTTCTGATTTTAATGCAAACGAGACCACTCCCGCCAGCATTCCCAAGTTGAGCCACATCTCCGGCAAGGCGAACGAATCTTGCGACATGCCCTGTGCGGCAATGGCAATCACGCTGAAAAATCCCGCGGTGCCGAGAAAACGCCAGACCGGCTCCTCCCGTTTCAACCCTTGGAGCGCAGATGCCAACAGCGTGAACAAAAAGGACAGATACAAAAGAAAGCCCGGCAGGCCGGTTTCCGCCAGCAGGCGGACGTATAAGTTCTTGGGGTTGGGGTACAAATTCGACGAGGGGCTCAATTGCCGCGCAATCTCCGGCACGCCGCTCAACGCCCAATCGGGCATGTTGGCATACATTCTAAACCCGCTCGCGCCAAGCCCCACCCCGCTCAACGGATGAGATTGGAATGCCTCCCACGCCGCAACCGCATAGGCAAGCCGCGGACCGAAATAGGCGTCTATCGCATAATCCCACACACTTTCAGCGGAGGAGTTCCACAATGCAGAAATATACCCCTTATTCGAGAGAAAAGCGCCCGCCCCCACCACCGCGACGAGGAGGAGGAGGCTAAGCGCAACGCGACTCCCCGCCGCCTGCACCCTTGCCCATTGACCTTTCCCTCCCTCGCGGCGGAATCCTGCCCGATACCAAGTCCACACCTCGCGCCGTATCTCTGAACCTGCCGCCAGGAAGGTGAGAAGCCCCGCCCCCACTGTGACGAACAACCCGCTGCGCGAGTAGGTGAGCAAAAGGATGACAAGCGCAGCGGCAAACAAGAGCATCTCGAACCACTTGAATTTGGTCAGGCGATATTTTGCCAGCAAGGATGCGAACAGCCAGGGGAAGTACAACGCCGCCAGTTGAGCCGCCAGCCAGGAGGGTTCGTAGGCAAAGCCGGCAATGCGCCGGTTGCGCGGCAGTCCGCGCACCGAAAACAGAGTTTGAATTTCGTTGAGTTCGCCGCGCAGCCCCATTTGCAGCCCCACCGCTTGAATGCCTCCCCAAAGAATGTGCAGCGCCAGCCCCGCCAGCAGCCATTTGAGCGAGAATTGCAGGTCGTCTTCGCTGCGGTTCATCCAGGCGGCGGCGAGGAAAAAGGACAAGCCAATCACCAGGGTCACCCAGGCGCGCAGGGCGCGGTCCCAATAGTCTGTGCCGCGCAGTTGGATGGGTGCAAGCAGCGAGCCGAAGGCGGTGGCGAGGAGCGCCGTCAGCGTGAAGGCAAGCAGAATGGTCAGCGACCCATTCCAGGGTCGTGTGAAGCGTTTGCTCCAGATTTGGTAGAGCAGAAGGGGAAGCAGAAGTCCGAGCGGGTAGAGCGCCAGCGGGCGGACGAATGTCCCAGCGCCCATGAAGGGCATAAAGCGGAAACTGGTGACCGGCAGGGTCACGAGGGTAAGCGCCCAGAGGAAGCGGGCGAGGGAATCGAGGGTGGGTTTACGCACGCCTGCTCGTTCCGAGAAAAAGGATGGCAAGGGCGCTAAGCGCCATGAAAATGACTGCCCCGGCAAAGAGATAGTTGGCGAGGCTGACGCGCCGCTGAGGGTTGAGGCCGGTGAGTTGTTTGGGGGAAATTTGCAGTTCGGGCGTGATGCCCAGCGAGTGCGCTTCGAGTTCGCGGATGCGGGAGAGGAGCGTCTCGTCGGCGGGGTTGGCTTCGAGCGCTTTGCGGGCGGCATCCAGCGCGACGGCAGTTTCGATTCCTTCGCGGACCTGTTCGGTGAAGACCCGCGCCCAAACGGAGGCAAGTTGTTCGGCGCGCTGCGGGGAGGAAGCATTGGCGTAAAAATGCCAGCCGCCGTCGGCGGGTTCGCTGAGTTCGAGGATGCCGCCGCGCAATTCGGCGGGAGTGACTTCCCCGGCTTCGGCGGCAACTTTGGCAAGCGTTGCATCTGCCCAGGCAACTTCTTCCAGTTTGCGCGCTTCGCGTTCGAGGTAGTAAAACAATTCGCGGTCTGAATCGACGGGCCAGGCTTGTTCCATGTTGAAGTCCACGACGACAGTGGCGCGGGCGCGGAAATCGGGCGGCGCGACAAAGTATGTCAGCCCGCCAAGCAACGCGCCGACCAAACCGCCCAGCACCCAAAAGCGCCAGCCTTGGAGGAGGCGAATCAGGTCGTCAACGGAGGAGGGGGTAAATAAACGGTTCTTCAAAATTTCACCTGGATGCGTGGATGCACAAGATAATGATTGTTACGAAAATATTTCCGTAATGCTTGCGTCGGGCGCGTTCTCCCTTCGGCAGGCTCAGGGCAGGCTTACGCGCCCGTCGGCGTAAGAGAACGCCAATTGCGCGCGGTTACGGAATTAATTTGTAAACCTTCATAATCTTGTGCTACGGGACTGCGCGATTAATATGTTAATCCGCAAAAGTCATCCCTATATTTTTTGGTGATTGCCCACAAGGGAGACATGTGCGGATTTGGCAATCCGCACGAGCAAAAAATGGCGGCTTGAAAACCGCTGACTTGGATTGCCGTCAATCACCAGTATATTTTATCGGTACTGCTGCATTTGCAGTCTGCGCCGCCAGTTGAGCAGCGGGGCAACGACTTTACGCACATAGTATTTTGCCACGATGAGCGAGAGCCATCCGCCGCCGTCTCTGCGGTGGATGCGGATCATTTCGGGCCAGCAGCGGTCGTCGGCGGTGATGGTCTTGCCGCTGGCATGCAGGCGAAAGTTTGCCCACAACTGCGGGGTGTAGTGAATGGGCGCGCGCGCGGCGAGGCGCAGCCACAGGTCGTAATCCATCGCAAAATAAAAGGAGGGGTCGAGCGGTCCCACCTCGCGCCACAAGTCGGCGCGGAAAAATGCCGCCTGCTGCGGGATGTGAACATAGCCACGGCGCAGGCGCGTGTAATCGGTTTGACGGGCGGCGAATTTGCCGATGACGCGCCCGGCTTCGTCAATGAAGTTGGCATCGCCATAGACCAGCCCCACTTCGGGGTGTTCCTGCAAATATTTCACGGCAGCAGAAACGGCGCCAGGCTCGTAGGTATCATCCGAGTTCAGCCATGCCAGAATGTCACCGCGGGCGCGGGCAAACCCTTTGTTGATGGCGTCGGTCTGTCCTTTATCTTTTTCGGAGACCCAGTAGTTAATCTTATGCAGCCCGGCTGCTGCCTGCCGGTTTTCCAGAAGATTGCTTCTGGATTCCAACCCCTCACTATATTTCCTGATGATGTCCACGCTGCCATCGGTCGAACCGCCGTCTATGATGATGTATTCGAGGTTGGGGTAATCCTGCTCCAGCACAGAGCGGATGGTCGCTTCGAGAAAGCGCGCCTGATTGAAAGAGGGGGTAACGATGGAAACTAAAGGAAGTGTGTTCATTGAAGCCGTCAAATGATACCATGAGGGAGGTTTGGTTGTTCGGGCGCGGAGAAGTCTATTTTTCGAGTCGCTGCGTCAGGTCAAAGATGATAAATCCCTGCCCCTGCGCATGGATGGGGTAATGCGCGCGCAAATACGCTTCCAGCCCCGTCTGCCGCTCCAGTTCATCGAAATCGGTCACGAGGAAGTAGGTCTTGCCTTGCGTCAGGCGTTCAAAGCGGTCTTCCAGGCTGCCTGCGCGCGCACCGAAGACCTCGCTGCGCACTTCGGGCCACAGCGCCGCCCTCTGCCAGCCCCAATACACCAGCGGGTATCCGTAATCCTGCGTCAGTGCGATGACGGAGGGCTGGTGACCAAGCGCCTCGCCCACCTGCGCCCAAAACGCCGCCTGCGGACGGTAATCCACAGAGAGCAGCGCGACGCGCGTCTGCCAGAAGGTCATGACCGCCGCGAAGAATAACATTGCCCGCACAAAGGCACGCTTCATCCTCGACCCTTCAGCCTGTTCCGCCAATCCTCGAACCACTGCCCCACCCAAAGCGCCCAGCGTGAGTGCGGCAATCGGAATCAGCGGCAGGCTGTAATAATCATGGCTGGCAAT
>JBBITE010000028.1:0-5522 GCA_037440905.1 Anaerolineae bacterium | reverse complement strand
GCGTGAGTGCGGCAATCGGAATCAGCGGCAGGCTGTAATAATCATGGCTGGCAATGTGGTAATTGAAAATTACACCGAACACGCCGTATGCCGCTCCAAGCCAGGCGGCGAAAAGGCGGCTCTCCGGGCGGAGAAACAGCCAGCCCAGCAGCGCCAGCGCCAGCCCCACATGACCAAGAATCAATGCTGCTTTCCCTTCCCAGCGCAGGTAGAAGAAGGGATCGAGCAGCAGGGATGGAAAGAAACGCCCTCCAAATTCCGCCCCCAGGTAGCCGGCGATATACACCCCATAGAAGGTGTATGCCGCACCGGGCAGAATGCTCAAAAGCGCCATCCCCCACACCTGCGGCATTTTCAGCGCCTCGCGCAGCCGCCACCGCGAGAAGAGTGCCCCTGCAAAGCCGCCTGCCACAAAGAACACCGCCGTCAGTTTGACAAAGATGGCAAGCCCGCCCGCAACGCCGGCTGCCAGCGCCCACTTCCATGCCGGCTGACGGCTCCAGCGCCATGCCGCCCACCAGCCGATGAGAATCAGCATCACCATCAGGGGATCGGGTTGAAAGGAACGGCTGGCAAAAACCCCATAGGGCAGGAGCAGGTAAAAGGTCAGAGCCAGAAGCGCTTCGTCCAGCGTCAACAGGTCACGGGCGAGCAGGAAGAGGAAGAGCCCGCCCGTCATCCAAAACAACGAGGAGTAGATGCGGGCAATCCACAGCCGCTCACCAAAGAGGCGGTAGGATGCGGCAACCAGCGCATCCAGCAGCGGCGGTTCGAGGGTGGCATCGGCGGCATAGGCGCGCAGGGCGATATCGCGCTGCCAGTCGGGAATGCCGGGCGCGGTCTGATAATACATGCCGCGCGCTTTGATGGCAGAGAACAATTGACGGGTGGGGTGAAAATCGAGCGGCAGGTCGGTCAGGTCGGTGAGGCGAATGGCCAGCCCCAAGCCGAACAAAAGCACCAGCACGAATGTCAGCGCCCGCCGGTTTGGAACCAGGAAAGATGTGGCGTCCATACGCTACTTATGTTTTGATTCCAATAAGGTAAGCCGCTGCGCCCGCGCTTTGCGCCAGCGATTGTACTGTCTTTGTAAAACACCCAGCCCAAACAGGCTGAGAAATGAAAAGAGAATACGCTTCCACTCCACCAGCGCCGTGGCGGGATGTGTGACGAGACTGCGCCAATAAGATTGGAACGCCTGCGGCGCCTTGCCGGCATCGAGGAGGTATCTGCCGTTGATGCGCAGCGCGGCAGCCCGAGACTGACGGCTGACCTGCCTCCATGTGCCGGCTACCAGCGGGTCGCTTTGCGCCCACTCCAAGATGCGGAAGGCTTCTTCGCCAAACTTTGCCGCCTGCGCCACGTTCTTGGCAGACTCATGAAAGCGCCCGGCTGCCCAACGCTCAGGGACATATACCATCGGCGCCAGGGCTGCCATGCGAATCCACAGGTGATGATCGAGCAGGAAGTGGAAGGATGGGTCGAGCAAGCCTGCTTTGAGCAAAACATCCCGCCGCATGAAGACCGCCGGCTGACCCAGGATGTGAAAGGTGAGCAGGTCTTGGAGCGACCATTGGGCATAGCGCGGGAAGTGGATGACTTCGCCTTTTTCGTCCACCGCAACGGTATCTCCGTACACCAATCCCGCCTCGGGGTGGGCTTCAAACGCTTTCACTGCCGCCGTCACTGCGCTGGGGAGGTAGAAGTCGTCGGAGTTGAGCCAGGCGATGATGTCGCCTGAAGCGCGCGCCAGTCCTTTGTTGATGGCTTCGGCTTGACCTGAGTCCTTCTCGGAAACCCACCAACTAATGATATGTTTCCGGCTATTCGACGGCAAGCCGTGGGACTCCAAAATTTCTGCATACTTTCGGATGATTTCAACACTTCCATCTGTGGAGGCGCCATCCACGACCATGTATTCGATGTGCGGATAATCCTGCTCCAGCACCGAGCGGATGGTCGCTTCGAGAAAATGCGCCTGATTGAACGAGGGGGTGACGATGGAGACGAGAGGAGGCGTGGGTGGGAGAGGCAGGTTCACGGGAGGGAAGAGTTGAAGGTTGAAGGCTGGAAGTCGAAGGTCGAAGGTTGAAGGTTGAAGGTCAATATAGTCGAATCGGAAATCTAAAATAGAGTGTTGTAATCTACCTTGGGGAAAATGGTCAGTTTGCCGCCAATGGTGGCATCCAGCACTTCGCGGCCCGCCTTGCGGTAGGCTTCGCGGGCGAGGGTGTAGCCGATTTCGGAGGTGTCGAGGTCGGGCAGTTGCCAGCGGAAGCCCTTGCCAAAGTAGCGCGGGTCGAAGTGGTTGGGGTCGTCGCCGCTGGAGACGACGGTTTTGTTGGCATCACCTTTGGAAGTAAAGTTGTGGTCAATGCCGATGAGGATGGCCTGCTGGAAGCCCATGTAAAACGCCAATTGCAAAGCCACATTGGTGACTGTGGCGCCCTCCCAAATGCGGCGCGTCATATCGTAGGCAAAGTGCGGACCCGTGTAGGTGGTGTAGAGGAAGATCATATCTTCGGGCATGCGCTGAAAATGACGGTTGGAATGCCAGGCAATGAATTTGGGCATGGGCAGGGCGGCAATTTCCTCAGCGCATTGCTCGATGACCAGGTCATTGATGGAGACGAAGTAGGTCGTCGTAAATCCAAGTTCGGGAAAGAGCAGGTAGATGCGGTTCATCCCGAAGGTGAACTCCTTCCTGAGTTTGGTCAGGTCGGTGTGTTTGAGGCTGGGACCATTGCCGATGATGAAACAGCGCTCGCCTTTGTGGATGTTGTAAAACTCCGCCATGCGGGCACGGCTGCGTCTGCGCCAGGGATGCAGGTAGGCATCCGGCACTTGCGGCAGGCGGCAAATGGCATCGTAGGAATTTTTGACGACCTGCAAAACAGGGGCAGGGAGAATGGATTTGAGTGCCTGCTTCATTCTGTGCTCAACCTTGCCGTCGCGCCGCCATCCACCACCAGCGCCTGACCGGTCATAAAGGACGATTGTTCGTTATCTGCCAGAAAGTAGATAGCACGGGCAATCTCTTCGGGCTTGCCAACCTTCCCGCTGACAGTCTTGCGGGCGAGGTTTTCGAGTCGTTCCTGCACGTCGCCGCCGCCCACGTGCCCGCGTCCAAGTCCCGCGCGCAGCATGGGTGTATCCACTGCGCCGGGCAAAATGGCGTTGACGCGGATGTTATCGGGCGCGAACTCGATTGCCATGGCGCGCGTGAGGGCAAGCAGCCCGCCCTTCGAGGCGGCGTAAGCGGCAATATTGGCGGAGGTTTGAATGGCATGAACCGAGGACACATTCACCACCGCGCCGCCGTTGCGTTTGAGCAGCGGATGCGCCAGTTTGACGCCCAGGAACACCGAGCGCAAATTAGACGCCATGACCGCGTCCCACTCTTCCACAGTGGTTTCCATCAAAGGCTTGGCAATTTGCAGTGCGGCGTTATTGACCAGCGCATCCAGCGCGGGGGTGAACTGCCGGACCCTCTCGAAGATGGCTTCCATATCTTCACCGCGCGAAATATCGGCGCGAATGAACAAACCATCCTGCGGAAACCTCTCGCCAAAATCGGCGCGATCCACGCCAATCACACGCCAGCCCTTCTCCGCAAATAAATTCACGGTTGCGCGTCCAATGCCTCCCGCCGCGCCGGTGATGAGAACCGTTTGGGTTGTCATTGCTCTTCCCTTTCAAATTTCATCCCCAGTCCCTCCACGAGGTTTTTGATGGTGTTCCAATGCACGCGCTCCCAGGCAGCCGGGCTGGAGTTGGCGTTGTGCGGCGCCAGCAGGACATTCTCCATCTTCAATAACGGACTATCCAGCGGAAGCGGTTCCACCTCGAAAACATCCAACGCGGCTCCTGCCAGACCTCCGTCCTGGAGCGCCGCAATCAGCGCTTTCTCCTCCACGACCGGTCCGCGCGCGGTGTTGATGAGCACCGCAGTAGGTTTCACCTTCGCCAGCGTCTCCGCGTTGATGAGATGATAGGAGGTGGGATTGAGGTCGCAATGGAGGGAGATGAAATCTGAATTGGCAAGCAGCGTAGGGAGATCGGTCATCTCGATGCCGCTCTCGGTGACGAAAACATGGTCTATCTCGACGATGTCTGTTCCATAGACTTTCATGCCAAAAGCGCGGGCGCGGCGGGTGACGGCTTTGCCGATGTTCCCCACGCCAATTACGCCCAGGGTGCATTCGCTGAGGGTTTTGCCGGGAATCTTTTCCCATTTGCCGTTTTTCATTTCCCTGTCCATCCACGGCTGGCGGCGGACAAAGGCAAGCATGTAGCCGAGAACGGTATCGGCGACAGGGGTGGTAAAGGCGTTGGGGGTGCGTCCAATTTTGATCGAATGGCGGGCGCAGGCTTCGGCGTCTATCGAATCGACTCCGGTCCCCCATTTGGAGATGACTTTGAGGCGCGGAGCGCAGGCTTCGATGACGCGCGCGGTGTAACGGTCATCTCCGCAGATGGCGCCGTCAAATTGACCGGCATATTCGAGCAGGTCTTTCTCTTCCATGCGTTCGCGCACGTGAGGAATGATGAGCTCGATGCCGTAACGCTCAAAGACGGGACGGAAGCGATCCACAAACGGGATCATGTAAGGGGCAGTGAAAAGAACAGTGGGCATTATGTGTTTTCCAGTTTCATGCGCATGAGAATTTCTGCAAGTTGAAAATCAGCCTCTTCGTCAATATCCACCGCTTCGAGGCGCGGAATTTCGAACATCAGGGGTCTATCGCCGATGCGGTGTCGTTTGGCGAGGAGTTTTTCGCGGGTGAAAAGGTAGAGGCAGGAGTTTTCCTCATAGAGCGGCGGCAGGTCTTGCGTTTGAATGAGTTCACGCGGGTTATGGTTGATGGCGTTGCCGTCTTTATCGTAAAAACGAGTCTGCCAGCGGGTGACGGAGAACAGCGAGTCGAAAGTGGGGTAATTGGCGGCAAACAGTTGAATGGCGCGGGAAACGGTGGCGGCTTGCAGTAAAGGATTGGTGCTGTGGGTCTGCAAATAGAAATCGGATGGGAAGCGCTCGGTATCGTAGATGAGAATTTCGTTCATAGGGATGTCGTCGGCGCGCAGATGTTCGGGGCGGATGATGGTCTGCACCTGCGGAAAGCGTTCGCGCAGCCCGTTCAACACAGGCTCCGAATCGGTATCCACGACGATTTGGCTGATCTGCGGCACGGCGTGCAGCGTTTCGATGATGTATTGGTAGAGCGGCTTCCCCGCCAGGCTGCGGTAGTTTTTACCAGGCACGCGCTGACTGTGATGCCGCATGGGGACGAGAGCAGTGAGTTTCATAGGATGCGATTATACCGAACTCGGCGGATACTTACGGCTTGCTGTGCGGGTTGGCGCATGACAATTTGCGATTCAATTCGGGCAAATCGTTACACATTCCGCTCAGGCAGAAGCGATATAATCGCCTCACTAGACTTGACCAGAAATAACGAAATCTCCACGAAGGTAACTACCTGCCGACAGCCCAAAGGGGGAAGAAACCTGTCGCCGTGTGT
>JBBITE010000027.1:24796-37661 GCA_037440905.1 Anaerolineae bacterium | reverse complement strand
TATTGCTGCGCTGGCGCTGCGGGCGGGCGGCTTTGCAGTGGGGCTGGGGGGGGGTGGGAGCGGCTGGGGCGGCGCTGCGGATGTTTGCGGGAACAGGTTCGGGGTCGGGTGCGAAGCGGGCGCTGGGATGGGTGGGTGCAGGGGCGGCGTGGCTGACGGTCATCATCCTGTTTGCCGCGAATGGCAATCATGGTTTTTACGGCGACCGTCTCTTTGTGATTCTCAAGGCACAGGCAGATCTATCGCAGGTGCGGCAAATCGCAGAGATTGACGCGCGCCGCACGGAAGCGTATCGGCAGTTAACCCGTTTTGCGGAAGATTCACAGGCGGACTTGCGCCGGAGCTTCGATTCGTTTGGGGTGAGGTACACGCCGTATTACCTGGTCAATGCGATGGAGGTACGCGGCGGGACGCTGATCCGCCTCTTTTTGCTGACCCGCCCCGAAGTGGACCGCGTCGTTCCCAGCCCGAGGCTGCGGCCTGCCCCCTCAGCCGATGCCATGGCTTTGAGCGACTTCTTCTCTTTGCCGCCGCCGCAGGGTGTGCAGTGGAATGTGAGCATGATTGGCGCGGACCGGGTGTGGGAAGAGTTTGGCGTGCGCGGCGAAGGGATTGTGATCGGACAGTCGGACAGCGGCGTGGATGCGACTCATCCTGCCCTGGCAGAGAGTTACCGCGGGAAGGATTCGGGCAGCGATTACAACTGGTTCGATCCGTGGAACGGCGCCGCCGCTCCGTATGATGTCAATGGTCACGGCACGCACACGCTGGGCACGGCGCTGGGTCAATACGGCATCGGCGTTGCGCCGGGGGCGGTGTGGTTTGCCTGCATGAATTTGAACCGTAACCTGGGCAACCCGGCGCTGTATCTGGATTGTTTGCAGTTCATGCTGGCGCCCTTCCCGCTGGGAGGCGATCCCTTTGCCGACGGCGACCCAACCCGCGCGGCGGATGTATTGAACAATTCGTGGGGCTGCCCGGAGATTGAAGGCTGCGACCCGCAAACGCTGCTGGATGCCGCAAATCATCTGCGCGATGCGGGGATTTTTGTGGTGGTTTCGGCCGGCAACGACGGTCCTAATTGCAGCACGGTCAATGCTCCGCTGGCGTTGTACGACTCGGTCTTTTCGGTGGGCGCCATTGACAGCGGCGGCAATGTGACCGAGTTTAGCAGCCGCGGACCGGTGACGGCAGACGGCTCGAACCGCATGAAGCCTGATGTCGTGGCGCCGGGCAGGGATATTCTCTCGTCATTGCCGGGCGGCGGCTATGGCGCGCTGGAAGGCACCTCCATGGCGGGACCGCACGTCGCCGGCGCGGTGGCGCTGCTGTGGTCGGCAGACCCCACCCTGGTCGGCGATATTGACCGCACGGAGCAGATTCTCATCCAAACCGCCCAGCCCTACACGGGGAGCACCTCGTTGGGGTGCTTTGAAGGCGGCGTGCCGAATGCCGCCTATGGTTATGGCGTGCTGGATGTGTACGCGGCGGTAAAGGCGGCGCTGGGAAAATAAGTGGTTCGACGAGATAATTCGTTTGATATAATCTCTTTTGTCGGATGAAATGTAGAATTTCCGACAAAGGAGATTTTTTATGCTAAATGTACGGGTAAGCCCCAAAGGGCAAGTTACTCTCCCGAGGGAGATCCGCCGCAAGTTAAACATCAAGACTGGTGACCAGATGGCCGTTATTTTAGACGGCGATCAAATCGTCTTCAAGCCTTTTACAAAAACCCTGCTTGAAATGCGTGGCAATGTAAAGGTAAACAGCGAGCAAGATTTCGAAAAGATTCGAGCGGATGTTTTGTCAAAACGGGCAAAGAGGAACGCAAAAAATGAAGGTTGAACGCATCTTTGTTGATACCAACCTTTTCCTTCGTTTTCTAACGAACGATGTGCCCGCTCAGGCAGACAGAGTTGAGGAACTTCTTCGTCAAGCCAGGCAAAGTAAGATTGTATTGGTCACCAATAGCATGGTCATTGCCGAGATCGTTTGGACTTTGGAAGGCTACTATAAGTTGGAGCGGGCGGATATTCAAAGTAACGTCATGGCAATTCTGAATACACCGGGACTGGAGATACCTGAAAATGATTTGATTCTCAAGTCCATTATCTGGTATGGCGAGAAGAATGTGGATTTCATTGACGCCTATAACGCCGCCTGGATGGAGCAGGAGGGTGTCGAAAAACTATATACTTTTGACCAGAAGCATTTTGCCCGTTTCGACCATGTGGAAGCATTAAAGCCTTGATGGCAGTACCCTCTCTTCAGCCGGAGAATTACCCCAGGATGGCAATGGTCAAAATTCCCGCAAAAATGATGACCGAGCCAAGCACGCGCATACCGCCCATCTTTTCGCCGAGGAATTGCCAGCCGAAAAAGGCGCCGATTACAACGCTCATTTCGCGGATGGCGCCGGAGTAACTGACCGGCGCCAGGGTGTAGGCAAACAGCGCCAGCAAATAGGCGACGATGCCGAGCACAGCGGCAAGGATCAACGGCAGGCGCGGTCCGTTCCAGGCGGCTGCAAAACGCTTCCACCCAAAGCGGCGCAGATTGTAAGCGGTGGTGAGGAATGGCACCAGCATGAACATAGTTAATGCGTAGGGGACGGGTGGTCCGTGTTTGACGGCTGTTCCGTCAAGTAGGGTGTAGAGGGAGATGGTGAGCGCAACCGCAAGCGCGGTGAGAACGCCTTTGAGTTGAATGCGGCTGTCGCGAGATTGAACCAGGCTGGTCATGCCGATAACGATCATGCCGCAGACGATGAGCAGAATGCCGAGCATCCCGCCTGGGGTCAGGTCTTCCCGCAGGAAAGTGACTGACCAGACCATCAGAAATGCCGGCGCCGTGCCGCGTGCGATGGGATAGACCAAAGAGAAGTCGTTATCGGTATAAGCGTTGGAAAGCAGAATGAAGTATATCGCCTCCAGCGTCATGCTAATCAGCGCAAACCCCCACATGGAGCGCGGCGGCAAACCAATGAAGAGCAGGAGCAGAAATGCCATGATTCCGCCCAGAATCACCTGCCAGCCCATGGCAATGTATTTTTCCTGCGATTGCTTGAGGAGCAAATTCCACAAGGCATGTAGCGAAGCGGAGGCAAACAGGAGTAGCAGGGCAGTGATGGACATGCAGAGCGGAATGTATCACAAAAAAGCAGGATTGTGGAATTTTCGCCAGTTGGGGGATTGTGTAAAACACTGTATGTCTTTATACTAGAATTACATTTCAAAAAAGGAGAATACAATGAGAAGCCTACGCCCTCTGTTTGTCTTTGTTTCATTTGTCTTGTTGGTTGGATTGGCATGTCAATTCACGGGCGGCAGTACTCCTGCCCCCCAGCCTCAGCAGCAACAGCAACAGCCGCCGACTCAGGCTCCCGCGCCTACGCAGCCTGCGCCCGGACCAACGCAGCCGCCCGCGCCGACTGAGCCTCCCGCCCCCACCAATACGCCGGAAGCTGTCCGTTCGCAGTTCTTCACTGAAGAGTTCGACCAGGACCCCGGCTCGGATTGGGTGGTGGATATTCTCGGTCCGGGCGCCGATCGGTTCAAGGATAAGGTCAAGACCGAGTTCACCAACAGCCGCATGCGCATCGAACTCCCTAATGAAGACCTGTATTTCTACTACACCTTCACCGCATTCTCATACGATAACGTCCGCCTCGACCTGCGGGCGGATAACCGCGGCGTCAACACTAACAATGTCAGTTTGGTCTGCCGCGTCAGCAGCGACGGCTGGTATGAATGGAGCGTGGGCAGCGGCGGCGATTGGTATCTGTACGCTGTGACCGACGCTTACAACCTGCTCGCCAACGGCGGCACGACCTTCCTCAAGCAGGGCAAGGAAGTGAACGAATATACGATGATCTGCAAGGATAGGACCATCTCCATGTTCGTCAACGGGCAGGAAGTCAAACAAAGCCCCGTCACCGATAACCGCTATGGGCTGCGCGAAGGGAGCGTGGGATTCAATATCTCCTCTCTCAATGTTACGCCGGTGATTGTCGAAGTGGACTGGTTCAAAGTCAGCGAACCGTAATATCTCTCAACGACAGCCAAACTCCGAGGCGTTCATCTGCGCCTCGGAGTTCTTTTTTTCAGCGGCGCGGGCGCGCTCAACAGGCGAACAGCCGGCGGAATTTCGATTTGTTCTTCATCCAGGGCGTTTTTGACCAGCGATAAGGCGGCGTCTTTTGCGGCAGGCGGATTGGTTTGGGCGGTGTCAATCCAAAAGTGGGCGGTGAGTTCGAGCGCAGCATCGCCAAAATTGGAAAAGACGACCAGCGGGGGCGGTTCTGTCACAAAGCCCGGCGCTTGCCGAACCGCGTTCAGCACGGCGCGGCGGGCGGTGTTAGTATCGGCGGCGTAATCCACCCGCAGGGCGAGTTCCACGCGCCGCCGCTCGGCGCGGGTGTAATTGACGATTGGGTGCGCCAGAATTTCCGCATTGGGGATGCTCACAATGCGCCCGTCCAGCGCCTTGAGCTCAGTGGAACGCATGTCAATCCGCAGCACTGTGCCGTCGAACCCTGCCGCGCCGATGACCTCATTTACCTCGAAGGGCTGTTGAATGAGCAGAATGACGCCCGCCGCAAAATTCTTCATCACATCCTGCAGGGCAAAACCGACGGTGAAACCGATAATTCCCAACCCTGCCAAAAAGGCGGTGACATCGAAAAATCGTTCCAGTGCCGTAATCCCGCCGATGGCGATGAGGCAAACGCGCGTCAACTCGGCGAGCAGTTGAGACACGCCTTCGGGCGCTTTGCGCCGCGCCAGCACACGGCGCACCACCCTGCTCGCGCCCCGCGCCAGATACAGACTGACCGCAAAGATTACCAGCGCCGTGAGCAGGTTGGGAATACCGCGGATGAAATTCTCGGCAAACGTATCTAAATAGGCTCCCATGTTTCATCTCCTTGAATTGATGTCCATTATCTTAACTGATGTTACGCACCGTCCCGAAGGTTTGGAGCGAAAGCAAACCTGATTCTCAACAACCTTCGGGACGTTCCGCGTAAGGTGAGTAATTCAGTAACTGCGCAGTCGGCGTTCTCTTACGCCGACAGGCGCGTAAGAGAACGCGCCCTACGCGAGCATTACGGAATTAATTGTAAAACTTCATTATCTTGTGCCCTCATCCATAACCAACAACCTTCATGCTGTGCCGCAAAATGCCAGATTTGGATTGCCAGAATAATTTGGAAAAGTGCAATATCTTGTGCCCTTTAACCGGCGGGTATTACAGTACGAAATCTGATATTGAGCCTGCCTTCCCTCTTCGCTTATCGAATGATGAGCGCATTTGACAATCCGCACGAGCAAAAAGTGCTGGCTGGGATACTGCTGGCTTGGATTGCCAAATCCAAACATCCTTGCCAGCGGTTCGCCCCGCCGCCCTGCAATGTCCACGGGGTATAATCTTCCCGATGCCCGTTCTCGACTCGCATTCCCTCGATTTTTTCAGCCGCAGCGCAGAACAAACCCGCCGCCTCGGCGCGCGGCTGGGGGCGGTGTTGCAGCGCGGCGATGTCATTTGCCTGCAGGGCGATCTTGGCGCCGGCAAAACCACCTTCGTGCAGGGGGTGGCGAAAGGCTGGGGTTCACAGGATACCGTCTCCAGCCCGACCTTTATCCTGGTCAACGAATACCGCCGCTCCGATGGAGGACTGCTTTTTCACATGGACGCTTACCGCGTCGCTTCGACGCCCGAGGCTGAGGAACTCGACCTCGACTCGATGCTCGCCGCCGGCGCCCTGCTGATTGAATGGCCCGAGCGCATAGATGGGCTTGTCCCTCCCGAACATTTGTGGGTGAAACTCGAACACGTGGACGAAGAAGAACGCGAATTCAAATTTCGTGCCGCCGGCAAACGCTATGACGAACTGCTCGATGTCATCCGCCATGCCGTGGGAGGCAACTGATGTTACTGGCTGTGGATACCTCCACTGCGCAGGTGGGGCTGGCGTTGTATGACGGCGCGCGCGTCCTTGCCGAATGCGCCTGGCAGAGCACTCAGCGGCACACGGTGGAACTGGCTCCTGCCGCTGCCGATTTGTTGAAGCGCTGCGGGGTTGCGATGCAGGATGTTCAGGCGCTGGGCGTGGCGCTGGGACCGGGGTCGTTTACCAGCCTGCGGGTGGGGTTGTCGTTTGTTAAGGGATTGGCGCTGGCGCGGCACATCCCGGTTGCCGGCATTCCCACGCTGGATATTCTCGCCGCCGCCCAGCCCCGCGGACGTCACTCGCTGCTTTGCGCCATTCAGGCCGGCCGCGGACGGTTCGCTCTCGGCGTGTATCAAGGCTCGAGAAAGGGGTGGCAGGCTCAGGGTCCGGCAAGAGTCGTCAGTCTCGAAGGGCTGATGGCGGAGGCGCAGGAATCATCTGTAGTGTGTGGGGAGTTTTCGGCGGAGGAAATCCAGAAAATGAAGGCGGCTGGGATTCGCCTGGCTTCTCCTGCGGCTTCGCTGCGCCGTCCTGCCGTGCTGGCAGAGCTGGCGTGGGCGCGCTGGCAGGCGGGCAAGATAGACGATGAAGCCTCGCTTGCCCCCATTTATCTCCACACCGAGGGGACGCCGCCTGTATGAAGTTGATCATCCGCCGCATGACGCTGGATGACCTGCCGGCGGTGGTGGCGCTGGACCGCATGTCGTTCAGCCTGCCCTGGCCCGAGCGGTCGTTTCGCTTCGAACTGACCGATAACCCTGCCTCGCGCTGCTGGGTGGCAGAGGCAGACGGCGAAATTGTGGGGATGCTGGTTGCCTGGCTGCTGGTGGACGAGGCGCATATTGCCACGCTTGCCACGCATCCCGCGTACCGCCGGCGGGGCATTGCGCGGAAACTGCTGCGCCGCGCCCTGCGTTCCATGGCGGAGGAAGGCGCGGTTTCTTCGTTGTTGGAGGTGCGCGAGAGCAATGCCGCCGCTCAGGAGTTGTACCGCCGCTTTGGGTACGAAGCGGTGGGACGCCGTAAGCGCTATTACAAAGATACCGATGAAGATGCAATCCTGATGACGTTGACAGGGTTGGAGGATTTCAAAGTTTCAAAGCTGGAAAGTTGAACAAGGAAACATGGCTACTACAAAAGAAACTCTCATTAAGAAACTCAAGAGCAAGGAAGCCCGCGTGGGGATTTTGGGACTGGGCTATGTGGGGCTGCCGCTGGCAGTCGTCTTCGCCGAGGCGGGATTTCACGTCACGGGCATTGACCCGGACGGGCGGAAAGTTGATTCGCTTTCGAAGGGCATTTCCTACATCCCCGATGTGAAGACCGAGGCGGTGGAAAAACTGGTCAAGTCGGGGTATCTCACTGCCACGACGGATTTTTCGGCGCTGAAAGAAATGGATGCCGTCAGCATTTGCGTGCCGACTCCGCTGCGTCAGACCGGCGACCCGGATATGTCGTATATCATTGCCGCTACCGATGAACTGGCGAAGTACATGCACAAGGGCATGGTGGTCGTGCTGGAATCCACCACTTACCCCGGCACCACGCGCGAACTGCTCCTGCCGAAACTGGGCGCCGAGCGCGGGTTGACCATTGGCGAGGACTGGTTCCTTGCCTTCTCACCCGAACGGGTGGACCCCGGGCGCGAGGATTGGACCACCGTCAACACCCCCAAGGTGATGGGCGGCATCACCGCGGCTTGTAATGAAGTGGCAACTGCCTGGTATGCCGGTGCGATTCAAACCGTTCACCCGGTCTCTTCGGCGGAGGCGGCAGAAATGGCGAAACTGCTGGAAAACACCTTCCGCATGATTAACATCGGGCTGGTGAACGAACTGGCGATGATGTGCGAGCGCCTGGGCGTGGATGTGTGGGAGGTGATTGATGCCGCCGCCACCAAACCCTTTGGCTTCATGAAGTTTACGCCGGGGCCGGGGCTGGGCGGTCACTGCATTCCGATTGACCCGTTGTATCTTTCTTGGAAGATGAAGTCGTTCAACTACAATGCGCGCTTCATCGAACTGGCTTCGGAAATCAACACCAACATGCCGCGTTATGTGGTGGGGCGCGTAATGGAGGCGCTGAATGATCGCGGCAAGCCGGTCAAAGGCTCGAAGATCCTGGTGCTGGGCGCAGCCTACAAGCCCGATATTGACGATGTGCGCGAATCGCCGGCTCTGGATGTCATCGGCTTGCTGATGAAGAAAGGCGCAGATGTGTGTTATCACGACCCCTACATTCCCCGCATTCACCATGAGACTGAAGGCTGGCACATGGACAGCGTGCCGCAGGTGATGGACGCCGTCCGCGAGGCGGATGCTGTGGTGATTGTGACGAATCACAAGGTCTATGATTATGAAGCGATTGTGCGCGAGGCGAAGTTTGTCTTCGACAGCCGCAACGCCACAGGTAAATTCGCAAAAGACAACCCCAAAGTGGTGAGACTCTAGCCGGAAAGTCGAAAGTCAGATATGGCACATTACCTTGTTACCGGGGCGGCTGGTTTCATCGGCGCCCGCACTGCCGAGGTGTTGATTCAGGATGGGCATACCGTCACCGGTGTGGATAACCTGAACGACGCCTATGACGTGCGCATGAAGGAATACCGCCTGAGACGTTTACAGGCGCTGGGCGGATTCACCTTTCACAGACTGGATATTTCCGAAAAGTCGGTGATTAACTTTTTCGACGGGCAAGCCTTCGACGGGGTGATCAACCTGGCGGCGCGGGCCGGCGTGCGTTACAGCGTGAGCGATCCCTGGGTCTTTGTGCAGACCAACATGATTGGCACGCTCAATATGCTGGAGGTGTGCCGCCGAAACGGTGTGAAGAAATTCATCCTCGCCTCCACTTCCAGCATCTATGGCGAAGACCCGCCCTACCCCACGCCGGAGACCGCCTCCAGCAGCGAGCCGCTTCAACCCTATGCCGCGAGCAAAAAAGGCGCGGAGGCGATGACCCATGCCTACCATCATCTCTACGGCATAGATGTCAGTATTCTGCGCTATTTCACGGTCTATGGTCCCGCCGGGCGGCCGGACCTGGCGCTCTTTCGCTTTGTGCAGTGGGTGAGCGAAGGACGCCCGGTGCGCGTCAATGGCGACGGTGAGCAGTCGCGCGGCTTTACCTACATTGACGACATCGCGCGCGGCACCATCCTGGCGCTGAAGCCGCTCGGTTATGAGATCATCAACCTGGGCGGGCATGAGGTCATTACCATCAACAACCTCATCAAACTGGTGGAAGAGGTGGTAGGCAAAAAAGCGCAGGTGGTGTATGGTCCGCCCAACCCGGCCGATATGCGCTCCAACTGGGCAGATGTGAGCAAGGCTGGCAAACTGCTCGGCTGGGAGCCGCAGTATGATATGCGCGCCGGCGTGCAAAAACTCGTCGAATGGTACAACGCCGAACGCGAGTGGGCGAAGGATGTGCTCACGCCTTAGATTCCTGGAACCGCGAAGCCCGCAAAATTCGCGGGATGAAAAGACGTTATCTGTGTTCGCTCTTCATCCACGAAGTTCACGAAGAAACACGAATTTCGTTTTCATCTTCGTGTAACTGCCTACCTGTCACTGCGAGCGAGCGCAGCGAGCGTGGCAGTCTCCCCGCAAATGCTGGAGATTGCGCCTCGGGCGAGCCTCGGCGTGGCTCTTCGGGCTGGGTCTCGATACGGGCGAGAGGAACGCTCGCCCTACTCGACCAACAGCCCTCGCAATGATATACAGCGGCAGGTTGCTTCCCCTCCCTTGGGCTGTCGGTAGGTAGTTACATCTTTGTGAAGATTTCCTGATTTCAGATTAAAGTCCAGTCATACCTCTTGGCGCTCTTCGCGTGCTTTGCGCTAAAAAATGATTCAGAAGATCAAAACCTCCCTCGGCAACGACCCCCTCATCCGCCGCGTGCTGCGCAACAGCAGTTACCTGTTCAGCAGCAACACGCTCGCCTCGGCGCTTGGCGTCTTGCAGGGCATTCTCGTCTTTCGCCTGCTGGGAGATTCGGGCGCGGGCTTGCTGGCAATCGTCATGGACTTTCCCTCCAACGTCAACCGCCTGCTCTCCTTCCGCATGAGCGAGGTGACCGTGAAATATGCCGGCGGGGCGCTGGCTCAGGACGATACACCGCGCGCTGCCGCCCTCGTGAAAGGCATTGCGCTGATGGAAGCACTGACCTCCATCGCTGCGTACCTCGTCCTCTACCTGCTGGCGGAGTGGGGCGCGCGTACCTTTGCAGATGGCTCTCCCATCGTGACCCTGTTCCGCTTTTACGGTTTATTCCTGCTCGCCAACCTCGTTTATGAAACATCGGTGGGCGTACTTCAAGCCACAGACAATTTCAAGCAGGTGGCGCGCGCCAACTTCTACCAGAGCATTGCGCTGACGGTCCTCATCGCCGCTGTCTTCACACTTGACCTTTTGAAAATCACCAACTGGGGACTGACGGGCATCCTCGCCGCGTACCTCGTCGGCAAGGCGATTGCCGGGGTTGTAGTGACAGGCTCGGCGTCCAGAGAAATGAAGCGCCGGCTGGGGCAGGGATGGATGCGTACCCCGCTTCGTCTCGTCCCGGATTGGAAGCCCATCCTGCGCTTTGCCTTCAGCACGAATCTCAACGGGACTGTCAACCTGTTCGCCCGCGACAATATCCGACTCTACATTGCGGCTTTGCTCTCGCCCGCTGCGGTGGGCTATTTCAGCCTCGCTTCGAAACTCATCAACCTGATTATGGTGCCGCTCGACCCGCTCATCGCCCCCACCTACGCCGAAATCACGCGCACCATCGCAGCGCGGCAGTGGAACGCCACCCGCAAACTGCTCAAACAGGTCAGCGCCCTCAGCGCGGCATGGACTCTGCTGGCGGGCGGCGGGCTTGCTGCGTTTGGCTGGTGGCTCATCCCGTTTGTCTATGGGCGCGAGATGGCGCCGGCGTATCCCGCCTTCCTGCTGCTGCTCATCGGCTACGGCGCTGCCAACATCGCCAACTGGAACCGTCCGCTGCTGCTGGCGCTGGGCAAACCGGCCTATCCCTTGTTCATTGCGGCAGTGTGCGGCGCGCTGGAAGTGGCGCTCATCTTCTTGCTCGTCCCGCACGGCGGATACCTCGTCGGCGCGGCCATCGTCGCCGCTTACTTCGTCGTTTCCATCGGTTGGACGGTGCTGCTTGGGCTGAGAATCATGCAGCGAGAGGAGACGCTGGCATGAAAATCGTCGCAACCGCCGGCTCGCAGATTCCCTCCGACACCGCCAACAGCATCCAGGTGATGAAAGCCTGCTCCGCGCTCGTCCAACTTGGTCACGACCTTACGCTCCTCGTGCCAGATTTTGACCTTCGACCTTCGACCTTCGACCTTCAACAGCATTACGGTTTGCAAGCCGATTTCCCCATCGAATGGCTCGCCTCATCCAGCCGCCGCCTGTTCACCTGGCAATCTGTGCAGCGCGCCCGCGCCCTCCGCGCCGATCTGCTCTACACCTGGTTCCCGCAATCGGCGGTCTTTGGGCTGCTTCATCGCATCCCCACCGTGTTCGAGATTCATCTCCAGCCGACCGGCGCCTTCGGTCCCGCCTGGCATCGCGCCTTTGCCCTGCTGCGCGGACGCAAGCGTCTCGCCTCCATCACGCAGGCATTGGTGGATGTGCTGGAGCGGCGGCACAACATTCGTTTCAAGGCGGACGAAGTGGTCATCGCCCCCAATGGGGTGGAACTGGAACGCTTCGCATCTCTGCCGGACCCGGTCACTGCGCGCCAAACCCTGAACCTTCCCCAAGCCCCAACCGTGATGTGCACCGGTCACCTCTACGCTGGCCGCGGCGCAGAACTCTTTCTGGCGCTGGCAAAAGAACTGCCGCAGGCGCACTTCGTTTGGGTGGGCGGCCGCCCCGCAGATGTGCAAGCGTGGAAAGAACGCGCCCAGTCTGACAACGTCACCTTCACCGGCTTCATCCCCAACCGTGACCTGCCCCTCTACCAATCTGCTGCGGACATTTTGCTCATGCCTTACAGCCGCTCCATCATGGGTTCCAGCGGCAGCGCCAGTTCTGCCAGCGTTGCCAGCCCGATGAAGATGTTCGAATACATGGCGGCGGGACGGGCAATCCTCACGGCGGATTTGCCGGTGATTCGGGAAGTGCTGAACGAGACGAATGCCGTGTTTTGTGAAGCGGATAACGTTGCAAAATGGAAAGTGGAAATTGAGGGATTGCTTGCCGATGAGCCGCGCAGAGTATCGCTGGGCAGGCAGGCAAGGGAGGATGTGCAAGGGTATACCTGGCTGGCGCGGGCGGAGAAGATTGTGAGAGCAATGGGGTAACCCACGTCTGTGCCGTCCTCCAACTCAAGTAGTGTAAAATCACCTCGCATGAAACTCGACAGAAAATTGCTTTTGCTCGCCTTCCTCGCTTTTGCGCTGCGCCTGGCGCTGGGTGTTTCGCTTCACCTTGCCCTGCCCCTTTACGGTCACGCGGATGAGGATGACCGCGCGGGTTACATCTTTACCGATGCGCACATCCGTGACGACCAGGCCTGGAAACTTGCCAGTTCCGACCGTCCCATCCTGGATGCCTTCAGCCGCAAATTCTCCTCCGACCAGTACGGCGGTCTGCTGGCGTTCAGCGCCCTGGTGTACCGAACCCTCTCCCCCGATGCTCAGCGTCCGTTGCTGCTGATTTTGTTTTCGGCGCTGGCTGCCGCGTTGGGCGTCCCGTTTTTGTGGCTGGGCGTGCGGCGGGTTTTCGGGGAAAAAATCGCTTACGCCGCAGCGTGGATCTTCGCGCTGTATCCGGAAAGTGTTTTGCTCGGCTCTTCTGCCATGCGCGAGCCGTATCTGTTAACCTTCAGCGCGATGGCGTTTTATGGGTTTGTTTATGGCGTCAGCCGGCTCGCTGGCGAGAGCGGGAGCAAGCTCCCTGAGTCCGAAAG
>JBBITE010000027.1:0-24696 GCA_037440905.1 Anaerolineae bacterium | reverse complement strand
GAAGGCGGGAGTTTTTATGGAGTCAGTCAGCTTGCTGACGAAAACGGGAGCAAGCTCCCTGAGTCCGAAAGGGGGCTTGCTGGCGAAGGCGGGAGTAAACTCCCTGAGTCCAAAGGGGGGAGCAAGCTCCCTGAGTCCAAAAGGGCAATTTGGCTTGCCATCGGTTTGTTCGGCATGCTGCTGGTTTCGCCGGCGGTGGCTCTTGCACACCTCGTCATCTTTGCGGGGTGGCTCTTTTTCACAGATGAGCGCCGCCACCTTTCGTGGAAACCCATCCTTGTTTTTGCGCTCATCTTTGGCATAGGCTTATTTGTCCTCTCTGCCTCGCTCAACCGCTCCGGGCAGTTTGACTCTTCCTCTCCGCTGCGGGTGGTCAACGATTGGCTGAGGCTGACGGTGAAGTGGGATATCTATCAACTCGAACGCGGCTCCGGCTGGGTGCAAAAACTCTTCGATGAGATGCCCGAGTGGATGCGCTTGCCTTTCGTGGCAGCGTATGGTATTTTGCAGCCGGTGCTGCCGGCGGCGGTCTTCGAGCCGGATAACCGTTTGTGGCAGGCGGTGTACCTCGTCCGTGCGGCGGGGTGGTACGTTTTGCTGCCGGCGTTGATTCTTTCTTTCGGAGCAGGATCAGGACAACGGTCGGGGCAGAAGCGGAATGTCATCCTGTGGCTTGCGCTTCTCACCTGGACCTGGGTCCTGCTCTCTGCTCTACGAGGCGGCGGCGACACCTGGGACAATCCCCGCTACCGCGCCATCCTTTTGGTGTGGCAGGCAGTGCTGGCAGGGGCGGTGTGGGTATGGTGGCAGGAGACTCGCAGCGCATGGGTGAAGCGTTTGTTGTGGTGCGAGGCGGTCTTTTTGCTGGTGTTTACGCAATGGTATGCCAGCCGCTATTTTCATTGGGGCGGGCAATTGCCGTTCCCGCTGATGGTGGGGTTGATTGTTGTAGGGTGGGGGTTCATTGTGGGGCTGGGGGTATGGCAGGATAAACGCCGTACTTCCAAACCGGCAATGTAGGTTATAATTCAGCGGCTGAATTTTGAACCAAGGAGAATACATGCCTACAGCACTCATCACAGGAATCACAGGGCAGGATGGCTCGTATCTGGCAGAGTTATTGCTCAAGAAGGGATACCGCGTCGTCGGCGTGGCGCGCCGTTCGAGTACGGTGACGTATGAGCGCATTAACCACCTGCTGGATGAGATTCTCGTCGTTCAGGGCGATTTGCATGATCAGGGGTCGCTGCTTTCTCTGTTGGAGGAATACGAACCGGCCGAGGTGTACAATCTGGCAGCGCAGTCGTTTGTGCCAACTTCGTGGAATCAACCGGCGCTGACCGGCGACATTACCGCGCTAGGGGTGACGCGCATGCTGGAGGCGATTCGCTTTGTGAACCCCAAAATCAGGTTCTATCAGGCATCCTCTAGTGAGATGTTCGGCAAGGTGGTGGAGGTGCCTCAGCGCGAAACCACGCCGTTCTATCCGCGCAGCCCGTATGGGGTGGCGAAGGTCTATGGGCATTGGATTACGGTGAATTACCGTGAGTCATTCCATATTTTTGCGGCTTCGGGCATTCTGTTCAATCACGAGAGTCCGCGCCGTGGGTTGGAATTCGTCACCCGCAAGATTTCGGACGGTGTGGCGCGGATAAAACTCGGCTTGTCAAAGGAACTGCGCCTGGGTAACCTTGAAGCGCAGCGCGATTGGGGCTTTGCCGGCGATTATGTGGAGGCGATGTGGCGTATGTTGCAGCAGGATACGCCCGATACGTACGTCATCGGCACGGGCGAGACTCACTCGGTGCGTGAGTTTTGCGAGATTGCCTTCGGGCACGTGGGGCTGGATTACCGCGATTTTGTCGTTCAAGATGAGCGCTTTTACCGCCCCGCCGAAGTGGATTTGCTGATTTCCGACCCTTCCAAGGCGCGCGCGCAACTCGGCTGGAAACCCTCGGTTTCTTTCAAGCAGCTGGTCACCATGATGGTGGATGCGGATTTGGAGCGGTTGAAGTCTAAGAAGTGATCCATGACTGATCTTTCCCTCGTCATTCCCGTTTACAACGAAAAAGACAACCTGCCGCTCCTGATGGAGGCCATCCGTTCGGCGCTGGCGTCTCTCCAGCAAACCTGGGAGGTAATTTTTGTGGACGACGGTTCGACAGATGGCAGCGTAGAAATACTCACCCAACTGGCGCAGCAAGATGCCGAACACGTTCGCGTGGTGGTCTTTCGCCGCAACTTTGGGCAGACGGCTGCCATTGCTGCCGGTATTGACCATTCGGACGGAGACATCATCATTTTGCTCGATGCCGACCTGCAAAACGATCCGGCCGATATTCCCATGCTGCTCAACAAACTGAACGAAGGCTACGACCTGGTCAGCGGCTGGCGCAAAGACCGCAAGGACAACCGCTTCACCCGCACCATCCCCTCTGCTTTGGCAAACGCGCTGATCTCCTGGGTGACGGGCGTTCACCTGCACGATTACGGATGCACCCTTAAAGCCTACCGCCGCGCAGCGCTCGAAGGCTTCCGTCTCTACGGCGAAATGCACCGTTTCATCCCGGTCTTTGCCCACTCGGTCGGCGCCAAAATCACCGAACTCCCCGTCCGCCACCACCCGCGTAAATTTGGCGTGGCAAAATACGGTCTGGAACGAACCGTAAAAGTCATCCTCGATCTATTCACCGTCAAATTCCTGCTCGACTATTCCCACAAACCCATGCGTCTCTTTGGCGGCGCGGGCATCAGCCTGATTGCCGTCAGTGCCGCTCTGCTGCTTTATCTGTTCATCCGCCGCATCTTCTTTCTGGTGGCGGTGCTGGGTTCGCCGCTCTTCCAAATCGGCGTCATGCTCCTCATCCTGGGTTTTCAATCCATCCTGATGGGGCTGATTGCCGAACTGCTTGCGCGGACGTATCACGAATCGCAAAGCAAACCCACCTACACCATCCGCGCAAAACTTAATCTCTCCGATTGACATGCGCATCCTGCTCATCAACAGTGAATACCCACCCATTGGCGGCGGGGCGGGCAATGCCAGCGCCAACCTGGCACGCTGCCTGGCGGGATTGGGGCATCAAGTAACCGTTGTGACCTCGCGCTTCAAAGACCTGCCTCGGCGCGAGCAATCGGGAAATCTGACCATCCTCCGCATTCCGGCGCTGCGCCGGAGACAAGACCGTTCCGGTGCCCTGGAACAAAGCCTCTTTATCCCCTTCGCTTCATTCTCGACCCTGAGCCTGGTCCGCCAAATCGAGCCGCACCTCACCCTGGCGTTTCTCGGCGTGCCTTCCGGCGCTGTGGCTCTGTTCCTAAAAGCGCTGCACGGCACTCCCTATGTGGTTTCTCTGCGCGGCGGTGATGTGCCTGGCTTTCGTCCCTACGACTTTGGCACCTATCACAAACTCATTTCGCCTTTGCTGCGCCTCGTTTGGAAAAACGCCTCCGCCATTGTCGCCAATAGCAGCGGGCTGCGCCAACTCGCCTTGCAGTTCGACGCGCGCTATCCCATCGCCGTCATCCCCAACGGCGTTGACCTCGACCTGTACAAAGCCGTGCCGCGCGAAAACGTCTCCCCGCGGCTCTTCTCTGTTGGGCGCATCGTTTACCAGAAAGGACTGGATATTGCCATACAAGCATTGGCAGCCCTGAAACACCTGCCCTGGGAATGGCGCATTGCCGGCGACGGTCCACAAATGGACGCCCTGCAAGCGCTGGTACAAGAGAGCGGCATCGCCGGGCGGGTGCATTTTCTGGGCTGGCAATCGCGTCATCAGCTGCTCGAACAATACCAATGGGCGAATCTGTTTCTCTTCCCCTCGCGGCACGAAGGCATGCCCAATGCCGTGCTGGAAGCCATGGCAAGCGGGTTGCCTGTCGTCGCCTCGCGCATTGCAGGCAACGAAGAACTCGTGGTGGATGGTGAAAACGGCTTCCTCGTTCCGCCTGAAGATGTTGAATCTCTGCGGGAGGTGCTCCAACGCATGCTTGCCACCCCCGCCCTGCGTACAGAAATGGGCGCCTCGGCCCGCCGCCGCGTGGAAGCGCACTACTCCTGGCAGCACATTGCTCAACAATACGTACAATTCCTGGAAAAGGTAAAATAACCCTCATGTGCGGCATTTGCGGAATCTCATACGCAGACCAGCGAATCCCCGAACGCAGCCTGCTCGAAAAAATGACCCGCGCCATCCTCCATCGCGGACCGGACGGCGACGGCTTCTACCTCAACCCCGGCATCGGCCTGGGCATGCGCCGCCTTGCCATCATTGACATTGCCGGCGGTCACCAGCCCATTCCCAACGAAGATGAAACCCTATGGGTGATCTTCAACGGCGAATCGCACAACTACCTGCAACTTCACGCCGAACTTACAAAACGCGGTCATGAATTTCGCACCCATTCCGACACAGAATGCATCGTGCATCTTTACGAAGAATACGGCGATGAATGCGTACAACACCTGCGCGGACAGGCCGCCCTGGCCTTATGGGATCTTAAGCAGCGCAAACTTCTGCTTGCCCGCGACCGCCTCGGCAAAAAACCCCTCTACTACTCCCTCCAAAACGGGACGCTCTCCTTTGCATCCGAATTAAACGCCCTCCTGCAGGCATTGCCTCAGCGTCCGGCGATAAACCTCCAGGCGCTTGACCTTTACCTCAGCCTCCAATACATCCCCGATCCGCTCACCATCTACCAAGGGGTCTATAAACTTCCTCCCGCTCACCGCCTCCTCTGGCAAAACGGCACGGCAAAAATCGAAAAATATTGGGACCTTGCCTACCAGCCGAAACATTCCCTGCGCGAAGAAGAACTCATCGAAGAGTTGCGCGCGCTTTTGAAAGAAGCCGTCCAAATGCGCTTGATCAGCGAAGTCCCGCTGGGGGCGCATCTCAGCGGCGGCATCGATTCCAGCGTCATCGTCGCCTTAATGGCGGAACTCAGTGATGCTCCTGTAAAAACCTTTTCGGTTGGCTTTGAAGAGCAATCGTTTTCCGAATTGCAATATGCGCGCGCTGTGGCACAGACATATTCCACCGATCATCACGAATTCATCCTTACCTTTGAAAACCTGCCCGCTACACTCGAAACCATCACCCGTCATTTTGGCGAACCGTTTGCCGACCCCTCCGCCATTCCCCTCTATCACATCTCGAAGGTCACCCGCGAACACGTCACCGTCGTCCTCAACGGCGATGGCGGCGATGAGAACTTCGCCGGCTATCAGCGATACTGGCTCGATCCGCTGGCAAACCGCTACCTGCAAGCGCCTCCCTTTCTGACCCGCCGCCTGATCCCCTCCATTGTGCATCATCTCCCCGATTCTGCCGCGCGCCCGGTGGGGCAGGGCTTGGTCAATGGTCTCAAACGGTTAGGTCGCCTTCCGCACATTGACCCGCGCGCCAGCATCCTGCGCTGGGGTTCCTACTTCTCTCCCGCCCAGCGCGCCCAACTGTGGAAGGCGGAATTTCAGTTCGACCCCCATAACGCCCAAAACCTGCTCATCGAACAATTCGATTCGATAGAAGGTTCCTGGCTCGACAAGACCCTCTACACCGATTTACACACCTACCTGCCCGGCGATTTGCTCGTCAAAGCCGACCGTATGGCGATGGCTGCCTCCATCGAACCCCGTTCGCCGTTTCTTGACTATAAAGTAATGGAGTGGTCTGCCCGCGTGCCGGACCGTTTCAAGGTCCGAGGCATGAGCGGAAAATATTTGTTGAGAAAAGCTTTTGCCAAAGAATTACCCGCCCCTATTCAGCGGCGGGGAAAACAAGGGTTTGGCATCCCAATCGGCGTCTGGTTTCGCGGACCGTTGTACGCGTGGTCAAAGGAACTGTTGATCGGCAGCGGGAATCCGATGGAGCAATGGTTCAGGCGGCAAACGATTCACTCCCTGCTGGAAGAACATCGCAACGGCAAAGCGGATCACGGCAAACGGATTTATGCGCTGGTTATGCTGGCGCTGTGGCATCAAGGATGAATTCGAAATGACATTTTCAGCAGAATTTTACGATGAAGCATGGCGGCAATGGGACGATATGAAGGTCTATGGCCCCACTGCCAGGCATACACGCCGCTTTATTTTCTCGCTCATGAAGGGGATTCGCTTCACGAGTGTATTGGATGCCGGTTGTGGCACAGGGGTCTTGTTACAGCAAATCATCGAAAAATATCCACATGTTCGAGTGAGCGGTTCTGAATATTCCCCGCAAGGGCTCGAGGTGGCGCGCAAGCGTCTTCCCCAGGGCGATTTTCATGTTCTTGATTTAAGTGAAAAAGCGCTAGAGAAAAAGTTCGACCTGGTGACCTGTATTGATGTACTCGAACACATTGAAGATGATCGTTCCGCACTGAAAAACCTGGCTGCCATGACGGCAGGACATCTGATCCTCTCCGTCCCTCTTGGGCCGTTGTTCCGCGTCGAAGCGGAGCGCATGGGGCATGTGCACGGATACAGCCGCTCCGAGGTCGAAGCAAAACTTCGAGAAGCAGGGTTTCAGATTGTGAAAGCCATCCAGTGGGGCTTCCCGTTTTACAACCTTCACCGGCGCATTGTCAACCGCCTGCCCGCCGGCAGTTCAACGGGTGTTTTTAGCGCGAGAAAAAAATTGGTTTCAAACGCAATCCATGCCTTGTTTTACTTAAACTTACCCTATGGCGGCGAGCGGTATTATGTTCTTTGTCGTCCCAGCGAGGCCTCTTAGAGACTGTTTCATAAATTCGTTTCGCTGGCTTGGATTGCCAAATCCAAGCCGATACACGGGAGGTTTGCCCGTACACTTGCCAGATTTGTCAATCTGGCAAAGCATTACAAGGACTTAAGAAACACTCTCTTAATCCCCGTTCAAACCATGCCCGCATGTCCATCACGCGGTGCGCCTGCATTGTTTTCACCATGCTGTGTCGCAAACATCCTCATCGTTTGTCACTGTGAGTGGCGCCAAAGCGACACAAAGCAGTCTCCTGCAAGGCAGTGGATTGCTTCCCGCAGGTCGCAATACAGTGGCAACGGAAGATTGCAACAGAGCATTTTTACAACACGATACTCTGATTTACTCCCCTCCCGATGACAATGGATTTGGATACCTCAACCAAAAAAACACCGCCTGTGTGGAATGTCGTCAAGATCATCCTAACAGTCGCTTTAATTTCCTTCATCTTCTCGAAGACCAACTTGTCTGACGTTGTGAAGACGCTGCAAAACATATCGGCTCCCTGGCTGATCGTTTCCATATTCACCTTTGTTTTGATAACCTTGTTGAAGGCACTTCAGTATCATCTTTTGATGCGTAAGAATGCCTCCTATGCTCAGGTGTTGAATTTGATCATTTGGCAGAATGCCGTTTCGAATTATCTTTTGACCGGTGCGGGGATAGCGACCTATCTTGCCATGTCGCGGGTGGAATATGAGGTAAAGTTGAGCCGTTCTGTGGTTGTTTTTTTGCTGGTCAAAATAGGCGATTTGATTGCAATCTGGCTTACACTTTTGATTTCGGCCGTGCTGCTTTGGCGGCAAATTACCCCCTTCCGTCTCGTTGTTCTGTGTCTGCTGAGTGTCATAGGAGCAGTGATAGCCATCTTTTTACTGACCATCCTCCTGCGGCAGAAGTTTATTGCATTTCTCATGACAGTCTTCAGCCGTGTGGGGCTGCTCAGAGTGCGCTTTGTGCAGCAGGCGCTGGATTCTGTTTTGAGCCTGGCAGAAGCAGGCGGCCCCAAAATGTGGCGCGTCTTGAGCGCCTTGCTCCTGAACTCGTTGGTTTACCTTGCCGCCTCCCTGGCGTGGATGTATGCCAATTATGCGGTTTTTGGGCTGCGCCTCGAACCGTTGACGTTTATTTTCGTCCTGGCTCTGATGCAGCTGGTGTCTTATATCCCGATTGTGGCGTTCGGCGGGTTGGGTCTCTCCGAAACGGCTTCGCTGTATCTGTTTGGGGCCTTTGGTGTGCCTTCGTCGGCGCTGGCGCCGGTCCTGGTGGGGGCCCGCATCCTCTACTATCTGCTAAACCTTTTACCGCTGATATACTTACCCCTCTACGAATTTTTTCGGAAAAATACAGCACAAAGACTTGAACCATGACGATTCCTTCTGTACGTTCTACCCAATCTGGGAAACTCCTGCTATTGATAGCAACGGCTTGGGTGCTCTATGGCGCCGGCGCGGAGTTTTATCACATTGCCTGGGGCACCGGTACATGGCTGGGACAATTCTCGTTGAAATGGGGGCTGGCGTTTTTTGTTTTTAGCGCATTGTGCATTGCCGGCGTTGTTGCAGTCGGCTATTTGCTTTGGAAGCCGCTGGTGCCGAAGCGATTGTTCGGACAGTTGCTGCGTTTGCTGCGCCGGCGGGTGGGGATACTTCGCTGGCTGCTGGCTGTCGTCATTATTCTTCTGCCAGTTTATATTCTGCAGTACACGTTTTGGGGCATTGTTTTGCATGGCCCTTATCTTCGTCTCCTTCTGCTGTTCTTTTCGATGATCCTGCCAGCCTTTCTCTTTACAAACGACGAGAATAGGCTGATTGACTGGCGCGTCTTATTGACGGTTTCCATTCTGGTGAGCGGCGGCTGGGTGTTTTTCTCTTCCCTTTCCCAGGTCACAGATTATCCCTTTTCACTGGGCTGGTCTGAAGGTAACCGCCTTTGGGACTATTCGATTATGTTTGGGCGGCGGCTGTACAACTACCCTCCCGATAAGGAATTGCCTGTTTATCTCGATGTGGGACGGCAGTTCCTGGGCGGGCTTCCCTTCCTCCTGCCCCACATTACCATTTGGCAGGAGCGTTTGTGGCTCTCTCTGCAGGGGGTGATTCCCTATCTCTTGCTAGGGGGGGCGTCGTTTTACCTGAACAGAAAAGACCTCCTGCCCTGGGTGGCGGCGGCGATTTGGGCGTTTGTCTTCGTCCGGCAGGGACCCATCCATCCTCCATTGTTGTTGTGTGCCATCATGGTCGCCCTGGCATGGAGGCGTCCCCTTTGGCTGGCGATTCCTTTGGTAATGGCGGCAGGCTTCTTTGCCGTCACAAGCCGTTTTACCTGGCTCTTTGCACCTGCCATGTGGGCGGTGATGCTCGAGGTGGGGATGGCAGATGGAAATGGCCGGCACCTGAGCAAGGAAGTGTGGAAGCGGACGGTTGCCGTAGGGTTGGCTGGAGTCATGGGCGGGTATGTGCTTCCCTTTTTGAATTCCATGCTGAAGAACTGGATCAATCTGATGAATGAGCCGGCTGTGTTAGCGCCCGCCGGCCCAACCGAAGGAATCACCCTCGACAGCATTCAATCGCGCCTTTCCGATCAGCCGCTGCTGTGGTACCGCTTGTTCCCCAATGAGACTTTTGCCCCGGGCATTTTGATTGGTTTGGCGCTGGCAGTAGGTCCCCTCATTTTCATTTTGATTTACCTTTCCCGCTCCCGCCGCTGGCTGCTCAATGGCTGGCAAAAACTTGCCATTACCCTGCCGTTGCTCGCTTTTTTAGTGGTGGGTCTTATCGTCAGCGCCAAAATTGGCGGAGGCGGAGACCTGCACAACCTGGATATGTTCATTATTGGATTGATGTTTACAGGTGCAATTGCCTGGCGCAATGGCGGACGCCGCTGGATCGAAGAGATTCATCTTGCCCCGGCCCTGCCCAAAGCGATGACCCTGGCGCTCCTGATCATCCCGGTATATTGGGTCATGATGTCTCTAAGACCGCTCTCCGTCAACGGGAATCTGGTCGCTATTGTGACGCTTTCCGATATTGCACCATCCTATGCCGTCACCGGTGTGTTACCAGACCCGCTGCCCGATACACTCCCTTCCAAAGAAGACACCTATAAAGCCCTGGAGGATATTCGTGCCGAGGTGGAGCGCGCCGCTCCATTCGGGGAAGTCCTTTTCATGGATCAGCGCCAACTGCTTACCTTTGGATACATCAGCCCCATCCCGCTTGTGCCGGAATACGACAAAAAAGTTTTGATTGATAAAGCCATGAGCGAAGACGCCGCCTACTTCGCAGAGTTCTACCGTGACCTTGCCAATCAACGCTTTTCCCTCATCATCACCAACCCTCTCAATGAAACGATAAAAACCGACGAAGCGATATTTGGAGAGGAAAACAATGCCTGGGTAAAATGGGTTTCCTCTCCCGTGTTATGCTATTATGAACCCGTCCTGCGCTTGAAAAAAGTAAAAATTCAACTCCTGAAACCGCGGCAGGATATTTCCGCCTGCCTGCAAAAACTCCCTGTGAGCCCCAAGCCGTAAGAATGAACTTGAATTTTTCCTACCTGCTTCCGCGCCTGATACGTCATTTTCTTCCCGAGCGCATCGTGCGCGGGCTGCTGTTACGCGGCTGGATCATCCGCCCCGGGTTGGAAACCTGCCAGCCGGCGGAAGCCGTGACGCGCTATGAGGAAGTCCTCTCCCGGCACGGCTGGTCGTTTCAGGGAAAACGGGTCATGGTCTTTGGCTATGGCGGGCGGTTCGATATTGCCGCCGCCCTTTTGAAAAAAGGCTGTTCGCATGTTGTACTGTGCGACAAATACGCCCCGCCCGATGACGCTCACAATTACCGCCACTTTGCCGCAGAAGAGCAATTCTTCACCATCCAACAGCATCGCGTGCGCCCGCGCCCCGAATGGATTACCCTGCTTCAGGCGGATATACGCGAGATTCATCCAAACGCCGGCATCCCTCCTGTTGATATCGTCCTGAGCAGTTCGGTATATGAACATCTCGATGATGTCCGGGGAATTACCCGCTCCCTCGCATCCCTGACAAAACCAGACGGAATACATATCCATTTTATAGATTTGAGAGACCATTTCTTCAAATACCCCTTTGAAATGCTGCGCTTCTCCGAAAGGACATGGCGGCTGCTGCTCAACCCTTCCAGCAATCATAACCGTTACCGTCTGTGGCACTACCGAAACGTTTTTGAATCGTTATTCAACCGCGTGGAAATTAAGATCCTCTCCCGCGACGAAGAGGCGTTCCACCGTATTGCCCCCTTTGTACGCCCCGAATTTATCAGCCCCAACCCCGAAGAAAATGCTGTTACCCTGATCTGTGTGATTGCTACCGCCCCCTTTCACAATACCCTGCATGGCTGAAATCATTCAAAACATGAGGAAAATATGACCAATAAACAAACTGTTCTCGTCACCGGCGGGTGCGGATTTATCGGCACCAACTTCGTCCGTCTGCTCATTCGCAGCGGCAGTTACCACGTGGTAAATCTGGATGCCCTCACCTACGCCGCCAACCCCCTCTCCCTGGCAGACCTGGAAGGACACCCCGATTACACCTTCGTCAAAGGCAGCATCACCGACCGCGTTCTGGTTGCTTCATTGTTCGAGCAATATCAGCCGGCGGGTCTCTTCCACTTTGCCGCCGAATCGCACGTGGACCGCTCGATTGTCAACGCCGAAGACTTCGTGCAGACCAATGTCGTCGGAACCTATACCCTGCTCGAAGCCGCCCGCGCCTACTGGAGCAACCTGCCATCCGAGCGCAAACAAACCTTCCGCTTCCTGCACGTCTCCACCGATGAAGTCTTCGGTTCTCTCGGACCCGAGGGCTGGTTCACCGAAGAAACCCCCTACGCCCCGAATTCGCCCTACTCCGCCTCCAAAGCCGCCAGCGACCACTTCGTGCGCGCCTTTCATCATACCTACGGTCTGCCCGCCATCATCACCAACTGTTCCAACAACTACGGACCGTACCAATTCCCCGAAAAGATGATTCCCCTGATGATTCTCAATGCCATCTCCGGCAAACCCTTGCCCGTCTATGGCGATGGCTCCAACGTGCGCGACTGGTTGTATGTGGAAGATCACTGCCAGGCGGTGAAACTGGCGTTCGAAAAAGGCAAGCCGGGGGAGGTGTACGTCATTGGCGGAAACAACGAGCAGAAGAACATCAACCTTGTTCACAAAATTTGCGACATCCTCGATGAAGTTGCCCCGCCCTCTGAAGTGCCGCAGTTGCACGAGCAGGGCTTGAAGAGTTACCGCGAGTTGATTCGTTTCGTCACCGACCGCCCCGGTCACGACAAGCGTTACGCCATTGATGCGGCGAAGATCAGGCGCGAGTTGGGCTGGCAGCCGCAGGTCGGGTTTGAAGCGGGGCTGCGCCGCACGATTGACTGGTATCTGCATCATCCCGAGTGGGTGGATCAGGTCAGCAGCGGCTCATACGGTGAATGGATCAAAAAGAACTATGCCTGGCGCGAAGCAAAGGAGGCAAAATGAAAGGAATTATCCTGGCAGGCGGAAAGGGGACGCGCCTGTATCCCCTCACGATTGCCATCAGCAAACAAATCCTGCCGGTCTTCGACAAGCCGATGATTTATTACCCGCTTTCGATCTTGATGCTGGCGGGCATTCGTGAAATCTTAATCATCAGCACACCCGAGGCGCTGCCGCTCTTTCGTGCGCTGCTGAAGGACGGTTCGCAGTGGGGGCTGAAGTTCGAATATGCCGAACAGGCGGAGCCGCGCGGTCTGGCAGATGCGTTCCTGGTGGGGCGCGAGTTCATCGGCGACAGCCCCGTCTGCCTGACGCTGGGCGATAACATCTTCTACGGCGAAGGGATGATGTCTTTGCTGCAGGGATGTGCCTCGTTGAAGGAAGGCGCGATTATCTTTGGCTACAAGGTTCACGACCCGGAGCGTTACGGCATTGTGGATTTCGACGAACATGGCAATGTGTTGAACATCGAAGAAAAACCCAAAAAACCCCGCTCGAATTGGGCGGTGCCGGGCATCTACTTCTACGATAATCAGGTTGTGCGCTTTGCCGAATCGCTCAAGCCCTCGGCGCGCGGCGAGATTGAAATCACTGACCTGAATCGCATCTACCTCGAACGCGGACAATTGAAGGTAAAACTGTTCGGGCGTGGTGTGGCATGGCTGGATGCCGGCACGCACGAATCTCTGCTGCAGGCGGCTTCCTTCATTCAGACCATTCAGGAACGGCAGGGGTTGATGATTGCCTGCCCCGAAGAAATTGCCTTTCGGATGGGGTTCATCTCGAGGGAACAGTTGCTTGCGCTGGGGCAAGAACTTTCCAGTAATGGTTACGGCAAATACATTGTAGATGTTGCCAACAACGCCATCTAGGAGGCGGCATGGCGAACGAATTTAACTATCAGCCCGGCAACGGCTTTTCCTTTGAGCGCTTCATCTCGGCGCAGGATGTGGAACGCTTCGCTGAAGTGGTGGGCGACCTCAACCCGATTCACCTGAACGAGGAATTTGCCGCCCGCTCCTTTTTCAAAAGGCGCATTGTCCATGGGGCGTTTCTGGCGGGGTTGATTTCCAAAATCCTGGGAATGGATTTTCCCGGGCAGGGAACCGTGTACATCTCGCAAAACTCGGTGTTCAAACGCCCCGTTTATGTGGATACGACGGTCAAAATCGAAGTCAAAGTCACTGAAACGATTCCAGAAAAACGCCGTCTTGTGTTAAACACAACCGTGATGAACGAAGGCGGCGAAGTTTGCCTGGCTGGCAGCGCGGTTGTGTGGATCCCTGAATAACCACGGAGTGCGCCATGTCCATCCCCTTCAATCGTCCAACCGCCGTCGGAAAAGAAACCGAATACCTGCAGCAGGCTTTGCAAAACAGGCATCTTTCGGGAGACGGGCCATTCACCAAAAAGGCACATGCCCTGCTCGAAACCGCCCTGGGCGTTCCTAAAGTATTGCTCACCACCTCCTGCACGCACGCGCTGGAAATGTCGGCGCTGTTGTTGGATTTGAAGGAAGGGGATGAGGTGATCGTTCCCTCCTTTACCTTTGTCTCCACCGTCAACGCTTTTGCCCTGCGGAATGCCACCCCGGTCTTTGCCGACGTTCGGCCTGATACCCTCAACATAGATGAATCCAGGCTCGAAGCGTTGATCACCCCCCGCACGCGCGCAATTGTCGTGGTTCACTATGCCGGTGTGGGCTGTGAAATGGACGCCATCCTCGAAATCGCCAACCGTCACGGCATTCCGGTGGTGGAGGATAACGCGCACGGCTTATTTGGCAAATACAAAGGCAAACCGCTCGGCACCTTTGGGGTGATGGCAACCCAAAGTTTCCACGAGACCAAGAACTTCACCTGCGGCGAGGGTGGCGCGCTGCTCATCAACGAGACAAAATATATTGAAGAGGCTGAAATCCTGCGCGAAAAAGGGACCAACCGCAGCCGTTTCTTCCGCGGGCAGGTGGATAAATACACCTGGGTCAACGTCGGTTCGAGTTACCTGCCTTCTGATATGCTGGCTGCCTTTCTGCTGGCGCAACTGGAGGAACGCGAGCAAATTCAGGCGCGCCGCCGTCAGATTTGGGAAACCTACTACACCGAACTCGGCGCATGGGCGGAGGAAAACAACGTGAGCATGCCGTTTGTCCCGGCGCATTGCGAACAGACCTACCACATGTTCTACATGCTCTTCCCCAGCCTCGAAAAACGTCAGGCGGCGATTGCGCACCTCAAAGAACGCGGCATTCAGGCGGTCTTCCACTACCTGCCTCTGCATCTCTCCCCGATGGGCGAAAAATACGGCGGCAAAGCGGGCGATTGTCCCGTCACTGAACGCATCAGCGACCAACTCCTGCGCCTCCCGTTCTACACCAATATGACGGAGGAAGACCAGATGCAGGTCATCGAAGCGCTGAAGGAATTTGCCGTGTAGGAACGTTTCGAGCCGCAGCGATGCTTCTGTTTTCTCTTGCGTTATTCGTTTTGCTGGCGGGCAGTCTGCCATGGGTAGCGATTGCCCGCCTTTCGCACAAAACTGCCTGGCTGCCAGCCTTGTATCTGGTTGGCAGCGCCAACGTGACCTTGACTGGTTATATCGCCAGCAGCCTGAGTTTGTTCGATCGGCCGGGGGTGATGATGGCGCTGCATGCCCTGATGGGGGGGCTTGGATGGCTGCTGTGGCTGCGAAGCGGTAAGCCGTCAGTGTGGGGGCCGTTCGAGAATTGGCGGCTACGGTTCGAGGTTCGCAGCCTGAAGCGTGACCCGCTGCTGGCGCTGCTGGCAGTTTCCACCATTCTCGCTTATGGTTTTGCGCTGGCGCAGGTGATCTATCTTCCACAAAATAACATGGACAGCCTGAGCACGCATCTCTCGCGCATCGTGTTCTGGCGTCAGAATGGTTCCTTCCTTCCCTGGGAAACACTGCGGCTGGATCAGGTGTGGTACCCGGTCAACGCTCAATTGCAAACATATTGGACGCTGCTCTTTCTGGGCAGCGACCACCTGGTGGGAAGTGTGCAATGGCTGGCGGCATTGATTTCGGCGGGCGTGATTTTTGGCCTGGCGCGGCTGTTTGGGTATGCGCGGCGGCAGGCGGCTTTTGCCGCGTTGATGTTTCTTAGTTTTCCACTGGTGGCGCTGCAATCCACCACCACCCAAACTGACCTGGTGACGACGGCGTTTTTTCTCCTTGCGGTGTATTTCCTTGTGCTGGGGCTGCAAACGGAACGTCTCTCGCCTCTTTGCCTCTCCGCCCTCGGCGTTGGAATCGGCATCGGCGTCAAGAAGAGTTTTTTTCTGTTGCTGCCGCTGCTGGGGGTGTTGGTGGGGCTTGCCTTTTTGCAATGGGGCAGGCGCAGCATGAAGCCGCTTGCTTTTTGGGCGTTCAATGTCCTTGCTGCGGCGGCGCTCTTTGGCGCGTACATGTATGCCGTCAACTGGAGATACTTTGGCAGCCCCTTTGGCTCGCCAGAGTATTTGGACACCATGCTCGAAACTCCTCAATCTGTGCCGGAGGCGGGAAGCAGCGCACTCCTGGCAAGCCGTTCTGCACATCGCGCCGCGCCGACGCTTGATTCTCCTCTCCAGCCTGGGATGTTGCTGGAAGTTTTATACAATGCGCCGCGCCTGCTATATCAGGCGCTCGATACCAGCGGTTTGCCTCGCCCGCTCGATGGGTATGCTCACAAAGTCAAAATGCGGGCGGCGCAGGCGTTTTTTCACTTTATCGGTTTTGAAGAAATCGAAGGTACCGCATATACCGCCCCCGGTCACGCTTTTTATTTTTCCGATAAAAACATCAACGAAGAAAGCCATGCCTGGTATGGACCGTTAAGCTTCCTGCTCATCTTTCCGGCGCTCGTTGCAGAGACAGGCAGGGCGTTTCGCCGGCATTCCTTTTTGCTGTTGGTTCCGGGCATTGCGTTACTCATCTTCTTGCCGTTGGAAATTCTTTTACGCCCCGGTTGGGACCCTTTTCAGGGGCGGTATTTTGCTCCCCTCGTTGCTCTTTGCACGCCATTCACGGCGCTCTGGTTCAAGAGAGAGGGCAGCGCTTTGCATGAATGGCTGATCGGCGGGTTGGCGCTCATGATTTTATGGGTCACTCTGCTGTACAACCCCTCCAAACCCACGCTGGGCAAATACGCCGATGAGTTTCACGTATGGACCAACGACGACCGCATCTTTCTTCAAACCCTTCAGCGCAAAGACGACCGTGAGATGTATTACCTGGTGGAGAAATTCGTCCCCTCCGATGCCACGCTGGGATATTACATTCCGTTCTTTATCCTGGATTACCCGCTTTTTGGGGAAAACCTGAGCCGCCGATTGGTGCCTATCGCTTCGGCGGCGCAGGCTGAAGATTTTGCCTGGCTGCAGGAGCGCGAGGTTAAATATCTGCTCATTCCTGCTCAAGATGGATTCCCTCTTCCACCCGCGGAGTATGAGCTGGTGCGTCAGCGCGGCGGGTGGAATTTGTATGCGCTCCACCCTGTGCCATAAGCGGGGCGGCTTCTATACAAACTTAATCCGTCGCGCGGCAAAAGCCACCATGCGGAACAACAACAGCCCGTGCTTCCAGCGCGAGATGTTGGTGGTGCCATAGGTGCGCTCGCGGTAACGGATGGGGAGATCAATGATTTTCAGGTTGAGTTTTGCCGCGCCGAAGATCAGGTCGAAGTCGCCGAAGGGGTCGAAATCGCCAAAGTAGGAGCGGTTCGCGGCAATCAGTTCGTAATCCTTTTTCCACAACACTTTCGTGCCGCACAGTGTATCTTTGATAGGCTGCCCCAGCAGCCACGAAAACGCCATGCTGAAAAACTTGTTGCCGATGAAGTTCAGCGTGCGCATGGCTTCCTTTTCCATCGGGTAGACCAGGCGCACGCCGTTGATGAATTCCCCTTTGCCTGAGACCAGCGCCTCGTAAAAACGCGGCAAATCTTCCGGCGGGACGGTCAAATCCGCGTCGAGGATCATGAGGATGTCGCCGCTGGCGCGCTCGAAGCCGGCGCGAATGGCGTCGGCTTTGCCAATGCGCGGTTGTTTGAGCAGCAGGCTCGGGGTCGAAGGATGCGCAGCGATCTCCCGTTCGATGACGGCGTACGTGTCGTCCCGTGAATGTCCCTCCACAAAGACGATTTCGGTCTCACGTCCCATTTTCGGAACACGTTCAAAAATGGCTTTGATGTTGCCCGCTTCGTTGCGCGCTGCAATCACCACCGAGACCTTGGGTTTCTCCGCGCGCACCGGCAGCGGACGGGCAATCACAAAATTGGAAAGCGCCAAATGATTGAACGGCGCAATGCGGACGAGAAAGCGGTTTGCCAGCCCGCCCAGCGGAAGCGGAAACAACACCTCCCGCGAAGTGCGCACGACCTCAAAGCCTGCCAGCATCAGCAGCGAGCGCACATCCTCGGGCGTGAGCCAGTTTTGATACAGGTTGCGGGTGGCAAGGTTCAAGCCCTGTGCCAGGCTGAGCGGAATTTGCCACAGACGGTTGTAAAAGTTGAGGATGATGCGCGTGCGCGGCGTGCAAAGACGATGCACCTGCTCGAGAACCCGCTGCACATCCCACAAATCGTTCACCAGGTCCGAAAGGATGATGACATCGAACGTTTCTCTGATGGCAGAAAGGTCGTGCGCGTCGGCGTGCAGGAAGGTCAGGTTGGGATGGCGCTCTCTGGCGCGTTTGAGCATTTCTTCCGAAAAATCCACCCCTACGCCGTATGCAGGGTTCAGGCTGGCAAGCAGACGCCCATCGGCGCAGCCTACTTCGAGAACCCGCAAATGCGGCGGCACATGAAAACGGTAAATTTCCGCCAGGCGGCGGTGATACCATTTGCCCATGCCCTGCCACGAGTCACGCTGGCGGGCGATGGCGTCCCAATGGGCAATACGCGTTTGCTGGTAGAGATGACCAGCGGCATCGAAAGAGGGAGCAACAGAAAACATAAACGCCATTTTACCGAAGAATGCAGACTTTTCACACCGGCGGGTTTCCTGCCTGTGCTATACTCGCACAACATGAATGCACTTACACTCTCTCTGCCGCTGCTCGCATACCTTTCCGGTTCCCTTCCCTTTTCCATTTGGGTGACCCGTTACGCCAAAGGCGTGGATGTGCGCGACGGCGGTTCCGGTCACGCCACCACCACCAACACCATCCGTCAGGCTGGGTTTGGCTGGGGCGCGCTCGTGTTGATTCTCGACATTGCCAAAGGCTTTTTCCCCGTCTGGCTGGCGCTGCGTTTCGAGAGCGCTCCCTGGCTCATCGCCCTCACCGCCGCTGCCGCTGTCGTCGGTCACTGCTGGCCCCTCTTGGCTCAATTTCGCGGCGGCATGGGGCTGGCAGCCTTTGGCGGAGGGCTCCTGGCAGTAAACTGGTTTGCTTTTGTGCTTGGGCTTGGGCTGCTGTTGCTGCTCACCCTCACCATTCGTCATGGCGCGCGCGCCAGCGTATTCACCGGGCTGCTCATCGCTCCCTTCTTCTGGCTGCTGGGGCTGCGCGGTGTGGAACTATGGGCTGCCCTGGCCGGCGGGTTGATCATCGCCTTCCGCTTCCTGATAGACTGGAACCGCAAATACCGCGAACTGTGGCTTGACCGGGAAAAGTCATGAAACTCGGCATCGTCACCGATTCCACCTCCGACCTTCCCCCTCCCCTCGTCGAACAACACGGCATCGAAGTCGTGCCGGCCGTCCTGGTTCTCGAAGGAAAAGAATACGCCGACGGCGAGGGACTCTCACGCGACGACTTTTACAAACGCCTCCCCTCGCTTCAGACTCCGCCGACAACGGCCGCGCCATCCATCGGCGACTTTGCCGCCCGTTACGATTCCCTCCTCGCCCGCGGCTGTGACCACATCCTCTCCATCCACGCCGCCGCCGCGCTGACCACTCTCATCAACTCTGCCCGTCAGGCGGCACAAGATTTCCCCGGCAAAATTACGGTGTTAGACAGCGCCTCCCTCTCCCTGGGACTGGGCTTTCAAGTGCTGGCTGCCGCCGAAGCCGCCGAAAACGGCCTGACCGCCGCATTGGAAGCCGTCCAATCCACACGGCGGCGGCTCCAGGTATATGCCGCGCTGGATACGCTCGAAAATCTCAAACGCAGCGGGCGCGTCCCCGCCGTCATCGCCGCGCTGGGCGGGCTGCTCTCCATCAAGCCCCTCATCCAACTGACCGAAGGCGAGGTCAAACCGGCCGGCGCAGTGCGCACCGCCAAACAAGCCGCCGCGCGCCTGCTCCACCTCCTGCAGCAAAACGGCGAACTCGAACGCCTCGCCATCCTGCACACCGGCGCCGAAGCGCGCGCCAGAGGCTTTCTTGACCTGCTCATGCAAACCTCCAGCCAATCCATCCCGCGCGAAATCCTGCTCGTCAACGTCACCACGGTCATCGGCACGCACGTCGGTCCCAACGGTTTGGGGTTTGCCGCCGTCAGAAAGTAACTCAACCCAGCCGGGTTTCCCCCGCGCCCCATGATAAAATACCATCCATGCAGCAATCGTTGGAAAAACTACGCAAATTCTTCCGCCTTGAACACGAAAACGGATACAACAACACCGCCATCATCGGCGGGCTAGCCAAAATGCTCGACTTTTGGGAGGGAGAAGCCCGCGCCGAAGGGGTCAAAGAAGAAGTCATTCAGGCTGTCGTGCAGCGCCTCCGCTCCTATGAGGGACTCACCCCTCAGTCGCGCGCCGACGCGCTCAAAGGCTTGTGGAAACGCATCGGCACCGTATATCCTGAGACTCAGCAAAAGCCCCGCGAGCCGCACAAACCCGAAGGAGAGCCAAAGCCGCGCCCGGCTGCGCCTCAGCAACCTCCCGCGCCGCAAGCCGAAGCGCCGCAAAGGGAATCGCGCCCGCAAACCTCCCCCACGCCCGCAGTCAAAGCGCGCCCTCATCCGGCGCCGCGTTCCGAAACCGTGGCAGGCGCAAAGACCTCCGCCACCCCTGCCGCGCTCGATGCCAAACTCACCGTCTTGCAGGGGATTGGACCCAAAAATGCCGAAGCGCTTGCCCGCCTGGGGTTGTACACCCTCGGCGACATGCTCTACTACTACCCCCGCCGCTACGACGACTACTCTCAACTCAAACCCATCAAAGACCTCCGCTATGGCGAGCAGGTCACCGTCATTGGCACGGTTCAAAGCGTACATTCGCGCCCCATTCGCGGCGGCACCGCCTCCCTGATCGAAGTCATCCTCAGCGACGGCACCGGCGCGCTGCGCCTCAGTTACTTCAACCAGCCGTGGCTTGTCAACCGCCTGAAGAGCGGCAGCGCCATCTCCGTCTCGGGCAAGGTGGAGCAATACCTGGGGCGGCTCGTCATGAACAACCCCGATTACGAGCCGATTGACGAAGAAAGCCTGCACACCAACCGCATCGTCCCCGTCTACTCGCTTGCCGAGCGCATCTCCCAGCAATGGCTGCGCAAACAAATGTGGCAGGTTGTCTCCTACTGGGCGCCTGCAGTGGTGGATGCCCTCCCCGAAAGCGTGCGGCAGGCGGCGGAACTCATGCCCTTGGGCGAAGCCCTGCTGCAAATCCATTTCCCCGATTCGCAGGAAAAACTCAAAGCCGCCCGCGAACGCCTCGCCTTCGACGAAATCTTCTACCTGCAAATGGGAGTGCTTCGCCAGCGGCGCGACTGGCTCTCCCTCGAAGGGCGGCGCTTCCCCATCTCCGACGAATGGCTGGATACGCTCAAGAACAGCCTGCCCTTCACCCTCACCTCTGCCCAGCAGCGCGCCCTCAACGACCTGCGCGCCGACCTGGTTTCCGGCAAGCCCATGAACCGTCTGCTGCAGGGCGATGTAGGTTCGGGAAAAACCGTCATTGCCGCCATTGCTGCGGCTGCGGTTGCCTCTGCCGGCGCGCAAGCCGCCGTCATGGCGCCCACCGCCATCCTTGCCGAACAACATTACCGCAACTTCACCAGCATGCTGGCGCCCTTTTTCCAGCCGGGACAAATTCGCCTGCTGGTGGGCGATACCCCCGATGCCGAAAAAGAAGAAATCCGCGCCGGCCTGGCAGATGCCTCCATCAAAATCGTCATCGGCACTCATGCCGTCATCGAGCCAACCGTTCAGTTTGCCGACCTGCAATTTGTAGTCATTGACGAACAGCACCGCTTCGGCGTCGAGCAGCGGGCGGAACTCCGCAGCAAAGGCACCAACCCTCACCTGCTGGTGATGACCGCCACTCCCATTCCGCGCTCGCTTGCCCTCACCCTCTACGGCGACCTCGACCTCTCCGTCATAGACGAAATGCCCGCCGGGCGGCAGCCGGTGCACACCTACGTTCTCCGTCCGCAGGAACGTGAGCGCGCCTTCACCCTCATTCGCGGGCAAATCCAAAACGGAAAACAGGCGTTCATCATCTACCCCCTCATCGAAGAGAGCGAAAAGGTCAACGCCCGCGCCGCCGTGGATGACTACGACATCCTCTCCAAAGAAGTCTTCCCCGATTTGAAACTAGGTCTGTTGCACGGCAGGATGCGCCCCGCCGAAAAAGACGAGGTCATGCTCAAGTTCCGCGATAAGCACTACCACATCCTGGTTTCCACCACCGTGGTGGAAGTGGGCGTGGATGTGCCAAACGCCACCGTCATGCTTATCGAAGGCGCAGACCGATTCGGGCTGGCGCAGTTACATCAACTGCGCGGACGGGTTGGGCGCGGCGCCGATCAATCCTATTGCCTGCTCATCCCCACCCGCGAAGACGAAACCGAAAACGAACGCCTGCAAATCTTGGCGCAATCCAACGACGGTTTCTACCTTGCCGAAAAAGACCTGCAACTGCGCGGACCGGGCGAATTCCTGGGGACGCGCCAGGCGGGGCTTGCCAGCGGCTTGCGCATGGCAAGCATTACCGACCTCAAGTTAATCGAAAAAGCCCGGCTGCAGGCGCAGGCGGTCTTCGAGCAAGATGCCGATTTGAGTCTCCCCGAACACGCCCTGCTCGCCGAAGCGCTCCGCCGCTTTTGGGGTGAAGGCAGGGGAGATGTGAGTTAGCCAAGTTTCATCCAAACCAGGAGACTCTCAGACCAACATGGTGCGAGCCTTATTCCCCGGCACATTCGACCCCATCCATTACGGACACATGGACATTGCCGAGCGCGCCTCACGCCTCTTCGACGAAGTCGTGATGGCGGTGTACGACAAGCCGCTGAAGACCCTGATGTTTTCGCCCGAAGAGCGCATGGCGCTGGTTGCCGAAGCATTCAAAGACAACCCCAAAATCAAAGTCAGCGGGTACAGCGGTTTGACGGTTGAATATGCCCGCAAGATCGGCGCGCAGGTCATTGTGCGAGGCTTGCGCGTCTTTTCCGATTTTGAATTCGAGTTTCGCATGGCGCTGGCGAATCACCGCCTCGCGCCGGATATCGAAATTGTGGCGCTCATCACCGCCGAGGAACATACCTTCCTCTCCTCCACCACCGTGCGCGAAATTGCCATGCTCAACGGCGACGTTTCCAGCATGGTGCCGCCATTTGTGCAGGAGGCATTCCGCCGAAAAATCACGGAACAGGGCGACCAGCATTCCTTCCCCAACTCGCTCCGCGATTAATCTGTGCTAGAATTGCCTCAACATTCCTTCGGCTGAAGGAGAGAGCCATGGACATCCTGCAACTCATTGACCGCCTCGAAGAACTCTTCAACGAGAGCAAATCCATCCCCCTCACCCGCAACGTGATGGTGGATGAAGACCGCATGTTGGACATCATTGACCAGATGCGCATCGCCATTCCCGAAGAGGTCAAGAAGGCGCAGCAGTTGCTCGGTCAGCGCGACCGCTTGCTTGCCCAGGCGCAGGAGGAGGCGAACCGCACCATCGAAATTGCCCGCCAAAAAGCCGATCAGATGATTTCGAGAGAAGTGATTGCCCAGGAAGCCATGCGCCGCGCCGAACAAATCGTCGCCCAGGCGCGCGCCGAAGCGGAAACCATCCGCGCCGATGCCGATGCCTACGCCATGAACAGCCTCACCCAATTGCAGGACGAACTGGAGCGAATCTCCAACCAGGTTGCCAACGGCATTCGCCTGCTGCGGGAAGAACTGGCGAAACGAGAGTCCAAGCCTCTGTGACGGCAGGTTGTGTAAAAAAACGAGAGCCTTCTCCAGCGCGGAGAAGGCTCATTTTGTCGTATCAGGCAGCAGGTCAGGGAGGAGGCGGGAGGGTTGCCATAGACCAGTCGGTGGGATATTTCCAGTTCAGCAACAGGGCAATCCATCCGCCGCCGGCAATCCTGCCCCACACATTCGAGCCGGAGGGATAGTATTCCACAATTCGCGCTGTGTCGCCTTCGGCAAATTCGAAGCCGGTTTCCTCGCCATTTTCCGCCGGCGTTTTGCGGATGGGCTGAGTGGTCTTTGCTTTAACGGTCATCGGCAGGATGGGGAATGGCTCCAGCCGTTCCAGCGAAATCCACACCGGGCGGCTGGAAACGAGGGGCCAGTAAATGTCGCCGTGCGGCGGATTGACCCAAAAAGTGGTGCGGGTATCTCTGTTGTAGCCCACCACAACGAACTTGTGTACCAGGTCGGGGCGGGTGAAGTAATCCACGTCTCTCAGTTTGCCGGGGTTCACATAATCAATGGTGTTCACTTTGCCCCAGCCGTTTTGAATTTCGCTCAGGGTGATGAGATTGCCGCCCATCGTCAGGCTTTCCAGGTTGGGGAAGCCCGAGCCGTTGAAGAGGGCGGTATCGTTTGCCTTAAGGTAACGGAGTTTCTTTTCGTTGTTGCCGTTCAGAAAGTTGATGTACGTTTCCCAATTGCCGTCCACGCGGGTTCGATGGGTTCCCGTGCCGGTGCTTGGCAGCACAAACAGGGGAACCGTTTCGGGCGTGAAAAGATTGACGCCTCCCCAATCTTTGGCGGCGGTGCGCGACTGGTAGTTGTACATTGCCAGTTGATTGTCGTGTTTGACGCGGAAGTATTGCACGCGCTGCACCGGGGTGAGCGTGGGGAAGATAATGGCAGGGATGGGGGTGGCGGTCGGTTCGGGGGTAAGAGTGCTGCGCAGGGTGGGGGTGATGGTGGGAGTGGGCGGCACTGCCGCCTGGGTTTGTGCAGAGGCGGCTTGCGCTGTTTGCACCACGAACGTGCTGATGGCGTTGGCATCCAGCGTGGGGACGGGAGCAGCCATCAACGGGACGCACGCCGTCACCAGCAGCGCTGCCAGAGAGACGAGGAGAAATCCCTTGCGCTTCATGCCTGGACCGTATTCCGGGGGCGCCCGCCCAAGCCGTTTCTCCGCTGCGGCTGGATTCGGCGCCGGCCGAGCGTGAATCTTTTCTGCCCCGTGAAGATGGTTTTGTGTTTGTGCGCCGCGGGTATAAGGCGGCTGTCGTGAAGGGTGTGGAGGTTGGTCATGGTGTAGGCGGGGTGGGGGTATCGGTGGGGATGGGCACCGGCGTATCGGTAGGAGGCGGCAGCGAGG
>JBBITE010000026.1:0-38014 GCA_037440905.1 Anaerolineae bacterium | reverse complement strand
TTTCATGCTCGCTCCTTGCAAGGTGACACCAGTGTACACCTTCCAGCAACTGGAATGTCAAGGGCAGGATAATCCAAAATCACGCCAAAAATTATGAGATTCGAAAATCGGTAAGAGAAACCGCCCGCTTCTCCTCTAACCGCATAAAGGAGACGCCATGTTTAGAAATTGGATGATCTGGATTCTCGCGGCTGGATTTTTCCTCGCCGCCTGCGGGACCTCCCAACCGCCCGCCTCCGCTTCGGACTCCCCCGCGCCTGATTCGCCCACTCAAGCCGCTTCGTCCGCTTCGAGCGATGGCGCCCCCACCCTGCTCCCCGAAGAACCGCCACCCTTTGGCGCCAAAAGCGAATTCACCACCGACTTCAGCAAACACTCCGTACCGTACAGTGAAATCCTTTCGGGAGGTCCGCCCAAAGATGGAATCCCTGCAATTGACGAACCCAAATTCCAGTCCGTGAATGAAGCGGACGCGTGGCTCAATGACCGCGAACCCGTTGTCTTCGTGCAGGTCGGTGATGACGCGCGTGTGTACCCCATCCAAATCCTAATCTGGCACGAGATTGTCAACGATACCGTCGGAGGCGAACCGCTGCTGGTGACCTTCTGTCCGCTTTGCAATACCGCCATCGCCTTCAAGCGCACCTTCAACGGGCAGGTCTTCGACTTCGGCACAACGGGGCGACTGCGGTACAGCAACCTGATCATGTACGACCGTCAGACCGAAACCTGGTGGCAGCAAGCCACTGGCGACGCCATCGCGGGCGAACACACAGGCGCACAACTGGAGTTTTATCCCGCTGCGATGATTTCCTGGGCGGATTTCAAAACGCAGCACCCCGAAGGCAAGGTGTTATCTCGCGATACGGGACACGTCCGCAACTACGGCAGGAATCCCTATTACGGTTACGACGACATCAATCAAACCCCGTTCTTGTTTAGCGGCGCAACCCCCAATCAACTCCCGCCGATGGCGCGCGTGCTGACCGTTGACCTGAACGGCGAAGCGGCTGCCTATCCGTATGAGGTGTTGAGCGAAGTGAAGGTCGTCAACGACACGGTCGGCGGCGAAGAGATTGTCGTCTTCTGGACAGAAGGCACCGCCTCCGCGCTGGATACCAGCAACATCCCCGAAGGGCGCGAGGTCGGCTCAGCGGCGGCATACTCCCGCCTGCTGGATGGGAAACCGCTCACATTCAAATTCACCGACGGAAAAATTTTCGATGAACAGACAGGCAGCGAATGGAATATCTTCGGTCTTGCCATTGCAGGCGAATGGAAAGGGAAACAACTCGCGCCTGTGGTATCCATCAATCACTTCTGGTTTTCGTGGGCGGCGTTCAAACCCGAGACGAGAATCTACCAGCCATAAGAGAACGTCCCAAAGGTTTGCACTTAGAGAGTATTTTAAAATGGTAGTTTCGCTTTTTTATGGCTTATACGAAATATGGTGCTTAAACAGGATTTTAATCCCTCACGGGAAAGCGTATTTGGCGTTCTCTAACACCGAATTTGCGCAAGAGAGCGCAAATTCGGCAGGGTTTTCGTGATCCACTAACATTGGCGAAAGTACAGTTTAAAAGTCCTTGTTTGTTCTTCCAAAATGCGTAGGATGCGCTCTCTAGCGCATCCAGTGAGGTTAGAGAACGTCGCTTACCGCAGTAGAGGTAGTTTTAAAACGCTCTCTTAGACTTTATCTGAAATAAGAAATCTCCACAAAGAACACGAATTTTCACGAAGATGAAAAAGAAATTCGCGTGTCTTCGTGAACTTTTTGGATGAAGAGGTGAATACGGATCACGTCTATTCCTTCAAATGATAGGTATGATACGAATTCCGGCACGGGTTGCCCCAGGCGATGTGCATCTCTCGCGCGGTCAGGTCAATGACCAGGGCGCAGATGGTGCTTTCGCGGTCGAGCGGATCCGTCCCCTCGATATTGTGATTGCAAATCGAATTCGGCAGATTGACATGATCCTTCTGAATCGTCTGCAGCGACTTGATCGTATGCTCCGAACTCTGGCGCAGCAAACGGTTCGCCCGAAAATACCTCACGCGCGAGGAAACCAACTCCCCCGGGTCTTGTTCGATTGCCTTCATCGCCTGCGAGAGATAATGATTGGTATGAACAATGTACCCATCCGTGCCGTACAAAATCTCGAACTTGCGCGCCGAAACTTCCACCGAATACATCTCACCGCTCTCGTGAACAATTATGTGATTGTATCCCGCCGCGCGGTGTGAAACCAGCGTGCGCCGAATGGCGCCTGAAAGACGCCGCGCCGCCAGCACCGCCCGCGAAACCACCAGGCGGGGAATCCCAATGCGCGAATCGTTGGGATACACCGAATCAATGAGTTGGGCAATGCCATAGGCATTGAACCCCACATTCGGCAGCAAGCCGCCATACGTCATGGCAAGGAACGGTGGTTCGGTGGCTGGCTTGGCGCTCACCACATACACATCATCTTCATCCTCCGGCACCCAGTCTTCATTATGCGCTGCCAGCACATGCCCATCTGCCGTGCGCTCTTCGTTGACTGCAAAACTAGTGCAGCGCGTCAGATGCAGGGCGTCCACCGTCACCGCCTCCATCACATTCAGCGTCACCAGTTCATAAAAAGACACATTCGCGCTCTCGGCAATGCCGCGCCACTCCTCCACATACTGCGGGTAACGTTCTTCTGCAAACGGCAAATACTTGCGCGATTGAATCTGCGCTCCCTCCCACGTTAACTCCAGCGTATCATACGCCTGCTCGATCAAACGGCGCGCATTCTCCACACTATGCCGCACCTGCTCGCGCCTCGCCTCACCGATCTGCCTGCCCATCTCGCGGTGTGTACCATAGACTTCGATCAACGGCGGCGGAGAAGAATGAACAACTGTATTGGGAACAGGAACTTGATTAAATGCCATACAACCTCCATCTACTACTTATAATGAAAAAAACCCGCCCCAAAACCTGCTCTGGGGCGGGCGGAATTATAACACCGGCAGGATGTTACCCCCCGCCGCCTTCCGCCGGCGGCACAGACGCGCTTCGTACCAGACCCTGATGAACCGGCTGCGCGCCAAAGCGCGTCATCACCACCGAACCGATTGCCAGCAGCCCTATCAGCGCCGGGATGATCCACGTAAAGCAGCCTACCACCCACGAAAACTCACCCAGCATCTGCACAGAGCCGACGATAAACATAAGCAGGAAGGTCCCCAGCCCGGCGCTCAACACCGACGCCCACTCCAGCCGCAGCGCCCGCGCCAGCCGTTCGCCCACCTCCCGCCCAATGGCAACCATCCCGAACAACCAGGCAAAGACCAGCGCCACCAGCGGAATGACCGTCAGGAACAACGCCGCACCCACCACCACCGATAACAATCCTACGCCGCCTGCCACCAGCGGCTGAGCAACCGCAGCATGAGAAACCTTGTCCAAGCGCTCCTGAAAGAACAGCACAGCCAGAATCCCCAGGAATGCCATCAACAGCGAACTCAAAAACACCCGCCCAAAGGCAAAAAACGGATTGAAATTCACATTAATGACCGCCGGCAGGCTGGGGGCATCTGGCAAGGCTGGCGGCGGTACCTTTCCATCGGGGATGTCAATTTGCGGAGCAACATTGTTGATTAAGTCGCCCTCGATCCGCGCGCCCTCCTCGCGTTGAATCTGCCCCCCCACCAGCACCACATCTCCGGCCACCACCGCATCCGCATCCAGTTTGACCTGCCCGCCCACGACCACCACATCGCCATCCACCAGCCCCTGGCTGAGGATATTGCCGCCAATGACCACCAGGTCACCGCGCAATTCGGCGCCGTTTTCAATCGTCACATTACCGCCGAACAACACCAGGTCACCTTCGAACGGCTCATCACTTTCGATGGTGACATTTGCGCCAAACAAAACCCGCCCGCCGCCTGGACCCGGTCCCTGCGCATACACGGCGCGCGAAGGCAGGAATAACACCGCCAGCAATAACAGTAACGTCAGGATTTTATATTTCTGCGTCATACTTTTATACTCCTTGCGAAACACGGGTGAACCGCCAGAGGGATATGGACCAAATCAGGCTAAAGCCGGCAAACGCCGAAATCAGTATTAACCAGGCAAAGGGAGGCAGAAAATCGGCAACGACCCGCAGCAGCACTGTTCCTGCCTGCATCACCGCCTGCAGCGTGGTCACGAAAAAGATGCCCCACTTCACCATTTCGGCAATCCAGGCTTGAGGCGAGGCAAAAAGAGCCAACAGCGAGGGCGCCGCCAGCCAAAACAGGAAGAACGTCCCTGCCAGCAGAAACAGGAACACTCCCCGCAATCTGCGGCGGTGGTCGGCAAGGCGGCGTTCTGCCAGCCGCGCCTGGAAGCGCGCCGAAAACCCTTCGGCAGGCGCAGCCATCTTCGCCGAGCGCAGAATCTTTTCCGTTTGCAGCAGCGCCGAGCAATAAGCGCATGAGCGCACATGCAAATCGAGTTCACGCTTTTGGGCATGACTCAAAGGGGTTTCATTCAACAGCCACTCTTCAAAAGGCTGGTGTTTCATAGGCTCTCCTTTCGGGGCGGGCAGGCGCCGGCTCTTCCTGCCACATGCCTGCCAGCGCCCGTCGTGCGCGGTGCAGGCGGCTCTTCACCGCACTGACCGTGAGGTTTAACGCATTGGCAATTTCCACTTCCGAAAAATCGTACCAGTAACGCAAAATGACCGCTGCTCGGTCGGTTGTCTCCAACTTTTTGAGAAAAAGGTGAAGGCGGTCGCGCTGCTCTCTTCGGACCGATTCAGTTTCCGGGTCGAGGGCTGAAGCGTCTGGCATTTCGAAGGTCGCGCCGTCGTCGGTTTCGGCGTCCATCGAAAAGAGGGCAAACTTCTTTCGGCGCAGGGTATCTATGCAATAATGCGCGGCGATGGACAAAATCCACGTCCCAAACGGGCGCGATGTATCGTACCGATGCAAGCCCTGATAAGCGCGCAAAAAGGTCTCCTGCGCGGCATCTTCTGCCAGCTCGGGCTCGCCCAACATGCGGTAACACAGGTTATAGACTGGCTTTTGATAGGTCTCGACAAGTTGCGTGAACGCCTCGTCGCTGCCTTGTTGTGCCTGGAGCACCCAGGTTTTCTCGTCGGTCACTCTCGCTCCTATTCGACTTCCTGCAAACACCTACGACAGAGAACGGAAAAAGTTGCATCTGCCGCACGACAGCGGAGAGGTTGAACATTTGGGACCTCGCCCCGCAACCTCAGTGAACATGCCCGTCCCCGCCTCCCGCCGGACCGAGGACCTGCTCCCATCGCCCAAGCCTTTCTGCCCTGAGAGCGAAGAAAACGGCGATGGCGGTAGTAAGCGGCACGGCGCTGATCAACCCCAGCGAACCGACCAATGTCCGCACGATTTCTTCTGCGATAAATTCAAAATTCACCAGATAGCCGAAATTTCCCCTGCCCAGCGTAAACATCAACAACATGGGCAGGGAGGCGCCGGCGTATGCCAGCACCAGGGTATTGACGGTGGCTGCCACATGATCTTGCCCAATGCGCATGGCGGCGCGAAACAACGCCCCAAACCCCAGCGCCGGGTTGGCATGATGAAGTTCAAACACCGCCGAAGCCTGCGTGGTGACGAGGTCATCCAGCACGCCCAGCGCGCCGATCATCATGCCGCCCAGCAGCAGACCGCGCAGGTTGATCTGTGCGTTCAACATTTGCAGGAGGAAGAGCGCGTTTTCGTCACCGGAACCGGTCAGGCGGGTGAACGTGACGAACAGCGCCGCCAAAGCCCCGGTAATCAACAGCACCAGCACCATGCTGATCACCGCTGCATGGGTTTTGAGGTTCCAGCCATAGGTCAGGTAGAGCGTGACGCCGAGCAGCAGAATCGAGCCGATGATGCTCACCTGCAGCGGGTCGCCGCCCGAAAGAATACGGGGGATGATGTAACCGATGATGACCGCTAAACTGAAAGCCATGCTCAGCAGCGAGCGCAGCCCTTTCCAGCGGCTGATGAGCAGGATGGCGGCGGCAAAGAGGGCGGTGAGCCACAATAAAGGGGTGGCGCGGGTAAAATCCACAAAATAGACGGTGAGCAACCCGTCGGGACGCGAACCGATGGTGACGAGAATGGAATCGCCCGGCTGAAGATACACGGCGTTAGAAAGCACCTGACGTCTGCCATAATCCATTTCCATCACCACGCCTTGATACTCCCCCTCCAGAAGTTCGACCCGCGCAACCTGATATTTCTGCGCAATGCCGCCCAGGTCTATTTCACCCTCTTCGATAATTTCCGTCACGCGCGCCCGCAGCGTTTCGGAACCAAAGGCGGGCATGGCAGCGCTGGGCAAATTTGCAGGCTGAAAGAGATGCAGGGAAACAAACAGAACGACCCCAACCAAAATTGCGAAGCGAAGAAAGTATGAAGGTTTCATTCTTTCAGTATACCCCGTTCAGCGAACAAAAAAGGGACGCACACCGGGTACGTCCCTGGGGTTGCAGCGCAGAGAGCGTCTTCAATCAGGATTTGCCCTTGCCGCCATTTCTGCCGTTCTTCCTGGATTTGCGCAGGCGTTCGATCATGGTGCGGGGCTGAGTCTTAAGGGCGGTAATGGCCGTTTCGATTCCTTCCGCTACCTCAGGCGGCACATCACCGTGTTCCAAGAAGGACACCAGTTTTTTGGAGCGAGGCTCGGCAGCCGCTTCCTGCTTTTCCTTCTTCGAGATGTAATCACCGTAGTACTTCGGCGAATACAAGGAGCGGTATTGATAATCGTACTGACTGCTGGCGCTGCGCTCGGATATTTTGTTGAAGACAATGCCAAGCAGGTGCGCGTTGGAGCGGGATAATTGCTCTTTGATGGTACGGGCTTGTTCTTCGCTGGTCTTGCCGGGTTCCATGACGAGAATGACGCCATCCACCCGCGAGGCGAGGTTGTAGGCATCGGCAATAATCAGAGGCGGAGCATCCACGATGACGATTTCGAATTTCTCGCGCAAATCGCCCAAAATGGAACCGATGCGTTTGGAGCCAACCACCTCGGTGATGTTTTGCGGAATATTGCCTGCCGTAATCACCTTCATGTTACTGCCATACCAATTGCGGATGACTTCGTCCAGGTCGGCGCGGTTGCGAATGAGGTCCGAAAGGCCGGGTTCTTTCGCCATATCCAGCGCTTTATGGATGGCAGGTCTGCGCAGGTCGGCATCCACCAGCACCACTTCCTGCTCTCCCTGGGCAATGGACAAAGCCAGATTGGTGGCAATCGTGGTCTTTCCGTTGCCCTGGCTGGGGCTGGTGATAACAATCGTGCGCACGGGCCGGCTGATTTGAAAAAACTCAATGTTCGAACGCAGCAGACGAAAGTTTTCCGCGAGAATCGAGGCAGGGTCTTTCGCCACATAGGTGGCGTTATTTTCCTTGTCCATCAACTCAGAGATGTAACCGATCACGGGCAGGTTGAAAATCCGCTCGACATCGGAGGTGGTTTTGATAGTGCGGTCGAGAAAATCGAGCAGGTACGCCGCCCCGGCTCCCAGGCTGAATCCCACCAACCCCGCCAGCCCAATAATGATGAACTTATTCGTTCCTACCGAGTGGGTGGGCAGGTTGGCAGGCTCCACCACAGAAAGGATATTGAGCGCTCCCTGCTGTGAATTTGCCAGGAAACTGGCGTAACTTTCGCGCAGTTTGTTTAGTTTCTCAGTCTGTTCTTTGATTTGACTCTCGATATTGGCAATTTGGCTGGCGCTGTTCAAGCCGATCAGGCTGGTTTGCAATTCTTCAATTTGCCGTTCGGTCTCCTGAATTTGGCTTTGCAGGCTGGATAACTGCTGGCGGATAAATTCCTGCCGCACGCCGGTTTCAGTGTCACCGATGGCGGGGCTTTGCTTAATCAATTGCCGGGCAAGTTCATCGGCGATCAGTTGGGCACGTTTGGGGTTTGTATCGGTGACCGAAATTTCCACCATCTGCGTATTCGGCACTGCACGCGATTGATACTGCGGCAGCCAGTCAATGCCCAGCGCTTCCATCGTCGCCTGCTGAATCGGCTCGCGCTTTGCCATATCGGCATAGATTTGGGCCAGCTGCTGAGCAATATAAATCTGACCAGCGTCCGGGTTGGGGTTCAGGATGGTTGTACCAATAACCAGCGTCGTGCGGGAAACGTACACTTCCGGCTGAAACATGGTGGATATGCCGCTGGCGACAACCGCCAGCATGGTCACAATGACCACAAGCCGCCACCAGTGCATGAGAGGTCTGAGATAGGCTGTAATTTCCATAATCGGGGTTTCAATCCATCAAGAACAAATAGAAAACGCTGTAAAAAACTATACCACAATTGGCATGGAAGGGATATGGTACCAACAACGCAGGGTACACCGTTCGCCTGTGACGCGGTGCATCTTGCCGCCTGCAGAGCGCACCTGACTTACTACATCAAGACGCTCACAGCCCCATTTTGTTACCCGCCCTCAGGCACTCTCACGGCGCTGCACTGCAATCTATTTGTGCCGTTTCGATATATTGAACATAACAGACGGCGCGCTGCGGGTTGGCGGCGGCAAGGGTCTCTGCCCAGGGCAGCGGAGCGGGGATCGTCAACGCGGGATAGGCGCTGCCTAATGTTTCGAGATACCAGTCGAAATGCAGCAGCTCTTCGGCAATGATGATGACATCGGGACGCTGCCTGAGCGCAAAATGAAAATACCACAGGGTAAACACGGCGCGGTCGCCTCTGGCAAACAGCAGCGCATCTTGCGGGACCTCGGACATGATCTGCCTCCCAAACCGTTCCGCCCGAACGTCTTGGGAGGCATCTACCTGCGCGGCGCGGCTCATGGCTTGAACCAGGAAAAATGCCGTGAGCGCCACAGCGCTGATCCATGTCAGCGCCTGCGAATGGGACGTGTTCAAGAGGTGACCGGCGGCAAGCCCAAGCCAGATGGAAAACGCAACGCAGACAGGGAGCAAATAGAGGTACGAATCGTCGGAGGAGTAGATCAGGGCAAATCCACTATAAATCGCAAACACCCACAGAGTGGAAAAATACAACCGCCCGCGCTGAAACCAAAGGATCAACCCTGCCACGCCCATCACCATCCCCAGCCAGCCAAACTGCTGAAGCATGAGGGACGCCCAGGCTGGGAGCCGTTCGCCGATCACTGCCCAGGAAGGCTGAAGGTAATAACTGCGGTACAAACTTCCCGAAACGAGCCACCCGAATCGCTCCAACGTGACAGGGTTGCCCCAATTGACGGGCGGGTTGGCGTGCGCGCGCAGAGGAAGGCTGAGGTAGAGGGAAATGCCTGTTGCAAACCAGAGCAGTTGGCGGGTCAGGGAGGAAGCGAAAGAGGAGGAGATGTTTTGCCGCGCCTTGGGAAAATCCACCAGCATAGGGAGCAGGAAGAGGCTCGTGAGGTGATTCCCCATTGCCATACCCAGGATGAGCGCACGCAGAGTATTTGCACGCGGGCTTGGGAAGAGGTAAAGGTAGAGGATGAGGGCGGTGAGGAAGGCCTGAAGGGTGTACACCTCAGTGATGACCGCCTGTGACCATGCGAGAGGCGTCAGGCCGAAGGCTGCGCCCGCCAGCAGGGCGGCAAACCAGGCATGGTTGAGGTTTTGTCCGCGGAGGGTGCGGAAAACGATGTGATAAATGAAGACGGCGGAAAGCGCCGCAAACACAGCAGACATGAGGTTGGTGCGCCAGGCAAGCGAACCGAGGGGAATGAGTTGAAAGAGGCGCGCTAAAAGCAGATAGAGAGGGTAGCCGCTGGGGTGAGCCACCCCGCCCGTATAGGCAGCGGTGATGAGGTCGCCGCCATCGCTCCCGTCGTTTGCCCAGGTAAGGCCGGGCGCCATGGTGCACAGGTAGATGCCCAAAAGAAGGAGCGGCAGCGCAATGGAAGGAGCACAGCGGGAAAGCAGCGTTAGAAAAGACCAAGTTCGTGTTTTCATGAAGGACTGGCTGTTATCGTTTATCTGCGGTGAATCACGCCAAAAACGGGAGAGCCAAAGAAATTTGTGTTTCTTCGTGAACTTTGTAGATGAAGAGGTTAACACGCTCTGTTGCAAGGATGTCTTTGCGAAACGCCGAAGGCGGCGAAGCAATCTCCTCGCTGTCAGAAGACTGCTTCGTGGCGCTTTGGCGCCACTCGCAGTGACAAATTTTCAGGGCGTTTGCAACAGAGCAAAGCTAACACGGATAAAGTCTATAGAATGCATTGGAAACATGTGCTGAAACAATAACGGAGAAGAGGCGAGCCTCTTCTCCGTTAGGGCAGGTTGTTTGAGAGTATTTTATGGTCCTACCAGCGCATATACCCCGGAAACCTGAGTGAAGGCGCAGATGGTTTTGTTTTGTGTGTCTTCCAGAGTGTCAATGGGGTTCCAGGTGAGCGGCGGACGAGTGAGTTTTTTGAAGCGCATGCCGTAGAAATCGAAGAAGTAGAAACTTCCTTTTTTGTCCAGAGGGAGGGCATAGCACGATTGAACGCTCCCATCGGCGGGAGGGATTTCATAGGTCAGGCGGCCCGAATAATAGATGCGCAGGAAAAGCAGGTGCGCCAGAGGGGCGCCGGCTTCTTCGGGCAGGCGGCGGATTTGAAAACGGGGGTTCCAGAGCAGGGCTTCTACACAGTAGCCGCTTTTGAGGTCTTTGATTTCCATAGCGACCACGCCGCCAACAGAGTAAAGGCCGTCTTTACAGAAGTAAAGTTTTGCTGGCGGCGGTTTGACGGAGCCGGGGCCGGGCTTATCGGGAGCAGGAATAAAGCCGGATGGTTGAGAAGAGATGCTTGCCGCCGGAGGGACTTCCTGCACTGCCCAGGCGGTCTGACGGCCGGCGAGGAGGAAAATGACCAGCACTGTGAGGAGGGTCAGCAAAAGGCGCAAGGAATTGTGTTTCATAATGACTCACCTTTCTATTATGGGGTCAGGCTCGCGGGCAAGGGGTATGCACAGGTTTTTCATTTACGGGACGCGGAAAAGCACTTTGAGATACACGTCGGTGCGGAGGCTGGTTTGAAACAGCAGGGCATCTTGCTGCCGGCTTGCTGGAAGGCTGGTCTGTTCCAGAAGCGCGCCGGCAGGCAATTGCAGCCGTATGGTGAGCGGGTGGGCAAGGGTGCCGGGTTGTTTTTGCACTTTGAGACGATAGGTAAAGAGGCCGTCCGGCTGCTGAGAAATAACGGAGGGCGGCAGGGAGAACTCGAACGCTGTCTGAAGCGTCTGCCCGCCGGGGACGACCAGGAGCGTCCCGTAGCCTTGCACGCCGTCCACACCTTCCTCGACGAGGTCCACCCGCGCTGGCACGCTCCTTCCGAGCAACATCCATTCGGCGGGTATTTCGTGCGGGGCGGCAGAGGTCAATTCGACGCCCGCCTGTTTGTAAGCGCGCAGGTACGTCCAATAACAGCGATTCATCGGATAGAGGTAATCTTTCAGTGCGGGACGTGTATCGAATTGAACGCACGGCACATCAGCGCTTGCGTTGTTTTTATGGGTCACGACCAGGGCAGCGGCCGGGGCGGAGAGGTCGGTCAGGTCAACGTCGTAGGAGAGACTGACTTCCACCAGGGCATTGGTTTTGTTGAAGCCGATGTTAGTGTCGGTGGTCAGGAGGAAATCGCCAGCGGGTGGGCGGAGGCTGTTCTCCCATCCGCGCTCGGCAAGCAGCGCCATGGCGGCGGGATCGTGAAAATACAGCAGCAGGTGGCGTTCGTCCAATCCCTGTATCAGGGCGGCGGCAAGCCCGCGCCAGTCTTTGATGTTGCCTTCCATGAGTTCCCGCAGAACCGCGCCGGCAATGGTATCAATGAAATGCTTGCGATACCAATCGGCGGGCATGGGCTCATCGGGAGAGGGCGCTTTGGCGGAACGCATGTATTCAATCACATTGGCGCTGGTGAGGGGGTAAGGCGCTCCTTCCACTTCCAAAGGTCCGAGGGCATTCAGCAGAATGACCAGAAATTGCTGGTCGAAGGCGATGACCCCATCCAGAGGTTCGGGGTGGTTGTAGGCATACAGGTATTCTGCCCAGCGTGCGCTGGTGGGGAAATCGGCATACCAGTTCGAGTCGCGCAGGATGAGGACGCTGGCATTCATGTATTCCTGCAATTGCCAGGGAGCGGCCGGGTAGGGCTTGGACCAGTCTTCGAAAGTGTCCATGCCTTCGAAGTCGAGGCTGAGGATGCTTCCATTTTGCAATACCAGCCTGCCGACGGTGGTGATAAAACCGCCGGTGGGTCGGAGTTCATCTTCGTTTTGAACCAGCAGGAGGTAGGTCTTTGGAGTGTTTCCTTCTGCGCCCAACACGCGCGGCAGAATGAGTGCCGCATTCAAGGCGTTGTCCATCTGGAGCAGAAGCGGGTCGAGGCTGACGATGATTTCTTTGAGGCGGGGAGATAAGGCTTCGCGTTCGATTTGGCTGCGCGCGGCGAGGGCAAGGTCAAAGGCAGCGCGGGCGTCCTTCAGGCGGGGCTGAGCATCCTGCAGGGACGTTGTCAGCAGAGGCGGGGTGAGGGGAACGGCTGAGGCGTAGAGAACGTTCAGGAGGGGGTTGCCAGCCTCCAGCGTGAGAAGCGAAGCGTTTGTGAGTTGATTGGCAAGTTCGAGGAGACGCGGCGCGTTTTCGAGGTCTCCTCCATAAACGGGTATCCATCCCAGTTTGGGAGCAAGCCATAAGAGGGGTTGGGCTTCTTGCGTAAAGGTCTGGAGGTCGTTTTGCAGGTTTTTCAGGGAGGCGGCAGCGTCTTCGGGATGGGTGAGGATGGCAGGGTTTTGCAGTGAGGCGCGTAAGGCAGCGGCGCTGCGATATACGCTCATGCCGCTTTGGTAGATGCGCCAGGTTTTTATGCCGGTTGCTGCCAGGGCGGTAATCAGGAGGAGCAACCACAGCCGGCGCAGAATAGCTGGGCGGTTCTTCCCGTAAGCGGCGATGGATGGTTTCATGCGGGTGTGGAGGGATCGAGCAGGCTGAAGAGGTTGGGCAAGCCGGTCTGGATCAGCCGCTGCAGGGTTTCTGCAATCTGGAACATGGCGTCGAGCGAATAGGTAGCGTCGGGGATGTCGTAGCGGCGTCGTTCGGCAGCCCAGGAGAGCAGATGAATGCGTTCGCTGACGGCGGGAAATTCAGTCTGAAGCGCTTCCTGATGTGCGGCGGTCATGACGAGGATGAGAGGGTAAGCCTGAAGCAGAGAAGCAGTGACCGGCTGGGAGCGGTGGGCAGCGAGGTCGAGGTTGAAGCGTTGGGCGATGAGGGCCACTTCGGGCAGCACGGGCAGGCCGGGCAGAGTCCAGATGCCGGCGCTGTCGGCTGTCCATTCGTCAGAGAGGGGTGTCTCTTTCAGTTCGTTCCGGAAGAAGGCGGCTGCCAGAGGGGAACGGAAACGGTTGGCAGTGCAGATAAATAAGACGGCAGGCATGAGGTTTAAGAAGAAGCGCCGCTATGCTGTGGAAACGCTCTCAGTTGGCGGATGAGTCGGTGGAGGCGGCTTCTTCCAGTTCGACCTCTGCGCCGGCAAAGTAGCTCTTGCTGTCACTGTAGGGGGAGAAGTATTTGTAGCCGCCGTAGTAGTAACTGCGGTTGCGGGGGATGCGGTTCAGCACCACCCCCACCACCCTGGCGCCAGCGCGGCGGTACAGTTCGAGGGAGGAACGGGCGGCTTCGACGGTGGTTTTGCCGGGTTTGACGACCAGCAGAACGGCATCCACTTTTGCGGCGAGGACCTGCGCATCTGCCACGAGGGAGGGCGGCGTATCAATGATGATCGTTTCGGAAATGGAGCGCAATTCGTCCAGAATCCAGTTCATGCGGTCAGAGCCGAGCAGTTCGGCGGGGTTGGGCGGGATGCTGCCGCTAGTAATGACCGTGAGTTTGGGAAGGTCAACGCGGCTGCGGAATACTTTGGAGATTTCGCCCGGCTCGCGGAAGAGGTTGCTCAACCCGTCCAGGTTGGGCAAGCCCATGTAGCGATGGATGTTGGGGTGACGCAAATCTGCATCTACAAGGATGACGTTTCGTTTTGCCTGGCTGTAGATGGCAGCCAGGTTAACCGCGACGGTGGTTTTGCCTTCGTAGGGTTCGGGGCTGGTGATGATGAGGGTGTGAATCGGTTTATGAACGGCGGCATATTCGAGGTTGGTGCGCAGCGAACGGAAGGCTTCTGAAACGGGGGAACGCGGCTGACGCGCGACATAGACTTCGTCTTTTTTGCCTTTGTATTGCATCTCGGCAATAAAGCCCAAGACCGGAACACCCAGCAGGCGTTCTACTTCTTCGGGCGTCTTCAGGGTGTCGTCCAGGTGTTCGATGAGGAACACTACGCCCACCGCCAGCATCAAGCCGATCACGGCGGCAAGGACGGTGTTTATGAGCGGGCGCGGGCGGATGGGCTCTTCGGGAACGGAGGCAGGTTCGATTTGTACGATGTTGGGGGTATTTTGCAGGCGGGCAAGGCGGACGGTCTCGAGGCTGTTCAGCAGGTTGAGGTAAATCTGTTGGTATAACTCCAGCGTGGATTGCAGCTGCATCAGCTGCGGGTCGTTGCTGCCTTGATTAATAGGTTTGCCCAAGACCACCAGGTTGGAATAAATTTCCTGATACACATTCAACAGCGGCTTGATTTGGTCAATGCGGGCTTGTTTTTCGGCAATCAGGACTTTGTTCTGGGTGACATAGGTAGGCAGGGCGGCAATCTCCTGCTCCAGTTTCAGCATTTCTTCCTGCAGGGGTTTGATTTGCGCCTCCAATTGGGCGATTTGATCCTGCAAGTTTTGGCTGGAAATCTGGTTGATAACGGTTTGCAAGCCGGAAATCTGGTTTTCCATCTGCCGAATTTGTTCGCGCAGACTCTCTTCAGCGGAGTTGAAGCGTCCCGCCTGGAAGGCATCGTTCTGTTCGATGAGTTTATTCACCAGCATGTTGGCGATGGCGGCGGCGTGCTGCGGGTTTTCATCTTCCACCGTCAGTTGAATGACCTGTGTATCGCGGATCTGCTGCGCATTGATTTGCTCGCGCTCAATGGGGTATCCCAGTTCTGCCGAAGCCGCATCTATCAGCGGCTGGGTGGTGACCAGTTGCACGTAGGTTTGGGTGAGCTGCTGCCCGCTCAGGTAGGTGTAATCCGAGACGCTCTCCTGTGGAGGGCGCATGACCATCACGCGCGTGGATGCCTGGTAGACCGGCGTTTGGTAATCGCTGAAAACGTAGCCTGCAGCGCCTCCCAATACCAGCCCCAGAATCAACAACCATACCCAATGCTTGATGATGCGAATATATTCCTTCAGTTCCATCGAACATTACTCCTAAAATGCGCGGTCAGGGATGAGCGCCGCATTCAAGATAATTGTACACGGTTCCAACGGCAAGAATCAATGGGCGAGTCGTTCCCCCACACGGGCGGCTTCCCTCAAAGAGGTTTGCACGGCGGCAACCACCAGGCGGATGTCCTCCTCGGCAAGGGACGGATACAGCGGCAGGGTAACTTCGCGCGCCGCCAGCCTTTCCGTCTGCGGCAGGTTCGATGCGCCGGGCAGATTCAGCGCACGATATGCGCTAAAGAGATGAATCGGCGGGTAGTGGATGCTGGTTTGAATGCCCTGCGCCTTCATGGCTGCCATGAACGCTTCACGCGGGACCTGCGGCGGCAGCAGGATGGGAAGCAGATGCCCCGCCGAAAGCCCGGGATGCCCCTCGAACGGCACAACAATCTCCGGGCAATATTGCGCAAGCAACTGGCGGTAGAGCAGCGTTTTTTCGCGCCGCAGTTGATTGTTGCGCGGCAGTTTTTTCAACTGCTCGCGCCCCAGCGCCGCGCGCATTTCATCCAGGCGGTAGTTGTAGCCCACCTCCACCACATCGTAACTCCAGGCGTGACCTTTGTGGCGGTCCCAGGTCAGGCTGGTCATGCCGTGCGAGCGCAGCAAGCGCAGCCGCTCTGCCAGGGCATCATCGTTTGTCACTAGCATCCCGCCTTCGCCGCTAGTCATATTCTTGTTGGAAAAGAAACTATAACAACCGATGCCGCCCCATGTGCCGAGCATGCGCCCTTCGAGTTCGGCGCCGGCCGCATGCGCCGCATCTTCGATGACGGTCAGCCCGTGCCTTTCTGCCAGCGCAAGGATGGACGGCATATCACAGGCATAGCCGCCGTAATGCATCACCAGGATGGCGCGCGTGCGCGGCGTGAGGCGCTCTTCGATGGAGCGGAGGGAAAGGTTCAGGTTATTTTCGCCCTCGATATCGGCGAAGACGGGAACGGCTCCGGCGTAGCGGACGGCATTGGCCGTGGCAACAAACGTCAGCGAGGGAAGAACCGCTTCGTCCCCTGCCCCCAGCCCCGCCGCCACACAAGCAAGGTGCAGCGCCGCTGTGGCATTCGTCACGGCAACCGCATGCCGCGCGCCGACATACGCCGCAAACTCGCGTTCAAATTCCTGAGTGATGGCGCCCATTGTCAACCAGCGGCTTTTTATCACCCGCCGCACGGCTTCTTCTTCCTCGTCTCCAAAATCAATGTCCGAAAGCGGCACGCGCCAATCCACAATCACTCCTCCGGCAGGAAGTATTCCTGCATCACGGAAAAATCCTCGGCGGCTTGGGCATAGTCGTCGGGTCGCCCCAGGTCTTTCCAGTAACCGTCGAAGGGATACCCGATTACTTTTTCGCCGGCGGCAATCAACCTCAAGACGAGTTCGGGGAAATCAAGATACATATTAAACGGGATAAATTTCAAAATCTGCGGCTCGAAGACGTAAATGCCCATGCTGACCGTGTAATCGTAGGTGGGTTTCTCGATGTAGCCGATGATGCGGTTATCTCCATCGCTCTGCACCACCCCCAGGTCAATTTTGACCCGCCGTTTGTGAACGGCGATGGTGGCAATGCCGCCCTGCGCCTTGTGAAACGCTATCAATTCGCAGAAGTCCAGCGTGGTCAACACATCTCCGTTGGTCACCAGGAAGGTCGAATCCAAACCGGAGATGAGAGAGAGCGGCCCCGCCGTGCCGAGCGGTTTCTCTTCATAACTGTACGAAATGTTCAACCCCCACCGCTGACCATCCATGAAAAACGTGCGCAGCAAGTTGGCAAGATGCCCCACCGTCAGGACGACATCCGTAATGCCGGCGCGTTTCATCTGTTTGAGCATCACTTCCAGAATGGGCATATCGCCAATGGGCAGCAACGGCTTGGGCAAAATTTTGGTGTATGGCGAGAGGCGCGTGCCTTTGCCCCCCGCCAGAACAACCGCCTTCATACCTTCCTCCTAGAACTCATACATACCCACTTTGTAGCGATGCAGGTTCTCCCGCACCCAGGCGATGGTGCGATCCAGCCCCTCCTCCAGAGTTACCGACGGTTTCCACCCTAGACGCTGGACGGCAAGCGAATTATCGGAAACCAGCCTGAGAACTTCCGACGCTTCGGGTCTTAACCGACGCCTGTCTTCCACCACCCGAACCTTTCTCCCCACCCGGGCAATGACCTTGTGCGCCAGGTCGCCAATCGAAATCTCCTGCCCGGTTCCCAGGTTGAAGACTTCGCCTTCGACGCCGGACGTCTCCGCCGCACGCAGAAAGCCGTTCACCGTATCGGTGACGAACGTGAAATCGCGCGTAGTGGTCAGGCTGCCGAGATGCACCTCATCCCTTGCCAGCGCCTGCGTGATGATGGTGGGAATGACCGCCCGCGCCGACTGACGCGGTCCGAACGTATTGAACGGGCGAACGGTCACGGCGGGCAACCCATAGGCGGCGGTAAAACTCTCCACCAGTTTATCCGCGCCGATTTTGCTGGCAGAATAGGGAGACTGCCCCTGCAAGGGATGACTCTCGCGGATGGGCGTCTGCCGCGCCGTGCCATACACCTCGCTGGTGGAGGTATGCACCAGCCGCTTCACGCCCTGCTCGCGGCACGCCAGCAACACATTGAGCGTCCCCATAAAGTTGACCGCCGCCACCTCTGCCGGGTGAACATACGAATAAGGGATGGAAATCAGCGCGCCGAGATGAAACACCAGGTCGCAGCCCTGCGCTGCAGCGCGGACAGCATGTTCGTCGCGCAAGTCGCCGGCGGTAATTTCAAGCCGGGGTTGTGGGTCGAGCGATTGGAGCCAGCCGGTATCGCTGCGGGAGGTGTAGCGCACAAATGCCCGCACCCTTGCCCCTTTGCGAAGCAGCGCTTCCACCAGATGGCTGCCAATAAAACCGCCCGCCCCGGTGACCAATACCTGCCGGTTGTTCCAAAATTCGTTCATGCGGCAGCCTGCTTTGCGGTTTTCTGCAAAGGTTGCAGCGGGCTGGCGCCAGCCCTGCCGCCGGGCGTAGGGACGGTCAACTGACGGCGCAGCAGGTCGAGCACCTCCGAAAGCATTACCAGGCGCAGCCCGGTTTTCTGGCAGGTAACCAAAATACGTTGTTTCTCTTCTTCCGTAGGGGGAGTGATGGTTTGGAAAATCACGCCCACATCGTGCTTTTTGACCAGTTGCGGTATATCAGCCGTGACGCCCAGCACTTTGAGCCCTTCATAACGCATGCCCTGTTTCAGCGGGTCGTCATCCACAATGCCGACGATGGTATAAATCCGCTTGAACTCGCGTCTCTGCAAAAGCCAGGCTGCAAATTCGCTCCCCTCGCCTGCGCCAATTACCAGCACCCGTTCGGGGGCGCCAAACGTACTATTCCGCAGGCTGATCCAGCGGCTGGCAAGCCCGGTAATCAGGCGCAGACGGTAGCGCACCGCAATAAAACCGAACAAAACGACCAACCCCGCCGCAGACATAAACCGCACCGGCGGAAAGATATGCGGGCGATACACCAGTTCGATGCCAATCACCGTCACGGTCACCAGCGCACAGGAGGCAAACAAGCGCAGAACATCTTCTGTTGCAGGGTATGCCCACGAGACGGTTCTCAACCCCAGCAGGGTGTTGAACACGCTGAAGAGAAACGCCAGCACAATTGCCAGCGAGGCAGCGCGGTCGAGCCCAATATCCAGCGGTCCGCTCAACCGCCAGAGAAAGCCGGTCAACCCAATGCCGAGGAAGGCAATCACAAAATCGGTGACAAGCCAGTTCAAGTCGCGGCGCGAGAGGCGGGTGATCGGTCCGCCGAAGAGCCAGCCTTCGGGAATCCGTTTGCTGCCCAGGCGCGGGATGAGGACGACAAAGGTCCAGAACAACGTATCGAGGTCCGAGAGCAGGCTGCGATGACGGACGTAGAGTTGATCGAGGCGGAGTTTATCCGGCAGAATGTTTTCGAGGTAGTCGTCAATCACACGCTTGGAGTCGAGGCGTTTTTCTTCGTCGCGGTAGAGGATACTGGCGGGACTGGTGATGCCGGGACGCACTGAAAGGATTTCGCTTTGCAAAGAAGGGGGCCAGGTACGCACAATCTCCGGCGCCTCAGGGCGCGGACCGACGAGACTCATCTCCCCTTTGAGCACGTTCCACAACTGCGGCAGTTCGTTGAGTTTGGTATCGCGCAGCCAGCCTCCCAGCGGGGTGATACGGGGATCGTCCCGCCCGGTGATGCAGGGACCGGCGTAACTGGCTGGTTCCTCGCGCATGGTGCGGAACTTGAGGATCTGGAAGACGCGTCCGCCCCTGCCCATGCGCGCGCCGCGGTAAAAAACGGGGCCGGGCGAATCGCGTTTGATCATGATCCCCAGCAGGAGGAAGAGCGGCGAGAGAAGGAGCAGCCCCAGGAGGGAAAGAACGATATCCAACAGTCGCTTGGCAACATCCGAAAACCAGGTTTCGAACGCGGCAAACGATCGGGAAAGGGGAAGCGGAGGGGGGAGGGTGGTAACACGGTCGTTTTGCATGATGAATGAATCCTTGTGAACGATCAATCCGTTTGCAGCGGCGGGGGCAGAGGTTGTTTTTCGAGCGGCAGCCGCCCCTGCAAATAAAACCTGAGCATGCCTTCGGCTTTGGAAAGCGTGGGATGCCCGGGCTTCAATTTCAATCCTGCGCGAAGGAGCGCATGGCTGGCGTCGTTCATCAACGGGCGCAGCCAGGGGTGGAAAACAACCCGCTGCCGTACAGGCTTGGCAATGTACCCCATGCGAAATTTGAATTCGTCCACGCTGGGAGGCGCATCGAGGGAATGAAGACCGTAGAGAATCGCTTTTATTTCAGGACGGTCAATCATTGTCTTGGTAACAACAAAACTCAAGGCATTATTGACGCGCTTTGCAAGATAATCCCGATGGCATTGTTGATACAGCATATAGCACCAATCCCCCATTTGGAATGTTATAAGCGAGGCCGCCAATCTCCCATCAACCAGTGCGCCCCAGGCTTCAAAGCCAGGCAGGTCTTTTGCAGATAGACAGCGCGTCTGCCAGACATTCTTTTCAATATCCAGTTTGCGTCCCTGCCGGGCAAGTGTATCCGTCTGTAAAGAAAATCCCTCATCTGCCAATCTTTCAAATGAAATCGGTTCAACCGAACAATGATCCAATCCGCGTCGAACATTCTTGCGCGCCCATTTGCCCAAGTTCTCATAATCATATGAAGGAGCTTCGTATACGGCATGGTAACTTGCGGTTCCATGCGAAGCGGAGACAGGCGACGAATAGCGTAAACCCAGTGCTTTGTGTCCATACAGGAGCCCGATTAATTCATCTTCATCAGGTTCAATGACCCAATGATAGGGGAACGATTGGAACACACGCGGACCAAAGTCCGCCCAATAACTGCTGGGCGTCTTGATCACTTTGTGTCCCTGACGGAGGAGCCATTCGGCGAAGATTTCGGGGGTCATGGGGTTTTTCGTCTTGCAATGAGCAGGTATTTGGGAGCCCAACCGATCCAGTTGGGTGAGAATTTCAACAGGAAACGAATCAATGAACCATAGATGCCGACGGCAAGATTTCTCAATGGGTTTGAGGATATCGGACTGTTCACAATGTGGGTCGAAATTACTTCAAAGCCACTCGCCTCGACCAATTTCTGCAGCCCAGCCGGTGTGAAGTAAAAAAGATAGACCGAATTGGAATCCAGGCGCGTCCATTTTCGGTCAATGAGCACGGAAACGAGGCCGATACTGCGCAGGAGGTAATACGATAGACCGGAAACCTCGATGGCAAGATATCCGCCCGGTTTGATGATCCTTGCCACTTCTTCCAGGTCGCCGCGCGGATCTTCAAGGTGGTAAAACATGTCTAGCATGGTGACCAGGTCGAAGAAAGCATCGGGGAATCCCGCCTGGGTAATGAAACCGGCGTGAACGTTTGCACCGTAGGTTTTGGAAGCGTATTCTGCAGCGGAAGGGGAAAGTTCCACGCCGTAGTTTTTCCATGAGGCATCGCGGAAATACTCAAACAAGTCACCCAAGTCACAACCCACGTCCAGCAGGTTGCCGCCGGAAAGATATCCCTTGAGGATTGTGGCGATCCTTTCTAACGCCGGTTTACGGGCAAGCGCATTGCTGAACGCACTTTCACCCGGGCTAAACCGTTCATCGAGCCATGCGTAACGGGAGGCGTGCGAGGGACGCGGGGAGGCATAGATCGTTCCGCAGGACATGCATCGCTCATAGCGCGTACCATCACCTTGATCCCGCCAGATTTGCGAGGGCGCAGACGGACAGGCAGGGCAGGTTACGGTTTCGAATGTATCCGTGTTTGAAAGTGCTTTCAGTGTCATCAAGAGTCCTCAGTTCCCCGTTATTTTCAGGAATAATCGTTCGAATTGTTGCGCAGCAGATTGTAGTGAGTGATGTTTCTCCACCCAGCGACGACCGTTATCTCCCATCTTCTCGCGGCGCAACGGATCGTCTCGCAAGGCGAGGATTGCCTCTGACAACTGGCGGGGGTTTTCAGGCTCCACACACAACCCTGCCTGTGAGTCACACACCACTTTCACAACATCGCTGCCGGCATCCACACTGGCAAGGACGGGGCGTCCGGAAGCCAGGATGGAAAACAATTTCGAAGGCAGAGAAGCCGCCCCCATTCCCTTCTTCATCATCACCAATGAAATATCCGCAGCGGCAAGTAATTCGGGCAAACGTTCGTGCGGCTGATAAGGCAAAAAGCGCACATTGCCCAGGCTGGCGGCTTTTTTCTCCAACTCCAGCCTGGCGGCGCCATCCCCTGCAAACAGAAAGATCACATCCTTTTGCTCATGCAGCAGGCGGGCGGCTTCCAACACCGTTTCCAAGCCTTGTGAAAGCCCAAGATTGCCGGCATATAGCACTACAAAATACTCATCCAAGCCGTTTTGCTTTGAAAACGAATTCGAGCGCGGAAGCGGGCGGATATGAGCGGTATCTAACCAGTGGGGAATGACAGCAATTCGAACGGGATCGGCTTTGTGCGCATCCAGGTCTGCCCGCATCCCCTCGCTCAGAACCTGGATGGAAGCGGCATGCCGCAGACAAACGTCTTCGAGCAATCTCACCATCCAGATCACGATCCGATTACGGAACACCCCCATCCGCACTCCAGCCTGCGGATAAACATCCCACACCGCATAGATGCAAGGCTTACGCCGAAGCCAGCACAAGACGACAAACGGCAGGATGGTTTCGATGGCAGGATTGGTGACCAACGCCGCATCGTAACGCAGACGCAAGCCTGACAGCGCCGCCAGAGCCTGATACACCACGAAGACCCATAGACGCTGGAACAGGTTCGCGCGGTCGCCGCTGGGGACGCGCACGCGGCAAATCTGTACACCGTTTTCCACACTCCAGCGCCAGAGCCCCTTTCGATATTCCGCCGGGACATGCCCTGTGGGGAAATGAGGCACCGCGCACAAAACAGTCACATCATGCCCCAAACGAACCAGTTCTTCGCACAACAAAGTAAACATCGGCGCGCTGGGACCCAGATCGGGGGTGTAATATGGCGTAACGACAAGCAATTTCATTCCACGGGTCCGATGAAGCGAAGCGGATTCCCGGCGGCGACCGTATGAGGCGGCACATCCCTGGTCACGACACTTCCCGCGCCGATGACGCTCCCCCGCCCCAGCGTCACGCCCTTGAGAATGATGGAATTCATGCCGATAAATACATCGTCCTCGATGGTAACAGGCTCTGCTTTTGGCATATCCGAATCGAAGCGGCGCGCCTGCGGATGTAAGGGATGAAAATCTGTATCCATAATCACCGTGTTAGCGCCGAGATTGACATTATTCCCAATGACAATTTTTTGAGCGGCGACAATGCTGCCGCCCGTCATCGCAAAGTTATCGCCGACCTGTAATAACGCATTTGCCTGCCAGGTACACAATATGACCGGATGATTGGCTCCCAACGGATTGGAGCGAAGGGTGGAACGCAATTGAAGCCCGTCTCCAAACTGCATACGGCTTCTGCGGTGTTTTTGGATAACAGGCACGCCATAGAATCGCCAGCCGCGCCCCCAGCGAATGCCGTTCACAAGGAAGAGACACCTTACCCACGGATGCACGAGCAGGCGGAAAAGGTTGTTGGTCAATTTCCAGGGGGCATCCATGCTCTCTCTCAATCTCAGCCCTCAGCCGCTTGAAGTGCGGTCAACGGCTTGCCCTGTGAGAGGATAGCCTGATAGTGGGCGAGCATTTGCCGCGCAACCACGTTGACCTCAAACCGCTGAGAAACCAGAGCGCGCGCCCGCTTTCCCATGTCCTTGAGCATCGCAGGGTCACCCAGCATTTCATCGCAGGCTGCTGCAAATGACTGCGGGGTGGCTTGCACCCGTCGTCCCGCCCCCGCCTCTTCAACCCATCTGCCAACAGGCACATTCTCAGAAAGCAACACGGGCAATCCACACGCCATCGCTTCCACTGCCGCCATGCCAAAACTTTCCATTGCCGATGGCATGAGATACAAATCCGCATCAGCCATGACCTGAAAAAGAGAAGCGCCGCTCAACAGGCCGGTGTAATGGACACGCTCGGCACAACCCAGGGCGGCAGCGCGCCTCTGCAAACGAGGCTGATAGCCTTCTTCATCGGGACCGACAAAGACCAGATGCGCGTCCCTGCGGCTCAACAAACCGAGCATTTCTACGGCAAGGTCAGGATTTTTGACGCGGTGCAGACGCCCAAGCATGAGCAGGAGCGGAGCCGTTTCGGGGATTCCGCGCTGTTGGCGAAAAGCGCCGCGCGGCGGCAGGCTGCTCCAGTGCGAGGTTTCGATGCCGTTGGGAACGACAAAGGCGGGAACTTGCAGATTCAATTTTTGCACGGCTTCGAGCTCCGTAAAGTCGGAACATTGCAAAGCAGCAGCGTGATTCAATTGTTTTCTTCCGCTTATCATCATGTACAGTTGTTTCTTGAGCCGTTTCTGCTGCAATGCCCAGGGCAGCAATTGTCCGCGCAGAGGGATGATGTACGGTCTGTTCCAGGTGCGGCAGGCTTTCACCGCCGGATGAGTGGGATAGGTGAAAAACGTCTCCAAGACAACGATGTCATGTTCAGCGGCCCTGTCTTTGCAGGCGCGCCCCAGGGCTGGAGAGTGGAAAAAGGTACGGGGGAACAGATCCGTAATCGGGTAATAATGAACCGTCACACCGTTCACATTCACAGGCTGCGCGAGCGGCACATCCAGCACATTGTTCCCGTTGGCATTTGTCGTCAATACAGTGACCTGCGCTCCCTGCCGCGCCAGCGCTTCGCACATGGAGGCGATGCTCCGCGCAGGTCCGCCATAGACATAGGCAGGTTTGTAGTAACTGGAGATGTAGAGGATACGCATAAATTCATTCGTTGGTTTCAATACGGCGGCGCTGGTTGAGTAACCCGAAAGACGTATCGAAACCCGCCGCCTGCTCAACCAACGCTCAGCGCGAGATAATCTTCAAGAACCTCTCTTTGAAATGCGGGAACAAATAATACGATTGCACCCGTTCGTAGCCGGCGCGTCCCATCTCTTCCGCTTCTGCAGGATGGTCAAGCAACCACAGAACCGCCTGCGCCACCTGCACAGGCGAACGCGGATCATCCACCAGCAAGCCTGTTTCGCGATCACGGATGACGCAGGGAGTGGCATCGGCGCGCGCACCAATGCAAGGTTTTGCGCGCTTCATGGCTTCAAGGTACACCAGACCGAATCCCTCGCCAATGCTCGGCATGGCAAACAGAGTGCAGCGGCGATAAAGGCGTTCGAGCAGGTCATCTGCAACATAGCCCGGCATGAAGATCTTCCGCTGCACTTCAAGGGGAAGAGAACGGGCGCGCGCTCTCAAGCGCTCGAGGTCATCCCCTGTGCCTGCCAGCACGAGCCGCGCATCCGCATATCGTTCCTGGATGATGGGAAAGGCATCTATGAGGACTTCCTGCCCTTTGAAGCGCTCGAGGGTGGACATTCGTCCTACGTGCAAAATAACGCGTCCTTCTACGGGGAGGCGGGTGCCATCCACAGCAGCCATTTCCAACGCTTCGGCTTTGTTCTCCGCAACTGCGCCTGCGGCGTGCCGCAGCGGGTCGAGCGCCAAGTCGCAGACTTCGATCTTCAAATGCGGGAAGCGAGCTACCACGCTGCGGCGGGTGTACTCAGAGATGGCGATGCGGCGGGAGGCGTTCTTCAACCCCAGCCTGCCTTCGAAATCGGGACGCGGCGGGAAGACTTCCATGCCGCACAGCCAGACGGTATAAGTCACAAGCCCCAGCCAGCGCAGGGGAGCCAGCGCCGAAGCGAGGTTGACGTGGTCCACGAGGATCAGGTCGAAGGTGCGGGTAAGGATGGCGCGCCAGGCGGAGAAGACAAAGTTGATTTTATTCCCTGCAAAGGCGCGCACACGAACGGGTGCATCGGGGGGCAGGTAACGCGGGTCGAGTTTTGGTTTGTTCTCGGCGAGGATGAATATCTCCAGCGCAGAGCGCTCGGCGAGGGCAGAGATCGTCAGGCGGTTGAGCGCCGCAATGCCTCCATCGGAGTCGAAGGCGCCGGTGAGCAAGAGCAGGCTTTTTTTCATTTCATGGAGGTGGTCATCAGCGGATAGGCGGAATTGTCATCTGTTGACGATTCCCTGGATGCTTTATATACAGGGTTGACGACAAAGCCCAAAACGGAAATGACAATCCAGATAAATGCCATTGCCCGCAGGGAAAGCAATCCATCCTCCCAGAACAGGTCCATCGGTTCTACCCGCATCCAAATCACGATACAAGCCAGATACAATTGCGGAGAAAATTGTCCAATCTTCCACAACAGAACACAGAAGGCGCCGATGAGCAGGTAGATGAAGGGGGAAAAAATCATACCCCAATCTGCCAGCCCGCTGGATAAAGGCACGCCGATTGAATCACCGTACCGCATCCCATAGCGAAGAAAATGCAAATAGATCGCTTGTCGTTCCGAGTAAGAGAACGACGGACGCAAAAACCCCGGCAAGGCGGATAATACACCGGCATATAACGCCTCTCCGTACATGGGTGTTGCATTACGGTCATACGCCATCAACAAAGCCGCCGGATGCTCTAACCCCGCCCCGCGATATTGCACATCAATGTTCGTCGCCAACTGATTGAAACTCAAAAGTGTTGCCAGGTCTGTCTGCAGTATCACGTTTATATTTTCAATCAGGGAGGAGGTCTCTCCCCTATTGCTAACCGTCTTGATAACGGTCCCAAATGGAAATGCGATCAAAATAATGAAGACGCCAATCAGCAGGATACGCTTCAATTTCTGCGGCTCCAGCGTAACCCATGCCAACCCCAAAATAGATAGGAACCCCAGCAGGTAGGTGCGCGAGCGAATAGATACAGCCAGAAGGATCAACACCGCCAAAATCAAAACAGCGGCAAGGCGTCCAAAGGCATCCTTCGCTTTCACCATCACCGAGACGCCAATCAACCCTGCCATGACGATGAAATACAAATAGGTTGCAAATAACCAGCGATCCAATTCAGTCTCGACCCCGTAAAAATAACCGTTCACAAAGGAATATTTGCCGGAAAGGTACAGCACAATGCTGCCGGCAAGTAATGCCGCGCCTAATGCCTGCAGCGGGCTCCAAGACATATCCTGGTAACGGATACGGAAATAAGAAAGATGCTTCTTGAACAGAAAAAAGATCGAGAAGCAAAACAACAGCAGCCCGCAGGTGGTCAAAAAAGCCGCGAGCGGAAAATAATTCAAAGTGCCGGGGTTGCTTCCAAAGCGTCCTTCCCCTGCAATACGAGCGCCCAAATTCCCAACGGTGTAATAGACGATCATTGTAGGGCCAATCACTGCCGTGGACATGGGGCTGAGCAGAAGGTCCATTTGATAGAGCCGATACAACGCCCACAACATGATGGCGACATTCGCCGCCATACTGCCTGCTAGCAGGAGGCTGGGACGGGGATCGTAAACCATAAAGCCGACAAATGTCAGCAATACAGAGAACACCAGAAACAGCCATGCAAAAGTCGAGATTGGCCTGTGGACAACTGCAGTTTTTTTGCGGCGGCCCTTCACCGGCTCATCCTTTAATTGGGAAGCGAATCTTTGCGCCATGATAAAAACACCTTATCCGTAAATGAAACCTTTAACCCATGCAAATGCTTTTGAAGCAAGCGCTTCTCATCCTTTGAAAACCATAAAAGCCAGGCAAGGACAATATACACCATGACCGCAAGCGCGGCAAAGACAACCTTTTCCCAAAAGTTGGTGATCCATACAGGGATGACCAGGCCTGCAAGGATGATTCCCAAAAATGAGGGCAGGCCGCGCACCATCACATCCTGTACCCAGACCTGCCATATTCCCAGCGTCCAGTGCAATGCCAGTTGGAGCATGACCATTGTGCCAACAGACTGCCCGGTCACCAGCGCCCAGGCAACGCCGCGCAAACCAAAGGGACGAGCCAGAACCACGCTCAGCAAAATGACCAGCAGCGCAACCGCTAGTTCTACTTTGAAAATCTGGCTTTGACGGCTGGTGGCCAGCCCGAAGGTGCGCGCCACCAGTTCCGGCACATGCACGATCAGGTACAGCACCAGCACTGCATTCAAGACCGCATCCACCTCCAGCCTGCCGCCTGTCCAGTAACGCAGCGCTTCCGGCCCCAGCGTGTAGAGAATCAATGCCATAATCATGGCAAACGTCCCCATTAACTTCAAGGACAGGCGGTACCAGAAGAACAGGTTCTTTGAACCCTGTGCCGAATCGGAGGTGATCTCGGGCCACAATATGTTCAAGCCCTGGAAGATGAGCGAACGCACAAAATTGGTCAGCATCAGGGTGGTGGAATACAGCGCTACGGCGGCGGGACCAATGCCGGCTGAAATCACCACCACAACCCCGGTCGTCATCAACTGGTAGGAGAGCGTCACGGCAAGGAAGATCAGGCTGGGAAGGAGCAGTGCAAAAGCATCTCTCCACGAACCCGCTTGCAGTCCGAGAGGAAACGGCGAGCGCCGGCACACATCCCGCACCTGGGTCCAGGCAATTCCAAGCATGACCAGGGCTACGATCATCGAAACGGAAAGCGGAAAACCGCCCCACGCCGCCACCAGAACAGGCACACCGATACAAACAATACGTTCAGCCAGCGAATAGAGCAGCCGGCGCGGCATCTGTTTGGTGACGATCAGCAGGCTCATCAGCAAGCCTTCGAGGATGGCGTAGGTAGCAAGCAAACCCTGGATGAGAATGATGACCCGCAGGTGCGTTGCAGGCAGGTCGCGGATGTTGAGGAAGGAACCCAGCGAGGGCGTGAACGCCAGTATCAGCGTGACGATCAATGCCAGCCCGCATAGCAGGAGATACAAACGCAATGCCGAATGCAGGACGCGCTTCCCCTCTTCGATCTCATCCCGCACGTAATGACCGATCAACAGGTTCATGACGTGGGTCTGCACGCCGGCGTTAAGCAGGTTGAGGCTGGCAACCAGGTTGGTAAGCGTCAGCCATTCGCCGTATAAGCCGTCTCCCCAGGCATGCAATAACAGCGGGACGGAAATGATCTGCCCGACCGTGACAACCATATATGTAATTGCCGATAACCCCAAACTTGAAAGGAGACGCTTGAACATATCAATGACTGCTTTTATGCGGGAAGCCGGCGGGGTCGAGCGATTGAAGCGCTGCCTGCACGCCGTCTGCCATTGCGCTGTAGGTGTAGCGGGAGATTTTCTTCAGGCTTTGCCGTCCTTTTTCCTCCCAGGTATGTCGTTCTTCATACGCCTGCCGCAGGGTTCGGGCAAGCGCAACAGGATCATTTGCCGGCACCACCCAGCCGTTGGTTTCATCCACCAGGTCGGGAGCGCAGCCCACCGCATCCGAGACCAATACCGGGCGGCTGCACGCCATCGCTTCGTTGACGACCAAGCCCCATGTTTCGGAAGGATCGGAAATTAAACAAAGCACTTCACCCAGGATATATGCCTTTGGCATTTGCGACTGATTCATGAAGCCGAGAATATGAACATGGTTCAATTTCAATTCTTGTATCCGCTGTTCCAAGCGTGGTCGCAGAATGCCATCGCCCACATAGATTAATTGCGCCTTTTCACCCAGTCCTGCGGAATCATAGGCTTCTAACAACTCCAACGGATGTTTTTTGGGGATTAACTTGCCGCAAAAACAAAACGTCGGCAGTTCAGGATCAAGACCAAACTGAGTGCATACCTTGTCGCGTTGGGGCATAAGGTGCTTCGCAGAAGCGGCAAAACGAACCACATCTACTGCATAGGGGGTATGGAAGAGACGTTCATCGGCTACCCCCACACTACGCCAAAAGTCGCGGTTACGTTTGCCGAAAAAGAGAACCGCCGAGGTATGTTTCAAAAGCCAGCGTAAGACCGCTACTTTCCAGGCTGGCTTTGGGAAAAGCCCAAAACTTTGCGGCGTATTGTCTCCCATTACAATCACGGGAACGCCCAACAATATCCGCATCAACCATACCAACCAGACCAATTCAACAAACCAGCCTATCAACAGCAATGGCGTTCGTTGATTTCTTAGCGACCACAACAAAATTTTCGGAGCAACCCGCAACTGTTCCAAAAGACGGTACGTGGCAGATGTATTCAAGAAAATCTGATAAGGATATCCGCCCAGCAAATCAATATCCCATTTCACTTCAATCCCAAAGCCGACATCCAGGGCGGATTTCCCTGCCATGCCCTGGTGGTAATAGCCAACATCAATCTGCACGCCCCTATCCGCTAATTCGCGAAACAGCGGGACCTGATACTGTATTGGATGGGATGCAAGAATGCGTAAATCGTTCAAAGTGGCACCCCATCATAGTTTGGCAAAGCCAGGATTTCATCGGGGCTGTTTAGAATTGATACTTGGTAACCCGCCGACTTCAACCAAGCCTTGCATTGATAATGGATTTCAGTCTTATGTGTAGCCAAAAATATAATCGGACGTGAGCTCTGAATCAATCTCGTCGCACCCGTGAGCACCGAAAACTCAGCGCCTTCTACATCAATCTTGATCACCTGTGGAGAAACTAATTCCCCTTTTTTCCATAATTCATCCAGGCTTACCACCGGGACTTCAATTTCGCCTTCAGGAGATAAATGACCTTGAAAAGAGCTATTTCCATTTGAAAAACGAGCAACGCCGCTCCAATTACTTATCGCAAAAGGCATTATTTGTACATTATTTACAAGATTGGCTCGTAAATGTTCCCTGAGAAATTGAACATTCCTTGGCAAGGGTTCAAAGGCATATACTTTGCCTTGTTGACCAACCAGCATGGAAGCAAGCAGGGAGTAATATCCTGTGTGCGCACCTATATCATAAACAGTATCCCCCACGCGGACATATTTGGCAAATATTTTCTGCTTTTCGTTCTCATAACTTCCCAGCCAATAGCCATGTGTGCCCGCCCCAACGATCCATTTTTTTCCACGCAACCTGCCTTGCAAGATACGCACCTGCAAATTTGCAGGCAGCAAACGCAACGGCAGGCGCAGCATTTTTCCCAACAGGCTGGTCTCGGGGATGGAAGAGAAATTCATACAAACCCAAAATGTTCTAGGAACGAACGCACCACCGGCGTCCAGGAATAATCTTCCTTCAAACAGCGTTCACGCGCGGCTTGCGCCACCTGCCGGCGTTCGGCATCACGTTGCGGGGCTAACCAATAATCCAGTTTGGCGCGCAACTCATCCACATCGCTAAAGAAAACCGCTTCCTTATCCTCTTCAAAGAACTGCAAATGTTCCTCCGTGCGCTGCGCCAGCATCATTGCCCCGCCGCAAGCCGCAATTTGAAAGGTGCGGCTGTTGTGCTGGTCGCCTTTTTGCAACTCTGTGTCTTTGCCATAGGGGTCCCATCCCACCCAATGTAAAGCGACTTTACTGGCAGCATAGATAACCGGTATCTCCTGTTCGTTCACATCGCGCCCCTGCCAGTATCTTGAGACGGCAGCGATGTCTCCCCACGAACTGCCCCACAAGCGGAAGCCGTGGTGAAATGTACCGGCCAGCAGTTTCTCCAATTCCACCCTGCGATGCAATTCCATCGTGCCAATGAACGTTACGTCGGCGCCGTATCTCTCCAGCGCCTTGGGACTCAATTGCAGCGGACGATGCACTGAAGGTTCGTACCCAAACCGGACCACTTTTACATTCTTCGCGCCCGCCGCCTTGAACTCTGCTTCCTGCCAGCGCCGCGTGGTTACAACAAGATCAAACCCGCCAATGACTTGTGAAAATTGGCTTCCCCGACGCCGCTTCCATTTCACATCGTGATAAAAACACATCACAGGGATTTGCTTTGCGCGAATCGTCTCCAACGTGCGTGACCAGCACAAATGCGCGTTCGTGATGTACACCAGATCAGGCTGGAAGGTGTCCACCAGCGCCAGCAATTGACGGTTCCACTCCGCTTCGATCAGCGGGGTCAGTAAGCGGCGGACAAGGCGCCCACCCATCCCCTCCCACGCGGGGAAAATAGCGCTCTCGTTCAAAAACCGCACAATCGCGCCGCAGCGTTCGAAGGCGCGCGCAATATACAGGCTGTTCGCGCCGGGCCAGTGCTGACCTGTGAACAAAATGCGGAGACCGGTCGAGCGGTCCATGTTATTCGCTTCCCTTCACAGCCGTTGCCACAAAGACGCGCGTATATATGCCGCCGTTATCGCCGCCCGTCTCGACCAGGTCATATAATTTCAATCCGATTCGCACTGCGCGCCAGGCTGCCGTGCGCAGCCAGCTTTTCAACCCGTGTGCAAACGGTCCGCTCTCGCGGCACTCATAGCCGGTAAAGCCTGCCATACCCAGCAGGCGTTCCAGTCCGCGCGGCGAGTAGAACCACTCGTGCGTGAAATCGGAATACGCCACACTTCCGACAAAGGGACTGGCGGCGTTCGGCGTCTGCAGAATCAACCGCCCGCCCGGCCGAAGCGCTCTGTGTATCAGTTCGAGGAACGTCAACGCCTCCTCCTTGCGGAAATGCTCGAGGATATCCAAACCGCTGATCAGGGCAAAGCGCCCAGGGTTTGCCTTCAACACATCGAAGACATCCCCCTCTACAATCTTCGCTCCCGGGCACCAGCGAATGGCTACAGCCACCTGCTCCGGGCTGAGGTCCACGCCGGTCAGGTCCGAATAACCGAGGCGTTGTAAGGCAAACAAAAAATTCCCCGCCCCGCAGCCCATATCCAGGATCGGGACAGATTTATCCTCAGGCAGCCAGCCCGCGAAGCGCCGCTCCGCACCCTGCGCCCAGAGTTGATAGTCCTCAGCAGTCGGCTCCCCTCCCCCAGGCCGCACCTGCTTCGAGACATATTGTCGGTAGAACTTTTTTCGATAGCCCCAACCCACGTGATTTTTCCTCGCCTCTGACCTATTCCCATGCTCCGCCACTTCGACATGCCTCAACATGCGAATCCGATATATGCTCGTTCCCGTCCCTGCTTGCTCAACAACGTTGATTGTCCAATCCCCCTCCCTAAACGCGCTCAGGTAAAAAAAACGGTTTTACTCCTGCGTTAAGTTGAGCGCAGATTGTTTTACCAGCCACTCATCGAGCAAATCTTTGCGAAAGCGCCATGCCTTGCCAATGCGGAAGACCGGCAGGCTGCCTTCCCTTGCCAGGCGATAAACCTTTGCCTGGCTGAGGCGCAAATACTCTGCCACCTCCCGCACAGTCAGAATTGCAAAAGATTCTGTAGGGTTTCGGGAATCGTTCGGCATGGCAACTCTCCGTCACAGTTTTTTTCACAATAGGAATTGAATTGTGAAAAGAACATGCACCCAGTGACAAAAATGTATCAAAAATTCGATACATTCACAAAAATCTGCGGATACAAGACGGCAAGTATAACCATTTGTTACCAGATGGACCCAGGTCTATTTACAACCATTCTACATACCACCTGCGCACATGCCACAGATCTTCCGTATCTCTTCACCTGACAAACACAATACGGAAGGTCTGTTTTTTTTCAAGCGCTCAAAAGTGCTTTACGGTACGCTAAAGTCCTTATAGGGCGTCCAGGTACCGTAGCCGTAAGTGCCGTAATCCAGGATGCGCCACTTGTAACTGCCGCTCAAGCCTGCCGTCTCGGGCGGGGAGACCGAACAGCCTGTGCCGCCCGCACAGCCCGTCTGCGCGCTGGTGTACCATTTGCGGAACACCTGCGTGCCGCCCGGCGTGTACACCTCCAGCAGATACCAGGTGGCATCGCTCTGTCCCGTCCAACTGAAGGTATTGTTCCAACTTCCCAACGTTCCCGATGGGGCGATCAACAGGACGACATCCAATTCGTACGCCCCGGCATCGCACACCACTCCCTGCGGACGCGTCACACCCCGCTGATCACTGGTCGAACAAGTGGAATTGTTCCCCACATCCAGGGCGGAACTGCCCGCGCCCAAAGCCATCGTCTGCGTGAAGCCGCCGTTGTTTGCCAGCGCCCCCAATTTGGGGTCGGTGGTGATAATGTTCGTGCCGCCGGCAAACCCTCCCTGCACGACGCTGTCTGAGATGGTGGTAGAACCGGTCCCGTCGCTGGTAATTTCATCGTCGAGGTCGCCCCAGAAAATACTGTTGCGAATGACCGGGCTGCTGTTTGTCGCGTTGCGGATGGCATCGCCGCCCGCCGTCCCGGAACCGTTCAGGCTGTTGTTGCCGCTGAAGGTCACGTTGTTCAGGATTGGGCTGCTGGTCACGTTCATCATGCCGCCGCCGCCCCAGGGAACGCTGCCCACGCTTTCGTTCGAGACGTTCCCATAAAATGTGACATTGGTGAGCGTCGGATTGGCATTTTCGTTCAACATCCCGCCGCCGCGGCGATTGGCAGTATTGCCGTAGAATGTCACGCGATTCAAAATACTATTCGCGTTACTGTTATACATTCCGCCGCCGCCATTGGCAGTATTGTTGTTAAAGGTGACATCGGTGAGAGACGGCAGGCTGGGGGCATCGGAAAGAGTCAGGGTTTGGTTGTTCATCCCGCCGCCCGCCCCGCTTGTGGCAGTGTTGCCGGTGAAGGTGACGCGGGTCAATGACGGGCTTGCGTTCTGAGTGAACAACCCCCCGCCGCGCGCTGCGGTATTGCCGCTGAAGGTTACATCCGTAAGGGAAGGTCTGCTATAGGATGGTTCTGGAAGCGTGTTGGTAGAGATGACATACATCCCGCCGCCGTTCGCAACGGCAACGTTATTCGTAATGATCAGGTTGGCAAGGGTCGGGCTGCTGGAAGTCAGATAGATTCCGCCGCCATGCCCCGAAGTGCCGTTGGAATTGCCGCGCGTGATCGTGAATCCATCCAGCACGGCAGAAGCGGAGAGATTGCTTCCCCTTACTACCTGATAGGAATTGTCGGATAGTACGTTCGGCGTTCCAATATCGCCGCTCAGGATGGTGCCATTGGTGGCGGGGTTTGAGTTGCGCATGGCAAGGCTGCTTTCGTTCCCCGCAAACCCGCCATAGATTGTCACCCCCTCCTTGAGTACAAAACTGGCATTTCGATCACCCAACGTTTGACCGCCGCCGCGATCAGGATAATAGGTTCCGTTTGCCACCCAAATCTGTTTACCGCTGGTTGCCGCGACCAGGGCATCCTGCAAATTGGGAAAAGCGGTCCCCCAACTGCAGCCGTCGGGCGAAGAGGCGGTCGAATCCGCATCCACATACAGAACAGACCCGCAAACGGGCGTAAGGTTCAATGTGAAGGTCTTGAAAGCCGAATAGAGTCCATACCCGTAGGCGCCATAATCCATGACCCGCCATTTGTAGTCGCCGTTTGGCAGGTATGCCGTCTCAGCAGGCGTGACCGAACAAGCCGTCCCAGCGGAGCATCCTGCCTGCGCACTGGTATACCATTTGCGATGCACCTGTGTACCGCCGGAGGTTTGCACCTCCAGCAAATACCAGGTTGCATCGCTCAAACCAGTCCAGCTATATGTGTTATTCCAGGTTGTCAACGTCCCGGAGGGAGAGAGCGGCGTATTGCCGCGCATGTTGGCGGTGACGGTCTTATCGCCGTTCATCGTAATAGAGACCGGGTTGGTCATTCCGCCCGCATCTCCGCTCCAACTGGAGAAGGCATATCCGCTTCCGGGCACGGCCGTCACTTGCACCACTGTCCCGGCAATATACCCGCCCGGGCAACTCTGCGCCGGAACATTCACCGTTCCGCTGCCCGCCGGGCTGACGTTCGTGGTCAGTGTGTAACAGGCGGCGCTTAGGGTGAAGGTCTTGAACGCCGAATTGATTCCATACCCATACGCCCCGTAATCCAACACACGCCATTGATAATCACCGTTTCCCAAATTCAGGTCGGTTGGAGTCACTGAACAGGCTGTACCACCGGAGCATCCAGTCTGGGAAGAGGTGTACCATTTTCGAAAGACCTGCGTCCCGCCGGAGGTTTGCACTTCGAGCAGGTACCAGGTTGCATCGCTGAGACCGGTCCACGTGAAAGAGTTATCCCAACTGGTCAGGACGCCGGAGGGGGTGAGAGGCGTGTTGCCGCGCATATTGGCAGTGACAGACTTATGCGCATCCATCGTGACGGAGACCGGGTTACTGGAACCGCCTGCATCACCGCTCCAATTGGAGAAGACATAGCCGCTACCAGGTACCGCCATCAGTTGAACCACTGTACCGGCGAGGTAACCGCCCAGGCAGGTTTGCGGGGGTGCGTTCACGCTTCCGCTGCCTGGCGGGTTTTCATTGACATTCAGGGTGTAACAAGCGGCATTCAGGCTGAAAGTCTTGAAGGGCGCCCAAATCCCGTAGCCATAAGCGCCGTAATCCAACACACGCCATTGGTAATTGCCATTAGGCAGGTTCAGGTCGGAAGGAGCAAGCGAACAATTTGTACCGCTGGAGCATCCGGTTTGCGCCGCCGTGTACCACTTACGATACAACTGCACCCCGCCATCTGTGTAAACTTCCAACAAATACCACGTCGCTCCATCCACCCCGGTCCATGCAAAGGAACCGTTCCAGGAATTTAACGTCCCTTCTGGTGAAATCGGAGTCGAAACTGCGCCGTCGGCAAAGTTGATAAATATCGCTTCCAGCAGCGGAGACTGATTCGAGTCTGTCGTCGAGAGCGTGGCGCGATACTGAATATATTGACTGCCAGGGGCGGTAATTGTCCCACTGACGACTTGCCAGTTCGTCCACGAGGCGTCGGGGCTGGAGGTGTTGCCGCTTCTGACTTCGAAACTGATCGAGGTCCCAGATGGAAGCGTTGTTGTCGCCGTCAGGTTGAGCCAGTCCACAAGCATTTCGGCGTTCAACACGCGAGACGTGAAAACACAAGAGGTAGAGGAGGGGATGTTCAGGCGTACCGCCCCATCCCCAAGCGTGTTATCCACCACACAATCCCCCGCTGTTCCAGCGCTGAATTCTGCAGCGGTGGTATCCACCAGGGCGTTGGGGATGAGAGAAAAATCGTCCACAGCCAGCCCATCATCACTGCCGCTTGCGTCCAAATCGTTCCAGCGAATCCAAAAAGTGGAACCGTTTGGGATATTTAGGCTGCTGATGGTATATCGCATCGTCACGCGATTGGCAGAGGCGTTGCCGTCCAACGAGCCAACTGTCCCGCTTGTAACGGGGGCTGTAAAGTCGAGGGCGTCCACATCCACCCAGGTACCGGTGGTCAGGCTGGTTGCGTCGGTACTGTATTGGAAATCCATGCGGTCGGTGCGGCTCGTCGCGCCAAGACGCCATTGCTCTCCCGTGTAATTGATGATCAGGGAGTGAATTGTCCCGCCGGTGTTATTGGAGAAATTAGCGCCAAGGATTGTTACAAGTGCGCTGGAACGCAACTGCCCAAAGGCACGCTCGCTATTGCCATTTATCCCAAAACTATAGGTATCCCCTGTATTATCCGAACCGCTGCCGGCACGATAGGTGGTATCAGCGTTTGTGCCAGATTCGATAAAGTCCCAGCCATTAGGCACAACATCCGAAGTGCCGCTACTCGCAAGGGTGTTGAAATCTTCCGTGTAAACCGAGCCAGACGCCAGGCTGACTGTTCCTGCAGCATGTACGACTTGGGAAGGCCTTCCAGCAATGCCTAATAAAACTGCCAGAATTAGAACAAAGGAAAGAACGCGGAAAACCAGCGGCGGTTTCATTTCAACTCAACCTCCTTAGACCAAATAATGCTCTTCTCCGTTCTTGGCGGTGCTTACAAAAATTCAACGCCTATCAACATGATCCAGCGTCAGGCAGCGACAATTTCCGTTGGTATTACACGACGCGCCATGCCCATAACTGTTACGCCGAGGCATCCAGACGATGTCAGCCAATTACTATAGTATATCCTAATGATTTAGGCACATTATTCAAGTGTTTTTTGTCATATTGCGCAGCCTGCAGACGAGAAAAAAAGCCCATCCCCGTCATCTCAAAAAACTGCCAGCGCCAGAAATGTGCAAGAGGAAGCGGTTTAATCGTTCTGCGGACAGTTTCCTGTCCGCAGAACCTGAGGTTTGAAATTCGCATCCTACTGCATCAAAGAGAAGTTCATGTAGGGTGTCCATACCCCGTAACCGTAAGGACCGTAATCCAGAATGCGCCACTTGTAATTGCCGTTTGCCAGGCTGGCCGTCTCAGGCGGAGAAATGGAACAAACGGTGCCGCCCGAACATCCCGTTTGCGAGGCTGTGTA